>URTM01000048.1 GCA_900550865.1 uncultured Dorea sp. | reverse complement strand
TGTAAACATGATTCGCGATTTTTCTTCCATTTCGCATGGCTCTGAATAGTTACAAATTTTGCCAGAACAGAACAAAAGACCGCCCTGGTCATCCATCGGACGACCGGGCTGTCTTATATTCTATCTGTTTATGAAGATGTTGGAATCAAAAGTTTTTCTGACCCCTTTGATACCAGATTGCTACGTGCTTTGCACTCCTGGTATCTTTATGAATGTCTCATTATTTTTTCTGTACATATTTCAGACAGTCAAGTGTTACGGCTGCCAGGATAATGATACCTTCGAAGATGAACTGAAGGTTAGTATCAATACCAAGAATTGTCAGTGCGTATGTCAGGGAGGTAAAGATCAGTACACCGGTTACAACTCCGGAGATCTTACCGATACCACCGGTAAAGGATACACCACCAACTACGCAGGCTGCGATGGCATCCATATCCCATCCCTGTCCGTAAGCTGCACTACCGGAACCAACCATACGGTTACATTCCAGCCAGGAACCGAAGCCATACAGGATACCTGCCAGCATAAATGCTCCCATTGTTACTTTAAATACAGAGATACCGGATACTGCTGCCGCTTCCGGGTTTCCACCTACCGCATACAGGTTTTTGCCAAAAGTTGTTTTGTTCCAGATAAACCATACAATGGCAACTGCTGCAACAGCCCACAGAATGATGGTCGGGAATTTTCCGATCTGCGGAATGAAAGTATTCGGGATGGCAGAATCAATCGCACCGAAGGATACACCCTTGGTCGCATAGGTAACCAGACCGAAGATGATCAGCATGTTCGCCATGGTAGAGATAAACGGATGCATTTTGAATCTCGCCATGAAGAATCCGGCAATCATGGCAAATGCTGTCGTAAGGATTACACACATTAACAGTGCAAACAGTGCTTTCGCTGTAGCAGGCATAGCGGAGAAGTCAAATACATGTCCGAATACGGCACCTGTATTGATTCCGTTATGCATGATGATGGTTGCTGTAACCATACCCATACCAACCATACGTCCCACGGAAAGGTCGGTACCTGTTAACAGGATCAGACCGGCAACACCAAGTGCAAGGAACATACGCGGGGATGCCTGCTGTAAGATATTCAGGATGTTGGTAACAGTCAGCAGCTGTGTATTTTTAACGATCGGTGTGATGATACACAGTGCGATGAAGATCAGAATGATTACGATATACAGACCGTTTTTGTACAGGAACTGAGATAAATCGAAGGTATATCTGTAATTTTCCAGTTTCTGTATTCTCTGCTGCGGGAATGTAAATTTGGAAGCCCGCAACAGGTCGATCAGGTGATATTTATGCATGAATGCTTCATGTCTTCTGTCCTTGATCTCCTGAAGCTTCGATTCGTGAGCCATCTGTGCATCAAACAATTTATTTTTGAGCACATATTTCTCAGCCTTAATCTCTTCTGCATCCTTCAGAGAAGCAACCTTTTTCTGATGCTCGCTCTTTAGATCTGCTTTGACCTTCTCATATCTGCTGTTTTCTTCTGCTTTTGCAGCTTTGCAGCTTTTGTTTACTACGTCGTAATAATCCTTTTTGTAATGCGCGGCCAGATAGCTTTCTGCCTCTGCGATCAGCTTTTTGATTTCTTCTTTGTTGTCTGCTTCTACTTTTTTTGCATTTTCCAGCTCTTTTTTGCTGTTTTCAATGATCTTATCTCTCTGTGTTGCGGATAAGTTCTTGTTTTCTTTTGCGATCGCGATCTGTTTTTTCAGATCGCTCACTTTGTCAAAGCCGTCTGCACGTAATGCATCGATTTTTTTCTGGATTTCTTCCACATATTCATCGATCGGCTTCAAAAGCTTTGCTTCTTCTTCCGACGAAATAATAACGCTGTTTTCTGCCATTTCCAATTTTCCTCCTGTTACAGGTATTTAGCACTGAGTCTCAATAATTCTTCCTGGTTTGTTTCTTTGGTATTTACGATTCCGGCCAGACGTCCGTTAGACATAACACCGATTCGGTTGGTAATACCAAGAATCTCCGGCATTTCGGAAGAAACAACGATGATTGTTTTTCCCTGTTTCGCCATATTGATAATCAGTTCATAAATTTCATATTTTGCTCCAACATCAATTCCTCGTGTCGGGTCATCCATCATGAATACGCTCGGTGAACGCTCCAGCCATTTACCAAAGATGACCTTCTGCTGATTACCACCGGAAAGGTTGGCGATCATATCATCCGGTCCCATACATTTTGTATGCATGATCTTGATTTCTTCAGCCGTTGCACGCACCATCTTGTCATGCGATAATGCGACTCCGCTCTTATAATGCTTCATGTTTGCAATGGTAGTATTGAATGTAATATCGCCCTTCAGGAACAGACCATTGGCTTTTCTTTCCTCTGTAATCAGAGCAAATCCGTGATCCATAGCATCTTTCGGGGAGGAGAAGTTCAGTACTTTTCCATCATATACGATATTTCCTTCTGCTTTTGTACGAATTCCGAAGATTGTCTCCAGAAGTTCCGTACGACCGGCACCAACCAGACCATAGAATCCGAAAATTTCTCCTTTTTTGATATCAAAAGAGATGTTCTGCAGTTTCGGTGCATATTTTGTTGATATATTCTGTACGGAGAGAATCGTTTCTCCCGGTGTGTTGTCCACAGGCGGAAATCTGTTGTCCAGAGAACGTCCAACCATAGCGGCGATCAGTTCGTTCATATCCGTTTCTTTACTTGGCTTGGTCATGACCAGACTACCGTCTCGCAGTACGGATATTTCGTCACAGATTTCAAATATTTCATCCATTTTATGTGAAATGTAGATCAGAGCAATTCCCTGTGCCTTCAGCTGACGCATCATCTTAAAGAGTTTTTCAACCTCCGGTGCAGTCAGGGATGATGTAGGTTCATCCAGTACAATGACTTTGGAATGATACGAAATCGCTTTTGCGATCTCGCACATCTGTCTCTGAGATACAGACATTTTCTTCATTGGCTGCGTCAGATCAACTGTAATTCCCAGTTTTCTGAACAGGTCTGATGTTTCTTTTTTCATTCTTCCTTCGTCGATCACCCCAACGGAATTCTTTGGGTATCTTCCAAGGAACATGTTATCTACAACACTTCTTTCAAGACACTGGTTCAACTCCTGGTGTACCATCGCCACTCCGTTTTCCAGTGCATCCTTCGGGCCGGAGAAATTCACTTCTTTTCCGTCCAGTACGATGGTTCCTTCATCTTTCTGATAGGTTCCAAAGAGGCATTTCATCATTGTCGATTTTCCGGCACCGTTTTCACCCATCAGTCCCATAATGGTTCCAGGTTTGACATTCATGCTGATATGTTTCAGAACCTTATTTCTACCGAACGATTTGCTCATGCCGTTAATCGATAAGATATATTTATTCTTATCATCTGTCATAGCTGCGCTTCCTTTTCTTAGTAAAGAAGGGTATCATTGCTGACACCCCTCTATAATTTCATTCATTTACGGTAACGATTCAGAGACCTCATCTCGATTTCGCATAGCTCCGAACCGTTACCATTTACACTTTTATTCTGTCTCAGATTATTTGGAGAGAAGTGATGTATATGCTGCTGCATTATCGGTCTTAACCATGTTAATTGCAAAAGCATCATACTCGCTCGGGTTTCCAAGACGGTTTGTGATATTGGACTCTGTCTGTCCGTCTCCACCGATGTAATCTACCTTCAGGTTCAGCAGATCATCATATTTCTCCAGCAGTGGCTGATAGGTAGAGCTCAGGAAGTTATCCGATGCGTTGTAGATATTCAGCCATACTTTTTTGGATGGGCTCTTGCTTTCATCCAGCTGTTTTGCAACTTTATCGTAAACTTTTGTGGAATCTGTGAAATCGTTGTAGTTATCGGCTGTTACAGCAATATTTAATGCGTAGTAAGATCTCTCTTCTTCGCTGTATCTGTAATCTTCACCCTCTGTCAGGCAGTTGCCGGCTTCATCTGCTGTACCGATACCGGTATCAATGTCTACACCGTCCAGTGCGTTACGCAGAACTCTCAGTGTCAGGTAAGCCTGAACGTCTGCATGCTGAGAAATTGTTCCGCCATATCCTTCACCGATTGCTGCTACAGCATCGCTGTTTGCATCGTAACCGAAGGTAGGAACTTTGTTGTCTTTTGCCCATGCATTGAACATTGACATTCCCATACCAT
>URTM01000047.1 GCA_900550865.1 uncultured Dorea sp. | reverse complement strand
CAAAAGCCTTTCAGCTTTTTGAAAAAGCCGCAAACGGCAATATTCCGGCAGCCCAGTATAACCTTTCTGTCCTCTACCGCTATGGTGAAGGGGTAGAAAAAGACGTTGAAAAAGCGGATTTCTGGCGCATGAAAGCTGCACAGAACGGTTTCCGCCTGGCTATTGATGAGCTGGAACACCCGGAAAAAGAAAATTCTTAAAAGCACAACTCCCCGCAAAGACAGCATTTCCGTCTTGCGGGGAGTTTTTCTATTCCTTCAATCCTGCATGTTTTAAAATTTCCCGGATTTTGCCGGTCTCTTCCTCTGTAGCCGGCAAAAGGGGCTGGGCGCACACCGGTTCCATCTGAATACCGCGCACTGCCATGGCCTTTTTAATGGTAGGAATAAACTGCGGTGCCACATCATAAATAGCCATCAGGCTGTCAATTTTCTGCTGACACTGTGCCATTTTCTCCAAATCATCATTTCTGGCTGCATTGGCATAAGCGGAAGCTACTTCCGGAGCAAAATTAGACAGACCAGCCACACAACCGTCTCCTCCGGAAAGTACGTTGTGTCCGAAAAACTCGTCAAATCCAGAATACACCATAAAATTGGGAAACTCTTTTTTCACCTTCTGAATAATAGCTCTGGTATGCCCCATAGTGGCCACCGTATCTTTAATGCCCACAATATTTTCATGTTCAGACACCAGCCGGTATATCAGTTCCGGGGAAAGGTCGTGCCCTGTACGGTCCGGAAAATTGTACAAAAGTACAGATCCCTTCACCTGCTCTGCCAATGTATCATAGAAATGCAGAATCGCACTGTCCGGCAGATTGAAATAGTAGGGAGAAATCACCATCACGCCGTCAGCTCCCTGCTCTATGGCATAATTAGACAATTCCACACAGGTCTCAAATTCCATATGACAGGTTCCCACATAAAGTGTGACTCTATGACGAATGTGTTTTACAGCCTCCCGAATCATGATTTTCTTTTCTTCCAGGGAAAGTGCAAAAAACTCTCCGATACTGCCAAACAGCAAGATACCGTCCATACCGCCGTCTATGAGAAAATCATAAATCCTTTTATTTGCTTCGATATCTATATGCCCCTTTTGGTCCAGGGCTGTCACTACCGGTGTAATCCATTTTGCCTTCATAATGTTCCTCCCTACTCTTCGTATCCTGCCCCCTCCATGGCGGAAAGTGCATGTCTGGTATAACGTCCAAACAGCCCTTTCCGTTTAGGACGGGGGATAATACCTGCCTGGCTTCGTTCCTTCAAAACTTTCTGAATCTCTTCCTCGGGTAATTCCTGTCCCTGGATTCCCACAACGTTCAGATAACGTTTTTCCACACTGTACTTCAAAATGTCACCCGTTTCAATAAAAGCCAGCGGGCCTCCTGCTGCTGCTTCCGGAGATACATGTCCGATCGATGCTCCTCTGGATGCCCCGCTGAATCGTCCGTCCGTGATCAGTGCTACACTTGATCCAAGTCCCATACCTGCAATTGCAGATGTAGGATTCAGCATCTCACGCATTCCAGGACCTCCCTTTGGTCCTTCGTAACGGATAACAACTACATCACCAGCTACGATCTTACCGCCTTTGATTGCTGCGATCGCATCTTCTTCGCAGTCGAATACTCTTGCAGGTCCCTCGTGTACCAGCATCTCATCTACGACTGCAGAACGTTTTACAACACTTCCGTCCGGCGCAAGATTTCCTTTTAATACTGCAAGTCCGCCTGTTGGTGTGTATGGATTGTCGATCGGACGGATAACTTCAGGGTCTTTGTTAACTACGCCTTCGATGTTCTCTCCAACCGTCTTTCCTGTAACTGTCATACATTCTGTATGCAGAAGTCCTTTCTTATTCAGTTCTGCCATAACTGCATAGACACCGCCGGCTTCGTTCAGATCTTCCATATAAGTCGGACCTGCCGGTGCAAGATGACAGAGGTTCGGAGTCTTCTCACTGATTCCGTTTGCGAAATCAATCTCAAAGTCCATTCCTACTTCGTGCGCGATCGCCGGAAGGTGAAGCATACTGTTTGTAGAGCATCCGAGTGCCATATCAACAGTAAGTGCATTCAGAATTGCTTCTTTTGTCATGATATCTCTTGGGCGGATATTCTTCTCAAGAAGTTCCATAACCTTCATACCGGCATGTTTTGCAAGACGGATTCTTTCTGAATATACAGCCGGGATCGTTCCGTTTCCACGAAGTCCCATACCAAGCACTTCTGTCAGACAGTTCATACTGTTCGCTGTATACATTCCGGAACATGAACCGCATGTCGGACATACTTTATTTTCAAACTCACACAGGTCTGCATCTGACATTGTTCCCGCTGCATTGGCTCCTACCGCCTCGAACATGCTGGAAAGACTTCTCTTCTGTCCTTTTACATGTCCTGCAAGCATCGGTCCGCCGCTGACGAATACGGTCGGAACATTGATTCTCGCTGCAGCCATCAGAAGTCCCGGTACGTTCTTATCACAGTTCGGGATCATAACCAGTGCGTCAAACTGGTGTGCCATTGCCATTGCTTCTGTAGAATCTGCGATCAGATCTCTGGTTACCAGGGAATATTTCATTCCGATATGTCCCATCGCAATTCCGTCACAGACTGCAATTGCAGGGAACATGATCGGTGTACCACCTGCCATGGCAACACCCTGTTTTACTGCATTTGCGATCTTATCCAGATTCATGTGTCCCGGTACGATCTCGTTATAAGAACATACGATACCGACCAGTGGTCTGTTCATCTCTTCCTCTGTAAGTCCGAGTGCATTGAACAGCGAGCGGTGAGGCGCCTGCTGTTTTCCTTTTGTTACTGTATCACTTCTCATTTGTTTAACCTCCTGTTATCTTTCTATCCAATATCTTCTATTATAACTCTGTAAATAATTCTATAAAGCCGTATTTCTATGATTCCGATCATTACTGAATGTTTGCTGCGATCAGATCTCCCATCTCTTCTGTTCCGATCTGCATCTTTCCGTCTGACATAATATCAATCGTACGATATCCGTCTTTTAATACCTTCGAAACGGCAGCTTCGATTGCATCTGCTTCTTTGTCCAGATCAAAGCTGAAACGAAGCATCATTGCTGCTGAAAGGATGGTTGCGATCGGATTCGCGATTCCTTTTCCTGCAATATCCGGTGCAGATCCGCCGCTTGGCTCATATAAACCGAATTTTGTTTCATTTAAGCTGGCACTTGCAAGCATTCCGATCGATCCTGTTACCATACTTGCTTCATCTGAAAGAATATCTCCGAACATATTCTCTGTAAGGATAACGTCAAACTGCTTCGGGTCTTTTACAAGCTGCATTGCACAGTTGTCTACCAGCATATTCTCTACTGTGACTTCCGGGTAATCCTTTGCAACTTCTTCTACTACTTTTCTCCATAATCTTGAAGAATCCAGTACATTCGCCTTATCTACGCTTGTTACTTTTTTGCGGCGTTTCATTGCAATATCGAATCCTCGTTTTGCAATTCTTCGGATCTCTTCTTCATTATATGTAAGAGAATCTTTTGCTGTCATCACTCCGTCGATCTCTTCTGTCTTTCTCTCTCCAAAGTAAAGGCCGCCTGTCAGTTCTCTCATGATCATCATATCAAATCCGCCTTCTGTGATCTCCTCTTTCAGCGGGCATGCACCTTTCAGTTCATCGTAAAGTACGGCAGGTCTTAAATTTGCGAAAAGATTCAATGCTTTTCTGATCTTCAGAAGTCCTGCTTCCGGTCTCTTGGAAGGCTCTAACTTGTACCATGGGGATGTCTTCGCATCTCCTCCGATGGAACCCATCAGAACTGCATCGCATGCTTTTGCTTCTGCGATTGTCTCATCTGTAAGCGGTACTCCGTGAACATCAATCGATGCTCCCCCCATGAGTAACTGCGTATAATCACAAGTATGTCCATACACTTCTGCAACTTTATTCAGAACTTTCATTGCCTCCGTTACGATCTCCGGGCCAATTCCGTCTCCCTTAATCACACCAATTTTAAGATTCATAGTTCTTCTTCCTTCCTTCGGTAAAAATCTATAAAAATAATATTATCGTATTTTTATACATGTTTCAAGACTTTAATTGGCTAAATTGACAAATTGCTACATTTTACATACTAAAAAAAGACTTTTACTCACATTTCTTGTACACTTTGATGATTTCTTTCACACTGACCTTTATTTATAAATATTTTTACATTTTACAGCTTCTCTTGCATGTTTTTGTACAAAAAAATTACGGAACACATAAATTTTTATGTGCTCCGTAATTTTTATACATGATATTTTGCCGTTTCGAGAATCTGGTTCGCATTCTCCACACGTTCTTTCGATGGTGGATCAATACCCTCCAACTGATACGGGATTCCCAGTTCTTTCCATTTATATACACCGAGTGTATGATATGGAAGAACCTCTACTTTCTCTACATTATCCAATGTCTCGATAAAGTCATGAAGTCTGTGCAGATACTCGTCCTTATCACTTCTTTCCGGAACCAGGACATGACGGATCCAGACCGGCTTTCCAGTCTCAGAAAGATATTCCGCCATATCAAGAATGTTCTTATTCGTCTGACCGGTAAGAATCTTATGCTGCTCGTCATCAATATGCTTGATATCTAACATCACAAGATCTGTCACCTTCATCAGTTCCTGAAATTTGCTGAAGAATGGTTCTTCTCTTGTAAATGGATTCCCACAGGTATCCAGTGTCGTGTTGATTCCTCTTTCTTTGGCTTTCTGGAACAACTCCAGCAGAAAATCGATCTGCAGAAGCGGTTCGCCCCCACTGACGGTAATACCGCCCTTACTTCCCCAGTAAGTGCGGTATTTCCAGGCTTTATCAATCAGTTCATCTGCTGTGTAGAGAGTCCCTGAATTCATGTTCCATGTGTCCGGGTTATGACAGAACTGGCAGCGCATTGCACAGCCGGTTGTAAATATCAGATACCGGACACCTGGACCGTCAACGGAGCCGAAACTTTCCAGAGAATGAATATATCCTTTGGTCATAGTTTTGCTCCTTTTTTTATTTATTACATGTAATTCGCTATGCACAGCTCGATTCCGCTTTGCTTCATCTCGCTGACGGCGGTCGCCGTATATCAGCTGTTCCAGATACAGTAATTCAAGCAAGCTTGATTACTGCATCTGGTCCATCTGATGCATGGCTCATTGCTTTTACATATGATCGTGGCAAGTTCTTGCGATTACGTCTAACTGCTGTTCGCGAGTCAGATCGATGAACTTAACTGCGTATCCAGATACACGGATTGTGAAGTTAGCGTACTCTGGTTTCTCTGGGTGCTCCATAGCGTCAATCAGTTTGTCTGTACCAAATACGTTAACGTTCAGGTGATGTGCTCCCTGATCGAAGTATCCGTCCATTACACGTGCAAGGTTTTCTTTACGCTCGTCATCTGTGTGTCCAAGTGCACTTGGGCTGATTGTCTGAGTATTAGAAATACCATCCAGAGCCAGCTCGTATGGCAGCTTAGCAACAGAGTTCAGGGATGCAAGAAGTCCGTTCTTTTCTGCACCGTAAGATGGGTTAGCACCTGGTGAAAGTGGCTCTCCTGCTTTTCTTCCGTCCGGAAGAGATCCTGTAGCCTTACCGTATACTACATTGGAAGTAATTGTAAGGATTGATGTTGTAGGTACAGAATTTCTGTATGTGTGGCACTTGTTCAGTTTGTGCATGAATGTCTTCAGAAGCCATACAGCCATGTCGTCTGCACGGTCATCGTCGTTACCATATCTTGGGAAATCTCCTTCGATCTCGAAATCTGTTGTAATTCCGTCTTCGTCACGGATAGCTTTAACCTTAGCATATTTGATAGCGCAAAGTGAATCTACTACGTGAGAGAATCCGGCGATACCTGTTGCGAATGAACGCTTAACATCTGTATCGATCAATGACATCTGAGCTGCTTCATAGTAGTATTTGTCATGCATGTAGTGAATCATGTTCAGTGTATCAACATACAGTTTGCTCAGCCATTCCATCATATCATCATATTTTTCCATTACTTCATCGAAGTCAAGATACTCAGATGTGATTGGTCTGTAAGCAGGTGCAACCTGAACTTTACTCTTTTCATCAATACCACCGTTGATAGCGTATAACAGACACTTAGCAAGGTTTGCACGAGCTCCGAAGAACTGCATCTCTTTACCTGTCT
>URTM01000046.1 GCA_900550865.1 uncultured Dorea sp. | reverse complement strand
CCGCAAAAAATAGGTTGCTATGTACAGAAGTGTGCGGTAATATGTGCCGTAACTGAGGATGTGAATCTCAGTTGGGAAGGACGGTTAGCATTATAGAAAATGTAGTAGACGATAAGTTCTATCATGCAGATGTAAATGGTGTTCTGACTGTTATGGATGTATCTACGAAGAGTGGCTGGCAGTTTTTTGGTGACTATTGGTATTATTTCAAAGATGGCAGTGTATTAAAGGACACGTTTGAAATTATTAACGGAAGTAAATACCATTTTGAATCCGATGGTAAGATGACAATCGGACGTTTCCGGATAGACGAAATGTATTATTTAGCAGAGCCGGATGGACAGATTGTAACAGCTAGAGGCTGGTATCAGTCAAAACAGTCAGGAAAACGGTACTGGTTTGATGAAAACGGTGATGTGGCCGGTAATGACCTGCTGACAATCGGAGGACAGAAGTACTATTTTGATGGTGAGGGTATTATGCAGACCGGTGCATTCTGGGCAAATTATCTGGAAGATCATCAGTGGGTTTCTAAAAAACTGTTTGCCAATGCTTCCGGTACAATCATTACAACACCGGGATGGCAGTCGCAGGGCGGTACATGGTATTATGTGAAAGCGAACGGAGAGGCTGCTATTAATGAACTGATAGAGATTAATGGAAGTTCTTATTATTTTAACCACGGAGGTGCTATGCAGACCGGTTTGATTCGTACATATGTGAATGATAAGTGGCATTCTTATATAGCAAATGCAAGTGGTGCAATTGTAAAAGGCGGCTGGATTAAAGAAGGTTTTGCATGGTATTATACGGATGCAGATGGCAATGTTTGCACAAACAAGTGGATTGGAAACTGCTATGTTACTTCAGACGGTATAATGGCAGTTGGTGAGAAAAAAATCGATGGTAAAACCTATGTGTTTGACGAAAATGGTTATAAGCAGATGGTAATCGGAGAACAGAGTGGATGGACGCTGGCAGATGGTACATGGTATTATTGTACAGCAAAAGGAGAACCATATAATGGTTGGCTGGATCATACTTATTATATTGAAAATGGTCGGATGAGGACGGATGCAGCAGTTCCATCTGAACATTATAACAGCGCTCATGACTACTCTTACGTTGGAGCAGATGGTGCAGTTGCTTCAGGATGGGTAAAGTCACTGGATGGCTGGAACTATGCAGAAAAGAATGCTGCGACTGGCGATCCGGTACTGGTAGAAAACGGATGGAGAAAGATTGGAAATACATGGTATTATTTTCGTTATATGCGAATGGTTTCCGGTACAATCACGGAAGTTGATGGAAAACTGAGCCAGTTTGCAGCAAGCGGAGCATGGCGGGGTTATGTGTCAGGAACAGGATGGAAACAGACAGCATTCGGTGACTGGTATTATGTGAATGCTGATGGTATGCTGAACACAGAGTCGAAGAAAGAAATTGGTGGGCTTACTTACTATTTCAATGATGGCGGAATGATGCATAAGAATGCGCCTTTCTATGACAAGAAAACCGGCAAGTATTTCTGGATTAATGCAAATGGTAACAGAGATACCAAGGATGGTTGGAAACTATCTGATGATGGCATCTGGTACTATGTTGAAAATGATTCTTTAGTAGGAGAAGGCGAAAAAGTTGTTAGTGGAGCGGTATATCATTTCGATGCGGATGGCTCTATGACTATTGGTATGGAATATGAGAGTGAGAATGATAAGTACTATATCTATGGTGCAAACGGCGGTAAAACCGAGGCTACTTCCGGATGGTATTCAGCAACTGTGTATGGCAAGACTGTATGGTACTATTTCAAAAATGGACTGCCATATGACGGATTTGTAGGAAGCTACTATATAGAGTATGGAAGAATGCTTACCGGTTTAGTTTATAGTAGAGACAGTGGTGTATATATGTTCGATGAAAACGGACGTTTATTTACCGGCGGATGGATTTATCATCAGGGTGCATGGTATTATGCCGGAAAAACCGGAAGAATCTATACCGGAGATTGGAATATCGGTGGAAGAAGATACATATTCAACAGAAATGGTGAATGGGTTAAATAATTAGAATAGAATTTAATCAAATATTCAAAAAATGACTGGTTAAGGCTTTGATTACATAGCCTTAACCAGTCGTTTTAGCTTTTATGCCATAGCTGAAAAGAGGCATTCTTCTTTCGTACGAATAATCCCTCATTCATGATATCATCTAATTTTGGTAACAATATCCCTAATTACCGAGATATCCACATCCAATTCCTCAGCAATAATCTCCAGCGATTTATTTTTCTCTAATTTTTTCATTACAAGTTCCTGAAGCATTTCGGTTTTGCCCTGTGAAATCCCTTCAGCCATAGCATCTTCGCGTTCCAAACGGAGATGTTTTTCCTGATCATATTCATAAATACTCACTTTTTTCGCCTCCGCTCTGTTTTTAATTAAAAAGTCAGCCAGAATCCCTTCTGCAATACATTCTGTAATTGCTTTTTCCACAGCCTCTTCAATAGACACTTCTTTGGCATAGAGTCTGACCCGACTGGTATATTCTGAATAATCACTTAGTGATTTACACAAATTTTTCAGCTTTTCATTGTAACCGGGATTAATATTTAATAAAACAGCTTCGAGTTCCAGGCTGGGATTAGCATCTTGCGTCAGATACATGGATGAGAGTTTGAGAAATATAAATGCTTTTGATTATACTAACATATTTCGGTTAATTATTCCAGTATGTTTTGCAAAATAATGAAATAAATATATACTTATTGGATTGATATCGTAACAGTTCAGCCATTAGGCTGAACTGTTACGATAAATATGCGGGAATATGCCGGATATCCTTGCGTGAATGTGGATTTATTGCTATAATACGTGGGTATATTAGACGATAGTTTACATTTTTATAGGAGAGTACAGAAGGATGAATGATTTAGAGATGTACAGAGAGCAGCTGGCTCTGTGCGATGATAAGATTATTGATGCTCTGGTAGAGCGTAATTCTATTATCGAAAAGATCATGGCGTATAAAGAAGAATACGGTATGCCGATCTTACAGCCGCGTCAGGAAGAAAAGCAGAAAAGAAGACTGGAAGAGAAACTGGAAGAGAATAAATATAAAGAAGAGATTTTCGATGTGTTCGGATGCATTTTACGTAACAGTAAGAGAATCCAGGCAAGAAAGCTCTTTGATTATAACATTGTACTGATTGGATTCATGGGAGCCGGTAAGTCAACAATCTCTGATTATCTGAGCACGATGTTCGATATGGATATCGTGGAGCTGGATCAGGTGATCGCGGAACGTGAAGAGATGAGTATCCCGGACATCTTTGCTACTTACGGAGAAGAATATTTCCGTGATCTGGAGACGAATCTCCTGATCGAGATGCAGTCACGCAAGAATTCCGTAATTTCCTGTGGCGGAGGTGCTGCATTAAGAGAAGGCAATGTAGCAGAGATGAAGAAGAACGGAAGAGTTGTCCTTCTTACAGCTACACCGGAGACCATCTATGACCGTGTGAAAGACAGCAATGACAGACCGGTACTGAACGGAAGAAAGAATGTAGAAGGTATCTCAGAACTTATGGAACAGCGCCGTGAAAAATACGAAGCGGCAGCAGATATTGTAATCAATACGGACGACAAGACCGTTCTTCAAATCTGTGAAGAACTGGTTCAGCGTCTGCAGGAGTCAGAAGAATAGTATGTTTGATAGATTTTTCCCGGATCGGTACGTGGCATCTACTTATGCGATTGATTTTGAACAGTTGTATGAAGATGGAGTGCGCGGACTGATCTTTGACATTGATAATACGCTGGTTCCACACGGGGCACCGGCAGATGATCGGGCAAAAGCATTATTTGCCAGACTAAAAGCAATCGGATTCCGATGCTGTCTGATCTCGAATAACCAGAAGCCGAGAGTTGAGATGTTCAATAAGGACATTCAGGTAGATTATGTATATAATGCACACAAGCCATCTACAAAGAATTATATTAAGGCAATGGAGATTATGGGAACGGACAGGGCAAGTTCTGTGTTCATAGGAGATCAGCTTTTTACAGATGTATGGGGAGCAAAACGTGCCGGAATTCCGAATATTCTGGTAAAACCGATACATCCGAAGGAAGAAATCCAGATCGTTTTGAAGCGTTATCTGGAAAAAATTGTGTTACATTTCTACAAGAAGAGTCAGAGACACGAAAAAAAGGTTGAAAAATAATATCATGTATTATAGAATAATATGAGATGAAATTACGTAAGCGTGTATACGCGATTTAAGGAGGATAAGGTAATGGCTAAAGTTTCAGCAGGAGACATCCGTAATGGTGTAACAATCGAAGTTGACGGAAAAGTATGTCAGGTTATCGATTTCATGCATGTAAAACCTGGTAAAGGTGCAGCGTTCGTGCGTGTTAAAATGAAAAATATTATCGACGGTGGTGTAGTAGAGACAACATTCCGTCCAACAGAGACATTTGAACAGGCTCACATCGAGAGAAAGAAAATGCAGTATCTGTATAATGATGGTGAGTTCTACAACTACATGGACAATGAGACATTCGAGCAGATCATGATCAGTGCAGATGATGCAGCAGATTCTATGAAATTTGTAAAAGAGAATGAAGAAGTATCAATCAGCTTCTATCAGGGAAATGCATTTGCAATCGAGCCGCCGCTCAGCGTTGAATTAGTTGTAACAGAGACAGAGCCGGGTGTAAAAGGTAACACAGCTACAGGTGCTACAAAGCCGGCTATCGTTGAGACAGGTGCTAAGGTTAACGTTCCACTGTTCGTTGATCAGGGCGAGACAATCAAGATTGATACTCGTACAGGAGCATACCTTTCAAGAGCATAAGATTCGTAAGAATTCTAAACAAAAGTTTATAAAAAAAGCCTTGCATTTTGTGCAGGGCTTTTTTATAATCTAAATACCATAATATTTCAGAAACGATTCAGGAGATGTTCTATTATCTCAGGCGGTAGTATCACCGCAGGTTTTCAAGATGATTTTTGTATATTGCTGGATGGAAGGAGTTTTTATGACATATTTTCAGTTTATCCATGCAGTAGAGACAAAAGTAAAGAAAGAGGTGAAAGAAGAAAGGACGGTAAGTGTTCATACCAACGTAAAAAATAATGGCGTGAAGAGAAGCGGCATCATGATTTCGGAAAAAGGTATCAATATTTCGCCGACGATCTATCTGGAAGAATATTTTCAACAGTTCAGAAGAGGGTATCCATTGGAGCAGATTGCAAAAGATATTGTGGAATTGTATGAAAAGATCCGGTTCCAGAATTCATGGGAAGAAGGCGAAAAGGTAAAAGATTATGAATTTGTAAAGGATAAGATCATATATCGCCTGATAGGACGGAAAGAGAACCAGGAGCTCTTAAAAGAGATCCCACATAAAAATTATCTGGATCTGGCAATTATCTATTATGTATTGCTGGAAGTGGATGAATGTGGAATGGCATCTATGATGGTCCGGAAGGAGCATATGGAGATGTGGAAAGTGGCGGAAGAGGATCTTTATTATCGGGCATGTAAGAATACCCAGGAATTACTACCGTACGAATTTGCACCGATGCGTACGGTGATCGAAGAACTACTGGGATTCGAAGCAGAGGAGAATCCGACAGAAAAGATGTATATTCTGAGCAATGAAGTGCGCAGCTACGGGGCATCGGCACTGATCTACCCGGATTGTCTGAGAAAGATTGCCGGTGAAGTGGGAGAAAATTTCTTCGTACTTCCAAGCAGTGTACACGAGACCATTATTGTGGCAGAAAGTGAAGCACCGGATAAAGAAGAACTCTGCAGCCTGATCGAAGAGATTAATGAGACGCAGGTAGAAGCGGAAGAAGTGCTTTCAGACCGGGCATATTATTATGATCGTGAGACAGGTAAACTGACTCTGTAAGACCCAAAAAAGAAAAATGTAGAAAAAAGTAGGGGAAATGTCCGAAAAGTGGGAAGCATTTCCTTTACTTTGTCTCAAAGATGTGTTAATATTACTAAGGCAATTTCATATGGTAATTGTATACGCACCCGTAGCTCAGGGGATAGAGCACCGCCCTCCGGAGGCGGGAGCGGCGGTTCGAATCCGCCCGGGTGTGTACTTTTTTTACTATTTTCTGGTATTGTGCTATGGAGGGAAGTCTTATGGAAACAAATGGTCATGAGATCCCGACAGAACAGAACGGGTATAAAAGATGGGGCTTTATTCTGATCCTATTTCTGCTTGTTCTGATTGTAGGAGTTCTCGGATTTGGACTTACCGGAGAGAAAGAAAAGAAAGTACAGAAGACAGAGCATTTCGTCAGTTCTGAAAAAGTGGTGCTGGTAAACGGCGGCTGCGAGAATATGCAAACGAATCCACTAAAAGAAGAGACGAATGAACAGATGATAAAGAAAGTAGAAGATTACTATACGAATAAAAAAGCCGGTACGGAATTTGTGGAAATGTATGATCATTTCAAAATTTATACAAAGTCCGGAAAGTACAAAGATACATATGTGGCGTTCGTCAGATATGATATGAAGATCAAAGATATATATACAGAGGTTCCTGGACTTGGAACGTTGTATGTCACGAAAGATTCTCAGGGAAATTACCAGATAACTCAGCAAGTAAAAAAAGAAGAAATCCGGGCGTATATCAACCGGATCGCAGGACATGAAGATGTACAGACCCTGATGGATCAGACGCATGAAGATTATCAGAATGCGGTAAATTCGGATGCGCTTTTAAGAGAGGCGCTGGACGATCTGAAGCGTGCATATGAAGATTCTACAGGAAATTAAGTAACTGTGAACATATCGGATATCATAAAAAGATGAATGGAGGAGATACAAGTGAAGAAAATCATTGATTATATTGCAGAAGAACTTGCAGATGCATTCGAAAAAGCAGGATATGACAGATCTTATGGAAAAGTAACACTGTCAAACCGCCCGGATCTCTGCGAATACCAGTGTAACGGAGCAATGGCGGGAGCAAAAGCTTACAAGAAAGCACCGTTCATGATCGCAGAAGATGTAGTTGCCCTGTTAAAGGACAGTGCATGTATGGAGGAAGTAGAGGTTGTAAAACCTGGATTTATCAATATCAAACTGAAGAAAGCATTTGTTGCAGATTATCTGAACCAGATGGAAGAGACGGATAATCTCGGAATCGAGAAGACAGAACATCCGGAGATGATCGTGCTGGATTATGGCGGACCAAATGTGGCAAAGCCGCTGCATGTAGGACATCTTCGTTCGGCAATCATCGGAGAAAGCGTAAAGCGCATCTCAAGAAAGATGGGACATGAAGTTCTTGGCGATATCCATCTTGGAGACTGGGGATATCAGATGGGACTGATCATCACAGAATTGAAAGAAAGAAAGCCGGAACTGCCATATTTTGATGAAGCGTTTGAAGGTGAATATCCAAAAGAGGCTCCATTTACAATCAGCGAACTGGAAGAGATCTATCCGACAGCAAGCGGTAAGGCAAAAGAAGATGAGACATACAGGGAGAATGCATTGCATGCGACGTATCTGTTACAGAACGGGCATAAAGGATATCGTGCGATCTGGAATCATATCATTCGTGTATCGGTATCTGATCTTAAGAAAAATTATGCGAATCTGAATGTAAGCTTTGATCTCTGGAAAGGGGAGTCTGATGCCCAGGCATACATCCCGGATATGATCGAGAGGCTGAAGAAAGAAGGATTTGCACATGAAGACCAGGGAGCACTGGTGATTGATGTGCAGGAAGAGACAGATACCAAAGAGATTCCGCCTTGCATGATCCAGAAATCAGACGGAGCATCTCTTTATGGAACAACAGATCTTGCCACACTGGTGCAACGTGTACAGGATTATCATCCGGACAAGGTTGCCTATGTGGTGGATAAGCGTCAGGAACTGCATTTTACACAAGTGTTCCGTGCCGCAAAGAAGACAGGAATCGTTCCTGCGGAAACAGAACTGAAATTCTTAGGTTTCGGTACCATGAATGGAAAAGATGGCAAGCCGTTCAAGACAAGAGAAGGCGGGGTAATGCGTCTGGAGACACTGATCTCAGAGATTACAGAGAAGATGTATGAGAAAATCTCTGAAAATCATTCTATCGAGGGAGAAGAAGCAAAACAGACAGCAAAACTCATCGGAATGGCAGCAATTAAATACGGAGATCTGTCAAACCAGGCATCAAAAGATTATGTATTTGACGTAGACAGATTTACTTCCTTTGAAGGAAATACCGGTCCGTACATTCTGTATACAATTGTACGTATCAAATCGATCCTGAATAAATACCAGTCACAGGGAAATAGCCTGGATGGACTGAAAGTACAGGAAGCATATGCGGATTGTGAAAAAGCTCTGATGCTGGAAGCTGCAAAATATAATGATGTGATGGCGAATGCATTCCAGGATCTTGCACCGCATAAGATCTGTGCATACATTTATGATCTTGCCAATGCATTCAATCGCTTTTATCATGAGACAAAGATTCTGGCAGAAGAAGATGCCGGAAAACAGAAGAGTTATATTGCGCTTCTGAAAGTGACGAAGGATGTACTGGAAGCTTGTATCGACGTACTTGGATTTGAAGCACCGGAGAGGATGTAGGAAAAATGACAGAGAAATTATTTTATGAGGACAGTCACAGAACCGAATTTACAGCAAAAGTAATTTCCTGTGAAGAAGCAAAAGACGGTTACCGTGTGGTATTGGATCAGACGGTATTCTTCCCGGAAGGCGGCGGCCAGTATGCGGATACGGGCGTTCTTGGAGATGTGAAAGTTACAGATGTGCATGAAAAGGACGATGTGATCTATCATTATACAACTGCACCGCTGGAAGTGGGAAGTACAGTGTCCGGTAAGATCAACTGGAAAGAACGCTTTGAGAAGATGCAGCAGCATACAGGAGAACATATAGTGTCCGGTATTGTGCATGAAAGATTTGGCTATAATAATGTCGGTTTCCATCTGGGAGCCGACTACTGTACCATGGATTTTGACGGTCCGATCAGCAGAGAACAGTTAAAAGAGATTGAGGCAGCAGCCAATGAAGCGGTATACCAGGATCTGGAGATTGAGGTCCTGTATCCGTCCAAAGAAGAGCTGAAAGACATGGATTACCGCAGTAAAATTGAGATTGAAGGCCAGGTCCGTATCGTGAAGATCCCAGGATATGATGTGTGTGCATGCTGTGCGCCACATGTGAAGACGACCGGCGAGATCGGAGCCATTAAGCTGGTAAGCATGGTCAATTATAAAGGCGGCGAGCGTATTACAATGCTTTGCGGAAGACGAGCCATGAGAGACTATGAGAAAAAGGATACCATGACAAAAGAAATCTCGGCACTGTTATGTGCAAAAGAGTATGAAGTGGCAGAAGCTGTCGGCAGACTGAAAGATGAGCAGACACGTATGAAGAGCCAGATCGCAGAACTGCAGCAGAAGCTTCTGGAGTTCCGTGTGGCAGAGATTCCGGTAGATGAGAAGATCGTAACAGTATTTGATGATTCTTTATCGGGAAATCTTCCGAGAGAGATGATGAACCAACTGCTGGATAAGGGTGCGGTCATCTGTGCGGTATTTGCCGGAACGGATGCAGATGGTTACCGGTATGTGATCGGAAGCAGAAGTGAAGATGTCCGTTCAATCAGTAAAACGTTAAACAGTACATTAGAAGGACGCGGCGGCGGAAAGCCGGAGATGGTCCAGGGGTCCATAAAAGGAACGGAAGCAGCCGTGAAAGAAGCAGTTGCGCAGTATCAGTAGCCGGTTGTAAGAAATAGAAAAGATTCTTCAGTATTCGTAAAATAACTGGATATGACAGAGAAGTTGCCGGTGGCAAGTTCTCTGTATAGCGATGTTAAGCTTCCTTACGGTGGCTCTGGATGATCAGGCGGACTGTACGGTACAGGAATGGCTTGTATTCTTCGATAGATACCGGCTCTTCAAAGAGAATGGAGTTGTATCCGGTAGAACCTGCCAGTTCCAGGATCGTGAACAGCATGATGTCAA
This sequence comes from uncultured Dorea sp., assembly GCA_900550865.1. Classification (GTDB taxonomy): domain Bacteria; phylum Bacillota; class Clostridia; order Lachnospirales; family Lachnospiraceae; genus Dorea_A. Next base: position 1,192 of record URTM01000046.1, on the reverse strand, counting down.
TATCTTTATAATTATAGGTGTCGGCTTCTACCAGTTCAAGATATCTTTCATAAAAGATCTTGTCGGATTCTTCTTCTGACCAGAAAGCAGACTTTAAGGCACCCATTACAAGATTTTTAGAAATGAAATTCAGCAATGGCTTGTTGTTGACCAGAATATTAATGATGTCATCGATAATAAAGACAAGCTGATCTTCCAGACCGGTGATGCCGGAATTTTCCAGTGCAATGGCAGCATGATCGAACAGTTCTTTTGTTTTATGTGCGATCAGCTTGTTTTTGATATCATATTTGTCCTTGAAATATAGATAGAACGTTCCTTTCGCTACACCAGCCTTTTCAACAATGTCGGAAATGGCAGTTGAATTAATTCCTTTTGTGGTAAATAATTCATATGCGGTGCGAAAGAGCGCTTCTTTTTTCTTTTTTTTGTTTTCTTCGACTCTTCCCATGAGTAATCAGACTTCCTTCTTGAAATTCTTAAATCTACAGTTCTTAATTCATTATATAAAATTCATTCGAACAAGATATTAGAATAATATATTCAATAAAATAAGTATAACAAATTGCAGATAAGAAGTCAAAAATAAATTGACTAATGGTCATATTTTCTGCGTTGCCTTTTTTACTGATAGCAGATATAATAGAAATGTTAAATATGCAAGGATTTATAAGGAGGAGGAGATGGAGGCATATACAAGTTTTGCCGAGGTCTATGATACATTCATGGATAATGTGCCATATGAGGAATGGGCGGATTATCTGGAAGATAGATTAAAAGAATATGGAGTGGAAGACGGACTGGTTCTGGAACTGGGATGCGGAACCGGAAGCATGACGGAACTGCTGGCAGAAAAAGGATATGATATGATCGGGGTGGATAATTCCGAGGACATGCTGGAAATTGCAATGGAGAAGCGCATTGAGAGCGGACATGATATTCTCTATCTGTTACAGAATATGCAGGAGTTCGAATTGTATGGAACAGTGAGAGCCATCGTCAGTGTATGTGACTGTGTAAATTATGTAACAGATAAAAATGAACTACAGGAAGTATTCTCCCTGGTCAATAATTATCTGGATCCGCAGGGAATCTTTATCTTTGATTTTAATACAGAATATAAGTACAGAGAAATTCTGGGTAATCAGGTGATCGCAGAAGACAGGGATGAGTGCAGCTTTATCTGGGAAAA
>URTM01000045.1 GCA_900550865.1 uncultured Dorea sp. | reverse complement strand
ACACCAGCCTTCCAAGCTGGATACGTGGGTTCGATTCCCATCACCCGCTTTTTTGCTACCCTTTTTTACGAAGGGAGTTAAGAAGCAACAGAGGAAAGAGTCGGAGTTCAGTCAGAAGAAAAAGGTGGCAGGGATATGAAAGAAGAGAAGAAACAGATCGTAGGGCATGTATTGGCTTGTGGGACGCAGATGATGTGGGGAGCAACGTTTGTGGCTACGAAGGTATTACTTGCCCATTTTTTACCGGTTCAGGTGTTATTTACCAGAGTAGTGATTGCGTTCCTGATGCTGTGGATATTATTCCCGCATACGTTGAAAATTGTGGATAAAAAGCGGGAACTTGCATTTGCGGGAGCGGGGCTTTTCGGCATCGTGTTGTATTTTATGTTGGAGAATACGGCACTTACAATGACTTATGCGTCGAATGTCGGAATTATTGTAGCGTGTGCACCATTCTTTGTGGCAGTGATCGTGGGGATATTTTTCAAAAATGAAAAGCCGGGTGTGAATTTCTTCGTTGGATTTGTCATTGCAATTGTCGGAATCGCAATGATCAGTATGAATGGAGCGAAGAGTCTGCATCTGAATCCGAAGGGAGATATGCTTGCGTTTACGGCTATGATTTCCTGGGGATTCTATTCCGCAATCATCAAGAAAATTGGTGAATGGGATTATCCGACGGCAGCGGTGACCAGAAGAATCTATTTTTACGGAATATTATTCCTGGTTCCGGTTCTGATGTGGCAAGGGGTGTCGTGGGATGTGACAGTATTTAAAAAGCCGGAGATCATACTTAATTTTCTGTTCCTTGGAGTCGGAGCAAGTGCTTTGGGATTCTTCTTATGGAATCTGTCAACCAAATGGATTGGTGCAATCAAGACCAGTGTGTATATCTATGTGTCACCGGTTGTGACGGTTGTGCTATCTGTGATGATACTGCATGAGAAGATGACGTTCATATCTGTGGCAGGAGCGTTGTTGATTCTGCTGGGACTGATCGTATCGCAGAAGAAAGTAAATCAGAAAAAATAAAAAAGAATACAGAGAACGTTCTAGCATACTTCGGTATCAGGACGGAGAAAAACGCCTGTAGAGGAAATGGACAATATGAACAGAGTCCGTTTTCTTCTACAGGCGTTTTGCAAATTCGAAGAGAATATTGTATGATGAAAAAAATGCGTAAGATAAAGCGTGAACGAAAAAGAGGATAAAGAGAAAATAAAAGGGAGAGAAAGCAGCATGATAAAAGCAATTGTATTTGACGTAGATGATACCCTGTATGACCTTGCGGGACCATTTAAGAAGACATGTAGGGAAATGTTCGGAGAGGATACGAAGATGGATATGGATACGGCATTTCTGGCGAGCCGTAAATACAGTGACGAAGTGTTCGAACTCTCGCAAAAAGGCGGCATGACGATGGAGGATATGTATATTTATCGTTTTCAGAATGCATTCCGTGATGTAGATGTAGAGATAGACAGAACAACAGCAATGGAATTCCAGACACGATATGAGAAAAAGCAGAAGAATATCCAGTTATCAGAAACAATGAAAGAACTGCTTACAAAGCTGGAAACCAGAATCCCGATGGGGATCATTACGAACGGACCGGCAGAGCATCAATGGGAGAAAGTCTATACACTCGGACTTACGAAATGGATCTGCAAAGAATACATCTTCGTATCCGGTGAGATGAAGGTATCAAAGCCGGACCGGAAGATCTTTGACGCAGCACAGGAAGTACTGGGGGCAGAACCTTCCGAACTCTTCTATGTAGGGGATTCCTTTGCAAATGATATCGAAGGGGCAGAGAATGCCGGATGGCATACCGTATGGCTTAATAAGAGAAATCATGATAAGAACAGCGGGGGGGAACCGGATCATATTGTGACCACGGAAGAAGCACTTGCGGAATGTCTGATGAACATTGTGGGGGATGTGCAGATTTTGTAAAAAAAACTTACTTTTCTTTTATCTTATGGAATTCTGGAGATTGGATTATGATACAGATGTAGCAAGGAAGTAACCAATCAAGGATGACAGACAAAGGGCCGGCCAACGTCTGACAGATAAGAAAAAGGAGTTTATATTATCATGAAAAAGAATGTAAGTATTACAAAAGCAGTACAGTTTGTTGTGAACGCAAAAGATGAAAGATACACAATGCTTGGTATCGGTCCTATGTCCGAGAATTTCTTAAGAGCATCTCTGGAGATCTCAAAAGAAAAAGATTTTCCACTGATGTACATCGCAAGCCGTAATCAGGTAGATGCTTATAAACTTGGCGGTGGATATGTATTCAACAGTGACCAGAAACTGTTCCGTGAAAAAATCGAATCCATCTGCAAAGAGATTGATTATGATAACGTATACTACCTCTGCAGAGACCACGGCGGACCATGGCAGAGAGATAAAGAAAGAAATGATCATCTTCCGGAAGACGTGGCAATGGAACTTGCAAAAGAATCTTACAAAGAAGACATCCTGAACGGATTCGATCTTCTTCACATTGATCCGACCAAGGATCCGGATGAGATGTGTAAAGTGGTTGACATCGACATCGTATTCAGAAGAACCGTAGAACTGATCGAGTACTGTGAGCAGGTTCGTAAAGAGTACGGAATCGAGAAAGAGATCGCTTACGAAGTAGGAACAGAAGAGACAAGCGGCGGACTTACATCACTGGATACATATGAAGGATTCATCAAGAGAATCAAAGAATACACAACAGAGCACAATCTGCCAATGCCGATCTTCATTGTAGGACAGACCGGAACACTGACAAGACTTACAAAGAACGTAGGACACTTTAACTATGAAAACTCTAAAGAACTCAGCAGAATCGCTAAGAAATACGGAGTTGGATTAAAAGAACATAATGGGGATTATTTGAGTGAAGCAAAGTTACTTGCACACCTTCCACTGGAGATCACAGCAATGAACGTTGCACCAGCGTTTGGTACGATCGAGACAATGGCTTTACTGGAACTGTTAGACGTGGAAGACAAGTTCAAAGAACTTGGAGTGATCAAGGATGCTTCTGATCTGAGAAATGTAATGACACATGCAGCAATCTACTCTATGAAGTGGAAGAAATGGCTGACAGACGAAGTTGATATGTATGACCTTACTGCACTGGATGATAAGACAAAACTTCAGATCACAGAGTTATGTGGACACTATACATTCTCAAAACCAGAAGTAGAAAAAGAGATCAACAAATTATATGACAATCTTGCAGCAATCAAGATCGACGGAAGACGCTTTGTCATTGAGAAACTGAAAGAAGAGATGGAAAAACATGTAAGATGCTTTAACATGGAAGGTCTTACAAGCAAGATTGAAGCATCATTATAAGCAGGTAAATGTGCTTTAAGTTCCTCATAATTTGAAAGAAAATTTCACTTTGGAGGAAATGGGAAAATGGTAAAAGGAAGAATGCTGGAAATCGTCCGTTATCTGAAAAAAGAACGGATGGCGAGCTACAAAGAGATTGCGAGTGTTCTTGGAATGAAAGAGAGGACGGTTCGTTATGATGTGGATTGCATCAATAACGAGCTGTCACTCAAAAAAGCACCGCAGATCGAAAAATATGCAAAAGGAATGCTGTTTGTTCCGGATGATCTGGACTTTTCTGTGATCGCCGAAGACGATGAATTCGTATTTACACCGGAAGAAAGACGCAAGATCGTAAGAATGTGGATTCTGTTTCAGACAGAAAAGCTGAATCTGCGTGCGTTAAGTGAAAAGATGCAGGTATCAAGAAGATCCATACAGAATGATGTAGATGCCGTGCAGCAGGAACTTCTGGAAGACGGGATGGTACTGGAGTATGACAAGGGCTTCCATCTGACGGGAGAATCGGAGAAAAGCTATAAGATCAGGAGCCATGAGATATCTAAGATCACAGCCTTTCTGGATCCAAAAAGACGCCGCGGTACTTATGAGAAATACATCGGACAGATGATGGAAGAGATGTTCCTTCCGGTTGCATTAAAGGATGTATTACGATGGGTGGATGAGATTGCGGATCTTATGAACTGGGTGTTCAGTGACGAATCTTACCAGTGGTATATGGCCAATGTGATCGTATTTACATGGTATATCCTGAGTGGAAGAGAACTGCCACAGGAGAAATGGAAAAAAGACGGTGAAGACAGTAAAGGACTGAAACGGTACGAAGAAATCGTCGGAAAAAAGTTGACAGAGAAAGAAAAAAGCATCTTATCCGGATTTGAAAGATATACAAAACGATATGTGAATCTGGATGTGAACTTAGACCTGGTCGAGACAGAAGATGTTGCAATCCGTTTGGTAAGAACGATGGAGCAGAGACTTCAGATCAGATTCTCGAAAGACGGTATCCTGTTAAAGGGACTTCTGAATCATATCGGACCGCTTCTGGAAAGACTGAAATCGGGTGTGATGTTCCAGGATGAAGCGATATCGCTGATACCACAGGAATATGATTATATATATCGTGCAGTAAAAGAAACGATTGAAAAAGATACTATATTGTGTAATCTGACGGAAAATGAAGTGGTATATCTCGTTATATATTTTCTTGGAAGCATCAGAAGAATGCAGCAGGAGCATTATAAGACAGTCCTTCTGGTATGTGGATTTGGATATGGAACGACCGCTGTTGTCAAAGATGCCCTGTTGAACGGATATCAGGTATACATCCGGGAATGCCTTCCGGCATACAGAGTGGAGAATTATCAGAACTGGGATGATATCGATATTGTTCTTTCTACAGTGCCGCTCGAACTTCCGGTAAAGAAACCGTTTGCCCAGGTGCATGTGATCTTTGAAAAAGAAGATTATGTAAAATTAGATATTCTCGGAATTCAGAGAAAGAACGTGCTCACGAATTATTTTGCAATAGAAAGAAGACTGGATTTCTTAAAAGACGAAGACCGGGTACGGGTCATGGACGTAATAAAAGAGGAGCTTGGATATAAAGAGGTGCGGATGCCGGCGAAATATTATAAGCTGACAGACCTTCTGGCAGAAGAGGATGTGTGCTGTGTGCCATCGGAAGCTGCATGGCAGGATGCCGTAAAAGAAAGCACCGGGATACTGATCCGGCATGGAAAGATCAGCGAATCTTATTATGAAAATATTATCCAGGGAATAGAGGTAAAAGGATTCTATTCGGTGACAGACAATGCATTTGCCTTACTGCATGGAAATGAAACGGCAGGAGTAAATGTAAGCTGTATGAGTCTTGTAATATCAAAAGAACCAGTCTGGTTTGGGGATAAGAAGGTCAATATCATCTTCTGTCTTGCCAGCCGGGATAAAAAAGAACATGTGCCGGCAATTATACGCCTGATGCGGATGGTTGCGGCGACAGGATTTATAGAAGAACTGAAAAAATGCACAACGACAAGTCAGGCATATCGTGTAATTGAAGCGTGCGAGAAAGAGGTGGAATCATGTTACCAATTATAAATAAGAATCTGATGCTGTTCGACATTGAAGCAGAAGATAAGATGGACTTGATTAAGAAAATGGTAGAAGCCTTTGAACAGGAAGGCTACTTAAGTGATAAAGAACAATTCACTGCAGATGTTCTGGATCGTGAGAAAGTATTTTCCACATACATTGATTACGGAATCGGAATTCCTCACGGTAAGAGCAGTGGTGTAAAAGAAGCCGGTGTCTGTATTGCCCGCCTCCCGGAAAAGATTCAGTGGGGAGAAGATGAGGAAGAACAGGCAGATCTGCTGATCATGATCGCAGTAAGAAATGAGACAGATAACAATCTGCATATGCAGATTCTGGCACAGTTATCCAGAAATCTGATGCATGAAGACTTCAGGGAGAAGATGAAACACGGTGATAAAGAGAGCATCTATGAAGTACTGGCAAAAGAGGTAGGAGGAAACTAGTATGAAAAAAGCAGCAAAAGAATTACAAAAACATCTGATGACTGCAACTTCCTACATGATACCGTTTGTAGTTGCAGGTGGTATTCTCTATTCATTATCCATTCTCCTTGGTGGAGAGGGAGCTGTACCGACAACCGGATGGCTGGCGAAGATCAATGAGATCGGTGCAGGAGGACTTGCTTTATTCATTCCGGTACTTGGCGGATATATCGCTTTCAGTATCTGTGATAAACCGGGACTGGCACCTGGATTCATCGCAGCATATCTGGCAAAAGAGATTGGAGCAGGATTCATTGGTGGTATTCTTGCAGGATTCATTGCAGGATACGCTGTAAAGATGTTAAAGAAGATCAAGATCCCGGCAGCATACCGTACACTTGGAACAATTTTCCTGTATCCTTTGGGCGGTACACTGATCGCCGGAGGAGCCATTGTATTCCTGCTTGGTGAGCCGATTGCGGTATTCATGAATGCAATGACTACAGCCCTGAATGGAATGTCGGGAGCAGCCAAAGCACCGCTTGGACTGTTACTTGGTTCCATGGTAGGTGTAGACATGGGCGGACCGATTAACAAAGTCGCATACACATTCGCGCAGACACAGGTAGATACGCTGCCGTATCTGATGGGAGGTGTAGGAGCAGCCGGAGCAGTAGCACCGATCGGAATTGGATTAGCAACAATTTTGTTTCGAAAGAAATTCACAGCAGAAGAGAGCAACTCCGGAAAAGCAGCCATCCTGATGGGATGTATGGGAATCACAGAAGGAGCCATTCCATTTGCAGCAACGGATCCGCTCAGAGTGATCCCGGCATATGTGATCGGAAGTGCAGCAGCCTGTATGAGCGCATTCTTATTCGGATGTGAGAACCCGGTACCATGGGGAGGTCTGGTAGGACTTCCGGTTATTACGAACAGAATCGGCTTCTGTGCATCAATCGCAATCGGAGCTGTGATCGTGGCACTGATCATAGGATTTACCAAGAAACCGGTTGTGGAAGAGACACCGGCAGAGGAAGAAGATTCCGGTGAACTGGATATATCATTTGAAGATCTTTAAGATGAAAATTATCAGGTATAGTATCAGAGCAAAAATAAAAGTGAAATTATAAAGTGAAAACAAAACGAATAAAAGGAGGAACTTATCATGAAGGTAGTAGGAGTAACAGCGTGTCCATCAGGAGTAGCACATACATATATGGCAGCAGAGGCACTTAGCCTTGCAGGAAAGAAAGCAGGAATCGAAGTAAAAGTAGAGACACAGGGATCTGCAGGGATTGAAAATGAACTGACAGCAGAAGAGATAAAAGAGGCAGCATGTGTGATCTTATCCAATGACGTTGCAATCCGTAACGAGGAAAGATTCAAAGGGAAAAAAGTAGTCCGTATGGGAACTTCAGATCTGATGAAAAAGGCAGATGCACTGATGAAGAAGATCCAGGATACATTTCAGTAAAAGGATGAAACGGCAGGACTTGCAAAATCTGTAAAAGAACTCTGTGAACAAATAAGAAAAGGAGAGAAAAGACATGAGATTTTTTATCGACACAGCAAACGTAGAAGACATTAAAAAAGCAAATGACATGGGTGTGATCTGTGGTGTTACAACCAACCCATCCCTGATCGCAAAAGAAGGACGTGTATTCGAAGAAGTGATCGCGGAGATCGCATCCATCGTAGACGGAGCCATCAGCGGGGAAGTAAAAGCTACAACCACAGATGCAGAAGGCATGATCGCAGAAGGACGTGAGATTGCCAAGATCCATCCGAACATGGTAGTAAAGATCCCGATGACAGTCGAAGGATTAAAGGCAGTAAAAGTACTCGCAAGCGAAGGAATCAAGACAAACGTTACACTGATCTTCAATGCGAACCAGGCATTACTTGCAGCACGAGCAGGAGCGACTTACGTATCTCCATTCCTCGGAAGACTGGATGACATCTCTGTAAGAGGCGTAGACCTGATCCGTGAGATTGCAGATATCTTTAGTGTAGCAGGAATCGATACACAGATCATCGCAGCAAGTGTACGTAATCCGATCCACGTAACAGACTGTGCACTGGCAGGAGCAGACATCGCAACGGTACCATACAAAGTCATTGAACAGATGACACATCACCCGTTAACAGATGCAGGAATTGAGAAATTCCAGGCAGACTATAAGGCAGTATTCGGAGAGTAGGAATCCGTATACATAGAAAAGAAACATTATCATTCTCTTGTTAAGTAAATAATATCTGAAAAGCTGCTGTTGCCCATAGGCAGGATTTGGATATTGAATATCGTTTTAATAAAAAGAAGTCTTTTTACTGATAAATCGCTGTATCGGTGAAGAGATTTCTTTTTATAATGCCATGCATTTGTAAGAAGATGCGTGTGAAATATACAAATATGTATGAAAAATATACAATAAAATATGAAAATAGCCATGTGACAAAAAAGGAAGTTTGTTGTAAAATAAATCGTTGCAGTTCTCAAAATAATAGATAAGAAATGGAACATTTTATATGAAATCATGGTGGAGGTTTACAAATATATGGAAAACGAACTTTTTGAAAAAGCGCCGGTACATAAGGCATATTTTAATATGGCGTTACCGTTGGTATTCAGTATGGTTATTTCACTGGTCTATAATATGGTAGATACATTCTTTATTGCAAGAACGGGAAATACCAATCTGGTAGCGGGTGTGTCTCTTGGAGCACCGATGTTCACGGCAATGATCGCACTTGGAGATATCTTCGGACTGGGTGGAAGTTCCGTAATTGCGAGATTATTCGGACAGAGGAAAGATGAGGATGCGAAACGTATCAGTTCTTTTTGCTTTTATGGAGCAATTATCTGCGGCGTGATCGTAACAGTACTGCTTTTGATCTTCCGTACGCCAATGTTACATTTATTAGGTGCAGATGCGGATACTTACAAGTACGCATCACAGTATTATACGAATCTGGTACTTGGCTCTGTATTTATCATTGTATCATTTACACCGAATAACCAGCTTCGGTCAGAAGGCTTCTCGAAGGCTTCTATGGTGGGATCCGTACTTGGGGCAGTGGTGAATATTATATTAGATCCGATTTTTATCTCAGTACTGGGTATGGGAGCCGGTGGAGCTGCGATTGCAACGATTATCGGATATATTGCAACGGATGCGTATTATGTGTGGGTATATTTGAAAAAGAGCAAGAAGTTGTCGATTGCTCCGGGACATATGCATATTAACATGCAGGAGTTCGGACAGATTCTGGCAATTGGAATTCCGGCATCAATCACGAATTTTATGCAGAGCTTTGCAGTTACTGTTACAAACAGGAGTCTACTTGTATATGGAAACAATAAAGTTGCGGCAATGGGGATTGTGATGAAGGCTAATATGATCGCGGCACTGATTCTGGTCGGATTTGCTTTTGGATGTCAGCCACTGGTTGGTTATAATTATGGAGCGAAGAATAAGAAACGTCTGAGAGAGATCCTGGCATTTTGCTACAAGTTCGAATGTGGTCTGGCAATTGTATTGGCAGTGGTGTTATCGGCAGGCGCAAGACCTCTGATCCGTGTGTTCATGAAGACACCGGAGATTGTAGATTCGGGTGTGTTGATGCTCCGCCTGCAGCAAGCTGGTATGGTGTTCATGGCGGTCGTTCTGGTTACGACCTGTGTATTCCAGTCGGCCGGAAAAGCAATGGGAGCATTCTTATTATCAGTCAGCCGCCAGGGTATGATCTATGGAATTGTGATTGTCATTGCGTCTCATATAGTCGGATATCATGGTGTGCTGATTGCACAGGCTGTCTCTGATTTCCTGACAGCACTGATGGCTGCTATATTGCTGAAACGTGGGTTATGGAGTGAATTAACCGATATAAAAAGGAATGAAGAAGCAGCATAGAAGTAGTATAATAAGAAGAAAGTATAGATGCAGGAAGGAAGATATGGATCATGTCATTAGAAAAAGCAAAGAAATATCTGGAAGAAAAAGGTTATGCAGATCACGTCATTGAACTGGAGAAATCAAGTGCGACAGTACAGCTTGCTGCAGAAGCTCTTGGTGTAGAACCGGGGATGATCGCAAAGACGATGTCATTTCTGGTTGATGGAGAACCAATCCTGATCCTGACAGAGGGAACGGCGAAGGTTGATAACCGTAAGTATAAGGATCAGTTTCATGTAAAGGCGAAGATGATTCCGTTTGGTGAAGTAGAAGAATATATTGGACATGCTCCGGGCGGAGTGTGTCCATTTGGGATTAAAGAGGGAATTACAGTCTATCTGGATGAGTCGTTAAAACGTTTTGAAACGGTCTATCCGGCGGCCGGCAATGATCACAGCGCAGTCAGACTTACAATTGCGGAATTGGAAGAGGTTGCAGGGGCATGCGGATGGATTGATGTGTGTAAAGAAGTTTTACTTTAAAGCAGAAAAGAATAGACAAGAAAAAACATGGCATGGTAAAATAAACATTTGTGGCAAAACAGACGAAAGTCTGCGACGCAAAGCTACAGGGCCTGTAAAATGGCAGCCAGTTGCAGAAAAAATAGTAGGCACTGCTTGTTTGGCAGTGCTGTTTTGTTATAAAAAACAGCAGGGGTGGTAAGAAAAAAATGAAAGGAAAGAGAGTGATCGCGGGCATTCTGCTTGCGGGAATAATAGCGGTCACCCTGACAGGGTGTAAAAATACAGACAGTAGTAAAAAAGAGACAGAAAAGCCGGTCATTACGCTCGGCAGCGACAACTATCCTCCATACAATTATCTGAATGAGGACGGGATACCGACTGGTATAGATGTAGAACTGGCTACAGAAGCATTCAAAAGAATGGGATACCAGGTGGACGTTGTACAGATCAACTGGGAGAAGAAAAAAGAACTGGTAGAGAGCGGGAAGATTGACTGTATCATGGGCTGTTTTTCTATGGAAGGGCGCCTTAACGATTACCGATGGGCCGGGCCATACATCGCAAGCCGCCAGGTGGTTGCGGTAAATGAAAGCAGTGATATCTATAAACTGAGTGACCTGGAAGGAAAGAATCTGGCCGTCCAGTCTACAACCAAACCGGAGGGCATCTTCCTGAACCGGACAGATGAGAGGATTCCAAAGCTTGGCAATCTGATCAGTCTCGGACACAGGGAACTGATCTATGCGTTCCTGGGAAAAGGATATGTGGATGCAGTAGCAGCACATGAGGAATCTATCGTTCAGTATATGAAAGATTATGACGCAAGCTTCCGGATTCTGGAAGAACCTCTGATGATCACCGGAATAGGTGTTGCGTTTGCAAAAAATGATGACAGAGGAATCTGTGAGCAGATGGAACAGACGATGGAAGAAATGCGTCAGGATGGTACGACTCTGAAAATCGTTGGAAAATATCTGGATGATCCCCAGAAGTATCTGGAGGTGGATGATCTTGGATATTAA
>URTM01000044.1 GCA_900550865.1 uncultured Dorea sp. | reverse complement strand
TGGGTAATCAGGTGATCGCAGAAGACAGGGATGAGTGCAGCTTTATCTGGGAAAATTATTACAATCATACGACAATGATCAATGAATATGAGTTGACATTATTTGTAAGGGAAGATGAAGAAGAGTCCCTGTACAGAAAGTATCAGGAGAGTCATTTCCAGAAAGCATATACACTCAGAGAAATCAGAGGACTTCTGGAAAAAGCGGGATTGAAATTTGTTGCGGCTTATGATGCATATACCAAAAAGGCACCGATGCATACGAGTGAACGGATTACCGTGATCGCAAGAGAATATGGAAAATAAAAAATGGAATAAAAAAATAGAATAAAGAAATGAAATAAAGACATGAAATAAGGAAAGGAATATATATGAACGACTATATCGTAAGAGCAACTGCAGCAGACGGTCAGGTAAGAGCTTTTGCTGCAACAACGAAAGAACTTGTAGAAACGGCCAGAGAACATCATAATACGAGTCCGGTAGCAACTGCAGCACTCGGAAGACTTCTGACTGCAGGAGCTATGATGGGAAGCATGATGAAGAATGAAACAGACATGCTGACACTTCAGGTAAGAGGAGACGGACCGCTTGGCGGGATCACGGTTACGGCAGACAGCAAGGGAGATGTAAAAGGATATGTGAATAATCCGGATGTTATGCTGCCACCGAAGAATGGAAAGCTGGATGTAGGCGGAGCTGTGGGAATCGGACTTCTTCAGGTTATCAAAGACATGGGACTGAAAGAGCCGTATTCAGGTCAGACAATCCTTGTATCCAGTGAGATTGCGGAAGACCTGACATACTACTTTGCCAATTCAGAGCAGGTACCATCTTCGGTAGGACTCGGAGTACTGATGGATAAGGATAATACGGTAGCATGTGCCGGCGGTTTCATTATCCAGATGATGCCGTTTGCCCAAGAAGAGACGATCAGTCAGATCGAAGAGAACTTGAAGAATATCACATCTGTGACCGATCATCTGAAAAAAGGAGAGACACCGGAGCAGATTCTGGAAATCCTGCTTGGCAATCTCGGACTTGAGATTACAGACACGATGCCGACGAAATTCTACTGTAACTGTTCGAAAGAAAGAGTAGAAAAGGCTGTAATAAGTGTCGGAAAGAAAGAAATCCAGGATATGATCAATGATGGTCAGGATATAGAAGTAAAATGCCATTTCTGTAATACGGCATATAAATATAGTGTAGATGAACTGAAAGATATCTTAAAACGCTGTAAACGATAAGGAGAAAAGTCATGAGAGATGGGTTTGTAAAAGTGGCAGCAGTCACTCCGGATATCCGTGTGGCGGATGTTGTCTATAATACACAGAATATCTGTAAGATGATCGATGAGACGGTTTCAAAAGGAGCAAAAGTTATCGTATTTCCGGAATTATGTGTGACGGGATATACCTGCAGTGATCTCTTTATGCAGGATATTTTATTAAAGGAATCAAAAGAAGCACTGTTTGAGATCGCAGAATATACAAAAGAGAAGGATGCCATTGTATTTATCGGTGTTCCGCTTGCCATAGACGGAGAACTTTATAATGTTGCGGCGGCTTTGAATCATGGCAGGATCCTGGGACTTACGACGAAGACATTTCTTCCGAATTATGGGGAATTTTATGAAATGCGCCAGTTCCGTCCGGGACCGGATAAAGCAAGATGGATCACACTGGACGGAAAGCAGATTCCGTTCGGACCACAGCTTTTATTCGTGGCAGAAGAGATGGAAGAGCTGGTGATTTCCGCAGAAATCTGTGAAGACGTATGGTCACCGATTCCTCCAAGTACGCTTGCGGCAAGGGAAGGAGCAACTGTGATCGTGAACTGTTCCGCAAGTGATGAGACGATCGGTAAAGCATCTTATCGTGAAAGTCTGATCGAAGGACAGTCCGCAAGACTGATCTGTGGATACATTTATGCGAATGCCGGAGAAGGGGAATCTACGACGGATCTGGTATTCGGAGGTCATAATATTATTGCGGAAAATGGAACAGCACTCGCGTCGAGTGACCGTTTTACGAATGAAGTGATCTATACAGAACTGGATGTGAAACGTCTGTTAAGTGAACGGCGTAAGAACACAACATTCCAGACAGAAAAAGAAAGAACGCTGATTCGTATTCCGTTTGAACTTCACATGGAAGAGACAGAGCTTACCAGAAAATTTGCTTCCAGACCGTTTGTCCCAAGTGTAATGGCAGAGAGAAATTTACGTTGTGAAGAAATCCTGATGATTCAGGCAATGGGACTGAAGAAACGTCTGGCGCATGCACATGCTAAGAGTGCAGTTGTCGGAATCTCCGGTGGACTGGATTCTACACTGGCACTTCTGGTATCTGCGAAAGCATTCGATGCACTTGGCATGGACCGCAGCGGAATTGTAGCGGTGACAATGCCTTGTTTCGGAACGACAGACAGAACTTACCAGAATGCATGTAAGATGTCTCTGAAACTTGGAGCAACATTGCGTGAAATTCCGGTTGGGGCAGCAGTAGAACAGCATTTTAAAGATATCGGACATGATCCGGAAGATCACAGTGTAACCTATGAAAATTCTCAGGCAAGAGAGAGAACACAGGTGCTGATGGATGTTGCCAATCAGACCGGTGGAATCGTAATCGGAACGGGAGATATGTCCGAGCTTGCACTTGGATGGGCGACTTATAATGGAGACCATATGTCCATGTACGGTGTCAATGCATCGGTACCAAAGACACTGGTCCGTCATCTGGTTCATTATTATGCAGATACCTGTGAAGATCAGGAATTAAAAGACGTTCTGTATGATGTACTGGATACACCGGTAAGTCCGGAACTTCTTCCGCCGAAAGACGGTGAGATCGCACAGAAGACAGAAGATCTGGTCGGACCTTATGAGTTACATGATTTCTTCTTATATTATCTGTTGAGATTCAGCTATGAACCAAGTAAGATCTACCGTATCGCAAGATATGCATTTGACGGGGAATATGATGATGCAACGATTTACAAATGGTTATATACATTCTGCAGAAGATTCTTCATCCAGCAGTTCAAGCGCTCTTGTCTGCCGGACGGTCCGAAGGTCGGAACCGTAGCACTGTCGCCAAGAGGCGACTGGAGAATGCCGAGTGATGCCTGCTCGGAAGTATGGCTGAGGGATCTGGAGAAGGTGAAGCCGTAGTGGCCTACACCGGGTTACACTTCCGGGCATTTCATTTATTAACCATCCGCTGCCAGTCACGACTTGAAGGAAACAATAATCCTTATCTATTGTTTCCTTCAAGGACTGAGAGGCCGCTTCCCGGTTAATCAATTAAATCCCAACTAATCTAATTTCAACCCTTTGAATAAAGCCCCAAGACTTGTACCAATCTCCTCAGTTTTCGGAATCTCTACATGGATTTCTTCTTCCTCTTTTTTCTCTTCTTCGAGAGCTTTCATGCTGAGGCTGATCTTGCCGTCTTTTACGCCGATGATCTTTACATTTACCTCATCTCCGACATTTAACACATCAGCCGGTGATTTGATTCGTTTTAAACTGATCTGAGAGATGTGTACCAATCCGGAGAGACCATCGCCGAGATCTACGAATGCACCGTAGTTCTGAAGACTTTCTACTGTACCCGTTACAACACTGCCGACTTTGACAGCTGCAATCTTAGCTTCTCTTTCTTTTCTTGCTTTCTCCTGCAGAATCTCACGTGCAGAGAGTACCAGACGATTATTGGCTTCATCTACATCGATGACTTTGACTTCAATATCTTTTAACAGATAAGTTTCCAGATCCTCGATATAAGAAAGTGATAATCTGGATGCAGGAATGAATCCGCGGATTCCTTCAATCATGGCGATAGCTCCGCCGTTTACAATTCCTTCTACTTTTACAGGGAGAACCGTGCCTTTTTCCATATAAGATCTTACCACGTTCCATGGATTGGCATCGTCGAAATGCTCCTCAAGGTCGGCCATTGTAACCGGTGTCTCTTCTGCCTGTGCTTCTTCGTGTAATAATTCTTCGCTCATAGTGTTATGATTCCCTTCTTAATTTAGTAAGAACATGTTGAAAATTGTTCTCCAGTATTAGTTTTAGTATAGCATAGAACTATCATATTGTTCAAAGAAAAATACGAAATACATGGAAATAAAGGTTGACGAAACTTCAAAAAGATGGCAAGCTTAATACTTAAGAGATATAAGAAAAAGGATGTGAAAGTTACAATATGGGTAAAAAAGCAGGAAAAATATACGTTGTGGGACATAAGAATCCCGATACGGATTCTATCTGTTCAGCAATTGCCTATGCGAATTTAAAACGAGAAATAACCGGTAACGACTATGTAGCCAAAAGAGCCGGCCAGATAAATGAAGAGACACACTATGTATTACAGAAGTTTGGAGTAAAAACACCAACGCTTCTTGAAAATGTAAAATTACAGGTAAAGGATATGGATATCCACCAGATCGATGGTGTCGGTCCGAATGTATCGCTGAAAGATACATGGACAAAGATGAAGGAAAATAACATCAAGACGCTTCCTATATTAAGAGATGAAGAACTCCTTGGTGTGATTTCAACCGGAGATATCGCGACATCTTATATGGATGTATACGATAACATGATCCTTTCCAAGGCCAGAACGCAGTACCGCAATATCATGAACACACTGGATGGAGAGATGATAACCGGTAATGAACATGGATATTTCACCAAAGGAAAAGTAGCAATCGGTGCGTCCAGTCCGGATCTGATGCAGGAATTTATTGAAAAAGATGATCTGGTAATTCTTGGAAACCGTGTAGAGTCACAGATGTGTGCCCTGGATATTGATGTAAGCTGTATGGTTGTCTGCCAGAATGCAGAAGTTTCAGAAGAAGTGATTAAACGTGCGGATGAACAGAGTACGGTGATCATCAGTACACCACACGACACATTTACCGCAGCCAGACTGATCAACCAGAGTGTTCCGGTTAAGCGCTTTATGACGAAGACACCGCTGACATCTTTCCATATGAGCGATTATGTGGAAGATATCAAGGAAGTGATGGCGAAGAAGAAATACCGTGATTTCCCGATTATTGACAGACATGGAAAATTTAAGGGATTTGTATCCAGACGTCGTTTTCTGAATGTAAGTAAGAAGAAAGTCATCCTGGTGGATCATAATGAGAAGAATCAGGCAGTAGACGGTATCGAAGAGGCCGAGATCGTGGAGATCATCGATCATCACAGACTGGGAAATATTGAGACGATGGGACCGGTATTTTTCCGTAACCAGCCGGTAGGATGTACGGCGACGATCGTATATCAGATGTATAAAGAAAATGATGTGGAGATCACACCGACGATTGCAGGACTTCTGTGCTCGGCAATTATTTCCGATACACTGTTATTCCGTTCACCGACCTGTACACCGCTGGATGAAAAGGTTGCGAAGAAACTTGCGAAGATTGCAGGTATCGAACTGGAAGAACAGGCACAGGCAATGTTCAAGGCGGGAAGCAGTCTTGCAGGAAAGACAGCAGAAGATATCTGCTTCCAGGATTTCAAACAGTTTACTGTGAATGACATGGTATTTGGCGTAGGACAGCTGAATTCCATGAGCAAAGAAGAACTGCAGGAAGTCAAAGAGATGCTGACACCATACCTTCCGGAAGTGCTGGAGAAGAATGGAGTACAGATGGTATTCTTTATGCTGACGGATATTCTGGATGAATCGACAGAACTGTTGTGCTGCGGTGCAAAAGCGAAGGAATATATTATCGATGCATTTGATCTGAAAGAAGACACCGAGAAGATGATCTTAAAGGGAGTCGTATCCAGAAAGAAACAGCTGATACCGACCCTGGTAAGTGAATTGCAGCAGTAGAAAAAACGGGGGAAAAGACATGGCAAAGCAGATCTGGAAACCGGGGAATATGCTGTATCCGCTCCCGGCCGTGATGGTAAGTACCGCAGATAAATCCGGTAAATCCAACATCATAACGGTTGCGTGGACCGGAACGGTATGTACGAATCCGGCGATGCTGTATATATCTGTAAGACCGGAACGATATTCGTACGATCTTCTGAAAGACAGCGGAGAGTTCGTAGTAAATCTGACAACTGAGAAGTTAAAAAAAGCAACAGACTGGTGTGGAGTACGCTCCGGCCGTGACGTTGATAAATGGGAAGAGATGCATCTGACAGCCAGCAAAGCATCGAAGCTTGATTATGCACCGATCATAGAAGAATGCCCGGTGAACATTGAGTGTAAAGTAACCGAGATCAAAGAACTCGGCTCACATCATATGTTTCTGGCAAAAGTAGAGGCTGTCCAGGTGGGGGAAGAATATCTGGATGAAAAGGGAAGATTACAGCTTGGAAAAGCCGGACTTCTGGCATATTCTCATGGAGAATATCTGACACTCGGAGATTCCCTTGGAACATTTGGATGGAGCGTCAGAAAAGCTCCTGCCCCGGGAAAAGATTCCGTATCGAAAAATAATAAAAAGAATGCAGGAAAGAAGCCTGTATCGAAAAAGAATAAGAAGAGTACGGGAAAGAAAACAGCATCGGGGAAACGTAAGAAATAAATATAGAATAAATGTAAGATAAAGCAAGGCGTCAGAATTCTGGCGCCTTTTGTATCGCTATGCGTTCGGAAGGAGCTGCCGGTGGCAGGTCCTGTAGATACCAAAGTATGCAAGCGGAAAATGTCAGTGGCAGATCCTTTGTATTTCTGCATGGTTAGAAAAAGACTGCGGGTATGGAATTCCCTGCCCCTGCATATAGTAAAATGAAATAATGCTATGTGGGTGTGACATGAAATTAAATATTGATTGCAAATCAGATATAACATATAAACGACGGTCCAGGATGAAAATGGCGGGAATTTTGCTGCTTTATATATTAGGCATCTATTTCCTTCTGACAAAGATGGTGCAGTTGGAAGATGAGACTGTTGTGGGAGTGAAAAAAACACATAAGGAACTGTCAGGGAGTGCCCCATCAAGTAATGAAAAGGCCATTCAATATGTAGCATCGAATATGATAAAAGAAGCCCCTAAGATTGCAATCACATTTGACGACGGACCAAGCGCGGCATGGACACCGAAACTTCTGGATGGATTAAAAGAGCGGAATGTAAAAGCAACATTTTTCCTGATCGGGGAAAATGCAGAAAATGCGCCGGAACTTGTAAAGAGAGAATCGGAAGAAGGTCATCTGGTCGGCAATCATACGTATCACCATGTAGAAATCACACGTGTACCGGATGAAACGGCAAAAGAAGAAATCCTTATGACAAATGAAGTGATCACCGGAATTACAGGGGAAGAAGTCTCTTATATGAGACCACCGTTCGGAGCATGGCAGAAGAAGCTGGAGTGGGAACTGGATGTTATGCCTGTGATGTGGACGATAGACCCGCTGGACTGGACAACGAATAATGAAGATGAAATTGTCAATAAAGTAGTGACGCAGGCAAAGGAAAATGATATCATTTTATTGCACGACTGTTACGAATCCAGTGTGAATGCGGCACTTCGTATTGTAGATATCCTGCAGAAGGAAGGATTTGAATTCGTAACGGTTGATGAACTCATTATGAATTAGATTCAAAACACAGAATTTATGAATCAGATCTGATGAATGAAAATTTACATAGATAAATGGAGATGAAAGAATGGATTTATTTGATTATATGCGGGAGCAGAACATGGAGAAAGAAGCACCGCTTGCATCCAGACTGCGCCCGACCACATTAGAGGAAGTAGTAGGACAGCAGCACATTATCGGAAAGGACAAATTACTTTACAGGGCAATCAAGGCTGACAAATTAAGTTCGGTTATTTTCTACGGTCCTCCGGGAACAGGAAAGACCACACTTGCCAAAGTTATTGCTAATACGACCAGTGCGGAATTTACCCAGATCAACGCAACGACAGCGGGCAAGAAGGACATGGAAGAAGTGATAAACAAAGCAAAAGAGATGCAGGGAATGTACCGGAAGAAGACGATCCTGTTCGTGGATGAGATCCATAGATTCAATAAAGGACAGCAGGATTATCTGCTGCCATTTGTAGAAGATGGCACGATCATCCTGATCGGCGCAACGACAGAGAATCCGTATTTTGAAGTGAACGGGGCGCTGCTTTCCAGATCGAGCATATTTGAATTACAGCCGCTTGCCAAAGAAGATATCAGGACTCTGATCACAAGGGCAGTCTATGATACAGTAAAAGGTATGGGAAGTTATCAGGCAGTGATCGATGAAGATGCACTGGAATTTCTTGCAGACATTTCCGGAGGAGATGCCAGAAGTGCGTTGAATGCAGTCGAACTCGGAATCCTGACGACAGAACGGAGTGCAGACGGAAAGATTCACATAACACTGGATGTTGCATCCGAATGCATTCAGAAACGTGTAGTCAAATATGATAAGACCGGAGATAATCATTATGATACGATCTCTGCATTTATCAAAAGTATGCGTGGCTCTGACCCGGATGCGGCAGTGTATTATCTCGCGAAAATGTTATACGCAGGAGAAGATATCAAGTTCATAGCCAGACGTATCATGATCTGCGCATCGGAAGATGTAGGAAATGCAGATCCGATGGCACTTACGGTTGCCGTATCTGCTTCCCAGGCAGTCGAACGAATCGGCATGCCGGAAGCACAGATCATCCTTTCCCAGGCAGTCACGTATGTAGCAACCGCACCAAAGAGTAATGCCGCATGCAATGCAATTTTTGATGCAATGGCAAGCGTAAAACGCACAAAGACAACGGTCCCGTCGCATCTGCAGGATGCCCACTACAAGGGCGCCCAGAAACTGGGACATGGCATCGGATATAAATATGCACATGATTATCCGCACCATTATGTAGAACAACAGTATCTGCCGGACGAGATCGTTGGAGAAAAATTCTATGTACCGAGTGAGAACGGGCATGAGAAGGAGATTAAAGAATGGATGCGGTATATCCGGGAAGATAAATGATTTTCCCGCCGACGGAATTGGAACAGGAAAGAGTTCCTAAGTTTTATGCAAGTCCGGGTAACGACCGCTTCATAAATTAAATATCCTTTATAGTTCCATCAATCCCTATCGTCACCACCTGCCAGGGAATAAACTTCCCACTTGCTTTCAACGCCTCTGTAGCAGCATGTTCCAGTCCTCCGCAGCAAGGAACTTCCATACGGACGATAGTAAGACTCTTGAAATCATTATGCTTGATGATCTCAGTTAATTTCTCCGTATAATCAACTGCGTCCAGCTTCGGACATCCGATCAGTACAACGTGATTCTTAATGAACTCATTGTGGAAGTTGCCATATGCATATGCCGTACAGTCGGCTGCGATCAGCAGATTTGCATTCTGGAAATATGGTGCGCTCAGCGGTGCAAGCTTGATCTGTACCGGCCACTGACGGAGCTGGCTTTCCATGGAGTAAGCTGTCGGTGTACTTCCTGATATATTATTAGAAGCATTTGTATCATTATTATGAGAGTGTTCAACCGAACGTGCCATAGCTCCCGGGCATCCGCCGTGTGGGGCTGCGTGATGGATTTCACGAGCCATAGCTCCCGGACATCCGCCGTGATGTGGAACGGCATCGTTATCGTGTGCATGAGCTTTCTTTGCATCCAGATGTTTCTTAAGTGCTTCCGGTCCCTTTGCAGCAAGATGAGCTTTTACGGCATCATCATCGTAAGCATCTGCTTCACGTTCTTCGAATGTGATCGCATTAGTCGGGCAGGCCGGCAGGCAGTCGCCGAGACCATCGCAGAAATCGTCACGCATTAAACGGGCTTTTCCATCTACCATCTGAATGGCACCCTCGTGACAGGCGTTGGCACATGCACCGCATCCGTTACATTTTTCTTCATTTATATGGATAATTTTTCTGATCATAGTGATTCTCCTTTTCATTAAAAAATTATATTGTATCAGCTGTCTTGCAGGTAATAGTGTACTATAAAGAAGAAAAAAGATGTTGTTGGAATAACAACAAAAATAAAAAAATTATGATACCATAATAAGAAAAGAGGAAGATATATGGCACGGATTTATGTATCGAAGACAATTTAGAAGAATTTAGAAAAAATAGAAAACAGGCGGCAATCTATGTATTATATAAAGCCGGCCTGTTTTTTTGTGTCAAAAAAAGGTTTTTTCGCATTTTCTAAAAAATATCTAAACAGTGTTGACAAAAATATGTGGGAGTGCTATCTTAATAGTCGAAAGGTGTTAGCACTCAGATATAAAGAGTGCTAATAACCAAAAACCGAAAGGAGGAGGTACCGGTGATAAATCATGAAGAACTGAGTGAAAGAAAACTGAAAATACTTCATGCGGTCATTCAGAATTATCTGGAGACAGGCGAGCCGGTTGGTTCCAGAACGATTTCCAAGTACACGGATCTGAATCTTAGTTCAGCAACGATCCGTAATGAGATGGCAGATCTGGAAGAGATGGGATATATCATCCAGCCTCATACGTCGGCAGGACGTATTCCTTCGGACAAAGGATACAGGCTCTATGTAGATATGCTGATGGAGGAGAAAGAGCAGGAATTGAATGAGATGCAGGATCAGATGCTTGACAAAGCAGAGAAGATGGATCAGCTTTTGAAACAGGCAGCAAAGGTTCTGGCAACGAATACTAATTATGCAACAATGGTTTCGACTCCGATGAACAATTCGAACAAGATCAAGTTCATCCAGTTATCTATGGTAGATGAGGAACAGGTAATTGCAGTTATCGTGCTGGGAGGCAATGTAATCAAGAATAAGATCATTAACATTGACGAGCCGATCAGTAATGAGAATCTGCTGAAGCTGAACATGCTGCTGAACACAACGCTCAACGGTATGTCGATCGAAGAGATCAACCTGGGACTGATCGCCAGATTAAAAGAGCAGGCAGGAATCCATAGTCAGGTAGTCGGATATGTACTGGATGCAGTGGCAGATGCGATTCACGTAGATGACGATATGCAGATCTACACAAGCGGTGCGACGAACATTTTCAAATATCCGGAATTAAGTGATAACCAGAGTGCGCAGGAGATTATCAGTGCATTCGAAGAAAAACAGCAGTTATCTGAACTGGTTACACAGACTCTGGCACAGGATGAGAATACTGGCATTCAGGTATACATCGGAGATGAAACTCCGGTACAGACCATGAGAGACTGCAGCGTCGTAACTGCAACGTACGAACTGGGTGATGGTATGAAAGGAACGATAGGAATTATCGGACCGAAGCGTATGGATTATGAACATGTTTTAAAATCTATGAAACGTCTCCAGACAGAACTGGATCAGATGTTCCATAAGAATGATAGAAAGGTGGAATAACCCTTGGAGAATAAGCAGGAAAAAAGCCAGGAAGATATGGTAAAAGAGGCTGTGGAAGAAGCTAAAAAGTCTGCAGCTGAGACTGAATCGGCAGAAGCTGAGGTGGAAGAAGCAGAAGAAACTTCTGAAGAAGCCGGAAGCGAAGAAGCCAAAGAGGATGCAGAAAAGAAAACTGGCAAAAAATTATTTGGCAAAAAGAAAGATAAAAAGGACGAGAAGATTGAAGAGCTTACAGATAAGCTTACCCGTCAGATGGCAGAGTTTGATAACTTCCGCAAACGTACAGAAAAGGAAAAATCCC
>URTM01000043.1 GCA_900550865.1 uncultured Dorea sp. | reverse complement strand
CGCGCTTTCATCTGCGGCAATTGAATTACCGAGGATTCCCGCTTTTTATCCTAAAGTATTTCGTCTTTTTTATCGAGGATTGTTCCACCTGCGCTGCATGCCGGACAGATACAATATTTACCGCCATTTGCTTTGGATGCCTTTCCGGCTTCTGCCATAGATTTGGCCTCCTCTGCTCCGAATACTTCTGCTCCCTTTTCAGATGAAGCAAAACTGATCAATGCATCGATTGGAAGCACATCCTCAGATAATTCTTGAAGATAAGCTTCTGTTACAGCTTTTTCATCTGCAGTTCCTTCTGCTGCCAGCCATTTTTCTGCCATCTCTTTTAATTCCGGACAGCAGGATCCCGCAGCCAAGATTTCTTTGCTCTTCTCTTCCACGAATTTTTTTGTGCTTTCTGTCATAATGTAATCCTCCTTAGGTTCGTTTATTTTTACTTTCATTATACTCCATTTTCAGAAACTTGACGTAATTATCTTTCGAGCTCACGCCATAACATATCCCACCTGCCCCTTGCAGCTAGCAGTCTTTTTTTATAAATGACAAAAAATCCCTAAAACAGAAGTCTGTCTTTCTTCCGCTTTAAGGATCTCATATTTATCACATCACCAATACAATTCTTGTCTCATATTGGCGATTTATATTCCAAGAACAATCTTGATCAGCAACAGTGCCAATACCAGCAGAATAATCGGCTTAATAATCTTCACGCCATTCTTCACAACCATGTGCGCGCCAAGATAATGTCCTGCTATACTGAATACAGATGCCGAAAGTCCCAGCACCCACAGAATTTTTCCTGCCAGAATAAATGTGATCAGTGCTGATATATTCGATGTCAGATTGACAACTTTTACGTTTCCTGTTGCTTTCTCCATATCAAGCTTTCCTAATTTGGTAAATGCAAGCAGTAAAAATGTCCCGGTTCCCGGTCCGTAAAATCCATCGTATATACCGATTACAAACGAACACGCCGCCATGATCAGATATTGTTTCTTTCTAGTAAATCCTTCCGGAATCACCGGTTTCAGATCTTTATCCCGTAATACACAGAATGCTACAACGGGCAGAACAAATACCAGTACTGTCTTTAATACTTTATCACTGATGATCAGTGCCAGATTCGCTCCGGCAATCGAACCGACGAACGCACAGGCTACCGTTCCCGGAACCAGGAATAAATCGACGCATTTACTCTTTACCAGATGCCATGTTGACACCGCAGTTCCCGTTGCCG
The DNA here is from genome assembly GCA_900550865.1 of uncultured Dorea sp. Taxonomy (GTDB): domain Bacteria; phylum Bacillota; class Clostridia; order Lachnospirales; family Lachnospiraceae; genus Dorea_A. The sequence continues at coordinate 10,508 of URTM01000043.1, read as the reverse complement.
ATGATAATTTATTGGTCGCAATCGCATTATGTACCGGAATTCCTGCAAACATATAGGCCGGCAATGAGATCAGACCGCCGCCACCGGCAATCGCATCCACAAATCCGGCCAGAAATACCAGCGGGCATACGATAAGAAATTCATGTAAATTCATATGTTTCTCTCCTTCATACTCTCAAATCCATACATTAATCTACCGCATCCATATATTCGTGTCAAGTTTTCGAACTGCTTTCACTTGCTTGTTCTGCACTTCTGCTTCCATTCACATTTTTTACCAGGCTCAGTACGGTATCGATCACATACTCCTCACCCAGTGACGTATCAATACACATCTGATAGTTTCCAGAGATTCCCCATACTCTTCTTGTATAGTATCTGTAATTATCTGCACATCTTCTGTCCGTCTGTTCAATCTTATGTTTTGCTTCCAGCATCTCGACCGTCTGGACTATCTGAAAGAAGATATGGAAAAGTTTACAGAGATTCCTCCAACGGACGAGGAACTGTTTACAGACTATCTGGTTTTAAGCGGCGGCATTGCCCGAGAAGAAGCTATGTGTAACTGGCTGAAGGAGTGCATCCGGTTATGTAAAAACAGATCGTAAGGACCTTATCTCTTCCTTACGATCTGTTTTTTCTATACCTGATATTTCTATCTACATTGTAAATTCTACTTCAATATCCTTATTCCCCGGAATCCGGTACTGTTCTTCCACATCGGATCCCCAGCTGTCGATTCCTCCGACACCGCGGACCGCACCATAGATACAAAGTACCGTTCTTCTTGCAGGCGGCAGTTCTTCCTGATGTGTTGCATTTTCCAGTTCTTCCGAAGTATACGGAAGGCAGGAGAATGCAAATTTTGAATGACTGATCTCACTTCCTGCATGGAATGTCAGCTCACTCTGTTCCATGTGGCGGTTCCGGTTGTCCATGACGGTACTTCTTTTTACCGTCACCCATTCCGTATCCATATGCATTCCACATTCCTGCGGTACCAGATACGGTGTAACCGGAAGTCCGTCTACCTCATAGATTCCCTGAATTCCCCCGGCCTTTCTGTCCGGATAAGTCTCCCCGGATAACCCTTCATAGACAAAGCCGTCAGCCATGGATGGCATGACAAAGCGCATGCCAAATGCCGGAAGCTCCGGAAGACCTTCTTTTCCATAATAGTGTGCCCGCACTCTGACACTTCCGTCCGTAAGAACGAGATAGGACACCTTTACCTGTGTTACAGGAGTGGTAAGCGTCTCATAGGTAAATATCACTTCGATACGTTCCGCCGTCTCTTTATCGGAATAACGATTGTTTTCCGGAGCGATTGGTCTTTCAATCTTCGTTCCGTCTACCCGTACCTGGATATCCACACATTTCTGGAACATATCGGCAGTTAACCACATTCCTGCACGGAATGGGAATCCGTTTCCACGATCATTGTCTGTTGTTGCCCTCCAGAATGTCGGCTTCGGAATGCGGTACAGCCATTCCTTTCCATGCTTCACCATGGATTCCAGTCCTCCTGTCTGATAGGAAAAAATCAGATGAAAGTCTTCTCCATGCACTCCTATCGTCACATCTCCGTAAACAATTCTTAATTTTTCTCTATCTGCGTAATCCATAGTAATGTCTCACCTCCTGCATTGCCGGTTTTTCCGTTCTGTCTGCAAATAGAATTCCATTTCCGGAAAATTCATAATCTGACGGTCTGTCATCAAAGTCGCCGCCATAACGCAATACATCACGCCCTGTCACTTCATCCTTTACCAGAAGAGCCTGATCAATGTAATCCCAGATAAATCCTCCCTGATAGTTCTCGTACTGATCCAGTAATCTCATATAAGATTCCATTCCGCCCAGGGAATTTCCCATATCATGCATATATTCACACAGGATAAACGGCTTCTTCGGATTATTCTCCAGATATTCTTTTACGTTCTCCGGTGATGTGTACATCTGGCTTTCCATATCCGAAATTACATCTTCATAGGAACGGTTGTGGAATACACCTTCATAATGTACCAGTCTGTCCGGATCTTTTTCCTTATAATAACGGTTCATTTCTCTTAATACATCACCAGCATAAGATTCATTTCCCAGAGACCAGAATAATACAGACGGATGATTCTTAAATGTCTCAAAGTTTGACACCGCACGGTCCAGAGTGCATGCTTTCCAGCAGGTCATACTTCCCGGGACATTCCATGACGGCTCTACAGCTCCCATCTTCTGCCATGATCCATGTGTCTCCAGATTCGTCTCCGCCATCAGATAGATTCCCGCCTGATCACACCGGTAATACCAGGATATATGATCCGGATAATGACACGTCCTGACTGCATTGATATGGTTCCTACGAATGCATTCAATGTCCCACTTCTCATCCGCTTCCGTAATACATCTTCCGCTCTTCGCATTCCATTCATGACGGTTTACACCATTGATGATCAGACGTTTACCATTCAGCAGCATCTTCCCATCTTTCAATTCAATCTTCCGGAATCCGATCGGATAAGGTACAACCTCTACCGTCTCACCTTTTTCATTCTGAACCTCTATCAAAAGCTCATACAAATATGGATCATCATTGCTCCATGCCTGTACCGGTTCTTTTAACTCATACCGGAAATGTATTGCATTATTCACTGATCCTTCTACTGGAAGATTTGTCTGGATCGCCGGATTATTCAGATCCTCCGTCTCATCCAGAACGACAGTCTTTTTCTCGCCGTTATCATCTTTTAATGAAACTTTTATTTTTCCCTGGATATTATTTTCTTTCTTTTTCTGTGACAAACGGATATCCAGTTCTAATTCAGCCTTTCCATCTTCCGGATGATACTTTGGACGCAGCCACAAATCTTCTATATGAATTGCCGGAATCCCGTACAGATTCACGTCTCTGAAAATTCCAAAGAACCGGAAGAAATCCTGATCCTCCAGAAACGCAGCCGTACTTCTCTTATGTACTTCTACCGCCAGCAGATTATCTTTCTCTTTTACATATGGTGTGATATCAAACTCGGACACCGTAAAACTGTCTTCTGCATAACCGGCAAATTCTCCATTCACCCACACATAAAATGCCTGTTCTACACCTTCAAAGCTTAATACGATCCGTTTTCCCCTTAATCCTTCCTGCAGATCAAACTTACGGATATAAGAACCTACCGGATTATACTCTGCCTGGCTGAACATACCTTTTCCTTTTTCTTTTCCAAATCCTGCCGGTCTTCTGTAATAATGTCCTTCCCACGGATACATGGTATTGATGTAATGGATCTTATCATATCCCGCCAGTTCAATATGCTGCGGAACCTTCATTTCATCAAAACTTCTGCAGTTAAACCATTTCTGATAAAAATCAGCCGGACGTTCCAGTGCATTCTCCGAATAGTGGAACTTCCAGATTCCATTTAACGATTGCTTTAACCGCTGTTCTTTCTTATCATAATCCTCTTTATTCTCATAAAATTTATGATCACTGTGTGCATCCAGACGATTCACACGGAATACCTGCGGATCGTCTAACCACCTGATGTCTGCTTTCATTTGTCTCTTGCACCTCCATTTTTCTCTTTGTCAATTATCAGTAAACCTGTATGTCCGGTCTCCATATCTGATTCCTTTTTTGCCGGTCAGATATTAATAACCAAGAGCCTCCTTCCGGTCCATCCAGAAATGAATCCCCGTCGTGGAATCCATCCATCTGTCCTCATTAAAATCTTTGACTTCAACCCATTGTCCCTTTTTGTATACAAAATTCTCATCGACCAGTGACCATGCCTCTTCAAATTCTTCTGTCTCATCAAAGCTTTTTATCGAAAGTACCTTGGCCTTACTGCACCGGCAGGATGGAAGCGTTGCCGAAGTCCGTTTTGCATCCGCCGGAATCAGAAGCTGTACTACTCTGTCATTCACGCATTTCTTATATCCGAGAATCGGTCCGGTCTCAGGACAATGCATACGGAACCACTGGGTTGTATCATCCGACCGTATGCCGTCTAACTTTGCATGTTCCAGCACCGCTCCATATAGATTCGCTCCCTTGATATTGCATTCCCGCATATCACATTCCCGGAATGCAGCTGTCTTCATATTGGCATTCTGAAAATTCGCACCATGCAGGGAATTGCCATCAAACAGTGCATTTTCCACGCTGCCGTTTTCAAAATTCACATCTTCCAGATTCACATTTTGAAAGGAACTTAAAGTGAAATCCATATTGTGCAGATCCATTCCACTCAGATCCATATCCTTGAATTCACATTCCCGGAACTTCGGGTATTCTCCGGTATCTCTTAATTTCAAAGCCTCCAGAAGTGTCTCTTTCTTTATCTCTTTCATAGAATACACCCCTTCACTCCCTGTATTATCTATACAATTTACTATTTTTACTGATAGTTTTATTATACCGCAATTCCTAACAAAAGAAATCCCCAAAATACCATATGGCACGGTATTTTGAGGATTTTGTTTTCATTATTTCGAATAAACGATGCTGCTTTTTCAACTGTTTGTATATTCTTATTTCAGGAAATCTTCATCGTCAAAATAGTTGATTCTCATAGCAGCCTTTACATCGTTCAATGTCTCTGCCGCTTTTGCTTCAGCTACTCTGCTTCCCTCTTTCAGGATCTCGAATACTTCCGGAAGCTTCTGCTCCCATTCTTTTCTTCTTGCACGAATCGGTGCAAGCTCTGCCTGAAGTACTTTGTTCAGGAACTTCTTCACTTTGACATCACCCAGACCTCCACGCTGATAGTGTGCCTTTAACTCGTCCAGATTCTTGTATTCCGGCCAGAATTCTTCGAAATATTCATCCTTGCAAAATGCATCCAGATAGATGAATACCGGATTGCCTTCTACCTGTCCCGGATCTTCTACACGAAGATGGTTCGGATCTGTGAACATAGACATAACTTTCTTCTTCACAACATCTTCTTCATCAGAAAGATAGATACAGTTGCCAAGTGATTTACTCATCTTTGCTTTTCCATCAATTCCCGGAAGTCTTAAGCAGGACTTATTAGATGGAAGTACGATCTCAGGCTCTGTCAGAGTCTCACCGTATACACTGTTGAACTTGTGTACGATCTCTTTACACTGCTCGATCATCGGCATCTGGTCTTCTCCAACCGGAACTGTTGTTGCACGGAATGCAGTAATATCTGCAGCCTGACTGATCGGATAACAGAAGAAGCCTACCGGAATGCTTGCTTCAAAGTTTCTCTGCTGGATCTCAGCTTTTACCGTAGGATTTCTCTGTACTCTGGATACGGTAACCAGGTTCATGTAATAGAATGTTAATTCTGTAAGCTCCGGAACCATGGACTGGATGAAAATGTGACATTTCTCCGGATCGATTCCACAAGCCAGATAATCCAGTGCTACGTTCATGATATTCTGACGTACTTTTTCCGGATGTTCGGCGTTGTCTGTCAGCGCCTGTGCATCTGCGATCATGATATAGATCTCGTCATATTCTCCTGAATTCTGTAATTTTACACGTTCTTTTAATGAACCTACATAGTGACCAACGTGAAGACGTCCTGTCGGACGGTCACCTGTTAAAATAATCTTGCTCATCTTACTTATCTCCTTAGCCTGTATTTCAATAACCTGTATGGGTATACAAATTCATTGTACTAATTATTTTATTATAATTCTTTCCCCTGCAAGCGTCAATATATCAGCACTCAAAAATACAGCACATCCATTTACTGAATGTGCTGTATCTACTGTATCTGTTATCTCTTACTGTCTTTTACGAAAACGCATAACTGCACCAAGAATAACTGCCAGTGAAAGAAGCATTACAACTGCCGGAAGAATCATATCCGCTGTATCTCCCGTCTTTACGGATGCTTTCTTATTCTTGTCTGTCTTATCCGTTTTTACATCAGTTTTCTTTGTTTTCCTATACTGTCCACCTTTTGTTCCTGAATCTGCAGTGACTCCTGAACCTTTTCCAGGTTCCGGCGTTGGTGTCGGGTCCGGTGTCGGATCTGGATCCGGTGTCGGTGTCGGATCTGGATCCGGTGTCGGTGTCGGATCCGGGTCTGGTATCGGATCAACCGGATCTGGATCAAGATTCGTTGTTCTCCAAAGCTGTGTTCCATTAAATGGATTTGCAGTTCCGATCACCCAATAGTCAGAAGTTTTTTCAAAAATACGCAGACCATGATTATAACGATCGCCAAATCCATTTGTTGTAACCTTTGCAACACTTGCTCCGGCTGCACCTTTATCTGTTATCTCAAATAAATCAAAACCTGCTTCTGATGATACAAAGTACTTCAGCGAACTTGCAAGACCTACCAGATTCTCCTTTGTTGCATAGCTTATAAGCATCTTATACAACGCTTTCACATTCTCCGGAAGTTTATCTAAAATCGCATCCAATGCCTCATCCAGAGCTGTGTAAGCATTCGCAAACTCTTCAATCTCTGTCGTATCAATCAGCGTTGACATTGCTGCCATTGTGTTGTTGATCTGTGTCAGTTCCGTCATCAGATCATCTGCAATCATACCAGATCTGATAGAGCCATTCAGTAACCCATTCACAAGTTCTTTTGTCTGCTCACTGCTCAATGTAATCTTATCTACAGCCACAGCATTCTGATCAGAAATATAATTTGCTGTACTGGAAGCATCTGCACGTTCCTGTGCCGCTGTAATTGCAGACTGTACCATCTCTTTTGCAGTTGCTTCATCCAGTGTACCTTCTGCAACTGCATTTTCAGATGCCACACTGTTTACTGCAACATCACCAGCTTCTGTTTCCTGCTCTTCGCTTTCTGCAGCCGGTTCTGCAATCTCTGCATTCTGATTTTCTTTTACCAGCAGTTCGATAAGAACTCTGAGATAATTCAGCTGGCTTTCCCACTCTTCTTTCGTCATCTTAAGAATATCACCATTTGTAAATTTCGTAATTGGCTCAAGAAGTGTCGTTGTATCCATGGTTCCAACATAAAGTTTTCCATTATACACAGTAGTCTGCCATGTATACTGGTTCATATGTGTTCCCATTTTTCCGGCAGAATCATCGGTCACTGTGTATCCTGAACCTAATCCCGTCAGACTTGTTGGGAAAGCTGTAGTCGGATCTCCAACTACTTTTTCAATCTTTTCAGTCTTATCCATACGGTACAGGTTGATAGACTGATCCAGGTTTGTTGCCTGTGTTGTAAAATCTTTTCCTGTAATAAATCCCTGTAATGCACTGGACACATCATTATAGTCTCCAATATAGAGATAATCTCCATATACCTGCAGTGTACATGCGCCGGCACTTACACGCTCTTCATCAAGACCATACGGATATCTTCCGCCATTTCCTGCAAGAACAGACCAGTTCCATGCAGATTTATCCGTCACATTTCCATTACATGTTCCCTTTAAGATTGCAAATGTCTGCAGTGTTCCATACTCATTCTTTGTAGCATCAGTTCCTGTACAAATTACAACGTACAGCGCACCATTATATTCTACTACCTGATAAATACCTCCACCACCATTTACATCCGAACGATGATATGCCGGCTCGATACCAAGTACCCGCATGTCACTCATTTCAAGAATTCTTTTAAATGAATCCTGTCCCGCAGAAGGATCTGTTGATGCACATAAAAAGACTCCATTTGTATCAAGACATCCTGCAATCATTGAATCTCCATATGTTGAGATTGCTCTTGTTGAAGTAAATACCTTGTCATTTACCAACTGGCGGAATCCGTTAATATCCACACAGTCATAAATACACGTCAGTTTATCATCATTTGCCGGATCCACTTCGTAGATGCATGGGAATCCATTCTGATATGCAATCGCTGTGTTAATTGTTGTTGCATCAAGATTTGGATTATTTATATCCATCACCATACCAACAAAGTAAAGCTTTCCATTCATCTTAATCGCACTACGGAAAGTAGGAATGATTCCATTCGTTGATTTTGACATCAGGATTTTCGTCTCTCCGGTCTTTACATTGAACTTAAAGAGCATACCTCCGGCATTCTTGCCATCTGGTTCATTAATATATAACTGACCGTTATACATTGTATTGACCATGGCTGTTGCAGCCTCCGGAGACATACCTTCCATACCTCTTTTCAGAATCGCCGCTGCTCCAAGTCCTCCGTACATCGTGTTGATGTACACCCAGTCACCATAAGATGCTGATGCATAACTGTAAGACTGACCGCGGTCTCCCTTACCGTTTTCACTTTCACCTGCCACATATGGTGCAATTTCTCCATTTCCCACATAATCAACCACACCATCGGCTTTACCAGTTGCAGTGTCCGCATGAGAAATCTTCTCAAATGTTACTCCTCCACCCGAATACGTGTACTGTGGTGAAAGCTTTTCTGCAGCCGATACCGGTACAATACTGGTTGCCATCATCGAACCGGTCACAACTGCAGTAAGTAGTTTTTTCAACTTTTTCTTTTTCATTTGCCACCTCTCACAACTTTTTCCTAATTATTAGTATTCCTACCAGATTAATTTAACATAAAGTTGCTGTACTTAAAAGCTTTTTCACCAAATTCATTGTATTCTTGTATATATTGTTTATTTTTATTATGCTGCCCCTCTGCTTCCATTTTTACATGCAGCTTCAAATTCTTTCAGTTTTCTTTTTGCTTCATTACTTAAATTCTTTGGTACATCTATCTGAACAGTCACATACTGATCTCCATATCTTCCCGCATCTTTCATAGATACGATTCCTTTTCCTTTTAACCGTATTTTAGTTCCGGATTGTGTTCCCGGATTAATCTTGCATACAACCCTTCCGGTAAGTGTCTGTACCACCGCTTCTCCTCCTAATACCGCTGTAGTAAACGGAATCGTGACGGTGGAATATACATCCATATCTTTTCGTTCAAATCCCGGACGTTTGCCGACTCTGACTTTTAATAGCAAGTCTCCGGCTTTGCCGCCGGACAATCCCGGCATTCCTTTCCCACGCAGACGGATACTTTTTCCGTCACTGATGCCGGCCGGAATATGCACTTTCAGTGATTTTCCTGCCGCATTGCTGCCCTGTGTATCTGACAGACGGATGACTTTATCTCCACCGAACGCGGCCTCGTCAAATGTTACAGCTATTTCAGCAGTCACATCAGAACCATCCTGCCGGAAACTTCCGTCTCCGCCGAATCCATGACTTCCGAAATCATTTCCAAAGCCGCTGCTTCTGTAACCACCGCTTCCATAACTGCCATCGGATGTATGCGTTCTTCCTGATCCGGCATTTCCAAAACCACCGAATCCGTGAAAACTGCTTCCGGCTCCTTCCGAGAATCCGCCGCCAAATATATTCTTCAAGATGTCATCCATATCGCCGCCTTCGAAATGATATTCATGAAAGCTTCCGTTTGGTCCCGTATAACTATAGGTGCCACCTCCCGGCCCGCTTCCATAACCATAGGCTCCACTGCCTCCGGCTCCGGCACCGCCATCAAAAGCAGCATGACCGAACTGATCATATAATTTCTTTTTCTCCGGATCACTCAGCACATTATAGGCTTCCGTTGCTTCCTTGAACTTCTCTTCCGCCTGTGCATTTCCGGCATTGGTATCCGGGTGGTATTTCTTGGCCAGTTTTCGATATGCTCTTTTGATCGTACTCTTGTCTGCACTCCTGCTGATTCCAAGAACATCATAATAATCTCTTTTTGCCGCCATTGTTCTCCCTCCCGTCATTTATTTTATATTATTTCTTCTTATTAGCATCTATGTGAACAGGACTTCGCAGAATATGTGAATTTCTTACGTTATCCTGATTATTTTCTGTTTTGTATGTTTTATTTTGGAATGTATCACGTCTGATTAATCATTGCTCTTCTGTCTTCGCATTATTTTTCGTACACTTTTTTATTTCTTTTATCCTTTATATACATCTTTTCTATATATCTTTATGATATTGTACCCCACAGGCTTAATACCTGTGGGGTACGTTTACTGTTTTGTCGTACAGGCTATGCTGTTACTTATCGTTTTTACAACTGCCCGGCATTTACAGTCTGTCATTAACCTTCAATTGAAATGTAATGTTTCTTCTCTTCTACCGGTTTTGCCTCCTCTTTCGGAACGCTGAAAGAAAGGATTCCGCTTTCATATTTCGGATGTACATCCTCTACCGTTACATGCTTTCCTACATAGAAGCTTCTGCTCATGCTGCCTGCATAACGCTCTTTTCTGATGTAGTTGCCTTTCTTGTCTTCCTCATCTTTGTCCAGTCCTTTAGCTGCGCTGACGGTAAGTACACCGTCTTTCAGTTCCATCTGGATCTCATCTTTCTTGAATCCAGGCAGGTCAATATCAATCTCGTATGCATTCTCTGTCTCTTTGACATCTGTCTTCATCAGGTTCTTAGCGTGTTTTCCGTACAGTTCTTTGTCAACATTCGGGAATGTTGGGAATGAAAAATCGTTCATAAAGTCATCAAATAAGTTTTCTCCAAAAATACTAGGCATCATCATAAGTCATATCTC
>URTM01000042.1 GCA_900550865.1 uncultured Dorea sp. | reverse complement strand
ACATTTATTGTGAAGGCAGCTTTTCCGGCTGCGGAATATTTGCCAGTGTAAAGCGCAGTGCGGTTTTAAGCGACCTGATGCAGATGCGCAAATATGTATTTGGAATGGCAGCGGTATTCGTGCTGATCGCAATGCTGGCAGCAGTGTATATATCAAGAATCGTATATAAGCCGGTGCAGAAGCTGATGACGGCAATGAAGTCCATATCAGACGGTGAGATGGACACCCGTGCAGAGGTGGTATCCAGAGATGAGATCGGACTTGCGGCGGAAGAATTCAACCGGATGTTAGACCGGATCGAAGAACTGATTGGACAGCTGATCCAGGAAGAGAAGAAGAAAAAAGATGCGGAGCTGGAAGCACTGCAGTATCAGATCACACCGCATTTTATGTACAATACCCTGAATTCGATCAAATGTTATGCACTGATCCATAATGAAAAGGAAATTGCGGGTGTGATTGAGGATTTCGTAGAATTGCTGCAGACATGTATACGGAAAAAAGGCACATTTCTGACGGTTGCAGAAGAGATGCAGGTTCTGAAAAATTATATCCATCTGCAGGAGTTCCGTAACGGAGAGGAATATCAGGTCGTATACCAGATGGAACAGGAAGCAGAACAGTGCAGGATACCGAGACTGATCCTGCAGCCACTGGTGGAGAATGCACTGATCCACGGACTGGATCTGAAGCATGACAGGAAGCAACTGACGATAGAAGCGTATACCTCCGGTTCCAGATTATATATGAAGGTCAGGGATAACGGAAGAGGAATGACGCAGGAGCAGATAGAAGAACTGCTAAAAAAGAAGGGAAAGAAGACAAAAGGACTGACAGCAGTCGGAATACCGAATATCCAGGAAAGATTGAAATTATACTATGGTACACAGGCAAAGCTTACGCTGGAAAGCAGCGGAGAAGGTACAGAGGCAACGATCTATCTGCCTGTAAACAGAAGCGGGGATGAAGAATCATGAGAAAAGCATTACTGGCAGACGATGACTTCCTTGTACGGAGTTATCTGAAGATGTTATCGTCATGGGAAAAGGCGGGATTTGAGATCACGGCAGATGTAAGAGACGGGGAAGAGGCACTGGAAATGCTGGAAAAAGAACCGGTCGATCTGGTGGTGACTGATATTGCAATGCCGCTGATGGATGGGATCGGACTGATCCGGGAAATCCGGAAAAAGTATCCGGACATCTATGTGATTGTGCTGAGCTGCCACGATGAATTCGAATATGTAAAAAAAGCGATGAAAGAAGGGGCAGACGAGTATGTATTAAAGAATACATTGAATGAAGAGAGTCTGTATACGGTACTTGAGGCAGCGAAAGAACATATTGATCAGAACAGAGAAGACACAGCTGCGGAAAAGAATGAAACATGGTCTTGCGGACAGACAAAAGAGGAAAAGACAGCCCGGACCGGAAATATGAACGAAAAATTCCTGTTCTTTAATCAGATCCTGGCAGGAATCCTGTCCGGAGAAGAACGGGAAGAAAAAAGAATCCATGCGGGAATCCGCGGACAATATAAGAACAGTGCAGTGATCGTGATCAAAAGAGAAGAAACAGAGCATACAGATGATCCGCTGGAAGAAGCAAGAAAAGAGCAGTACAGACTGGAATTCTACCGGCGCATGCAGGAGAAGATACAGTCAAGGTTCAGTGAATCCGAACTGGAAAAGGAAATCATCTATCTGGGAAACGGAACCTATTGCTGCTTTCTGGATCTGTCGGATGAATATAAAAGCAGCGTGATGTACCAGCGCCTGACTGGGATGGCATCCGCCTGTTATAAAATCTGTGCAGAAGAAGAGGATGTTTACAAGATTGGCGTCAGCAACATCTGTATAGGAGCAGATGCGCTGAGCCAGGCTTACCAGCAGGCCAGAATGATGGTAAAAAACAGTTTCTATGAAAAGGATGGAATTTCATATTACGAAGCAGATAAGACGATGGGAAAAGAACTTCCGGAAGAGGCGGAAATGCTTACAAAAGAAGCAGAGCGCCTGAAAAGGAAGAACGAAAAAGAGGCATTTCTTGAGATGGCGGAGACGGCGGTACAGGCACTGAAAAGAGAGCGGTGTGACAGTCAGATCGTGAAGCAGTGGTTCCGGAGACTGGAACAAAGAATGCAGGTGGAAAATATAGGAACAGAGACTTCATTCCACTATATCGGGGATGTCAGAAAAGAACTGGAACGGCTTGCAGATCAGGTATTTGAATACATGGATCAGGAGATTCCGGAGGATCTAAGCCAGCCGGTTAAGATCGCAGTCGATTATGCAGCCGGACATTACCGGGAGGCGGTTGGTCTTGGTGATGCGGCAGATGCGGCGGGAGTCAACAGTACCTATCTGAGTTACCTGTTCAGTCAGGAGATGGGAATCGGATTTGCGAATTATCTGTTGAATCTCAGGATGGAACATGCGAAGAAATTATTAAGAGAGACGAATCTTAAGATGTGGCAGGTGGCAGACGAATCCGGCTTCAATGATTATCATTATTTTTCAAAAGTATTTAAGAAAGCAGAAGGAATGAGTCCGGCACAGTACAGAAAACGTTTTTAGCTTATAATAGATCCCCGTAAGGAAAGAGACTTGAACAGAGCGGAAACAGATATGGTGGATAACTGAATATAGAAATAAATAGCCTGGAAAAAAGAGACGATTATTTTCAAGAGATAACAGAAAAATAATTGTCTCTTTTTTTGCGTGCAGAATCGGGGGAAAACAAAGCACAAAGAAGAACCAAAAAATAAAACCAAAAAAAAAGACACAAAAAGCACGGATCACAACACCTGAAAAAAAGACACAAAAATTCTGAGAAAATCATCCAAAAATAAAATACACGTTTCAAAAGATTCTCCCAATGCCGGATATGGAGGATTCTTAGTATTATATAGTCACAAAGAAAAACACGAAAGAACAAAAAAGATAAGAAAAGAAATAACAAAAAGAAAGAGGTAAGAAAAATGTTTGACAAAAAGAAAGTAAAACTTGGAATCGCACCAATCGCATGGACCAATGACGACATGCCGGACCTTGGAAGTGAGAATACATTTGAACAGTGCGTAAGCGAGATGGCACTTGCAGGATTCACCGGATCGGAAGTCGGCAACAAATATCCAAAGGATACCAAAGTCCTGAAACATGCACTGGATCTCAGAAACGTAGAGATCTGTAACCAGTGGTTCTCAGCATTCCTGATCACGAAGCCATTCGAGGAAGTAGAAAAAGAATTCCGTGCACAGCTTGCATATTTAAAAGAAATGGGAGCAAAAGTCATCGGAGCTTCCGAACAGAGCTACAGCGTACAGGGCATGCTTGACACACCGATCTTCGGACATAAATATGTGATGAACGATGAAGAATGGAAGACCTTCTGTGACGGAATGAACCGGCTTGGCAAGATTGCAAAAGACGAGTACGGAATCGCACTTACCTTCCATCACCACATGGGAACTGTTGTACAGAATGCAGATGAAGTAGAGCGCATGATGGACAATACAGATCCGGAATATGTAAGTCTCTTATTCGATACCGGACATTTCGCATACTGCGGAGAAGATCCACTGGAAATGGTGAAGAAATACGCAGATAGAATCAAACATGTACATCTGAAAGACATCAGAAAAGACATGGTAGAGAAAGTAAAGAAAGAAGAATTAAGTTTCTTAGACGGAGTCAGAATGGGAACGTTCACAGTACCTGGAGACGGAGATATTGATTTTGATCCAATTTTCAAAGTTCTGGAAGAATCAGGATATACCGGATACATGGTAGTAGAGGCAGAACAGGATCCGGCAAAAGCCAATCCTCTGGAATATGCACTGAAAGCAAGAAAATTCATTTCTGAAAAGACAGGATTATAGATGAAAAATACAATCTGCAAACAAAATCATTCAGGAAAAATACCGGGAGATTTCCCAAAGGGATAAAAACGGAACTGGACAAGAATATAGAAATAAAAAGATTATAAACGCGAAAAGGAGAAGAAAAATGGTAAACGTAGGAATTATCGGAGCAGGAAGAATTGGAAGAGTACATGTAGAAAGTATCTGCACACAGGTAAAGGATGCAAAAGTCAAGATGCTGGCAGATCCATTCATGAATGATGAGACTGCAAAATGGGCAACAAACATGGGCGTAGAGGCAGTGACTAAGGATTATAAAGAAATCCTTGCAGATCCAGAGATTGATGCTGTACTGATCTGTTCATCAACAGATACACATTCACCAATCTCAGTAGAAGCAATCAAAGCAGGAAAACATGTATTCTGCGAAAAACCAATCGATCATGACGTAGCAAAGATCAAAGAAGTTATCGATGCATTAAAAGACAGCAACGTAAAATACCAGGTAGGATTCAACAGAAGATTTGACCACAACTTTGAAGCAGTACAGAAAGCAGTAGCTGACGGAAAAATCGGAGATACACATATCATTAAGATTACATCCAGAGATCCGGAACCACCGTGTGCAGACTATGTAAAAGTATCCGGAGGAATCTTCCTTGACATGACGATCCATGATTTTGATATGGTACGTTTCCTTGCAGGATGCAATGCAACAGAAGTATACGTAGAGGCAGCCGTACTGGTAGACCCTGCAATTGGAGAAGCCGGAGATGTAGATACGGCAGTCATCACACTGAAGATGGAAAATGGTGCGATCGCAGTGATCGACAACTCCAGAAAAGCAGCTTACGGATATGACCAGAGAGCAGAAGTATTCGGATCAAAAGGAATGGTTGCAGTATCCAATGACTCTACATCATCCGCAGTCATCAGCAGCGCAGACGGTGTAACTGGCGAGAAGCCATTATATTTCTTCCTGGAGCGTTACATGGCAGCTTATGCAAAAGAGATCAAGTGCTTCATTGAAGCAATCGAAAATGATACAGATACACCGCTTGGTGTAATGGACGGACTGCAGCCGGTACTGATGGGACTTGCAGCTAAGAAATCTCTGGAAGAACACCGTCCGGTTAAAATATCTGAGATCACAGTCTAGAATATAAGTAGTATAAGACATAATGTAAAGGCATTGACAGAACCTGCTGAGGGCAAGTCCTGTAGATGCATCGACATGAAAGAGAAAAGATCTGTGAAGCATGAATTTACAGATCTTTTCGCATATCAAGAGAGACATGAAATGAACCGGAAAAGGAAGTCATTTTATGGAGGAAAAGGAGAGAAGAGACGTGGAAGAAAAAAAGGCGAACAATGCAGCAAACGGAAAACTGTCATGGCCGGTCAGATTATCTTATGCCGGAGGCGACGTGGCATGTAACGTAGTATTCGGTATGGTCGGAACACTTCTGACATTATTTTATACAGACTATGTAGGAGTGGCAGCCGCAAGCGTAGGTCTGATCATGCTGTTATCCAGATTCTTCGATGGATTTTCCGATATGATCATGGGAATCATCGTAGAAAAGACCAATTCCAAATGGGGAAAATCAAGACCATGGATTCTGTGGATGAGCGTACCATATGCGCTGTCTGCGATCCTGTTATTTACTGTACCGCATACGATGGGAGTGGTTCAGTCGATCTATATTTTTGTAACTTATAACTTCTGTACAACCGTATGTTATACAGCAATCAATCTTCCATACGGAAGTCTGTCGGCCATGATGACACGAGTATCATCCGAACGAGATATGTTAAGTGTAGTACGAATGGGATTATCACCGCTCGGTAAGATCATTGCCGTTACCTGTACCACTCCGCTGGTCAAATTATTCGGTAATGACCAGGCAGCATGGGTAAAGACGATGACGGTATGGGCAGTCATCGCCCTGATCTTACTTCTGATCTGTTTTATCAACTGTAAAGAGACAGTTGTGATCGCAGGACAGGATAAGGCGGAAAAGGTTCCGGTAAAGAAAGGGTTAAAACTTCTTATTACCAACCAGTATTTCTGGGCTGTATTATTACTTTGGATGTTCCAGAGTGTGTCATTTAGCGTATCAGGAACGATCTTACCATATTATTGTAAATACATTTTCCACAACGATACATGGCTTTACAGTGCACTGTATCTGACAGAAATTCTGACACTGGTTGTATGTATTTTCTTATGTGCACCTCTGATCCGTAAGTTCGGAAAGCGGAACATTGCACTGGCAGGAAGTATCATCGCACTGACAGGACAGTTGTTATTCTTCCTGAATCCGTACAGCATTCCATGGATGGTGATGAGCTGTGTCGCAAGAGCAGTCGGACTTGCGCCACTGAATGCGGTAGTATTCGGTATGATCGGTGATGTAGTAGAATTCGGACAGTGGAAGACACATGTACGTCAGGAAAGTCTGATCTTTGCCGGTGGTTCGATCGGAACGAAAGTCGGTGCCGGTGTGGCATCTGCAGTTATGACAGGACTTCTTTCTATGGGCGGATATATCAGTACAGCGGCCGGAAGTGTCACTCAGCCGGACAGTGCATTACATATGATCGTGAACATTTACAAAGGCGGTCCATTGATCGTTGCAGCTGGTGTGCTTGTAGTGCTTCTGTTCTACCATCTGGATAAACAGTACCCGGATATCATGAAAGAACTGATCGAACGTGAAGCGAAAGGAGAACTGTAAAATGAGAGAACATACGATTGTTACCATCAGCCGCCAGTACGGAAGCGGTGGAAGAGAAGTTGCAGAGATTCTTGCAAAGAAGATGCAGGTGCGTTGTTATGACAGACAGATCGTATATCTGGCAGCAGAAAAGATCGGAAATGGCGATCTGGATGTGGAAAGCATTCTGGAAGAAGCATATAAAGTGCCGGGCAGTCACAGCGGTTTCTTCAGCGGATTTGGAATCGGAAGCGATATCATTCCGGACTATAATAAGATGTATAAAGAGCAGGCAGCACTGATCCACAGACTTGCAGATAAATCCGGAGGAGTATTCCTGGGACGCTGTGCAGATGCAGTACTTGCAGATACACCGGACTGTTATCATATCTTCATCTATGCAGACGATGCATTCAGAGAAAAAAGAAGTAAAGAAGCATACGAGGGCATTTCCTTGAAAGAGATGGATAAAGAAGATGTATCCAGACAGAGGTATTATAATTATTATACCGGCAGGACATGGGGCAATCCATTGAATTATGATCTGATGATCAATACCGGTAAGATTGACCTGGAAGATGCAGCAGATCTGATCATAGATTATATCGAGAAAGTACAAAGTGAATAAAAGACAGACATAAAAAAGAGAGCCAGTGGGGACATGGAAAAATAGATTTTTTCGGTGTCCTTATTGGCTTTTTTGCGCAGATTCGTTCAAAAGATTTTGAGAAAAAGCTGACTTGAAAAAGTAATTTAGAGATTTATCTCGGTCTTTTGGGACTTTTGAAAAAAGTCAGA
This sequence comes from uncultured Dorea sp., assembly GCA_900550865.1. Classification (GTDB taxonomy): domain Bacteria; phylum Bacillota; class Clostridia; order Lachnospirales; family Lachnospiraceae; genus Dorea_A. Next base: position 5,683 of record URTM01000042.1, on the reverse strand, counting down.
AAATAAAAACATTTTAAACTGAATTGTGATAAAATAAAGACAAAATAAGAGTATAGACAGGAGAGGGACAGCAGAAGTGCCGGAAACACCGTCCCCACTGGCTTGAAAGGAAGGATCGGTATGAAAAATTATTCAGAAGATGCAAACAGACAATATCACATTCAGGTTGCAAAAGGTGAAGTCGGACGTTATGTGATCATGCCGGGAGATCCGGGAAGATGCGAAAAGATTGCTGCGTATCTGGATGCTCCGGTGCTGGTTGCAAGCAACCGGGAATTCACCACTTATACCGGAATGCTGGACGGGGAGAAAGTCAGCGTGACGTCGACCGGAATCGGAGGACCGTCGGCAGCAATCGCAATGGAAGAACTGACACGCTGCGGGGCGGATACATTTGTCCGCATCGGAACCTGTGGCGGGATGCAGCCGGAAGTAAAAAGCGGCGATATCGTGATTGCGACCGGTTCGATCCGCATGGAAGGGACAAGCAAAGAATATGCACCAATCGAATATCCGGCAGTTGCCAATCTGGAAGTGACGAATGCACTGGTGCAGGCTGCAAAAGAAGATGGCTGCACCTGGCATACAGGAGTGGTACAGTCAAAGGATGCATTCTACGGACAGCATGAACCGGAAGCAATGCCAGTTGGCTATGAACTGCTGAACAAATGGGAGGCCTGGAAGAAGATGGGATGTCTGGCTTCCGAGATGGAGTCTGCGGCACTGTTCATCGTGGCCGGTAAATTACGTGTCAGAGCAGGTGCATGCTTTCTTGTTATGGCAAATCAGGAAAGGGAGAAACTAGGACTGGAAAATCCGGTGGTACATGATACCGATATGGCAGTCCGGACAGCGGTAGGTGCAGTACGGAATCTGATCCGTCAGGATAAGAAAAAAAATAAGTAGAATCATTTGGAAAATCATGTATAATACTGATTACCAGAAATGGAATACGAATATAAAAGCGGGGAAACAAGATGGGGAAGACAGAACAAAGCAAAACATATCATACAAGTCAGTTGATTGAGACAGCGATAGAACAGTTGAAATATTCTTATACACCGTACTCCGGCTTCAAGGTCGGGGCAGCACTGCTGGCAAAAAATGGAACGGTTTATACCGGATGTAATATTGAAAATGCGGCATACACACCGACAAATTGTGCAGAAAGAACGGCATTTTTTAAGGCGGTAAGTGAAGGCGTGAAGGAATTCGATGCAATCTGTATCGTAGGAGGAAAGGACGGAGTCCTGACAGAATATGCACCGCCGTGCGGAGTGTGCAGACAGGTGATGATGGAATTCTGTGATCCGGAAGAATTTCAGATTATCCTAGCTACGGATGTGGAACATTATGATATCTATACATTGAAGGAATTATTGCCGTCGGGATTCGGACCTGGGAATCTGAAAGAACATAAGACTGTATAAGGGTTAAATGAAATATTCGAAAAAAAGCAGAATGTCGAAAATAGAAGAAAAGAGAAATGAAGAAGAATGTGAAATGGAGGAAATGATAAAAGCAATATGACAATAAAAGAATTAACAGCACTGCCCAAAATAGAACTGCACTGTCATCTGGACGGGTCGCTGAGCCGTGAATTTATAGAAAAAAGACTGGGAGGGAAAGTATCACAAAGTGAACTCAGTGTATCCGAAGACTGCAGGAGCCTGAATGAATATCTGGAAAAATTCGACCTTCCGGGCAAATGCATTATGGATGAGACAGGACTGAAAGAAGCCGGTTATGATGTATTAAAAAGTATGAAACAGGAAAATGTATGCTATGCAGAGATCCGTTTTGCTCCGCTTTTGTCCGAGACTCCGGACATGAACTGCAATAAAGTGATCGAAGCACTGCTTGCAGGACTGGAAAAAGGAAAACGCGATTTTGGAATAGAGTACGGAGTGATCACGTGCGCGATGCGGCATCACAGTGAAGAAGAGAATGCCCGGATGCTGCGGACTTCCAGAGAATATCTGGGACACGGCGTGTGTGCGGCAGATCTTGCCGGGGCGGAAAGCCTGTATCCGATGTCAGAATTCATGGAACTGTTCAAAAAGACGAAAACACTTGGCATGCCATTTACCTTACATGCCGGTGAATGCGGAAACGTACAGAATATCCTTGATTCTGTGGAAGCCGGAGCCGGAAGAATCGGACATGGAATCGCAATGAGGGGACATGCAGATGTGCAGAAAGAATTGCAGAAAAAGGGTATCGGTATCGAGATGTGTCCGATCAGTAATCTGCAGACCAAAGCAGTGGAAAGTACAAAGGACTATCCGATGCGGGAGTTCCTGGATGCCGGATTAAAGGTAACAGTAAATACCGATAACCGTACAGTCAGCAATACGACACTGACAAAAGAACTGGAATTCATCCAAAAAAACTACGGAATCATTGATGAGGAGATTCATCTGATGATGAGGAACGCAGTGGATGTGGCATTTGCGGATGATGCGGTGAAAGAAAGGATGTTGAAGTATGTATAAAAAACTGGAAAAATGTTTAAAAAGCATAAGAGAAAAGACGGATTTTAAGCCAGAAAAAGCAGTCATCTTAGGATCAGGACTCGGAGATTATGCCGAGAAGATCAGAATAGAAAAGATCGTAAAATATACTGACATCGAAGACTTTCCGGTATCGACTGTTCAGGGACATAAAGGCCAGTTTGTATTCGGATATGTGGAAGATGTTCCGGTTGTATTGATGCAGGGAAGGGTACATTATTATGAAGGCTACCCGATGCAGGACGTTGTACTTCCAACCAGACTGATGGGGATGATGGGAGCAAAGGAAATCCTTCTGACTAATGCGGCAGGCGGAGTAAATCCATCATTCAAACCAGGGGATTTTATGATGATCACAGACCACATCACAACGGCAGTACCAAGTCCGCTGATCGGACCGAATATCGAAGAACTCGGAACAAGGTTTCCGGATATGAGTGAAGTGTACAGTAAGAAACTCCAGGAAATTATCCGTAAAAGTGCAAAAGACTGCAGAATATTACTTCAGGAAGGTGTATATGTACAGTTGACCGGGCCAAACTACGAGACACCGGCAGAGATCCGCATGGTCAGAAGCTGGGGCGCAGATGCTGTCGGTATGAGTACTGCATGCGAAGCCATGGCAGCAAGACATATGGGAATGGAAGTGTGCGGAATCTCCTGCATTACGAATATGGCAGCAGGTGTCAGTGATGCAAAGCTTAACCACGCCGAAGTCCAGGAGACAGCGGACCGCGTGGCGAAAGATTTTGCGAAGCTGGTGACGGAAGTGGTTGTTGCTATTTAATTTATTAACGGAGTTGGCCGCTCGGTCCTTGAAGAACACAGTGATAAGCATTGTAAATCCACTGCTTTTCCAAGTTTTTCGCGATTATTTTTATAACCTCTCGGTACCACAAAGGTTACGGTTCCACTATTGAATCATTACAGCATACGATACCCACGGAATAAAAGGTACCGTTCCTTGCGTACTCTCCGTCTATGAAAGAGGCAGGAGAACTTGAGGCAGCAGATACATTTGCCATTATCGGAGCAACGATCGCAGACAACTTTGGCGTTAAGATGCCGGAAGGAACGATCGGACATTCCATTCTGGACAAGCTGAATTAGAAACTTGCAAATTAGTAAACCTATCACAATCAATTTATGAAAAAGAAAGGCAAGAGATTATGAACACAAGTGAAGTTTTAAAAATTGTTGACCACACATTATTAACACAGACAGCTACATGGGAAGATATCAAGACAATCCTTGATGATGGAATCAAATACGAGACCGCTTCTGCATGTATCCCGGCTGCATACGTAAAACAGGCAGCAGAATACGTAGAAGGAAAGCTTCCAATCTGTACAGTTATCGGATTCCCGAACGGATACAGCACAACAGCAACAAAGGTATTCGAGACAAAGGATGCGATTGCTAACGGAGCATCTGAGATCGATATGGTAATCAACATCGGATTCTTAAAAGATGGAAGATACGATGAAGTAGAAGAAGAAATCCGTCAGATCCACGAAGCATGCGACGGAAAAATCTTAAAAGTTATCATTGAGACTTGCCTTCTGACAGAGGAAGAGAAAATCAAGATGTGTGAAATCGTAACAAAAGCCGGAGCAGAATTCATCAAGACATCTACAGGATTCTCTACAGCCGGAGCAACATTCGAAGATGTAAAACTGATGCATGATCATGTTGGAGAAGGTGTGAAGGTAAAAGCAGCAGGCGGAATCAGCTCATTCGATGACGCTGAGAAATTCATGAGCCTTGGAGCAGACAGACTTGGAACAAGCCGTCTGGTAAAGATCATGAAAAATACAGATAACGGTGTAGGATACTAAGATATGAGTTCTTTGTGTGCATTAAGCATTGTAACAGCAGTCCTCTGTGGTATATGGTCTTATCTTGCAGGAATCGCCGGACTGATCGGCTGGGCCGGATTTGCGGGATGCACCACCTACTTTGCCTGTGGAAAACATGGCATGAGCGGGGTGAAAAAGACCGTTGTTACGAATCTTGCAGGTGTCGTATGTGGAATGACAATTATTACACTCAGTAAGTTTAGTCCGTTGTTCGGCAACCTTGGAATCTGGTGCGGGATCATTACATTCGTGATGTGTATCATTGCAAAATCCGAGTGGTTTGACTTCTGCCCGGGAACATTCATGGGATGTTTTACAACATTCGCAGCGGATGGAAACTGGAGTGTGCTGGCGGTATCGCTTGTGATCGGAAAGATCCACGGGGACGTGAAAAATGGCTTTTTTAGTGTCCCTTATGGATCTTTTGAAAGATAGAAAGATATAATTCAAAGAAGTGTTACATTAATTACATTCCTGATAAACAGGATGAGTAATTAATGTAACACTTTTTATATACAAATAAAATCCTCCTGGGACACTAAAAAAGCCATTTTTCACGTCCCCATGGATTTGCGTGCAATACAAACCGCGATTGTGCAAAAACAACAATAACACACCCTATAAATTGTGAACAATGCGGGAAATAAAAAATAATCCAAAATACTATTGCACATTCAAAATGAGTGTGCTAATATACAGTCAACAAATGAAACACGCAAGAAAGCACACGAATAAAACAATAAAGCACGCAAAGGCGAAAAGGAAAAAGTAGGAGGATGCAAGATATGAAATATGTAGAATTTGACCAGACAAGACCAATGGACCTGATACTTCTCGGAAGAGTCGCAATCGACTTCAACCCGGCTTACAACGATCAGGTAAAAGAAGAGTTCAAACCATTAAAGGACGTACACACATTTGAAAAATTCGTCGGCGGATCTCCGGCGAACATTGCAGTAGGTGTTACAAGACACGGATTAAAAGCAGGATTCCTCGGAAAAGTATCCGATGATCAGTTCGGTGATTATGTAACAGAATATTTTAACAAACAGGGAATTGACACATCACACATCACAAGATGTACAAACGGCGAGAAGCTCGGACTTACATTTACCGAGATGCTCTCAGAAAAAGAAAGCCACATCCTGATGTACAGAAACTGCATCGCAGACCTTCAGTTACATGTAGATGACATCGACGAAGAATACATCAGACAGTCTAAAGCAATCCTGATCTCAGGAACAGCACTTGCAGAAAGCCCTTCCAGAGAAGCAGCGATCAAAGCAGTGATGCTGGCAAAGAAGAACGATA
>URTM01000041.1 GCA_900550865.1 uncultured Dorea sp. | reverse complement strand
AAGGGTCATAAGGGACAGAAGGCTCGTTCAGGAGCTCCAAGACCTGGTTTCGAAGGTGGTCAGATGCCTTTATACAGACGTATTCCTAAGAGAGGTTTCACTAACAGAAACACTAAGGAAATCGTTGCTATCAATGTAAGTGCTCTGGAGTGCTTTGACAACGGTGCTACCGTTGATGTAAACGCATTGGTTGAAGCAGGAATCATTAAGAACCCCAGAGATGGAGTTAAGATCCTTGGAAACGGAGAACTTACCAAAAAGCTTGATGTAAAGGTAGATGCTTTCAGCGCATCCGCAAAAGAAAAGATCGAGGCTCTTGGTGGAACTGCTGAGGTGATGTAATGCTTACAACACTGAAAAACGCATTTAAAATCAAAGAAATCAGACAGAAGATTCTTTTTACACTGGGAATGTTAGTTGTGATCCGTATCGGATCACAGCTTCCCGTACCCGGGGTGGACACGAAGTTCTTTTCTCAATGGTTTGCCCAGCAGACAGGCGGTGCGTTCAGTTTCTTTGATGCCATTACGGGCGGTTCTTTCCTGAACATGTCTATTCTGGCATTGAACATCAACCCTTATATTACATCTTCCATTATCATGCAGCTGCTTACAATTGCTATTCCAAAGCTGGAAGAAATGCAGCGTGACGGTGAAGACGGCCGTAAAAAAATGGTTGCCATCACCAGATACGTTACCGTAGCGCTTGCACTGATCCAGTCCACAGCAATGGCAATCGGTTTTGGCAGACAGGGCTACTTGATCGAGTTCAACGCTCTGAATGTAATTACCACGATCACAGCACTTACCGCTGGTAGTGCTTTCCTGATGTGGGTGGGTGAACGAATCACAGAAAAAGGTATCGGAAATGGTATTTCCATCGTACTGGTGATCAACATCATTTCCCGACTGCCTCAAGACCTGAGCAACCTGTTTGAGCAGTTCGTATTCGGAAAAGCTCCGGCAACCGCAATCCTTGCAGTAGTTATCATCTTCGCAATTATTATTGCCATGGTGGTACTGGTTATCATCTTAAATGATGGTGTGCGCAAGATTCCGGTACAGTATGCCAAGAAAATGCAGGGCAGAAAGATGGTCGGCGGACAGACTTCCAATATTCCGTTGAAAGTAAATACTTCCGGCGTTATTCCCATCATTTTTGCACAGTCCATTATGCAGTTCCCCATTATTATCTGTTCCTTTATCGGATATAACGGAACCGGCGTATGGGCAGAGATCCTGAAAGGTCTGAATTCCGGTTACTGGTGCAAACCCAGTCAGCCGATTTATTCCCTGGGACTTTTGCTGTACATTGTATTGATTGTATTTTTTGCATACTTCTATACATCCATTACATTTAATCCTTTGATGATTGCCGATAACATGAAGAAGCAGGGTGGTTTCATCCCCGGTATCAGACCTGGTAAGCCTACCAGTGATTATCTGAACAAGATTCTGAATTATATCGTATTCATCGGTGCGATTGGCCTGATCATTGTATCTGTGATCCCGTATTTCTTTAACGGTGTGTTCGGCGCAAGTGTATCCTTCGGCGGTACCAGCCTGATCATTATCGTAAGCGTAGTACTGGAGACCATGAAGCAGGTAGAATCTCAGATGCTCGTTCGCAACTACAAGGGATTCCTGGAAGATTAGTAGCATAACAGTAACCGGATGGTTTGTAATCATCCGGTTATTTTTGCATTATTGTATTATAGGAAAATGTATTGCAAAAAAGCCGCATAAAAGTTAAAATGTAAATGTTGGACTGTATTTGTAGCTTATCTATAGAAAGAGCAGAGCCTGTAGCAACAGGCAGATAGGAGCAAAGATGAAAATTATCATGTTAGGCGCACCCGGCGCAGGTAAAGGTACCCAGGCAAAGATGATCGCTGAAAAGTACGGAATCCCTCATGTATCCACAGGCGATATTTTCCGTGCAAATATCAAGAACGGAACCGAACTTGGTATGGAAGCAAAGAAATACATGGATCAGGGACAGCTGGTTCCCGATGAACTGACTGTTAAGATCCTCTTAGACAGAGTAGCACAGGATGATTGCAAGAACGGTTATGTACTGGATGGATTCCCCAGAACCATTCCTCAGGCAGAAGTACTGGACAAGGCACTGACTGAGCTGGGAGATGCCATTGATTTTGCAATCGATGTAAATGTTCCCGATGAGAATATCGTGAAGAGAATGTCCGGCAGACGTGCATGCCTGTCCTGCGGCGCAACCTATCACATTGAGCATATTCCTCCCAAGAAGGAAGGCATCTGTGACAAGTGCGGACAGGAACTGGTACTGCGTGACGATGATAAGCCTGAGACCGTACTGAACCGTCTGAAAGTTTATCATGACCAGACCCAGCCTCTGATCGAATTCTATACCAAGAAAAATGTATTAAAGACCGTAGACGGCACCAAGGATATGAAGGAAGTATTCGCAGATATCGTAGCAATTCTTGGCTAGGAAAAGTCCGGATCACTGATCAGCAGCAGTAAGGTCCGGAACAGAAAGGTGAATAAAATGGCAGTAACTATCAAATCACAGCGTGAAATTGAGTTGATGAGAGAATCTTGTAAGATTCTGGCGGATGTATTCAGCGAGATGGAGAAGGCAGTACACCCCGGGGTATCCACTCTGGATATCAATAACCTGGGAGAGAAACTGATCCGTGCCCATGGCTGCATTCCCAACTTCTTAAATTACAACGGATATCCGGCATCTATCTGTGTATCCGTGAATGATGAAGTCGTACATGGTATACCTCACAAGGATCATATTCTTCACGAAGGTGATATTGTAAGTCTGGATGCAGGACTGATTTATAAAGGATACCATTCCGATATGGCACGTACTTTCCCGGTAGGGCAGGTAAGTGAGGAAGCAAGACTTCTGATGGAGAGGACCAAAGGAAGCTTTTTTGCAGGAATAGAGATGGCAAAGGCAGGCAATCATCTGTATGATATCTCCAATGCCATTGATGCCTATATCAGGCCTTTTGGCTACGGAATCGTAAGAGATCTGGTAGGCCACGGCATTGGTACCAGCTTACATGAGGATCCCCAGATCCCCAACTTCGCACAGCATAGACGTGGACTGAAGCTTCAGGCCGGTATGACGCTGGCAATCGAGCCCATGATCAATATCGGAAGACCGGATGTGGCATGGCTGGACGATGATTGGACTGTAGTTACCGAGGATGGATCCCTGTCTGCACATTATGAGAATACCATCCTGATTACAGACGGTGAGCCGGAGATCCTGACCATGTATTAAGGAACGGGTCACGGCAGACCCGGAGAAGAAAGGTAAGATTTTGATATGTTAGGAGAATTTGCAACTTCAAAGGCCGGACACGATAAGGACAGACTGTACATGATCGTCGGTGAAGAGGAAGAATGGGTCTATCTGTGCGACGGAAGGCTGCGCGGTGTGGAACATCCGAAGAAGAAAAAGAAAAAACATATCCAGATCATACATTCTTCGGCAGAGGATGCGTTGATACAAAGCATGCAACAGAACCTTCCGGGGGAGAAAGACGAGATCAACAGACGAATCTGTAAGACCCTGGAAGCGTATCTGTGTAATAAGTAATATAAAGCAGTAAAAGTAGTAAAGAGTAGAAAGCTATGGAGGAAATTTATGTCTAAAAGTGATGTAATCGAAATCGAAGGAACCGTTGTGGAGAAACTTCCCAATACCATGTTCCGTGTAGAACTGGAAAACGGACACAGAGTACTGGCTACCATCAGTGGTAAGCTTCGTCAGAACTTCATCCGTATCCTTCCCGGAGATAAGGTAACACTGGAACTGTCTCCCTACGATCTGAGCAAGGGACGTATTATCTGGAGAGATAAGTAAATACCATCTGGAGAGAAAATAGCTATGGCTAAAAAAATACGTAACTTTGCTGCCATTCTGGCGGTCAGTGCGGTAGTGGGAACGATACTGTTAGTACTGGTATTCTTGCTTCCGGTAGGACCTATGAGAAAGAATGTGGAGAAAAGTGTCGGGGATATGCTGAAGACCGGAGACGAGATACCGGAAGATGCATTTTCGCAGTACCTGTGGAAAAACAGAGAGACCTACACCGATGCTATTATGGTGCAGAATGCCATAGAGAGATTGTCGGACAAAAATGCCTACGAACACGCTATGTGGATGTACCACTATGATCTGGAAGAGGATGTATGGACACCGGAGGATTCTCTCAAATCCTTCTGTGAATCCCATGAGAACGTCAATAACATGTATCTCCACATTTATGCGAGATACTGGCACGGCTATCTTTTATATTTAAAGCCGCTGTTACTGTTATTTTCCTGGCAGCACGTGGTATGGCTGGAGCTGGCGGTGCAGATCGCGCTTATGATCTGGGTGTTGGTTACGGCAATCCAAAAGCAAAATGCAGGTGTCGCAGTCGTGACTCTGGGAAGTTTTCTGTTTATGAAGCCGGTGCTGGTTCTTGTATCACTGACCATGTCAGTGTGTTGGATCTTGACGCTTCTGGCGGTGGAATACATGCTGTTACATCATGACAGACTGCACGAAAAAGGACAATATCCGGAATTCTTCCTGATCGTGGGAATTCTGACGTCTTATTTTGATTTTCTGACGTATCCCGTTGTTACTTTGGGAATTCCTCTGTGCTGTTACTTCTTATTAGAAAGTGATCGCCTGTGGAATAATATCAAAAGACTGACCGGCTTCAGTGTAAGCTGGGCAATCGGCTATGCGGGAATGTGGGCAGCAAAATGGGTCATTGCAGATCTGACATTACATACCGGTACGATCAAGGATGCTATCTGGTCCATTATCGGCCGTACCGAAGCTATTGGCGGCAGACCCCGGATGAACGGGGGGTTCTATGTCATCGGACTGAATCTTCAGGAATATCCGGCCTATATTGGAATTGCTGCAGGAGTGTTGGCAGCGATAGCGATAGGAATGCTTGTGATGATAATCGTCACGGGCAAATGGAAGGAAATATTTGCACAGCTGGTTCCCGTAGTACTCACAGCTGCAATTCCCTTCGTCTGGATCATTGCAGTACAACATCATTCAGCATTGCATGCGAGATTTACCTTCCGAATTTTAAGTGTTGCAGCGGCTGCAGCTATCACTTTTATCGTTTTGAATGTAAAGCAGGCAAAAAAACAACAAAAAAGTCAAAAAATATTAAAAAAAGCGCAATAATACGCTTGCAAAGGAAAGACCGTCATGCTATAATGTAAGACGGTCTTTTTTGAAAGGAGGGTTTAACATGAAAGTTAGATCATCAGTAAAACCGATTTGCGAAAAGTGCAAAATCATCAAGAGAAAAGGACGCATCAGAGTAATCTGTGAGAATCCGAAGCACAAACAGAGACAGGGATAATCACCGCTTGATCGTCATTTGATCAGGTATGTGAGTTCTTGTCCGGTTATTATGTGCGGCTGAATTGATAATATCAATTTTCATAATAGATTTGGATAGAGCTTACGGGAGATTACTTGTTGATACCACGGTGAAAAGAATTTCTAAAATTGCAAAGTACGCAATTTAAGAAATACTATGTTTCACCGGAAAAAACGCAAGCGTTTTTTCGGTGGTGTAGCAAAGTTTTAATCGTGGAAAGATCGGATCGTGTCCGATTGGGTGAGAGCCCCAATCAATTAGTAACTATTGGGCGTACAATTAACAGACCAAAACGTACGCACACACAACGAAAGTTGTGAGCGCAGAAATGTTGCGCAAAGCGTAAGAGATTACGCAGGAAAATGGAGGAAACGTAAATGGCTCGTATCGCAGGTGTAGACTTACCTAGAGAAAAACGAATTGAGATCGGTTTGACCTATATCTATGGAATAGGCAGACCTACTGCTGACAAGCTGTTAGCAGAAGCAGGTGTAAATCCTGATACCAGAGTGAGAGATATTACCGATGATGAGGTAAAGAAGATCAGTGAAGCTATCGAAAAGCTTGGCGTTATGGTAGAAGGTGATCTGAGAAGAGAAATCGCTCTGAATATCAAGAGACTTCAGGAAATCGGCTGCTATCGTGGTATTCGTCATCGTAAAGGACTTCCTGTTCGTGGTCAGAAGACTAAGACCAACGCAAGAACTCGTAAGGGACCTAAGCGCACGGTGGCAAACAAGAAGAAGTAATTAAGATCGTAATGTAACTGTGAGAGGGAAGCAAATGTAAGCATCCCCAGGAAATGAGAAAGTAGGTTAGTTTAAAATGGCTAAAAAAGTTGCAAAGAAAGTAACAAAAAAGCGTGTAAGAAAAAACGTTGAACGCGGACAGGCACATATTCAGTCTTCTTTTAACAATACAATCGTAACGTTAACAGATGCTGAAGGTAATGCTCTTAGCTGGGCAAGTGCCGGTGGTCTTGGATTTAGAGGTTCAAAGAAATCTACTCCATATGCTGCACAGATGGCTGCTGAAACAGCAACAAAGGCTGCTCTTGTTCACGGATTAAAGTCCGTTGACGTATTCGTAAAGGGTCCTGGTTCAGGACGTGAAGCAGCAATCAGAGCTCTGTCTGCAAGTGGACTGGATGTCTTAAGCATTTGTGATGTAACTCCTGTACCTCACAATGGATGCCGTCCTCCTAAGCGTCGTCGCGTTTAGTGAGAAATCGTCAGAAGACGAAACAATTAATTTTAATGAAGTAACATTAGAACAAGTTGGATGAAAGTGCCGCATTGCGGCACTGTAAACAACCCTCGGAAGTCACTTCCGAAGTATAAAGAAGGGAAAATAAAAAAATGGCAGTAAATCGCGTACCTGTACTGAAAAGATGTAGAGCCCTTGGCCTTGAGCCTTCTTACCTGGGCTATGACAAGAAGTCTAACAGAACCTCTGCAAGAGCAGGCAAAAAGGTATCTGAGTACGGACTTCAGTTAAGAGAAAAGCAGAAGGCTAAGTTCATCTATGGCGTTCTGGAGAAGCCTTTCCGTAACTACTATGAGAAGGCTGATAGAATGAAGGGCATGACCGGTGAGAACCTGATGACCCTGTTAGAGAGCAGACTGGACAACGTAGTGTTCAGAATGGGCTTTGCAAGAACCAGAAGAGAAGCAAGACAGATCGTTGACCACAAGCATGTACTTGTAAACGGTAAGTGTGTAAACATTCCTTCTTACCTGATCAAGGTTGGCGATGTTATCGAGATCAAGGAGAACGCTAAATCCATGCAGAGATACAAGGATATCCTTGATGTTACTGCTGGAAGATTAGTACCCGAATGGATCGATGCTGATGTTGAGAACTTTAAGGGAACCATCAAGAATCTGCCTACCAGAGAGATGATCGATGTTCCTGTTGACGAGATGCTTATCGTCGAGTTGTACTCCAAGTAAGTTTTATGTAACCCCAATGAACATTTCCTGTGGAATATTATTCCATGGGATATTGTTCGTAAGAACATGTCAACATATAAAGTTCGCAAAGGAGGGTATTGGCAGTGTTTGATTTTGAAAGACCTAATATTGAGGTTAGCGAGATTTCAGAAGACAAAAAGTATGGTAAATTCGTAGTAAAACCCCTGGAAAGAGGCTATGGTATTACTCTGGGTAACTCCCTGAGAAGAATCATGCTGTCTTCCCTGCCCGGTGCTGCAGTGAGCCAGATCAAAATTGAAGGTGTTCTTCATGAGTTCAGTTCTATTCCCGGCGTAAAGGAAGATGTATCTGAGATCATCATGAACATCAAGAGCCTTGCGATCAAGAACAACAGCGAGACCAACGAGGCTAAGACTGCATATATCGAGTTTGAAGGCGAAGGTGTTGTAAGAGCTTCTGATATCCAGTGTGATCAGGATATTGAAATTCTGAACCCCGACCTTGTTATCGCAACTCTGAGCGGTAAAGATACCAAGCTTTACATGGAGTTAACTATTACAAGAGGCCGTGGCTACGTAAGTGCCGACAAGAACAAACACGAAGATTTACCAATTGGCGTAATTGCCATTGATTCTATCTATACACCTGTAGAGAGAGTTAACGTTACGGTAGAAAATACCCGTGTAGGTCAGAGTACTGATTTCGACAAGCTTACATTGGATGTATACACCAACGGAACCCTGGCTCCCGATGAGGCAGTCAGCCTGGCAGCTAAGGTGCTCAGCGAGCATCTGAACCTGTTCATCGACCTTTCCGAAAATGCTAAGACCGCTGAGGTTATGGTAGAGAAGGAAGACGACGAGAAGGAAAAGGTTCTGGAGATGAGTATTGACGAGCTGGAGCTTTCCGTTCGTTCTTACAACTGCTTGAAGAGAGCAGGTATCAATACTGTAGAAGAGTTAACCAATAAGACTTCAGAAGATATGATGAAGGTTCGTAACCTCGGACGTAAATCTTTGGAAGAAGTTCTGGCTAAACTGAAAGAGCTGGGATTACAGCTGAACCCCAGCGATGAGAACTAATTTCAGCTGAACATAAAAAGTTAGATTTCCGTATCCGGTAAGCCCAAAGTGTTCGGATACGGTTTATCTCTAAATGGCAAAAAACAACGCATTCGGTAAGTAAGTCCAAAGTGCATGGCCGGATGTACCATGAATGGAGAAAGGAAAATTATCATGGCAAAGTACAGAAAACTCGGCAGAACATCTGCACAGAGAAAGGCATTATTAAGAAATCAGGTAACTGCAGTGATCAACAACGGCAAGATCGTTACCACCGAAGCTAAGGCTAAGGAAGTACAGAAGATCGTTGATGGACTGATCGCTCTGGCAGTAAAAGAGAAGGATAACTTCGAAACTGTTAAAGTTACCACCAAGGTTGCCCGCAAGGACAAGGACGGCAAGCGCGTAAAGCAGATCGTTGACAAGGAGACCGGTAAGGTCCTGGCTGAGTCCCATCGCGATAAGGATGGCAAGCTGGTTAAGATCGAGAACGGTGTTACCGTTACTGTATACGACGAAGTTGAGAAGGAGATCAAGAAGGATCTGCCTACCAGATCTCATGCACGTCGTCAGATGCTGAAGGTTCTGAACCCTGTAGTTGAGGTTCCCGCTGATGCAGCAGGCAAGAAAAAGAACACCAAGGAAGTTGACCTGGTTGCAAAGCTCTTCGATGAGTATGCTCCCAAGTATGCTACCCGTAAGGGTGGTTACACCAGAATCGTTAAGATCGGTCAGCGTAAGGGTGACGCAGCTATGACTGTTGTTCTGGAGCTTGTTTAAGCTACGAGCAAAGTAAGGATAAAAAGAGACAACCGCGAGGGAATGCTTGCATTCACTAGCGGTTGTCTTTTTTTAGAATTATTTGGCGACAGCCGTACAACGAGGGGATGCTCCGCATTCCCTCGTTGCTTTGCGGATTACTCCACCACCTTCTGGAAGTGTTGGTAATCCTTGCAGGAGTTCCAGTGACCTCCCCAGGTGAAGCCATGTTCTTTAAATAACTGATAGCACAGATCGTTTTCGTCAATTTTGTAGGGGAAGGAAGCGGCTCTGTCTGCATAGGCGGAAGCGTTTGCAGGAGATACCTTTTCGCTGCCATCCTTATTGTATGTAATATAAGGATTGTAAAAGGGATTGATGTCTATCGCTAATCCCAGGGCATGCTTTGACAGGGATGAGGTCCCTTCTACCGGACGATAATTGAAACAGGAGGTATTATTATCCTCCATGGAGGCGGTGTCGTCTCCGTCGTACTCATCGATCAATAAGACTTTTTCCAGTTGATATTCATTACAATACAGTTCATAAAAGATCTCCGTCAGGTCCTGCGCGATTGCTTTGTTACAGATCAGCTCACCTTCTGCAGGATTTCCTTCAAAATTGTAATGCCGGATATGCACATATCTCAGATCGT
The DNA here is from genome assembly GCA_900550865.1 of uncultured Dorea sp. Taxonomy (GTDB): domain Bacteria; phylum Bacillota; class Clostridia; order Lachnospirales; family Lachnospiraceae; genus Dorea_A. Next base: position 5,766 of record URTM01000041.1, on the reverse strand, counting down.
CATAGCTGATTTCGACAGAATTCAACAGGTCTTGTGAGGCTTCTCCGGAGTTATCCACAGTAGCAGGATAAGAAACACCTGTTATATATCTCTGCAATTTCTCGGATAACGGCTCATAATAGAAGCCGTCGGACAGCGTGGTCCGCTGGTCGGTCAATAGCTCTCCGTTCAGGGAATATCCGGTCAAAACAGTAGTTTCTGCCATGGAAGATCCTTCCTGCAAGTTTTCTGTCGCATTTGCATTGGAATTGTCGACGGCCGGTGTAGGTTCCGGGGTAGGTGATGGCTCTGATGTCTGATAAGCCAGGGAAGGATTGTCCGTCGCATAATCCCCCAGAGTGTAGGAACTGTGCTGGGATACTCTTAGCAGTCCTCCGGCAACGACAGTGATGAGCGCAAGAATACCCACCATCTTCCATATTTTATTGCGATCGATCGGATTCATAGAATGCCTCCTCGTTTTATTTTCTGAAATGTTCTGCAATAGAAAGATACAACCATAACTATAAAGGTTTTTGGAAAGCAGTACAAGAGATTTTGAAAAAGTCGGGTCAGTTCCCTGTTAAGTGTTGTAAATCTGTGCATAATCTAGTAAAATAGGAGCGATATCTTGCAAAAGCAGAAGATAGCTGATTCTCCGGCACAAAGCGAATATGGAATGGAGATTATTTATGGAGATCATTAAAGCAAATAATGTAGTATATGAATATATTCGTCGGGATGAAGAGGGAAATGTGGAAGGGATCACAAGAGCGGTGAATGATGTTTCTCTTGATATAGAGCAGGGACAGTTCATAGCCATCCTCGGACATAACGGTTCCGGCAAGTCTACTTTGGCAAAGCATATGAATGCCATCTTAAATCCGACAGAGGGAACGCTCTGGGTCGACGGTATGGACACGAAGGATGAGGACAACATCTGGAAGGTCCGTCAGACAGCCGGCATGGTGTTTCAGAATCCGGATAACCAGATCATAGGACAGGTAGTGGAAGAAGATGTGGGATTTGGCCCGGAGAACATGGGGATCCCCACGGAGGAGATCTGGCAGCGTGTGGAAGAGAGCTTACGTGCGGTAGGTATGTACGAATATCGAAAGTATTCCCCGAATAAGCTGTCCGGTGGTCAGAAGCAGAGAGTGTCTATTGCCGGAGTACTGGCCATGCATCCCAAATGTATTGTATTGGATGAGCCGACTGCCATGCTGGATCCCAGTGGACGTAAGGAAGTCATCCGTGCAGTCCGCGGATTGAATCAGGTGGAAGGCGTCACGCTGATCCTGATCACCCATTATATGGAAGAAATTATTCATGCGGACAAGGTATTTGTCATGGATGAGGGGAAAATTGCCATGCAGGGTACCCCCCGGGAAATCTTTTCACAGGTGGAGCAGCTGAAAAAGCTACGGCTGGATGTGCCGCAGGTAACGCTGTTATCGTATGAATTGCAGAAACGCGGAATTCCGCTGCCGGATGGCATATTGACAAGGGAAGAGCTGGTCAGTGCACTGGGCTATGGAAAAACCGACAGGAAATAGTGGCGGGGATGGCAGCGAATGAAAGTACTCGGGAAAGGATCGAAAAAATGTCTATCATATTAGATCATGTGAATTATGTATACGGTGCAGATACACCGCTGGCAGTTCATGCCCTGAACGATGTCTGCCTGAAGATACCGGATGGACAGTTCATCGGTATCATTGGGCATACCGGTTCCGGTAAGTCCACGCTGATGCAGCATATGAACGGATTGATCCGTGCTACCGACGGACATATCTATTTTAACGGAGAAGATATCTACGACAAGGATTATGATATGAAGAAGCTCCGCAGCAAGGTAGGACTGGTGTTCCAGTATCCGGAACATCAGTTGTTTGAGATCGATGTATTCAGCGATGTCTGTTTCGGACCGAAGAATCTGGGACTTGATAAAAAGGAAGTGGAGCTTCGTGCATACGATGCTCTGAAAAAAGTAGGACTGCCGGATGAACTTTTCTATCAGTCCCCCTTTGAATTGTCCGGTGGACAGAAGCGTCGTGTGGCGATCGCCGGAGTGCTGGCCATGAAGCCGGAGGTACTGATCCTGGACGAGCCGACAGCCGGACTGGATCCCAAGGGAAGAGATGAGATCCTGCAGCAGATCAAAAAACTGCAGATAGAGACCGGACTTACCATCCTGCTGGTATCCCACAGCATGGAAGATGTGGCGGAATATGTGGACCGCATCATTGTAATGAACAAGGGCAGTGTCATGTATGACGATACACCGAGAGAAGTATTTAAACATTACAAAGAACTGGAAGAGGTGGGGCTGGCAGCACCGCAGGTTACTTATATTATGCACGATCTGAAGGCAAGAGGTGCAGATGTGGACGTGGATGCCACGACGATCGAGGAAGCGGCGGAAGAGATTGCCAGAGTCTGGAAAGCAAAGCACAGTTAAGAGAAGCATGAGGGAAGATGCGGGTTCTGACCCGGAAGGCGAAAGCGGGCGGAAACCCAGTAAGGAGCAATATGCTTAGAGATATTACATTAGGACAATACTATCAGACAGAATCCGTGATACACAAGATGGATCCCAGAGTCAAGCTGGGAGGTACTCTCCTATTTATCATATCACTGTTCTTTTTTAAAAATTACGCGGGATACGTGATCGCAGCCCTGTTTCTGGGGATGGTGATCCGGCTGTCAAAGGTACCGTTCAGGTTCATGGTAAAAGGAATGAAGACTATCGTCATGCTGATGATGATCACGGTGGTATTCAATCTGTTTCTGACACAGGGCACACCGCTTTTGACGATCTGGAAGCTGACCATTACGCAGGAAGGTCTGAAGATGGCCATTTCCATGGCAATCCGCCTGACACTGCTGATCATTGGATCCTCTGTGATGACACTGACCACCACACCGAATAACCTGACGGACGGTATGGAGAAAATGATGGGACCATTAAAAGTATTCAAGGTGCCCGTACATGAAGTGGCCATGATGATGTCCATTGCGCTTCGTTTCATTCCCATTTTATTAGAGGAGACGGATAAGATCATGAAGGCACAGATCGCCAGGGGAGCGGATTTCGAGAGCGGAAACATTTTCAAGCGTGCCAAGGCCATGGTGCCCCTGCTGGTGCCTCTGTTTATTTCTGCGTTCCGCAGAGCCAATGATCTGGCTATGGCAATGGAGGCCAGATGCTATCGCGGCGGAGAGGGCAGGACGAAGATGAAGCCGCTGATCTATCATAAGAGAGATTACATTGCTTACGGCTGTATTGCCGCATATATGGTGATCAGCATTGTGGTAGGAAGGCTACCGTTTTTACCGTAAATTTTTACTGCAAAACAATAATGCCCATAGCAGATAGTATCTCGTCAAATACAGGAAAGAATGTCTGGGAACCTAAGACAGGTGGCAGGAGAGAAAGCGGGTGAAATACAGTGGAATCGGGAATGATAATAGAACAGCTGTCAAAGCAGCCGGAAAAAGAAAAAAAGCGTGTCCGCCTGACCGTGGCTTATGACGGAACGAATTATCATGGTTGGCAGATCCAGAATAATGGGATCACCATCGAAAGCGAATTGAACCGGTGTCTGACCGATCTGCTACGAGAGCCTGTTGAGGTCATCGGTGCCAGCCGGACAGATTCCGGGGTGCATGCACTGGGGAATATCGCTGTGTTTGACACGACCAGCCGGATGCCTGCGGAGAAAATCTCCTACGCATTGAACCAGAGACTTCCCGAGGATATCCGTATCCAGAAGTCCGAACAGGTGGAAAATGACTGGCATCCCCGGAAATGCGACAGCCGCAAGACTTATGAGTACCGGATCTACCGGGCACAGTTCCCCATGCCAGTGAAACGTTTGTATTCGCTGTTTACTTATTATGAACTGGATGTGAACCGGATGCAGGAAGCTGCGGCTTACCTGGAAGGAGAACATGATTTCAAAAGCTTCTGCCAGACCGGTGCCCAGGTAGAATCCACCGTGCGTACCATCTATTCCGTGGAAGTGGAAGAGCAGGGAGAAAATGATCTGGTGATCCGCGTCTGCGGTAATGGCTTTTTATATAATATGGTGAGGATCATTGCCGGAACCCTGTTAGATATCGGACAGGGCAGGCGGGATCCCATGGACATTTTCACGATCCTCGAGGCAAAAGACCGCAGTGCAGCGGGACCTACCGCACCGGCCCATGGACTGACTTTAGTGAAATATGAGTTCTTGTAATAGCTTCGCCATACGTGATATAAACATAAGAGAGGCTGAGCAATAAAAGATGAACGCAAAACAACGCAAAAAAGTTTAGTTTATGTATTGACATGAACGAAACCGTATCATATAATATATGACTGTGACAGTGTTTCAATATGCTGAGTCAAAGCCCCGACGAAGCATTGAAATAAAGTATTCAACCGTTTTGGGAAGAAGTAAAATGTAGCCGGACATCTGCAGATTACTATCAGACCGGAACACTGAAAAAGTCGATCAGGAATCGGCGAAAGTAATATGGAGGGAACATAATGAAAACATTTATGGCTAGTCCAGCTACAATCGATAGAAAATGGTATGTAGTAGACGCTACTGACATGACCTTAGGCCGTCTGGCATCTGAGGTTGCTAAAGTGCTGAGAGGCAAGAATAAGCCTATCTTCACTCCCCACATCGACTGCGGTGACAACGTTATCGTTATCAATGCTGAGAAGATCAAAGTAACCGGTAAGAAGATGGATCAGAAGGTATATTATCATCATTCCGATTACGTTGGTGGCTTAAAAGAAGCTACCCTGAGAGAAAAGTTAGCAAAGAAGCCTGAGCAGGTTATCGAACTTGCAGTTAAGGGCATGCTTCCCAAGGGACCTTTAGGAAGACAGATGTTCACCAAGCTTCACGTATATGCAGGACCTGAGCACAAGCATGAGGCTCAGAAGCCTGAAGTACTGACATTCTAAAGGACTGAGAGGAGGAAAATAAATCATGGCTAAAACAGAAAGATACTACGGAACCGGTAGAAGAAAGAAATCCATCGCCAGAGTATATTTAGTACCCGGTAATGGTAATATTACAATCAATAAGAGAAGCATTGATGAGTACTTCGGTCTGGAGACTCTGAAGGTTATCGTTCGTCAGCCTCTGGCAGCTACTGAGACTGCTGAGAAGTTCGACGTTCTGGTTAACGTTCGCGGTGGCGGATACACCGGCCAGGCTGGTGCGATCAGACACGGTATTTCCAGAGCTCTGCTTCAGGTAGACGGCGATTTCAGACCCGTTCTGAAGAAGGCTGGATTCCTTACCAGAGACCCTCGTATGAAGGAAAGAAAGAAGTATGGTCTCAAGGCGGCTCGTCGCGCGCCTCAGTTCAGCAAGAGATAATCTGCTGTTCAAACCGTATCAAAATGGTTCAAAAACCCCGGAAAATCAAGGTTTTCCGGGGTTTTACTATATCTAAACGGGCTGATATAGTTTGACCAAATTTGGAAAAACGAGAGCCGTTTTCACCCAATTTTTAGTGGTCCGCAAGTGGTTAACCGGCCAAAAAGAGGGCAAAAAGAGGGTCAAGTGGTGCCCAAAGTGGTTAACCAAGAGCCGATTTTTGGGGGTGTTTTGGGGTCGCTTTTCAGCCCTTTGTTCCCTCGTTTTGGTCTGTGGCAGTTTGACATAGTTTGACCTAATTTGAATAATTGAATATGAATTTGATGTAGCACGCAGTATAAATGACTGGGTGCTTTTTTCATTTCAGGAACTCGTATTCCGGCGATAGAAAGAGCCGTCA
>URTM01000040.1 GCA_900550865.1 uncultured Dorea sp. | reverse complement strand
GATATCTTCTAATTGTTTTAACCTGTTTGTGTATGTTTCTAATGTTTCTCTTCTTGCGCCCGGCCTTGCTGCCGAAATCGTGTCTGCAGCCTGTACCACACACGCAATCAGAGTTTCCGGTTCTACATCTCCGTGATGTGCTTCTACCGCATTGATAACAGTAGCAGATTCTTTGTATTTTCTACAAAGATCCACACCAATCTGAATATGTGATCCTTCTACATCATGATCGATGGATTTACCGATGTCATGAAGAAGTCCTGCACGTTTGGCAAGTCTGACATCTAATCCAATCTCTCCTGCAAGAAGTCCTGACAGCTGTGCTACTTCGATGGAATGCTTTAATGCATTCTGTCCGTAACTTGTTCTGAACTTCATACGTCCGAGAAGTTTGATCAGTTCCGGATGAATTCCGTGCACACCGACTTCCAGTGCTGCTGCTTCACCCTCTTCACGAATCATCGTGTCAACTTCTTTCTGCGCTTTTTCTACCATCTCCTCAATTCTTGCCGGATGAATACGTCCGTCAACAATCAGCTTCTCCAGCGCGATTCTTGCAACTTCTCTTCTTATCGGATCAAATCCGGAAAGAACCACTGCTTCCGGTGTATCATCAATAATGAGTTCTACACCTGTCAGTGTCTCTAAAGTACGGATATTACGTCCTTCACGTCCGATAATTCTTCCTTTCATTTCATCACTTGGAAGCTGTACAACCGAAATTGTAGTTTCCGCAACATGATCTGCCGCACATCTCTGGATAGCAGTAACGACATATTCTTTTGCCTTCTTATCTGCCTCTTCCTTTGCCTGCGCTTCTAATTCCTTGATCATCTTTGCAGTGTCATGTTTTACATCTTCTTCAACAGTTTTTAACAAATATTCTTTTGCCTGTTCGGAGGTAAGTCCTGAGATTCTTTCTAGTTCCTGTACACGCTGCTGGCTCAGCTCTTCTACTTTCGCTTCACGCTGCTTCAGCTCTTCTTCTTTCGCTGTAAATCCTGCTTCTCGTCTTTCAATGGCCTCTGATTTCTTATCAAGAGCTTCCTCTTTGGAAAGTACACGCTTCTCGTAACGCTGCAATTCCGATCTGCGTTCCTTTGTCTCTTTTTCAAGTTCGTTCTTATTTCTGATAGACTCTTCCTTGATCTCCAAAAGAGACTCCTTCTTCTTGGCCTCCGCTGTCTTTACTGCATCATCAATGATCTCTCTGGCCTTCGCTTCAGCATTACCAATCTTGGATTCTGCATTGTTCTTCAGATTTGAGACCGTCAAAAAATGACTGATCACAGCGGCCACAACGATAAGTACGACTGCTACAGCAATCAATATTCCTATCGGCACAGGAGCACCTCCTTATTTAATTTTCATTGTACGATTATTACAACAGTTCAATTTTATACTTTTTACACAAATATGTCAAGCTTTCACTCGCAAACTTGTAACACATTGCGGACATCCTGATAACTGAATCCTTTACGCATCAGATAGCCCATCATTTTCTGCTTTTCCTTCGCATCCGCTGTTTCCGGGTTATAATTTCGTTTCCGCATCAGCGCTTCGATTGCCTGTCTGGAATCTTCCTCCCCGTAGTCTGCTTCTTCAAATACCTGTTCTACAATTTCTGTCGGAACCCCTTTTTGCAAAAGTGCCGCATAAAGTTCTTTTTTGCTCTTCCGTTCTTTCCTGCTGTCAATAAAACTTCTCGCATATTCCATATCATTGATATAGCCGAATGACTTCACATAGCGGATTGCTGCCTCCACTGCATCTTCTGCATAGCCGCCCTGTTTTAACTTAGTCCGGAGCTGCGATTCCGTTCTTCCCATATCAGAGAGCAGATGCATTGCCCGGAGCTTCGCCCTCTTGATAACAATCTGCTGAAGACTGTCATAGATATCGTCTTCGATCACAGATTCTTCCGCAATATGATAACGGGACAGTTCGCCCTTATACAATGTAAAAGCAAACTGTCCGTCTAAATATACTTTATATCTGGTCTTTGACAGCGGTTCTATCTTCGTAACCGTCATCATATATTATTCTTCCTCTTTTGTGATTCCTTCTGCTGCAGCTTCTCCGGTCTCTTCCATGTCACCTTCCGCACCAATATGATAGTGTGCACGGATTTTCTGCTCCAGTTCTTCCATGATCTCCGGATGTTCGGAAAGATATGTCTTCGCATTCTCTCTTCCCTGGCCGATCTTGTCACCATTGTATGCAAACCATGCGCCGCTCTTGCTTACCAGATCACACTTCACTGCGAGATCAAGGATATCCCCTTCTTTGGAAATTCCTTTACCGAACATAATATCGAATTCTGCCTCTTTAAACGGAGGTGCGATCTTATTCTTCACGATCTTCACGCGGGTTCTGTTACCAACCATCTCACCGCTCTGTTTCAGTGTCTCAATTCTTCTGACATCCATACGTACAGATGAGTAGAACTTCAGCGCACGTCCACCGGTTGTAGTCTCCGGATTACCGAACATCACGCCTACCTTCTCACGCAGCTGGTTGATGAAGATAACCACACAGTTAGACTTGCTGATTACCGGTGTCAGCTTACGAAGCGCCTGGGACATCAGTCTTGCCTGCAGTCCGACATGGCTGTCTCCCATATCTCCTTCAATCTCCTGCTTCGGCACCAGTGCGGCAACCGAATCGACTACGATGATATCCATCGCTCCGGATCTTACCATTGTCTCGGTGATCTCCAGGGCCTGGTCTCCACTGTCCGGCTGAGAAATATAAAGTTCATCAATATCTACACCGATATTCTTTGCATAAACAGGATCCAGCGCATGCTCTGCATCGATAAACCCTGCAATACCGCCTCTCTTCTGTACTTCCGCGATCATATGTAATGCAACCGTCGTCTTACCACTGGATTCCGGTCCGTAGATCTCTACGATACGTCCCTTCGGAACACCGCCAAGCCCCAGTGCAAGATCCAGACTTAAAGATCCTGTCGGAATTGTCTCAACCGCTACCTGTGCTGCCGGATCTCCCAGACGCATAACCGTTCCTTTACCGAAATCTTTCTCTAATTTTGCAATCGCCGCATCCAATGCGCGCTTTTTATCTTCATTTGCCATGTTCATTCTCCTTTTCCGTTCACCGAACGAGTGTTCGTCCTCTGGTTAATATAGTATTATACTTCATCCCGAATGTCAATATTTAATTTTCCCCTCACTGTTTTTCTCTTGTATATTCTGGAATACTCTACAGAAATGTAAAAAGAATACAACCATCTGTGATTCAGATATACTTAACATAACACATAAGGCTTTCCAGCGTCAAGAATTTCGCCATTACTATTTTCATACAATTTTTCCATGTTCTTTTTTCAACAGCGCGCTCCGTTACAACCACATTTTCTGCAATTTTTTCGTCAGCAAGATAATACGAAACGGTTCCTGCTTTTTCTCCTTCTTTTACCGGTGCTTTTTTGCATTTTACCGTCTTTATTTCCATGCAGATCTCTTCTTCCTCCCGCAGCAGGATTTTTTTTGATTTCTCGCTGTTCTTCACTCTCAGTGAGATTTTTTCTGAAGTCTGATACGGGATTTCCGGATCAAATGCATCCACTACCAGCAATTTATCCGGTGCCGCGTTCCTGTACACCTCCCGGTAATGATAATGTTCCAGTCCATATTCCATCAGCTTCCGTGTATCCTTCCATTTATATCCTTTATTATTCGGCCATCCGCATGCCAGAAGTGCCACGATAAATGTACGGTCATCCCGTCTTAAACTTCCTACGTAACAGTATCCCGCATCTGCCGTAAATCCCGTCTTGCCGCTCAGTGCCCCGTCCATCATATCCAGAAATGCATTATGATTATGGCACGAAAATGTACGCTTCCTGTCAGCATCCTGAAACTGATATTCCTTCGTCCGGGTCACTTCAAGAAATGTCTCCTTTTCCCCGGATGTCATAATACAGTACCGCATAATCTTCGCCAGGTCTTCTGCCGTTGTAGAATGTACGCCGCCTTCATCTTCCGCATCCAGTCCGTTCGGCGTAATGAAATGAGTGTTCTTGCAGCCAATCTCTGCAGCTTTTGCGTTCATTTCTTTTGCAAATTCTTCTACACTTCCGGCAATGCCCTCTGCCACAGCCACTGCACTGTCATTATGCGATTCCAGCATCAGGGAGTACAACAGGTCTTTGATGTAGAATACTTCCCCTTTCTGCATCCCCAGATGTACCTTCGGCTGGGACGCAGCCTGATCCGATACTTCTACCGTCTGATCCGGATGTTTCCGCAAGTATTCCAACGCAAGGATACACGTCATGATCTTCGTTGTACTTGCCATCGGACGGATCACATCTGCATCCTTCCCGAACAGTACCCGGCCGCTGTCCGCATCCATCAGCACCGCCGATCTGGCATAAAGTTCTGCCGGTTCATCCCCGAACTCCCGCTTCGCATTCTGTGCAGCAGCATCGTTCTCCGTTCCATCCGTCTGCTTCTGTGCCTCTTTTTTCCCCGATTCGGTCAGAATCTTTCCGGCAGTCTCCGTATTCTCTGCCCACCTTTTATTCCTTGACTCCAGACTCTGTATACGGCATGCCATACCCATGCCGGCGATCAATACCGCCAATAATGCCACCGATACGATTTTATGCGGCCGTCTTTTCATATTTCTCCACTCCGGGTGTATTCCGTTAAGAAAATATATGCCCGGAAAAGCAAAAAAATCACTCCACCGGCTCTCCTGCCGCGTGAAATGATTTTCCCTGTTATTTCCTGCCAAATCTTCTATATATCTAATTTTAACTGTACTTCTTCTTCCGCTTCTTCTTTGAACGTCTCCACCTGTTCCGGATTCGGACTTGGGAGATCATCCAACGAATGAATACTGAATCTTCGCAGAAACTCTTCTGTTGTTCCGAAAAGAATCGGTTTTCCCGGAGCATCCAGACGCCCTCTCTCACATACCAGATTATATTCTACCAGTTTGTTCACCGCATGGTCTGATTTCACTCCGCGGATCTTTTCGATCTCAAGTTTTGTAACCGGCTGCTTATATGCGACAATCGATAATGTCTCCAGAAGGACATCTGTAAGGACGTGTTTCTTCGGCTGTGATGCCACACGGATCAGATATTCATACATCTCCGTCTTTGTGCACATCTGATATGCACCGTCCAGCTCTATAATACGGATCCCCCTGTCTTCCGCCGCATATTTATCCATCAGCTTATGTATCACCTTACGGGTTGTCTTTTCATCCTGCTCCAGTGCCCGGGCAATCTTCCCGATCTCTACAGAATCCCCCATTGCAAAAAGAATTGCTTCGATGATTCCTTCCATCTGCTTTATTTTTAACTTTGCCATATTCTCTTCCCTATATTTCTTCCACTTTCGATGTGATCATAATCTCATCAAACGGCTGATCCTGTTCGATAAAGATCACGCCTTCTTTCATTAACTGCAAGATTGCAAGAAATGTAACAACTACCTGCACCTTTGAACTCTGCTTTTTCAAGAGTGCGCGGAAACCGAATTTCCTGTGTGATCTTGCATATTCCGTCACATAATCCAGCTTATCCGGAAGCGTTACCTCTTCCTTCTCGATCTTGCCGAATTTACTTCGCACCGGATCGACCTTATTTTCCTGCCGTTTCATCACTTCTTTGAAAATACGGTTGAGCTGCACCAGTGTCAGGTCTCCCAGCAGTTCATCCAGATCTACCGGCGGAACATATCCTTTTACCTCGTCCGGAATTGTTGCTGTCTTATACATGATCCGGTCCCCGTCCATCTCACGGTCTTTCAGCTCATAGGACATGAATTTATACATCTTATATTCCAGTAATTGCTCTACCAGTTCCTGTCTCGGATCCTCTTCTTCTCCCTCTTCATTCACTTCTTTCGGGAGAAGCATCCTGCATTTGATATCCAGAAGCGTCGCTGCCATCACGAGAAATTCACTCATGATATTCAGATCTTCCTTCTGCATGGCTTTGATGTATTCCATATACTGATTCGTGATCTCGACGATCGGAATATCGTAGATGTCTATTTTATTTTTTTCGATCAAATGTAACAGCAGGTCTAATGGACCTTCAAATACCTGTAATTTTACCGGAATTCCCATACATATCCTCCATTGTCATAACTTAATTATTATACAGGACATTTGGAAATTACTCAAGACTTTATCTTCATTTCTTATCTCATTTCCAGCCGCATTTCCTCATCCCGGTTTTGTATAAAATTTTCATTCACATTTTTCAGATGTGCCGGTCAGTTCAAGAGCGATCAGTTCCGGCCAGTTCCACAGTCTCACCGGCACAGAATGCGTCCCGAGGCCGCGGCTTACAACTGCCGTCTGGGATCCTTCCCGGTATATTCCTCCAGAATACTTTGGAAACAGTGTGAAATTCGGTGAGATCACACCTCCGATCCCCGGAAGCTGCACCACACATCCGTGATAATGTCCGCCCAGGATCAGATCTGCCCCGTACTCCAGATATTCATTCATATACCCCGGATGGTGCGCCAGCAGGATCTGATATTCCCCACCGTGTTCTCCGATGCGGTCTGTGATTTCTTTTAACGGAAGTTCTTTCTTCCCAAATCTTGCATACGCCCGAAGCGGAATCTCCAGCCCCGAGATTCTTACAGATGCTTCATCCAGCCTTACCGTCTCCGAAACATTTTCAAGCATATGGATTCCGCACGCCGTCAGTGCCTTCTTATATTCTTCATAAGACTGTTCATACTTATCCGGCAGTTCTTTCAGCTTCTGTTCATGGTTGCCATTCGCACAGTAGACCGGGCAGATTGCCGGAAGTTTTTCCAGAAAGCGTACCGTCCCGTCATAGGAATTGCCATCCTTTCTGACCAGCATATCCCCGCCGATCAGGATCAGATCCGGATGCTGGTTTTTGATGCTTTCCAGTAAACGTTCATTTTCTTTTCCATACATCCGGTTGTGCAGATCACTCAGGAATATAATCTTCTTTGTTCCCTTGATTCCATTTAACTTCGGCGAACAGATCCGGTACTTCGTCAGACGAAAATCCCGCAGTTCTCTTATCATTTCTATCAGGCAGTACAAAATAAAAACTACCACAATTATCAGAATTATTTTTATCAATTTTTCTTTCTCCTTTACATCCGGGTTTATTATATAATTCTTTCTGTTCATTTTCAATTAATTGTGCTAAAATTCATTCTTGTAGGTTATTCAATTCATTATAAGGAGGTTTTTGTTATGAATATACCAGAAAGGATCTCCGCTCTTCGCGCATTCATGGAAGAACGAGGATATGACGTCTACATGGTTCCTACTGATGATTTTCATCAGAGTGAATATGTCGGCGATCATTTTAAAGTAAGAGAATATATCACAGGATTTACAGGTTCTGCCGGAACTGCTGTCTTCACAAAGGATGAGGCCGGACTCTGGACAGACGGACGTTATTTCCTGCAGGCTGACCAGCAGTTAGCCGGAACAGGTGTAAAGCTCTATAAGATGGGCGAGCCTGGAGTTCCTACCGTAGAAGAATTCATCGCTTCTGCACTGCCGGAAGGCGGTACACTCGGATTCGACGGACGTGTCGTTGCGATCGAGGAAGGTACTGCACTGGAAGAAGCTGCTGCTTCTAAGCATGCCAAGATCAACTATTCCGAAGATCTGGTCGGAGAAGTATGGGCAGACCGTCCTGCACTTTCCGAAAAGCCTGCTTTCGCACTTGGCGAAGAATACACAGGTGAAAGCACAGAGAGTAAACTTGCACGTGTCCGTGAAGCTATGAAAACTGCCGGTGCCGATGTTCATGTGATCGCAGCACTTGACGATGTATGCTGGATCACAAATCTGCGTGGAGATGATGTGGATTTCTTCCCATTATTACTTTCTTATGCAGTCATCACAATGGACGAAATGAAGCTCTACATCGACGAGCGCAAATTAAGCGACGAGATGAAAGCTGCTCTTGCAAAGAACAACATCACCATCCATCCGTATAATGCAATCTATGAGGATATCAAGAACTTAGATACTGCATCTACAGTTCTGGTAGATCCGAACCGTCTGAACTATGCACTGTTCAACAATATTCCTGATGGCACAAAGGTTGTACAGCAGGTGAACCCGACCATCGCAATGAAGGCAAAGAAAAATGATGTCGAGATCAAGAACATTATCAATGCTCACAAAAAAGATGCCGTAGCCATGACAAAATGGATGTACTGGCTGAAGACAAATATCGGCAAGATCGAGATTACAGAGCTCAGCGCCGCCGCCAAACTGGAATCATTACGTAAAGAACAGGAAGGTTACTTATGGCAGAGCTTCGAACCAATCTGCGCTTCCGCTGAGCATGCTGCGATCGTTCACTACGAGCCGACTCCGGAGACAGACGTTCCTCTGACACAGAACGGATTATTCCTGACCGATACAGGCGGAGGATACTTAGAAGGTTCTACTGATATCAGCCGTACATTTGCATTCGGTGAACTGACACAGCAGATGAAGGAAGATTTCACAACTGTATTACAGTGTAACTTCAATCTTGCACACGCTGTATTCCTTGAGGGAACAACCGGATACAACCTGGATGTACTGGCAAGAATGCCAGCCTGGAGACGTGGCATCAACTTTAACCACGGTACCGGACATGATGTCGGATATCTGATGAACATCCACGAAGCTTCCTGCGGATTCCGCTGCGCGATCCGTGAAAAAGAACAGGCTCCTCTGATGGACGGACTTGTCATCACAGACGAACCTGGTATCTATATTGAAGGCAGCCACGGAGTCCGTACAGAGAACGAACTTCTGGTAAGAAAAGGTCCTAAGAATGAATATGGACAGTTCTTATACTTTGAGCCTATCACTTATGTTCCGATCGATCTGGATGCGATCATCCCTGAGATGTTGACAGATCAGGAGCGTGAGCAGTTAAATGAGTATCATAAGAAGGTTTATGAGATCGTTGCTCCGCAGCTTAGTGATGAGGAACGTGAGTGGTTGAAGGAGTATACTCGGGCGATTTAAATTTAGTTGGCATTTAATTCGCAAGGCATTTGATACACACGGAATAAAGCTTGGAAAGGTGTTCCAAGCTTTATTCTGGTTCGGGTATCCATTGCCTTCCTGAATTAAATCCCAAAATACTCTTCCAGCACATTTTCCAACGCACTGCCGTAATTTTGTTTCTCAACTTTTTCTGTCGTAACGATATCTCTTGCTCCAATCTTTTTCCTATCCAAATAATAAACTGTTTCACCTACTTTTTCGTCCTTTTTTAATGGTGCTTTTACATTCTTGTCTTTTCTTGTTTTACTTTTTATTTTGGATAAGTCTGCACCTGTGGTGTCCACGTAGGTGAATGTACCTTTCTGGCATACATTTACTTCTTTTTCTGTGCCGCCCCTGACTTTGACCGGGGATATCTTCTTTTGTTCTTTTTCTGTATATTTCTGGCATTTTCCAAAACCATAATTCAATAAGGTAATCGCATCTCTGACTCTGGCTTTGCTGTCATCTGCTGCCATGATCACGGCAATCAGATCGATGTCGTCTTTCCTACCGGTTGCGGATACGCAGAATTTGGCTTTGCTTGTAGACCCGGTCTTTAATCCGGTTGCGTATTCATACTGGCGGATTAATTTGTTCGTATTCGTAAGACCGAATTCAGATTCACCTTTTTTTGTTTTATGTGTGATATTTTCCATCCAGATATTACAGTAATCGAAAATCTGCGGATATGTAGTGATCAGTTCTTTTGACATCAGTGCGATATCTCTCGCCGTTGTCAGGTGGTCGTCTGCATCGAGACCGTTACAGTTTACAAAATGTGTATTTATCATCCCTAGTTTTTCTGCCCGTTTGTTCATCCTGGATACGAATTCTTCTTCATTTCCGCAGATATATTCGGCCATCGTTACACATGCATCATTCGCACTTGCCACAGAAATGCATTTGATCAATGTATCTACCGTCTGCGTCTCCTCAGGCTCCAGAAATACCTGTGAACCGCCCATGGAAGCCGCATATTCAGATGTTGTCACTTCATCCTCCAGCTTGATCTGGCCGCTTTCCAACGCATCGAATATCAATAACAATGTCATAACTTTTGTTACACTTGCCGGCGGTAATTTCTCATCTGGATTTTTCTCATATATGATCTGCCCTGTTGATGCTTCCATCAGGATTGCTGACGGTGCACTAATCTGCTCCTGTTGCTTTTCCTGATCATCTGTACTGTTCTCCTGTAAATTTTCTGCTGGATTTCCTTCCGTTGGAACTGCGTACACAGGTTGTAAAAAGAGTACAAAAGACATTAGTATTGCGCTGATACATCGTCTATGCCGCATCGCATCTGATTCCTCGCTGACATCTTTTCGATTATTATTATCTTACTCTGGAAAATTGTACATTATTCCATCCACCTATTGTTTTCCCACTCCGAAAATCATATAATAGACAGGAACACTTTTTGAAAGGATGACAAATTATGAAATTCATATACCCTGCAGTATTTCACAAAACCGAAGAAGGACACTATAAAGGATATTTCCCGGATTTGGAATGTTGTTACGGAGAAGGCGAGACTTTAGATGATGCCATTGAAAGTGCCAACGAAGCGGCACGCGACTGGATCACACTGGAGCTTTCCGAAGATGATCCATTGATCCCATATGTATCTGACATTGAAGATATTGAAGTAAAAGAAGGCGAGATTGTCCGCAACATCTCTATGAATATCCGCTTCTACGAAGGCTGGGACGAATAGTCATTTTTTAATCTGAAAATATTTCCAGATTATGCAAACACTTCTAGTGTATTAATTATATTTCTCCACATACTATGGATGTAACGACAAGGAAAAAGTTACAAAGTTACCAGAAGGAGGAGTATAAAAAATGGCAAATCGTTCATCAAACAAAACAGCCGTACCTGAAGCAAAGGGTGCATTAGACAAATTCAAGTACGAGGTAGCAAGCGAACTTGGAGTTCCGTTATCAGATGGCTACAACGGAGACCTGACATCAAGACAGAACGGATCTGTCGGCGGTTATATGGTCAAGAAAATGATCGAACAGCAGGAAAAACAGATGGCTGGCAAATAGCCGGACAACACACCTGCAAAAGCTAAAACACAGGCTGAAAAATTGTAAAAAATCAACACATGACTTCTCTCATACGAAAGTTGTCATGTGTTGATTCTTTTTTTATTATATCACAACTCCAGCCACATTCTCATAATTCGGCAGTTTCCGGATCCACTCTTCATCTTCTTCTGTGAGCTGGTCTGCCGCTTCATTTGCCATCTGAAGGATCTTCGCATCCTGATACACGTCTCCCAGCTTAAAATTCATAAGGCCACTCTGGCGGATTCCAAAAAGGTCACCAGGACCGCGAAGTCTTAAGTCTTCGCTTGCGATCTTGAATCCGTCATTCGAATGATTCAGGATATCCAGACGTTCTTTTGTCTCTTTCGATTTTGACGCACTCATGAAGATACAGTAAGACTGGTATTTCCCACGTCCCACACGTCCTCTTAACTGATGGAGCTGCGCCAGACCGAAGCGTTCGGCATTTTCAATCATCATGACGGTTGCATTCGGCACATCTATTCCGACTTCGATAACGGTCGTAGATACCAGGATCTGGATCTCATTTCTTCCAAATCGGTCCATAATATCGTCTTTCTGTGCCTGCTTCATCTTGCCGTGCAGACAGGCTACCTGAATCTGTTCTCCCATCTCTTCCTGAAGTGCCACCGTATAATCTGTAACATTTTCCGCTTCCATTGTCTCGCTTTCTTCTACCATCGGACAGATCACATAACACTGCCGTCCTTCTGCGATCTGCTTTTTCATGAAGTTGTAGGCCGTGTTGCGGTATCCGGTATCCACCACGCAGTTTTTAATCGGCAGACGATTTGCAGGAAGTTCATCAATCACCGAGATGTCCAGATCTCCGTATAAAATGATGGCAAGTGTTCGCGGAATCGGTGTCGCACTCATGACTAACACGTGCGGCTCCCCGCCTTTTAACGCAAATGTCTCTCTCTGCTTTACACCAAACCTGTGCTGCTCATCGGTTATGACAAGTCCCAGATTATCATAACTCACGGCTCCCTGGATCAGCGCATGCGTTCCGATGATGATTTTCGCCAGTCCGCACTCGATACGGTCATATGCCCGCCGTTTTTCTTTTGCTGTCATAGATCCCGTCAGAAGTTCTACCTTGATCGGAATATCATACTCTTCGAACATCTTCGTAATATTCTCATAATGCTGTCTTGCCAGTACTTCTGTCGGTGCCATCATGGCTCCCTGATAGCCGTTGAATGCGACGCTCATAAGTGCCAGCACTGCTACGATCGTCTTACCGGAACCGACATCTCCCTGTACCAACCTTGACATTGTCCTGTCTGATCCCAGATCTTTCTCTATCTCTTTCCAGACTTTTTTCTGCGCACCGGTCAGTTCAAACGGCAGTTCTTCCAGAAATGCCTGTACTTCCGGACGGGACTGCATCGGATAATTGTTATCCAGGCGATCATTCTTCTCTTTCAGCCGCCGGATCGACAGAATGAACTCCAGGAATTCTTCGAATACCAAACGCTCCCGCGCATGATAAAAGACTTCTTTATCTTCCGGGAAATGGATCCCCCTCACTGCATAATTATACTCTGCCAGACCATATTTTAACCGCAGGGAATCCGGCAGGATCTCTCTTGTAAGATCCAGGCCGTCCAGTGCCTGCTTCATAGCTTTCATGACCATATTGTTGGATAATCCGGCCGTCAGACCATAGACCGGCTGTAATGTATGCAGTTTCTCTTCGTATTTTGCAGATGGGTAGAAGATCTCCGGATGCTCCATAACCAGATCACCCGTTTTCTTGCGGACCACTCTTCCCCTCAGCGTGATCACACCTCCGCCGGCTAATGTATTCCGTAAGAATGGCATACGGAACCAGATTACCTTTAATGTTCCGGTAATATCTTTTACATGCAGCGTTGTCACCTGCATCCGGCTGCTTCCGGATACCTGCACACGTCCGTAGATTGCGCCTGTAACGGTCTGAATCTTGTCTTCTTCCAGTTCACTGACAGGCACCGCTTCCTCGTATACATCGTATCCGTGCGGATAATAACGAATCAGGTCACCCACTGTATGAACATTGATCTTTTCGAAGAGCTTTTTTGTCTTCTCTCCGATTCCTTTCAAATCTCCAATATCTGTCTTTTCTATCATACGATGCTTCCTTCCCTCCATCCTGTAAATCCAATCTCTTCATCGCAAAACTCATCCAGATACAAAGAACCGGATCTATATACCAGAAGCTTCTCTCACTCTGGATATACAGATCCGGTTCTGTATATAATTCTGTACTTTATCTCTTACTCTACCGCAAGCACATAGTAATAAATCGGCTGTCCGCCAAACTGAATATCCACATCTATATCCGGATACAGTTCTTCAATCTCTCCCGCGAATTTCTCCGCCTCTTCTTCGGATACTTCCTCTCCGTAATAGATACTGATCAGTTCGGAATCTTCATCTACCAGATTTGCGATCAGTTCTTTTGTAGTCTCTTCCAGATCTTTTCCGACTGCAAGGATTCCACTGTCACCGATACCCATGATATCTCCTTCATGGATCTCTTTGTCATCGATATGTGTATCTCTTACCGCATACGTCATCTGACCAGTCTTTACATTCTTGATCTCTTCGAGCATAGCCTCTTCATTTGTCTTGGCATCTGCGTCCGGCATAAAGTTAATGATTGCTGTAATTCCCTGTGGTACAGTCTTGGTAGGGATTACGATGATCTCCTTATCTTCTACCAATGATTTTGCCTGGTTTGCTGCCAGAACGATATTCTTATTATTTGGAAGGATAAATACTGTATCTGCATTTACCTGATCTACTGCGTTCAGTATGTCCTCTGTACTTGGGTTCATCGTCTGTCCGCCTTCGATGATGTAATCTGCGCCCAGTTCTTTGAAGATCTCATTCATACCTGCTCCGATAGAAACCGTAATGAATCCCATTGCTTTTCTTGGCTCTGCAGGTTTCTTCTCTTCGTATGCAGCTTCTTCTTTTGCCTGCTCTTCTGCAAGCTTCTCTGCATCACGGATCAGTTTTTCCTGATGTTCTTCACGCATATTGTCGATCTTCATCTTAGAAAGCTGTCCGTAAGTCAGCGCTTTCTGGATCGCAAGTCCCGGATCATTGGTGTGTACGTGAATCTTCACTACATCATCATCCGCAACACATACGATGGAATCTCCGATCGAGCTTAAGAATTTCTTGAACTCATGCTCATCTTCTTCCGTAAATTCTTTTTCTGTCAGAATGATAAATTCTGTACAATACCCAAACTTGATATCTGCTGTATCTTCTGCATTTACCTTATTCACGGTAACGCTTGTACTTGGTTTGATCGAACTGTAATCAATCTCTTTACCAAGGAATGCATCATATCCGCCTTTGATCACTTCCAGAAGTCCCTGTCCGCCGGAATCTACCACACCTGCTTCTTTTAATACCGGAAGCATCTCCGGTGTCTTATTCAGCACTTCCTCTGCATGTTCGATCACAGCCGGAATAAATACTTCCAGATCATCTGTCTCTTCTGCCATCTCAGCCGCCTTCGATGCGATTCCGCTGGCAACAGTAAGGATTGTTCCTTCCTTCGGCTTCATAACAGCCTTATATGCAGTATCTCTTGCTCTCTGGCATGCTGCTGCCAGTGCAAGGACATCAATCTCTTTCTCTTCTTTGATCGCTTTTGTGAATCCTCTTAAAAGCTGTGACAGGATAACACCTGAGTTACCTCTTGCCCCGCGAAGAGATCCGGAAGAAATTGCTTTTGCAAGATCTTTCATCTCTGGGTTACTAAGTGCTGTTACTTCTTTTGCCGCTGACATGATCGTCATAGACATATTTGTACCTGTATCTCCGTCTGGTACCGGGAATACATTCAATTCGTTGATATAGTCTTTCTTTGCTTCAATGTTCTGAGCACCTGCAAGAAACATCTTTGCAAGCACGTCCACATTAATCGTTTTCGTAGCCACTTCTTACGTTCCTCCTTAAATCCACAAACTAATCAATGACTCTTACGCCTTCAATATAGACGTTGATCTTATCTACCTGCATACCGGAAAATTCTTCCACTCTGTACTTCACATCACTGATCAGATTATCTGTTACAGCGGAAATGCTTACGCCGTATGCCACAATAATGTGGAAGTCAATACTGATATGATTGTCATCACTTATATTTACATGGATTCCTCTTGTCAGGCTTTCCTTTTTCAGCAGATGAACCAGGCCATCTTTCATATTTACAGCTGCCATTCCAACAATACCAAAACATTCAACAGCTACTGTTCCTGCATATTTTGCAATTACTTCAGGATCAATGGTAATAATTCCCAAATCTGTACTCATACATCCTTTCATAGCAAAAACCTCCACTTCTTTTATTATCTTCTATCTAAATCAAAACACAATATATTTTATTATACTCTGCTTTGCCGCTAATTACAATAGTTCTTATTGCGCAAAAAAACTCAGATTCCACACAGCGAAATCTGAGTTTCAATACATCTTATGCACGCTCAACTTTTCCTGATTTCAAACAAGAAGTACAAACATACATCTTCTTTGTAGCTCCGTTTTCTGTTTTCACGCGAACAGATTTTACATTTGATTTCCACATCTTTGGTGATTTTCTATGAGAGTGGCTGACATTGTTTCCAAAGTGAGCACCCTTTTCACAAATAGCACATTTTGCCATGACTGCACCTCCTAACGCTCATAATAAGT
>URTM01000039.1 GCA_900550865.1 uncultured Dorea sp. | reverse complement strand
TAGAGCGTCGCCTTGGTAAGGCGGAGGTCGGCGGTTCGATTCCGCTAGGCAGCTTAAAAAAATCCCGTAAACCGTGTAAAAGACACGAATTTACGGGATTTTTATTATATACCAAAGTATGCAAAAGAAGTCGCTGCCAACCATTTTACCGGTGACAGCGGCTATCTTTTTCTAATTTCACTCTGTTTTAACAACCGCTTCCGTCGTGCTATACCACACTTTCTGATACGATTCCGTATCTTTTTCCAGAATTGCCTGCATCAGCCGGCATATTTCCGCCACCTGATCTTCCATCTTATTATCAATCGTTCCGTACATTTCGCCCGACATGATTTTCTGATGCATCTCTTCACTGTTATTAATCCCGATGATCACCGGAAGCTTCAGATTCTTTTCTTTGTAATAATCATACACGCCAAGTGCCATATCATCATTATTGCAGATAACGGCCTCTACATTCTGTACCGTCTCCTCATCTAATGCTGCAAATTTTTCATAAGCCAGCCCTCGTTTCCATTCGGCCAGGATATTTCCTTTCTGATTTAATGGAAGCTCTGCCCCTGCCTCCAGGAAGCCGCTCGTTCTGCGGATTGCATCAAAATGTGACTCTTCTCCTTCTACCAGTACATAATCCAGCATTCCATTGCCATTCCAGTCGAGAGTTTCACTTTGTTTCTTCCAGAGGTCTTTTAACAGTTCTCCCTGCATCACACCGGCAGCTCTGGCATCTGTTCCTACATACCAGACATTTTTTGATATTTTCAGGTCTTTTTCATCAATCTCCCTGTTGAATAAAATGACTGGTATGTCTGCATCTTTGGCATCATTTAACACACTTGCCGCAGATGCAGGTTCCACAAGATTCACAAGCATCACATCATAATCCTGTGCGTACATCTCCTGCAGCTGTTTCTCCTGACGGCTGCTGATTCCTTCCGCATCATAGATCTCATAAGACACTTTCTTTCCAAGTATTTTCATCTGCCCTATCTTATCTTCCAGTTCTCCGATATAGTTTTCCATAAATGTATCACTCCGGTCATATACTGCAATTCCGATATGCAGATACCGGTCTTCTTTTTGTGGCATTTTCCACGCGATCACAAGTCCGGCCAGAACAAGAATCAACATGATCAGCATGAGATTGTATTTATCTATTTTATATTTTTTACTATGTTTCATCTCCTGATCACCTTGAAAGCAGCGCATCATATTCTCCGCTTTCTATCCTTTCTTTATCCAGTTTTACCGGCTTCAGGCAAATACTTTTCATCTTCTTTGTCTTTCCCTTCTTTGCTAACATCTGCATGCTTTCATAGCCAAGTCTGTATGTATTTTCCACGTAAATGAATGGTTTTTCCCCATTTTTCACCTGTTCTAACACTGTATCTTCCACCGGCAGACGATATTGTTCTTTCTTACTTTTCGAGACAGCCGCATAATATTGAAACGCACTCTGCATCGTATCTGTCACCGCCAGAACATCGTTTTCCTTATAACTGCCGTTCTTTTTTTCCAGATACATTTCCGGATACACGAGAAGGACTCCTTCCGAGCCATTCTCTCTTTCTTCTTTTATCAGTTTATCGAAGTTTTTTTTCGTCAGTCTGCTTTTGTACCAGACATCTAGTTTCACATGATCATCGTAAGCCTGATCCCGTATTCCATCCAGCAGACCATACATTTCCTTCTGACTGTCTTTTGGTAAGATCACCGTAATCCGCGTCTTTTTCTCCGTGTGATTCTGGCTGGTCATCATCTGCAAGGATACAAATGCGATCAAAAGAAGCAGAAGGATCATCAATAAATGTTTTTTTCTACCTTGCATCATCGGTTTCCTCCATCTTTGGGATTGTAATGGTCGCTGTCGTTCCTTCATCCAGTTCGCTTGTGATCGTCACTCCATACGCCTCTCCGTAGATCAGCTGGATCCGTTCGTTTACATTCCTCACACCGATTCCCGATCCACGTTTGCTCGAAATTACTTTATTGTGCATAATATGATCTATGGTTTCCTGTATCATTCCGAGACCATTATCTGCCACATCAATTCCGATATCTCCGTCTTTATCATAGATTCGGATTGTAATCTCTCCGTCCTCATACATGCCCTCCATGCCATGATAGATCGCATTTTCAAGCAACGGCTGAATGGACAGTTTCGGACACAGATATTTTAACAGCGCCGGATCTGCATCTATCTGGAAGTCAAACTTATCCTTAAAACGGATATTCTGGATTGCAAGATAACTGGATGCATGTTCCAGCTCTTTCTCCAGTGGAATCATATCCTTTCCCTGGCTTAACGAGATACGGAAAAACTTTGCAAGCAGAGATACCATCTCTCCCGCACCGTCATACTCTTCACTTCGTATCATCCAGATGATCGAATCCAGTGTATTATACAGGAAATGCGGATTGATCTGAGACTGCAGTAACTTCTTTTCCATCTGCTGCCGCTCCCGTTCGTTCTTACGAATTTCTTCCATCTGTTCCTGCAGCTTATCTGCCATAATATTAAAATGAGCACTGAGATTCTTAAGCTCCCCTATTCCCTCTTCTTTGGCCTTAATATCATAGTTGCCTTTTCCGAATTCCTGCATGGTCTGAAGCAGCCGGTAAACCGGATTCGTAAAGCTTCTGAAAAGTAAAATATCCAGGAAAATCAATATCACACCAACCAGAAGCAGCGTAAACCATGCAACATAGTGCAGATTATAGCTTTCAAAGTCCAGACTGGACATCGAATTCACAAGCACCACATTCCATCCGGTATAGCCGATCTGCTGGCGTTCGATCAGCCATTCGCCTCCATTTTGCTCTTCTATTTTATAATTCTTACAGGCCATTGCCTCTTTCACAGTCTTTTCCTGATACATTCCCGAAACAATTTCTTTTTCAAACGGATGATACAGTAACTGCCGGTCTGTATCCAGAAGGTAACAGTATGCCGATTTCTGACTCTTATAATGCAGCAATACCTCATCGATCGAATCCGTATAATAGTCCAGAAGCAGTACCCCGGACTTCATATTTCCATTTTCGACATATTCTATGTAACGGCTGATTTCATAAACGTATCTTGCCTTCTTAGGTTGTACCAGTTTCTTCTCCCCGTAATGAATGGTCTCAATATTCTTCTGTGCATTTTGGAACCAGTCTTCCTTCTTTATCTCTGCTGTGTTCACAGCCGGTAATTTTTCTGAATGCCACAGACTGTTCCCGTCCGCATCATAGATTGCCGCGCCATAAAGCACCTCTGATTCCTGCACCATACGCTGTTCCATTTCTTTTTGAAACATTTCTGCTGCCGTATCATAAGCCCGGATATCCTGATAATAAATCGAACTGACCAGTTTATTGATGTTCTCTATCTCCACTTCCAGATCCTGTGCCAGTGTTTTTTTCTGCTTCGATACCTTTTCAATAGTGTTCCTTTGAAAATAACCGGAAAAGTAATGCGAAAACAAAGCCATGCAGCTTATAATACAGACTGCAATAGAAACAGACATCACAAGAGGAAACACGATACGGATACTTACTTTTTTATCTTTCATCCGTATCTCCTCCTTGTTTTCTGTATTTTACCGGAGACATTCCACAATTTTTCTTAAATACATAGCTGAAATAATTCGGCTCCGGATAGCCCACCATATTTCCGATCACCTGACTCTTATAATCTGTCTGTAAAAGCAGCTTTTTTGCCTCTTCCATCCGGCGTCCGGTCAGATAATTCACAAAAGTTCCTCCTGTTTCCTGTTTAAATATCTTCGAAAAATACGATGTACTGACATGCAGATCCCCGCACACAGTCTCTACACTCAGATCAGGATCCTGAAACCTCTCTTTTACAATCTTGCGCGCATGTTCTGCCAGGATCACATTATTATCAATCTGTTTTTTCTGAATCAGAGAACGGATCAGTTCGCAGTAATTGACCAGCCAGTGATCCAGCTCTTCGCCTGTACTTAAAGAAAGAATCTTCACTGCCATTTTCTTTGTTCCTGCAAATTCCATATCCGTTGTGATCTGATATTTTCTATAAAATCTGGAAAAGGAAAATGAGATTTCCAGGATCAGGACCTGATATTCATTTAATGAATACTGTCTCTGATGAATCCATGCAAGCAGGCTTTCCACCTGGCTTTTCAGTTCTTCTTCCGTATAATGTGTGATATTTTTCCCTATATTTTCTACTTTTGCATTCCAGTCTTCTTTTACATCCTGCACCGGCATGATGTCATTGTAATATGTATAGCTTTCCTCTACTGTCACCAGATTGTAATCCAGTGCCTCAAGTGCCTGTCTGTACAATACCGGCATAACCGTAAGTCCTTCCCCACCGGCACTGATCCCGCAGGAAATCCTGCTCTGAAAAATACGTTCGATCATAACCGCCGTTTCACCGATTGTCCTGGTGATTCTTCCAACATCGTGTTTTTTATTGCTTCCCAGGATGAATATCTCATTATCACTCATACCAAATTCATATACATGTGCAATCTTTTCCAGTGCTTCTTTTAAAGTCTGTTTCACCGCCAGTTCACTCAGTACGTCCTTTGCATCCCCTCTGCCCACTTTCACAGCAATAATCGAATATGCCGCATCTGTAAACTCCAGTTTTAGATTATCAATCTGGCTCTTCAATTCATTTTCATTCATTTCTTCTGTTACCAGACGGTTAAAAAACTGCTGGCGCAAAAGCGGAAGGCTCTCCATATATGCATGTTCCAGCCGCGCACGATTCACTTTTTCATTGTATTCTTTATCCAGTTCTTCGTGCATTCTTATAAGAAGCTTCTGCATCTCCTCATAGTCGATCGGCTTCATGATATATTCCGATACTCCATAACTGATCGCAAGTCTTGCATATTCAAAATCATCCCATCCGGAGAATAAGATTACTTTTGTATTCATATAATCCTCATGGATATGCTTTGCAAGTTCCAGACCGTCCATAAATGGCATCTTAATATCACTGATCACAAGATCCGGATGAAGATCTTCCATCAATTCCAGTGCCTCTTTTCCATTCTGCGCGACTCCTGCTACCTTAAATCCAAGCCGTTCCCATTCAATTCCCTTTTTCATGCCATACAGGATCTGTTGTTCATCGTCTGCCAGAATAATACTAAATATCCTCACGTTTCCTCTCCATTTTCCAGTTTATTTTTCATGTATTTCTGCTATTTCTTTTTAAGAAATGTATATATTTATTGACACCTGTGTAACCTGTCAGGTCTTCTAAGATTATATAATGTGCCTGCGTATACAGCAATAAGGCAAGTCGATTTTAATCTCAAATCCAACTTGCCTTATGATCATATAGCTCTCTCTATGCTTCCTCTTCGGAACCATTAATCTTAGCCACTACTTTTTTCATAAATTCATCGCTTAATTTATATTTGTTCTTATATACGATGTATGCCAGGATGACTCCGATCGTTGGCACGATGCACATCAGTACACGGATAGAGTTCTGTGTTGCCAGTGACTGTACTGCATTCGGTACATATCCGGTAAGCTCCAGTACGAATCCAATTGCCAGCGAAGTAAATGCTGCTGTCAGTTTTACGATCAGTGTCTGTAAGGAGAATACAACACCTTCATTTCTTGCCCCGAGAACATACTCTCCATAATCTACAACGTCTGCAAGGAATACAGTCGCACATCCAAGTTCCAGACCTGTTCCAGTCTTAACAATCACGCCCGCAATTGCCGTCAATGCAATATTATTCGGGCATACGATACCAACGATAAGCAGAAGAATCAGACCGATCGGCGGAAGTACACATGCCATCAGGAATGCTTTCTTTCTGGATAATACCTTTGTTACCTTCGGGAAGATTAAAAGTCCAACTACTTCTGCAACCGACGCACTGATCATGAATGCAGATAACATTCCGGCATTGTTGCATACATAACTAAAGTAATAAGTTGCAACTCCCATGATTGCCTGAATTGCCACATTATATAAAAGAATCAGTAACACTGCCCATCTTAACTGGTCATTCTTCTTAATGACGGTAAAGATGTCCTTGAATTTCATCTTGTCCTTTTCCTCAACATCATGCTGGATCTTTGGCAGATTGATGACACATACTGCCATTGTAAAAATAAATGTAGCTGCAATGATTAATGCAAATCTATGGTATCCCGTGTAATCACCGCCAAGTCCTTTGATGATCTGTACACCGAATCCTGCAATGATCAGCGACTGTCCGATACTTGCAAAAATTCTTGGTAATACGGATACTGTTTCGCGCTCCTGCGGATCAGAAGTCAGATTCGGGATGACTGACCAGTACGGAATATCCATGATGGTATAAGTCATTCCCCATAAGATATATACAACTGTCGCAAAAACACAAAGCTTCACACCCGTCAGATGAAAATCTGTAAATACGGTTACAAATACGAATGCATTGATCAACGTTCCGATCACAAGCCATGGAACAAACTTTCCAAAACGGCTTCTTGTATTATCTACGATCATCCCCATGAACAGATCATTGAATGCATCCCATATCTTCGCCACGAAAAACATCGTTCCGATAAATGCCGGCGCCACTTTAATGATATCTGTAAAATAGATCATTGAAAATGTTGCGATCATTCCATAAATCAAATCTTTTCCCAATGCCCCAAATGCAAATGTATACTTTACTCTTCCGGGAATCTTTCCCTGGTATACTACACTGCTCTTACTGTTATTTTCCATTCCACTTTACTCCTTCTTACATTTTTTCTGTACAGCTCTTTCGCATGGTTAAAGTTTAACATTGGAAAATACATATGAACATTTGATATTCTATTCAAAAAATATGAATTTCTATTTGGTTAGTTCCGTTTCATATCCTTCCTATTTTTCCCGCTCCAGAATCTTCTGCATCTTCCCCTTAATTCTCTGAAGTGCATTATCGATCGTCTTCGGGCTCCGGTCAAGAAGTTTTGCGATGGTCTTATAATCGGTTCCCATCAGGTGCAGATATAAGACTCTGCGTTCCAGTTCGCTTAAGTCTTTTTCCAGACGTTCCTCCAGTGATCTTGCATGTTCCTGACTGACAAGCAGTTCTTCCGGATTCGTCTCATGTCCGGATTCCATCGTCTCAAGCAATGAACCTTCCCCGTCTTCCTTTTCATACAGGGAAATGTAACTGTTGAGCGGGCTGTGCTTCTTTCTGTTCGAAGCCTCAATTGCCGAATAAAGCTGTCTCGTTACACACAACCTTGCAAAACTGAAGAAAGACGCTTCCTGATCTGCATCGTAATCCTGGACAGCTTTAAAAAGTCCGATCATTCCTTCCTGAATCAGGTCGTCTGTCTCGCCGCCGAGCAGATACATTGCATTGGCTTCTTTTCTGACCAGATTCTTATATTTTTCCATCAGAT
Source organism: uncultured Dorea sp. (assembly GCA_900550865.1). Classification (GTDB taxonomy): domain Bacteria; phylum Bacillota; class Clostridia; order Lachnospirales; family Lachnospiraceae; genus Dorea_A. The sequence goes on along the minus strand of URTM01000039.1, from coordinate 9,140 downwards.
AGTCGATGATCCCGGTTTCTCCTTTCCGGAGTCTGCGGATCAGTTCTTCATCTGTTAATTTCTTATATTCTGTCATATTTTTCCTCCGGTATCTGCTCTCCATTCACAAATTTATCAGCTGCAATTTTCTCCTGACATTTATACAACTGGACGAATCTCTGTCTTTTTTACTGCATCCGCTGTCTTACGATCTCATATGCCAGCACACCTGCTGCCACCGAAGCATTCAGAGAATCGATATCCCCTTTCATTGGGATTCTTGCAGTGAAGTCACAGGTGTCTTTTACCAGACGTCCCACGCCTTCACCTTCATTACCGATCACCAGACCGATTGGTCCTTTCATGTTGACGTCATACATGACATCACCATCCATATCGGCACATACGAACCACAGTCCCTTTTTCTTCAGATCTTCCATCGTCTTTACCAGATTCGTCACCTTTGCAACCGGTGTGTAGTTCAGTGCGCCTGCGGAAGTTCTTGCTACGGTTGCCGTCAGTCCGACTGCGCGTCTCTTCGGAATGATCACACCATGTGCGCCTGCCTGATTCGCAGTACGGATGATCGCACCGAGATTGTGCGGATCTTCGATATTATCCAGAATGATCAGGAACGGATCTTCTCCTTTTTCTTCTGCAAGTTTCAGCATATCTTCTACCTCTGCATACTCATATGCGGCAACACTTGCGATCACGCCCTGGTGCTTTCCGGTCTCTGACAACTGGTTCAGACGGTCCTTTTCCACGAAATTCAGAATCGTGTCATGCTTTCTCGCCTCACGGATGATGGATCTGACTGCTCCATCCTGGCATCCATCCAGTACATACAGCTTGTCTACCGGTTTTCCGGAACGAAATGCTTCCATCACGGCATTTCTTCCTTCTATGATACTTTCATTTACTTTCTTGTCATACACGTTCTTGTCGTGTGCGTTTTTATCGTATACCTTCTTATCGTGACTCATATTCGACACTCCTTATTGTTCTTTGATACTGTCCAGACCTATTTTAACCAGTTCCAGCATTCTTTTCCATTCTTTTTTCAGATACAGGTAGCCCAGTAGAGCTTCGAATCCTGTCGCACGTCTGTAATCGGTGATCGACTGGTTCTTCGCCGGTGACACGCTCTTGGCGTTACGTCCTCTTTTATAAATAGCATGCTCTTCTTCTGTCAGATGCTCCTGCATCGTACGCATCATTTTCGACTGTGCAGATGCCTGTACATAAGAGCTGGTCTTCTGATGCAGCTTCTGTACCTGACGGTTTCCTTCGTTGATCACCAGGGATTTGATGATCAGATCATAAATGCAGTCTCCGATATATGCCAAAGTAAGAGGTGAATATTCTTTGATATCCACCTCTTTCATCTGGAAAATCTCCTGCATATAAGTGTCAAATTCCCACTCTACGCTCTTTTCCATTGTACTCCTTCTCTGGTATCTTTTAAGATGATACCTTTCTCTAACAGTTCATCACGGATTGCATCGGCTCTTGCGAAGTCTTTCGCTTTACGTGCTGCCTGACGCTCCTCGATCAGTTTCTCGATATCTTCGTCCAGGATCTCTTCTTTCTTATCTACGATCAGTCCCAGGACTCCTGTTAAGTTCACAAGCAGATCGAATAATTTCTGAAGATATTCTTTAGAGCTTTCTGCATCGGTTGTTGTATTGATATATTTAACAAGATCAAAAATTGCTGCAACAGCATCTGCTGTATTGAAATCATCATCCATTGCTTTTTCAAATCCTGCAACGAATTCTTCTGTCTTTGCGAAGTTTTCTGCTTCTGCATCTGTAATTGCTTCAGATTTTGCATTTTCCATAAGGAATTTCAGATTGTCTGCTGCATTTACGATACGTTCCAGACCATTCTTGGATGCTTCCATCAGATCTGCGCTGAAGTTCAGCGGACTTCTGTAGTGTGCACTCAGCATGAAGAAACGCAGTACCTGCAGATCATACTGTTCACTGATCTCACGTACGGTACGGAAGTTTCCGAGAGATTTACTCATCTTTCTGTTGTCAATGTTCAGGAATGCATTGTGCATCCAGTATTTTGCGAATTCTTTACCATTGGCAGCCTCGCTCTGTGCGATCTCATTTTCATGATGTGGGAATACAAGGTCTTCTCCGCCGGCATGAATGTCGATCTGCTCGCCCAAGTATTTCTTAGACATCTCTGAACACTCGATGTGCCATCCCGGACGTCCCTCACTCCACGGAGACTCCCATGCAGGCTCTCCTTCTTTCTTCGGTTTCCAGAGTACGAAGTCCAGTGGATCTTCTTTTTCATCTTCTCCGGATACCAGAAGGGAACGCTCGCCGGAACGCAGGTCATCCAGGTTCTTATGGGAAAGTTTTCCGTAATCTTTGAATTTTCTTGTGCTGTAATATACCGTACCATTCTTCTCGTAAGCAAATCCTTTGTCGATCAGTGTCTGGATCATGTCTACCATTCCGCAGATCTCTTCGGTTGCCAGCGGGTTCTTGGTTGCCGGCTTGATGTTCATGCCGTCCATATCCTTTTTGCATTCTGCGATGTAACGTTTGGAGATCTCGTCGGCTGTCACGCCTTCTTCAATGGCTTTTTTGATGATCTTATCATCTACATCCGTAAAGTTGGATACATAATTCACATCGTATCCTTTGTATTCAAAATATCTTCTGACGGTATCGAATACGATCATCGGTCTTGCATTACCGATATGAATGAAGTTATATACGGTAGGTCCGCATACATACATCTTTACCTTTCCTTCTTCCAAAGGTACAAATTCTTCTTTTTTCTTTGTCATCGTATTAAAAATCTTCATTTTCTAAATTCTCCTCCTCTTGTTCTTCCGGTATCGGATTCTCTTTTAAGCACTGCATGCGCTTTTCCATCTCCTGGATCTGTCTGTGCATTCTTAAGTTGTCTGCCTGCAGTTCTCTGATATCATTTGAAATTGGATCCGGCAGATGTACCTGATCCATGTCGAGTCTTGGCATCTTCTCATCATTCATCTTCACGATTCTGCCCGGCACGCCTACCACCGTACAGTTCGGCGGCACTTCTTTTAATACCACAGATCCTGCACCAATCTTAGAATTCTCCCCGATGGTAAATGAACCGAGAACCTTCGCTCCGGCACTGACCATGACATTGTCTTTCAGCGTCGGGTGTCTCTTTCCCTGCTCTTTACCGGTTCCTCCAAGTGTGACTCCCTGGTACAGTGTGATATTGTCTCCCAGCTCCGCGGTCTCTCCAATGATCACTCCGCTTCCATGGTCAATGAACAATCCTTTTCCGATCGTAGCTCCCGGATGTATCTCAATACCGGTCTTTCTCACTGCCCGCTGGGATACCCATCTGGCAAGAAAATAGTGTTTCTTCAGATAGAGCTTATGTGCGATTCTGTAATGAAGAATCGCTTTAAAGCTGGAATACAGGAAGACTTCCATATTGGACTTGATCGCCGGATCACGCTCCCTGATCACCTGGATTTCTTCATTGACATATGATATGATGCCCATTTATAAATCTCTCCTTTTTTATAAGTTCACCGCTCATCCATATATGCTCCAGACGCCGCCTGCAAATTTTCTTCATCTGCAGGACTTTCCATCGTCATCTCTTTACAAACACAAGATAACAAAAAAACTCCGTCTCCTGCTATTCACAAGAGACGAAGTTTATCCGCGGTTCCACTCTTTTTAAAGCATACAGTTCTATTACCTGTATCCTTCCCTCAGTACACGTAACGTGTGTAATCCCGGATCCGGCTGTGATGCGTTCCATCTTTTTCACCGGACCGACTCCCGGACGCACTTCACAGAAGCTGTAATCTGAAACTGCTTTCAGCCGGTGACAGTTTCTCTCTTTCGACACATCGCATCTGCTACTCTTTCCGTTCAAAGTCTTTCTCATATAGAATATATATTATGCGATATCGTCTTTTTTGTCAACCAGTTTCCAGCGAATCTCTGCTTTAAAAAGATCTGCTTCCGTCTCGATCCAGAACTTTCCTTTCTGAATTTCCACAAAACTCTTCACGATCGCAAGGCCGAGACCGGAACCTTCGGTATTTCTCGCCGAATCTCCCCTGACGAAACGTTCCGTGATTTCTTCCGGATTAAATGTAAGTTCGGTTGCCGATACATTTTTCATCTGGAACACCGCATCCCCGTCTTCTGCCGCAATCTTCACGTATACTCTCGTATGAGGCATTGCGTATTTTGCTGCATTTCCGATCAGATTTTCAAAGATCCGGTATGTCTTCTGTCCGTCCAGTGCCACGATCACTTTATCCTCCGGAATATCCAGCCGGAAGTCCAGATTCGCTTCCGTGATCTTCTCTTCCATTTCCAGCTTCACCTGTTTGAACAGATTCACAATGTCAATGTTGGCAATGTTCAGATTCACGGATTTGCTGCTTGCTTTACTGATCTCAAACAAATCTTCGATCAGTGCTTTCAGTCTGAGAGACTTTCTGTCCAGCACATCGATGTATTCTTTCTGTCTCTCCGGATTCTGTTCAATCTTCAGAAGGTTCACATAGGTGATGATCGCCGTCAGCGGCGTCTTCAGGTCATGCGAGACATTCGTTACCAGTTCGGTCTTCATACGCTGGCTTTTTACTTCCTCATCTACCGCCTTCTTGAATCCGCTCTGGATCTTCTCTATTTCTTCTTTAAATGGCTCGAATACACCCAGATTCTCATCGATTTCTACATCCAGATTGCCATCTGCGATCTCATTCGTCGCTTCCAGAAGTCTGTGATAATTCCGTTTCACCTCATTAAAATATTTTTTTAAAATAAAATACAGGATTGCAGAATAAATGAGCAGTGCCATAATTCCATATACCCAGACACTTGTCACAGCGAGGATGATAAAGTTCACCAGCACGATCCGCAGAATTGCCTTACTTCCTTTGTCAGTAAAATCAATATCCGTAACCGTTTTATATACCCTGCCAGCCAGCTCTTTCACTTTACGGTACAGTCTTCCGCTGTCCCGTCCGACTCTTTCTGCAGCCGCCGGAGCCTCTTCCCTGAATGCCTTCCACAGCCGCCATACCAGCATCCGTTCCGTGACATACTTTCTGAGTCCTATCTTCTGAACCGCACTGATACACGTTGCCACCCAGTATGTGACCGCAAATGCACCGACCCAGATTGCAAAATCCATTGGCTGAGGCCAGCCTTCCTTCCTGGTTATGATCCAGTTCAGTTTATCAGCCAGAATTCCAAGAGTAATTGACGCAACAATAAAAACAACCTCGAATGGCTGCCGGAAGATCTTCCTGTCACCAATTTCCAGTGTCTCACTCTGTGCAAAAATCCATGCCGCCACGCATACTGCTGCCATGCAAGCAAGCATCATATACCATGCATCATTCGGAGCTTCATCCCCGAACCAGTACCATTGATTCAGATACTGTTCAATGCTGCTTTTCTTCATTCCGTAGATGTATGTGCGGTTTTTCGGTGTCTTCAGTTCTCCATCCGTATCCGCCTCAACTATCTCGTTCCAGCTGTCAATGATCCTTCTGAGAACAATACTCTGCGCTGTCTTTTCGCCACTCTTTACAACTTTTACATCCGGGTTGCCATGCTCATCGTAAGTCAGCACCATACCAAATGCATATTCTTTAAAGCTGTCATCTGTCAGACCATTTCCAGTATTCGCCGTACTCCGCCCCAGAACCGTTCCCGATCCATCCTCGATCCGGTAATCCAGATAAGGGTATAACGCTTCGTAATCCTCCATCCACGCATCAGCCACATCATTGATCTCATCCTGTGACATCTTGGCTTCTCCCGTCTTGGATGATATCTCCTGATTATAAAGGATATAACTGAATTCCAGAAAGCTTTCCAGATAATCTCCGTCCGAAAGCGACGTCGTATAAGTCTTCTGTGCCTCCTCGACCGCTTTTCTGTAAATCGTTTTATAATTATACAGCATAACAACTGTTGCACCAAGTATCGTCACAATGATCAGAAATACACCCAGTTTACGCCTGCTTTTCAATTTTGTATCCAACGCCCCACACCACCTTTAAGTATTTTGGTTCTCTTGGATTCACTTCTATCTTTTCACGGATATTTCTGACGTGCACCATGATCGTATCAGTATTGATCGCGCGTTCATTCCATACCCGCTCGTAGATCTCCTCCGCCGAGAACACCCGTCCGGGATTCTTCATCAGAAGCAGCAGGATCTTGTATTCAATCGGAGTCATCTTTACCGGTTCGCCGTCAACGGTAACTTCTACATTATCTTCATTGATCTCGAGTCCGCCGATCGTGTGGATTCTGGCATTATCTTCTTTATCTCCCAGTTTTTCCATAAAGCGGCGGTATCTGCGAAGCTGTGAGTTGACTCTGGCGAGCAGTTCCATCGGGGTAAATGGTTTCGTTACATAATCGTCGGCTCCCATATTCAGTCCCATGATCTTATCCACTTCTTCTGATTTTGCAGAAAGAAAGATCACCGGGAAGTCATATTTTTCCCTGAGTTTTACCACCATAGAGATTCCGTCCATCCGCGGCATCATGATATCCACAATCGCCAGATGGATGTCTTCTTTTTCTATGACTTCCAGTCCTTCCACACCGTCAGCCGCCTGGAATACTTCATACCCCTGACTTTTCAGGTATATCTCCACACCTTCTCTGATCTCCTTGTCGTCTTCTACGACCAGCACATGATTCATCTCCATCTTATTTCTCATCCTTTTTCCTAATTCCAGCTGTTTCCTCTGTTGTTATTATATTACCCGGTATTTCTTAAGGGTGACTTCAGAAAATTCTAAAGAAAAACGAAAGACGCTTTCTTTTTTACACTGTCTCGTTCAGATAAACCCGTGACAATGGTATGATCTTACCAAGTTCTTCTTTCATACGTTCCGACATGACTGCATCACCATCCGCACAGATCTCTTCTGCCGTTTTTACACCAAACACAAGGCTTGCAAGCGCTCCCACTGTGATCGTTCCTTCACTGTTCTCCGGCTTTCCATCCATCAGCATCACACCGGAGAATTCTGTTCCAGTGATCATCACACAGCGGTTATTCTCTTCAATAACCGGATCTGTCACTGTAAAACAGGTTCCCATAAATGATTTCAAACGCATAGACATCAGCATTCTTCTGACATCTACGATACGGATCATGATCTTCGGCTTGCCGCCGTCCACTTCTTCTGCTTCTGCCTCAATCCTGATATCCTTGATCTCTCCATCTTTTCTGTATACCTTTAATGTTCCCCCATCGCTTGCATATTCTTTGATCAGGCGCTCATAATAAGCCGCACTTCTCTTTGCATAGACCTGATATGACCGCGACAGATACGTTTCCATATAAGCCGCCATCTCTTCTGCATCCGCCTCTACTGCATCCGTCACAACCATGCCGTCTTCCACTTCCGCCTCCGGATCATAATATGCCCGGTTTTGTTCGCACACTGTCCGGAAATCAAATGGCAGATAGATACGCTCTGACGCCGGCATCAGGAATGTAAATGTCTCTCCATCCGCATACATATCATTTAACGCCTGTTTCAACAATCCGGCCATGAATCCACGCTTCCGGTAAGATTCTCTCGTTGCAACGGCGACAATATAATTCACATCTTTTTTGCTGCCGTTTACCGCCAGTTCGTACGGATTCAGATGCAGCATTGCCTGTATCTCCCCGTCTTCTTCTACTGCATAGATCTGATTGTCTTTTAATTTTTCTTCATAATAATAATCAACAAAACTTTTGCTGTCTTCTGAAAACACTTCTTCATACAGCTTTCTTGTGTCCTGTTTTTCTTCTGTTTCCAGTTTTCTAATCTTCATTTTGTGCTTCCTTTTTTTATTCGTTCCGCCCGTCTGTCTTTTGTCTTTCCTGACATTTCAGACCGGGTTTATTCTTTTTTAGATTTCCTGTGCCTTCATACATCCGCCGCAGCCGGCGCATCCACCTTCTGCAGGTCCGACCCTGTAGCTGTAGTTGGCGATCGTATCCAGGCTCGCAATTGCCTGCGACGAGATACCTTCCCCGGTTCCGGTAAATCCAAGGCCTTCTTCTGTCGTTGCCTTGATATTCACCTGATCTACATTGATATGCAGTGCTTCTGCCACATTTTTCCGCATCTGTTCAATGTGCGGTGCCATCTTCGGACGCTGTGCAATGATCGTTGCGTCGATGTTACCGATCACATATAATTTCTCATCGATCAGTCTGCCTACTTCTTCCAGGAGCTTAATGCTGGATGCTCCCTTGTATGCCGGATCCGTATCCGGGAAATGCTTTCCGATATCGCCAAGTGCTGCAGCCCCCAGAAGCGCATCCATGATCGCATGTAATAATACATCCGCATCCGAATGTCCGAGAAGTCCTTTCTCATAAGGGATCTTCACTCCGCCGAGGATCAGATCTCTTCCTTCTACTAATTTGTGTACATCATATCCCATACCTACACGCATATGTCATCCTCCTATTTCATTATTTTTATAGTTTTCCTTTTTACATCACCGCAGTTTTTTTATTTCACTGATTTATCGTTTTCCGATGCTTCTTTTCTCTCTGCTTTTTTTGCTTCTTCTGCAGCTTCCGTTTCACTTTCTTTTACCGCTTCTCCTGCTTCTTCTGTCTCCTGCTCTTCCGTCTCTTCTTTTTTCCCATTTTCAGCTTCATTCATACGCCCCATAATACTGTCGTCCCGGTATTCTTTTTTCACCATTTTGATTCCAGATCCTACCAGCCAGTACAGACCAATCAATGCAAATATCACTCCGGCTGCTATATAAAGAATATAATTATCCGGCTTGTCCGCAAGCGAACTGTTGATTAGTTTTCCTCCTAAATATATTACATATGCACCCGCAACAATGCGGATGAACAGACTACTCTTTGGTGCCATCTTCTTTATCCTCCTGTTCTAACCATATGTTACGTATTATAAACGATTTTGCTTTCCTTGTACACTTTGTCGGGAAAATTGGGCATAAAAAAAGAACCGGATTTCTTTCCGACTCTCTTGCTGTGTATCAATCTTTGAATACTTTGAAAGCAGTTATCCCCTGCATTTGTGTATTCAGGAAATAAAAAATAGCGGGAACTGGATTTGAACCAGCGACACCACGGGTATGAACCGTGTGCTCTAG
>URTM01000038.1 GCA_900550865.1 uncultured Dorea sp. | reverse complement strand
CCCTCAGATAATACCACGTATTCCCAAGATTCAGCCAGCCTGTTGTCATGCTTCCGTCTGCCCTCAGATAATACCACGTATTCCCAAGATTCAGCCAGCCTGTTGTCATGCTTCCATCTGCTCTCAGATAATACCACGTATTCCCAAGATTCAGCCAGCCCGTCTGCATTGCTCCACTTGCAGAGAAATAATACCAGGTATTATTGTAAATCCCCCATCCGGTCTGCATCCATCCAGATGCATCAAATCCATACCAGGTATTTCCAATCTTACATAATCTGCCTGCCGGATAGGAACCATCTTCATATTGATACCACCATTTTGATCCCGATTTCAACCACTTTCCACTAATTTCAACTCCGCATCTTGTACAAATTCCGTCTTTGAAATTGTGCCCCAGTGCCGGGATTATTTCCTGCGGTTTCAATACTTCATTACATACGGAACAATGACTTCCTTCTGTCTTTCCTTCTGTTGTACATGTTGGCTCTACAGCCTCGTCTGTCACCACATTATGAACATGATTCACCGGATAATCACTCTCCGCCATCGGATATGCTTCCGTAAATTCTGAGCTGCTATATTTCTCATCCCTTTCATGATTTGAAAATGCTTTCATGCTTTTCAGAAAATAGGAATAGTTCTCTCCTCCGGCATCCCAGGTACTGTCAAGATTATAGTATTTTCCATTCAGCCGGACAATATTCCATGCATGCGGTCCACCTGCATCTCCTGAAATCACTCTTGCATCAACTCCGGCATCGAGCGCCATACGATAGAGCAGTGATGCATACCCCTGACATACAGCTGTTTTATCAATCAGTGCTCCATACGCAGTATACTTTTGAATATATGTATCATCATCCAGATTCGTATAATCATAAGAAACATTCTCACAGATATAATCATAAATTGCTTTTATTTTCTGATAATCTGTTTTCCCACTCAGTTTTAATTTCTGAAATACTTCTGCCTCCGCCTGATCTACCTTTTTTTCCTGAGCAGCATCCGACAGATAACTCACCATATAAGTCATATTCAGATCATATCCGCCATTGGAATTCGATGACCAGCCTGCACTGACATACCATCCCTGACAATGCCATAAGATATAATCTCCTTCATTCCCTTTTCCAGTATGCTGAACTGCCAGCTCAAACAGCTGACTTGTCAGGCTGTTAAAATATTCATTTGTGATTCTTTCGTCACTGTGATAGTAAATAGTAATTTCATTTTCACGATTAACCAATTGCTTTCTGAAATTTTCCGCAATCTTTTTCAGATCACTTGTATATTCCACATTGCCCTGGTTTAAACTATAATTTTCTACATCACTCGTATGTTCCGGAGCTGTTATGACATCTTTATAATACGGATTCGTATACTGATTTTCCAATGTCATTGCTGCCTGTACATCGTATTTTCCAAACAACAGGAAACATGCAGTTATCAGCAGTGGTATTATGACTCTCTTCTGTTTCATTTCTTCCGCCTCCTTTTTCTGATATAAATGCTTATGTCTTATTTTAGCACAAAAGATTCTTTGATTAAATATTATTATCATATATACTAAAAAGACAGACGACAAAAGAGAACATTTATTTTTGCAAAAAACCGCTACACAAAAATGTGTAGCGGCCTTTTTTATTTCTAATATACAACAACTTTTGTTCCCGCAGGAATATTGTCATAAATCCATTTTGCATTCTGGATTTCCAGTCTTACGCAGCCATGTGACAGAGGAATTCCAACTCTTCCATCCATCAGGCTTCCATTACTCTTATTATACAGTACACTGTGAAACAGATAATTTCCATAAAACTGTGTATACCAGTAACATCTCGCTGAACCGGAATCAAAATAATATCCTTTTGACTGAACCGTAAATGTTCCCGAAACGGTTGGTGTCGCTGCAGCTCCCGGTGCACACTGCCAGAACTTACTCATGTTCCATGATCCTAAGCGGCCATTAAATATTCCAACTCTGCAGGTTGCTCTGTTCACCAGGATCAGATAACTTGTATTACTTGCATACGCCTGTGCCTTCGCAGTCATCATAGCCATGTCTGTCGGAACCATCGCTCCGCTGGCTCCAAGGTAATATCCGTCAATATATCTGTTCTTTGCCATCATACCCCAGATTCCGCCATGCGAATCATTCTGGTAATACATATAATACCAGCTTCCACCTACTAACTGCCAGCCAGTCTTCATAGCACCATCTTCGCCAAGATAATACCAGTCAGATCCTGCTGCCAGCCAGTTCTTAGCCATTGCTCCGCTTCCATTGAAATAATACCAGCTTCCATTGACTACTTTCCAGCCGCCGGATACCATTTTATTATTATTCTGCGGATCTAAATAGTACCATGTTCCATTCACATTTTTCCAGCCTGATGCCGGCTGGCCTGATTCATTGTAGTAATACCATGCTCCATTCTCTGCATACCAGCCTTCACGCATTGCTCCGGCTTTATCAAAATAGTAAGTAACACCATTTATTACTTTGGAACAATCTGTCACAAGTAAGCCTGGATATTCCTCATTATCTCCATCCAGATAATACCATGCTCCGTCTACTCTTCTCCATCCGGTTGCTCTTACTCCTGACGGGTCCTGATAATACCAGCCTTCCGGATATTGTATCCATCCTCTTATCATCGCACCGTCTGCATTAAAATAATAGGTGGTTCCATCAATTGTTTTCTCAGGATCATTAACCATCAGTCCCGGGTATTCTGTATTATTTTCATCCAGATAATACCACTCACTGTCGATATTTCTCCATCCATAGATCTTGGCACCATCCGGTGTCGCATAATACCATCCTTCCGGATACTGCTGCCAGCCGCTCTTCATGGTTCCGCTTTCCGCAAAGAAATATGTAGTTCCATCAATGACTTTCTGCTGCCCTGCAACCATCAGCTCCGGGTGTTCTGCATTGTTTCCATCCAGATAATACCATGCTCCGCCAATATTATTCCAGCCATTTACAAATGCTCCGTCTGCCTGTGCATAATACCAGCCCTCTTCTCTCAGGATCCAGCCGGTCTGCATTGCTCCCGATGCATCAAATCCATAGTATTTTCCATTAATTTCTTTGATCTGGTCCGCTGCCATCATTCCCGGATGCTCCGTATTCTCACCATCCAGATAATACCATGTATTCCCCTGCAGACACCATCCTGTTTTCAGGTTTCCTGCTTCGTCATACAGGTACCACTCTCCACTTTCAGCCTGATACCATCCGGTATGAACTGGTTCTTTGTCTTCATCGTCCTTTGGTGCATCCGGAGTCTCTTTACCCTGATCTTTTTCATCAACGATCGGTAATTCATTCGGATCATTCTTAATCCCGTCTGCCTCCTGTACCTGTTCCTGTACATTCGGCAGTCCGGATACCTGACTGTATTCTGCTGCCGATATGCCTGTCGGTGCCAGCATAGTTACAGCCAGTGCTAATGCAACAAGAACCTTTCTTCTCTTTTTCATAGTATTCCTCCTTTTCCTTATAAATATCTTCTTACTCCAACTAAGGAATTCCCTTTATCCCAGGTTTCATAATAGTCTACTCCCTGTATCAGTGTTCCATACTTGGAATTAAGTGCATGCATCAACATTCCATCTCCCAGATACAGTGCAACATGGCTGATACTTCCTGATTTGTCAGCATACAGTAAAATATCACCAAGTTTCCATAAACCCTTATCCTTTTTACTGATTGCAATTCCTCCTGTTGCCTGATCATATGAAGATCTCGGAATCGTTATTCCCAGATATTTTAATGCCCATTGTGTAAATCCACTGCAATCCCATCCTTTCGTTGTCGCTCCTCCATAAAGGTAAGGGGTTGTTACATATTTTTTTATTTCTTCAATTTTCTTCTGGATGCTTTCAACAGCAACGCCACTGTTTCCGATCGTCCAGCCATCGATTTCTGTATTTGTAGCCATCAGTCCTTCTTTATATTCTGATGTGTTCGGATCATTCGCTTTATAAAAATAGTACCATTTATTATCAATTAACTGCCATCCTGTCCGCATCGCTCCGTCACTGCCCAAATAATATCCTTTATTCCAGCCCGTTTTCATTGCTCCGTTATTATCCAGCCAGTACCAGGTATTTCCCAATTTAATCCATCCCGTGCTCATAACACCGGCTTTTTCCGGATTCAGATAATACCATTTTCCATTAATTTTCTGCCAACCGTCTATTATTGCTCCACTTGTATTAGCATAATACCAGCCTTCTGCGCTTTTGATCCAACCCGTCTGCATTGCTCCACTTGCATTGAAACTATATCGGGCTCCGTTTATTGTACACTTCTGATTCGCTGCCATCAATCCCGGATATGTCGTGTTGTTTCCATCCAGATAATACCATGTCCCGCTAATTTGTTTCCATCCGTTTGCTATTGCTCCATTTTCATTGGCATAATACCAGCCTTCCGCACTCTTGATCCAGCCCGTCTGCATAATTCCGTTTATATCAAAGCTGTAGGCTGCACCGTCTATGTATTTTTTACAATCAGTAAGCATGGCCCCTGCATTTGTTGTATCCAGATAATACCAGTTATTATTATATCTTAACCACCCTGTTTTCCGGGTACCATCTGTATTATAATAATACCATACGTTACCTTCCAAATTCCAGCCTGTTTTTTTTATTACATATTCATCTGCTCCTGCAGTTTCTCCTGTATAACTCTCAGTTTCATTTTCTGTTATAGTTATATTTTCGGTATCCTCTGATATGCTTTCACTTTCACTAGCATATTCTGTATTCTGTACCGGATTCTCTTCTGCATATGCAAGATTTCCAATCTGCACAGAAATCATCACTGTTCCAACTACTATTCCTGTTTTTATTATTTTTTTCATTATAAACCTTCTTTCCATTGCAATCTTATCTAGTATACACGATTTGTCCGTAAAATTCAAATTTCAGCAAAATTACTTTATTTTCTCCGATATCTTCCGAACGCATGACAGTACAAAAAAGATACCTTTATCATGTGTTATTGATAAAGGCATCTTCTTTTCATTCATTGTTTATTTTTACGGTTTTCGACGTACACGCAATATTATACAGATCACCATTTCCGTCAACAAGATATATATGAATATTATACGCTCCTTTCGGTGTGTCATATCCACTTATGTTAATATTCCCTTTCCATATATCTCCGTCATACATTGCCAGCGGCACCCACTGAAGATCACTCTGATCATCATATTTCCACACTGCTGCCATAATAGACTGTATTCCCTTATCCGCATACTGTACTTTTTTTACTGTGATTGGGATTTCTTCCGTTTCAGCATTATATTTTCCCGTCTTGGCTTTCGCTACCGGATCCGTCTGCGCAGCTATTTCTTCATCATACTTTTCTTTATTTATCTGCGCCATTTTATTCAATAATTTAGACTTTCTTTTCAGTTCTTTCTCTTCTTTTTCGATTCCGAACCGCTCCGTCAAAGTCTGTTGTGTCGAATATAAATTCGTTCCAAGTCCCAGACGGTCACTTTCTATCTCAGCTCCCATTGCCGCAAGTGTTGTCGGGAAATTGTCGAATGTTGTATAATTTCTTTTTTCTTCCGTCTGCTTTTCTGCATTCGCGTTTATATAGGTTGTATATACTCTTCTTTCGTAGTCTTTATCCACATCTTCGCAGAAATCACTGTCCATAGTTGGATGATCCCCCGAAATCACGATCGTCGTGTCTGCCGCAAAATCCTGTTGCTGTACCCAGTCAACAAATTCTTTTACCTGACTGCTGGAACATGCCATTACATTCGCATACTGATTATCTCCGAATGTATCCGGACAGATATCACATACGTATCCATCTTCAAAGTGTGTATCCACTGTCAGCATCGTAAGATTAAACGGATTATCCTGCTGAGATAATTCTAACAATTTCTCTTTTGCGAATCCAAATAATTTTTCATCTTCATATCCCCACCAGACTTTATAATCTTCCGGTATCATGCCATTATCATGTGCATAATCGTAATCCATGATGTCATATTGACCATGATCTGTAAAGTATAATTTTCGTCCACCGAATGTTGCTTCTGAACCAATTAGCAGTGTCTGTGAATATCCTTCGTTTTGAAGGATATCTCCCAACGTTGTTATTCTTGGAAAAAAAGAATCCTGTGTGTTCATTCCATTCGCATCAATCGAAGTATTCAACGGCAATCCCGATGTCTGACCAAACATCGCTCCCATCGTCCATGTCGTCCCCGGCATGGAATAACCGCCATTCAATTTACTGCTTTCCCCCGAAAAATCTTCATTTTCCTGAGCAAGCTGTGTCAGTTCCGGAATTACATTTTGTTTAAATGCTCCTCCATTTTTTTTATCCGCATACGTCATTTCCATTGATTCCAGAAAAATATATATCAGATTTCTCTTCTTTTCCGGGAATGTAATATTTACACTTGATGGATCTACATAATTATCATCGATAAATGTGGAGTATGTACTTTGTCCTTTCATATATGCTGAGACGTCCAGACCATGCCATGTTACAGCCGCCGTAACTCCTGTCACCGCAACTGCCCCTATGGCACATATTGCTGTAATTCTTTTTAAAACCGCTCTGTTTTTTCTATTTGCCGCAATCAAAAAAATAATACAGCTCAAGATCAATATTACCGGCACTGCACACTCGTTGCAGTAATCCTTGATCATATCTGCATTCGTTCCATCCAATGGTGCCGTAAGGTGATATACCAGTTCGTCCATCGTAAGGTTTGTCCATGTCTTAAACATCCATTTTGCACTAAACGCCAGAAGTGCAGCCACTACTGCCAGAATAGTGCTTAAAATTATTCCAATACTTAATATTATCTTATGTTTTTTCTTCATTATTCTTCTCTTTTGCTCAAATATATTTTTAACATGAAACATATTATATATAGTTTTCACAGATGTTACAACCTGGAATATTAAGATTTCATTAATTTTTCATATTTATCATATATTATTTTTTAAACACAACCAGCCTCTGTCCCACATAATTAAACACCACAAAAGCTCCCATACCAACCAGCATAGACAGATTATCCTGTACGCTCCTGCTCTGTCCATGAAGAATCCACGACACAACCGGCTTCGCCATACCATATGCCAGCAGATAGCATACTGTAATATTCAATGCAAACATTCCCAGCTGCTTCCAGGATTTTTCTTTATTCTGGAACGTAAAGTATTTATTCAGGAAATAGCTCACAATACTTCCAACCACATAATTCGTTGCAGAAGATACCCAGTAACTCAGGTGCAGAAGATTATACGCCGCAAACATTACCCCGGTACCTACCACCGTATTTACAATCCCTACCAGTACAAATTTCCAGAATGTGATATCCAGCATATTTTTTATCTTGTCTTTCATAATTACTTACGCTTCCCTTCTTGCCTCTCTATACTTTCCAGTGTCCCTCTCCGGCATTCACTTTCCCATTATCCTTCATACATTATCGCAGAATCAAACGCAACAGACGGCTCATGTAACACACAAGCCGCCCGTCATATTTTTATATTATCTTACTACTCTCCGAGTCCGTCTTCCACCGCTTCCACCATGGCTTTCATAGCTTCTTCTTCATCTTCGCCATCGCAGATAAGCTCGATCTCATCTCCTGATTTCACACATGCCCCAAGGACACTTAATACGCTCTTGGCATTTGCCGCAACATCCTCGTCATACATGAATTCTACTTTACATTTGTATCTGCTTGCAATGTTACAGAACATTCCAGCCGGTCTGAGATGTAGTCCTGTTGGATTTGTTATTGTAACTTTCTGTCTGATCATACTGTACTCTCCTCGTTTCTATCTGTTATTCGTCTTGTTTATTCTGCGTACTCTCATCTTCTTTCGACTGATTCTGAGTGCTGTTCTGACTTTCGTCCTGTGTTTTACTGCTTTGTTTTGATTTCTCAAGTGTAATTTCAACACTTACTTCATTTACCAGTGAGCAGCCATCCGGCAGTTCCACCGTCACAGGAACATTATATGTACCAGGTTCTGTATAATTCTTCAGATCTATGCTGACTTTTTTTGCAGGTGAAAACAAACTTAATGCATCACTCGGTCCTTTTATCTGTATCTCAAGATCTACCATGGAACCATAATTGATACTCAGTCCTTCTGCTATGTTGTTCACCACGATAGAGCTCGTCGATACTTCCAAGTTCTTCGTTCCCGGCTGTTGAACCTGAATGGATATTACAATCTTATTCGCATTTTCTTCCGCCAGCGATACTCCGCTCGGAAGATACGAAGAGATATCTACTGTCTCATCCGTTTTCTGTGTCAGATCTTCCAGTTTCAATGCACTCGACGGAATGTTAATTTCTGAAATTCCGGCAAGTGTACTTTTATCGCCCGTCACTTCTACTTCCTGAGGTTCCACCGTGATCTTTCCAAGTTTATATCCATCTGCCGCTGATACCTGCGATGTATCTACTTTCACCGGAACACTTTTCACCTGTAAAAGCTCTACTTCTACACTTACACCTTCTTTGCCAAGGTTATTTGCCAGAAGTGTCTGGTCGATCACGTTATTATTCGCATCATATAATACCAGTTTTGCTTCTACCGTCTCATCCTCGGAGAGTCCCGAAACATTGGCTTCTGCTGTTACTTTTGCAATGCTGTTAATGATCCGCTTCGGTCCACGAAGTGTTACTTTCTCAGGAACTGCTTTCAGGCTTCCTACTTCATAACCGTTTCTTACCGTACCGGTTGTTGTTGGTGTGATTGGGAAGTTATTCTTCGCTTCTTCATCTATCTGGATCTGCAGATTTCTCGGATTTGCCGTTGCCTTCTCATACTTTCCCGTATATCCTTTAATCGTCACTTCTATCGGCACCTGGGTACGAAGCGTCAGTTCCTTCATATCTGCCGTTGCCTGAATATCTTCTGCTTTGATCTTATCCAGCACGGATCTCTGTGCTGTAACAGTTACATTTATTTCCTGTGTATTATCTACAATCTGATACGTATTATTATTGTCAGTAATCACTTCTTCATGCACAACCTGAACCGGAATATTAGAAAACGTCTTATCACCCACCGGATCATCTATGTTCACCACTACAAGCCACAAAAACACAGCAATCAGGAAAGCCAGTATTTTCAGCGTCAGATTATTAGTTATTCTTTTTCGCATGCTCACGCCATCCTTTCCACCATGCCTTTATTCTGTTTGTCTCACTGCTTCTGTGCTGAATTTCTTCCAGTTTCATTCTGAGTTCAGCCTCATTAATCTTTCTTATCAGTTCTCCTCCCTGAGCTACCGATACAGCACCCGTCTCTTCTGATACCACAATGATCAGAGCATCACTGACCTCACTCATTCCAACCGCTGCACGGTGTCTGGTTCCAAGATCTTTACTGATTCCCATATTATCAGAAAGAGGAAGATAACAGGTTGCCGACACAATTCTGTCACCACGCACAATAATCGCCCCATCATGAAGCGGTGTGTTGTGTTCGAATATGTTAATAAGTACCTGACTTGATACCAGACAATCCATCTGGATTCCTGTACTTTCATATTCCGTAAGCCGGATTGCCTGTTCTACTACGATCAATGCACCTGTCTTAACCTTTCCCATCGCAAAACATGCGCGGATAAGATTTTCTCTTGTTTCTTCGCTGAAACGGATCTCCCTGCTTGGTGCAGCCGGTACTACAGATGTCAGGAATTGCTTCTCTCCTAATTTTTCCAGAGCTCTTCTGAGTTCCGGCTGGAATACAACGATTGCTGCAGTTGCCATTACCGTCAGGGAATTTCTGGCAATGAACAAAATCGTATGCATTTTAAATATGGCTGCGAGAAGAATAAATCCTGCAAGGACAATAATTCCACGTAAGAGCATCCATGCCTTCGTATTCTTTATCCATACAATAATCTGATAAATTAAAAATGTAAGGATCAGAACTTCTATCACATCTGTCACATGAACTCTTGGTATATATAACCCAATCCCGTATTTATCAATAAAATCTGTCATCGTCTGTATCATTCTTCTCACCTCCCCGCTCTTTTCTCAGCTTTGCTTCTTCAGCACTTTTATCTCATTTTCTATCTTCTGTTGTGTCTGCCTGCATGAAATTCATTTTCCAGGCTCTGTGTCAGAAGCATTTTATCTACATCTTTCATATCATGTTTTTTGGGAGCCGGTCCTCTTTTCGGCGAACGTCTTTTTGCCTTGCTCGCTCTGATCTGTGCCGGACTTCTGTATTCCGAATCCCCATAAGTAGGTCTGTGGACAGATTCTTTCTTTACACCATGTTCCATATGAGGATCTACATCAATTGCTCTTGTCTCTTCGTCTGTCACATCCTGAGACAGGCGCTTCACCGCTTCCGCATCAATGATTTCTGTTTCCTGACGTTCATTGATCTTCTTTACAGTCTTCTCCGGTGTTGTCACTGCAACTTTCGGTATTGCCTTTACATAATAGTAATATTCATCATCTTCAAACTGCAGCCGTTCGCTTCTTGCATAATCCACAGAAAACAGGAATAATTCTAAAATCAGTCCTGCGACAGCCGCCAGAACATTTCCTATGATCAGAGAACCATAAGATACATTTACTCCCAGCACGATGCTTCCGATTGCCATCACAACTACGTTTGCAATTGCTCCCGCTATGATTCCGATCTTCCATGCATGATCCATTTCCTGTCTGCGGATTGTATAAATCACGAAGAAACCAATAATAAATGCGACTATATAAATCCACATTTCTTTATTCTGAAATACTTTCTGTACATAAGTTGTAATTTCAGAAAGCATTGCCTTGCTACCGGATGCTTTGGATGACGTGCTTGTCTTTTTAAGGTATTCTATCATATAATACACAGCCGTTCCGCATCCCATCGGCACCAGACTTACCGGCGTATAGATCAGTGCACATGCAACCGGAACTACAAACGGTATCTTAAGCGCAAATGCGATTGGTGTTAAGAGCACCACAAATGCCATCTTCGGTGCCAGTCTGATATAAAAAATATACATAATCAGAAAGATCAGTGAAGTCACTGCAAATATTCCGACTGATACTGCCAGTGTATGCACAAGTACTAATACAGTTGCCACGATCACCGTCATCACAGGCGGCAGAAATGCAGCAACTACAGCCAGCGCCAATGAGATAACCGGTGACGAAAGCGATTTCATAAATCCTGTATTCTGATTGATCATTGTAAAAGTTATCATCGCCAGCACGAACTGAAAGATCTTGTCAAATATTTTGGAATGCTTTCCATAAACAGCTTCTATTCTTTCGCGTATTACATATATATTGTCCATCTATTTTTTCTCCTTTTCATACATCTTCAGCAGTTGGATCAGATTGTGATTGTATCTTTTTACCCGTTTTCTTGCTTTTTTATGTTTTTCATTATAAATGTGACTCGCAATTCCGCAATATACAATCACCACACCTATATAACCAGCCAGGATGATCAGAAATAAAAATATAAACAGACCATTTGACATATTGCTCATCAGATTTTCCACGCCTGCCAATAACAACAGTGCTACCAGACATACATATCCCACCGTCACACTTAAAAATGCATAAATCACATGCAGGCTTGCATAATCTTTTCTGTAATAAGCACTGATCTTAAAATCCTCTTTTCCATGTGTCTCCTCATAGAGAGCAAGCTTCGTCATCAATTTTACTTTTCTCTCATCTAACATATATTCACCTCAACATGATACTGATTCCATTTAAACATCATTTTAAGTATAACAAATATCAGTATCCTTGTCCAATACTTATGGTTAAAAAGTAAACATTCTCCACGCCTTTTTCTTTTAATACTTTTGCCACCGCATCCAGTGTATTCCCTGTTGTGTATATATCATCCACAAGCAATACTTTCCTTACCGGACGGAACGTCTGTTTTACTGCAAATGCTTTTTTTAAATTCTTTTTTCTAGCATCATGTCCGAGTTTCTTCTGTGGACTGGTCTTCTTTCTTCTGACCAGACTTTTACTGTCCACCGGAATGTTCAGCATTCTCCCCAGTTCTTCCGCAAGAATCTGTGCCTGATTATATCCTCTTTTCCGTCGTCTCATCCAGTGCAGCGGCACCGGCATGATGACATCCGGATTCCAGTGATGAACTTCTTTATAAAAATTTTTCACGAGTTCCTGACTGTACAGTTCCCCGTATCTTCTCTGATTGTGATATTTAAACTGATAAATCGACTGATTCACGGGATCCCTGTGATTCCACAGGCTCAATCCCTGTTCATAATAATGATGTGTATGCAGACAGTCATAACAGTATTCCTTTTCCATACTACGTATCTGCTTGCCGCACTGCATACACCTTGGTTCTCTGATTCTTAATGATTCCAGTCTCTTCCTGCATTCTGTACAGATGCCTTCTTTACAGACTTTCTGACAAAACGGGCAGGTCTCCGGCCAGAACAGAATAATGATTTTATCTTTTATATACTGTATTATGCTTTTATGCATTAAATTCACGGATTCGCTCTGCAAGACTGGTATTACGGTTCTGTTGGTTCGTGTTGCGTATCATCTCCTGGAACACGCTTTCACTTCCGATCACCGTTACACATTTTCTTGCTCTTGTGACAGCCGTATAGAGCAGATTTCTATAATAAAGCTGTCTTGGTCCCTGTAACAATGGGATGATAACTGCCGGATATTCGCTTCCCTGCGCCTTATGGATCGTGATCGCATAGGCAAGTTCCAGTTCATCCAGCAGATTATATGGATATTTTACCTGCTTCTTCTCATCATATTCGACCGTTACCGTCTCTTCGTATGTATTAATCTTCTTAATAATCCCCATATCTCCGTTGAATACACCGATTCCTTTATCGATCGTCATTCCGTAACGAGTAGTGATCTCCCACTCAAGCTGGTAATTATTCTTGATCTGCATCACCTTGTCCCCCTCACGAAACAGGTGATCTCCATATTCTTTTTCCTGTTTGCCAGGCTTTGGCGGATTTAAGTATTCCTGTAGGATCTTATTGATCCGTTCCACGCCAAGCTGTCCTTTTCTCATCGGTGTCAGCACCTGGATATCCGCTTCTGATGCATTCACGAATTTCGGAAGCTTCTTCTGGATCAGCGTAATGATATTGCTGATGATCATATTGGTATCATCACGCTTCAGAAAGAAGAAATCCATACTTTTGTTATCCAGTACAACCGGCTCACCCCGATTGATCTTGTGGGCATTGACGATAATATCACTCTCGCCTGCCTGCCGGAAGATCTTTGTAAGTTTTACTACCGGGAAACATTCCGATGAAATAATGTCTTTCAATACGCTTCCCGGACCTACACTCGGAAGCTGATTCACGTCTCCTACCAGAATCACACGGGTTCCCGGCACGATTGCATTCAACAATGCATACATTAGCGGCAGATCTACCATCGACATCTCATCTATGATGATCACATCTGCTTCCAGCGGGTTTTCTGCATTCCGCTGAAATCCGCCGATCGTCTCATCGTCCGGATTGCCGGATACTTCCAGCAGCCGATGGATCGTCTGAGCCTCACATCCGGTTGCTTCTGTCATACGCTTTGCTGCTCTTCCGGTCGGTGCTGCCAGATAGATATCCAGTCCTTCACTTTCGAAGAAATGGATCATCGCATTGATCGTCGTTGTCTTACCGGTACCAGGTCCTCCGGTCAGTATCATCAGACCGTGTCTGACAGCTTCCATCACCGCATCCTTCTGCATCTCATCCAGATAGAGATCCGTATTTTTTTCGATCTGATTGATCCTGTGAAGAAGTGTCACATCTGCCACTTCAAAATCAAGATTCAGACCATGCAGCATCTTTGCGGTGTTCAGTTCCATATAATAATAGTGGGATGTATACACCCGCACTCTCTGTTCGGACTGCTTCATGACGATCTTCTTTTCCATCATAAGATCCATAAGATATTTCTCCATATCCTGGATCTGTACTCCCAAAAGATCTCCCGTCTCTCTCAACAGTGCATCCTGATACAGATAAACGTGTCCTTCATTCACACTCTGTTGTAACGTATAAAATATCCCACTCCGGATCCGGAAATCAGAATCTGTATGTATCCCGATCTTCATTGCTATCTCATCAGCCGTCTTAAATCCCACTCCCGGCACATGATCTGCCAGATGATACGGATTCTCTTCAATCGTCCGGTAGACATTGCGTCCGTAATGCTGATAGATCTTCGCTGCCAGTGTTGTGGAAATTCCAAACTTCTGCAGATAGATCATTGCCTGACGCATATCTTTCTTCTCTTCTACCTGCGAAGCGATCTCTCGTGCTTTCCGTTCACTGATTCCTTTGATCTCCGCCAGCCGTTCCGGCTCTTCTTCGATGATCCGGAAGGTATCTTCCTTGAATTTTTTCACGATCTTTCCCGCCAGAGAGGCCCCGACTCCTTTGATTGCACCGGATCCCAGATATCGTTCGATGGATACCAGATCTTCCGGTTCACAGATCTCGGATTCCTCTACAGCGAACTGAAGGCCATACATCTTATGCGTTGTATAGCCTCCTTTCAGTCTTAGTAGTTCACCTTCTTCAATATAATGAAAACTGCCGACACAGGTCACTTCTCCATCTGAATTATTCAGATGGAATACCGTGTACCCGTTGTCTTCATTACGGTAAACTATATGTTCTACGTATCCTTTTATCTCTTCCATTCGATTTCACTCACCCGAGTTCATTTACGGATTCTTTTACGAATTTCTTTACGAATTTTTTTCTGTCATATCTCCATTTTCAAACGCACGACAGTTTAGATTCCTTTTCTGTCACCCATGAACTCTACATATTCTCCGGTTCCGATGGCTACGACCTTCATCGGGTCATCTGCAGTCATCGTATTGATACCAGTCTTCTCTTCGATCAGTTCTTCCATACCGCGTAACATAGATCCGCCTCCGGTCAGCATGATTCCTCTGTCGAGGATATCTGCGGAAAGCTCTGGCGGTGTTCTCTCAAGTACGCTGATAACAGCCTCTACGATCTGTCCTGTTGTCTCGCGGAGAGCTTCTTCTGTCTCTGTCGAAGTTACCGTTACCGTCTTTGGAAGTCCTGTCACTAAGTTTCTTCCTCTGACTTCCAGTGTCTCATCCTCGATCAGCGGATAGGTTGTCCCAATCTTGATCTTAATATCTTCCGCTGTTCTTTCGCCGATCAGAAGATTATGTTTCTTTCTCATATAACGGACAATTGCCTCGTCGAAATCATCTCCGGCAATCTTCAGTGATGTATTTACAACCGTTCCGCCAAGTGAGATAACGGCAATGTCGGATGTACCTCCTCCAATATCAACGATCATATTACCGCATGGTTTTGAAATATCGATTCCTGCACCGATTGCTGCCGCTACCGGTTCTTCGATCAGATGTACCTCTCTTGCACCTGCCGCATAAGTAGCCTCTTCTACTGCCTTACGTTCTACCTCTGTAACCCCGCTTGGTACACAGATGCTGATTCTCGGCTTCTTGAACGTACGCTTTCCAAGTGCTTTCTGCACGAAATATTTGATCATTTTTTCTGTTACTGTATAGTCTGAAATCACGCCCTGTCTCAAAGGTCTGACTGCCACAATATTTCCCGGAGTTCTTCCAAGCATCAGTCTTGCTTCTTCTCCGATTGCCTTGATTGCATTCGTATCTCTGTCATACGCTACAACAGAAGGCTCTTTTAGAATAACACCCTTTCCTTTTACATACACCAGTACGCTGGCGGTTCCCAAATCAATTCCAAGATCTACTGACATTCCCAATTCTCCCTTCATCAAGCTGTCTATATTCCTATCTTTGGTAAGATATGATTATATCACATGCTATTTTTGAGCATGTTCCCATTATAATCAAAATCATTTAAAATAAAAAGACCCATTTTGCTTAAATCTTTGTGAACCTTTTTACATAAATATTACAATATGACGAATCCGCCCGATGTGTTGAACAAAATGTCATATTTCTACCGTTCCAGCATTGGTTTTATATACTTTCCTGTATAAGATACCGGACTCTCCGCAACTTCTTCCGGTGTTCCCTCTGCAATCACGGTACCACCTTTATCGCCGCCTTCCGGACCGATGTCGATGATGTAGTCTGCTGTCTTTATCACGTCCAGATTGTGTTCAATTACAATGACTGTATTGCCATCTTCTGTCAGTCTGTGCAGAATCTCTGTCAGCTTATGGACATCGGCAAAATGCAGTCCCGTCGTCGGCTCGTCCAGGATATAGATCGTCTTTCCGGTACTTCTCTTACTCAGCTCTGTTGCCAGCTTGATACGCTGCGCTTCTCCTCCGGATAGTGTTGTAGACGGCTGTCCCAGACGGATATAAGAAAGCCCGACATCGTATAAAGTCTCCATCTTTCTGCGGATACTCGGTACATTTTCAAAGAAATGCATCGCTTCTTCTACCGTCATGTCCAGAACATCATAGATACTCTTTCCTTTGTATTTTACCTCCAGTGTCTCTCTGTTGTAACGTTTACCCTTACATACTTCACATGGGACATAGACATCCGGCAGGAAATGCATCTCGATCTTAATGATTCCGTCTCCGCTGCAGGCCTCGCATCGTCCTCCTTTGACGTTAAAACTGAATCTTCCTTTTTTATACCCTCTTGCTTTTGCATCCGGTGTTGCTGCGAACAGATCCCTGATTAGGTCAAATACTCCGGTATAGGTTGCCGGATTGGATCTCGGAGTCCGCCCGATCGGAGATTGGTCGATGTTGATCACCTTGTCCAGCTGTTCCAGTCCCTCGATGCCTTTGTGTCTGCCCGGAATGGTTCTTGCACGGTTCAGGTCTCTTGCCAGACGTTTATAGAGGATCTGGTTCACAAGTGAGCTCTTTCCCGAACCGGACACACCGGTAACACAGGTCATCACGCCAAGCGGAAAGTTCACGTCTATATTCTTCAGGTTATTTTCCTGCGCTCCGAGTACTTTCAGCCATCCTGTCGGTGTTCTTCTTGTCTCTGGAACCGGGATCTTGATTCTTCCACTCAGATAAGCTCCGGTTACCGATTTATCATTCTGCATGATTTCTTCTGCATTTCCCGTTGCAACCACTTCGCCGCCGTGCTCTCCTGCTCCCGGTCCGATATCCACGATAAAGTCTGCTTCCCTCATCGTATCTTCATCGTGCTCGACCACGATCACGGAGTTGCCAAGATCCCGCAGATGTTTTAAAGTTCCGAGTAATTTATCATTGTCTCTCTGATGCAGTCCGATACTTGGCTCGTCCAGAATATATGCCACACCCACAAGCCCGGAGCCGATCTGTGTTGCCAGACGGATTCTCTGTGCTTCACCTCCGGAAAGCGTTCCTGTTGCTCTTCCAAGTGTCAGATAGTTCAGTCCGACATCCATCAGGAACTGGATTCTGGAATTGATCTCTTTCAGGATCTGTCCGCCGATCATCATCTGCTGGTTCGTAAGCTTCAGTTCTTTTAAAAATGCCTGCAGTTTTTCAATCGACATTCCTGTCAGTTCGGAAATATTTTTGTCTCCGACAGTAACTGCCAGTGCTCCCGGTTTCAGACGCTGGCCTTTACATGCATGACACGGTGTGATATTCATGAATTCTTCGTATTCTGCTTTCATCGTTTCCGATGAAGTCTCACGGTAACGGCGCTCTACATTTCGGATCAGACCTTCAAATGCCACATCATAAACGCCTTCTCCGCGCTGTCCTTTATAATAAACTTTCACTTCTTTTCCATTTGTTCCATGAATCAGGACATCATGGATTTCTTTCGGATAATCCTCGAACGGTGTGTCCAGTGAAAAATCATATTCTCTGCTCAGTGCATCCAAAATTGCATACGTGAAGCTCTTTTTGTCCGTGCAGGACTGCCATCCCATAACGGTGATCGCACCTTCACTGATGCTGAGACGTTTATCTGGAATCATCAGATCTTCATCAAATTCCATCTTGTATCCCAGTCCGAAACACTCCGGACAAGCACCGAATGGATTATTGAATGAAAAGCTTCTCGGTTCAATCTCTTCAATACTGATTCCACAGTCCGGGCAGGAAAAGCTTTCACTGAACTGAACCGGCTCCCCGCCGATCACATCTACAGTCATCAGCCCTTCTGCCAGATTCAGTACATTTTCAATCGAATCAGTCAGACGCTGTTCGATGCCTTCTTTTACTACCAGACGGTCCACAACAATCTCTATATTATGTTTGATGTTCTTATCCAGCTTGATTTCTTCCGACAGTTCGTACATATTGCCATCAATTCTGACGCGGACATATCCACTCTTCTTGGCGCGTTCCAGTAATTTTACATGGGTTCCCTTTCTTCCTCTTACAACCGGAGCCAGAAGCTGGAGCTTAGTTCTCTCCGGCATTCCCATGATCTGTTCTACCATCTGGTCTACTGTCTGCTTCTTGATCTCGCGGCCACATTTCGGACAATGCGGGATTCCCACTCTTGCATATAATAATCGGAAATAATCATAGATTTCCGTTACGGTTCCCACAGTAGATCTTGGGTTGCGGTTCGTAGATTTCTGGTCAATGGATATTGCCGGAGATAGTCCTTCGATGCTCTCTACATCCGGCTTTTCCATCTGTCCCAGGAACTGTCTAGCGTAAGAAGACAGTGATTCCATATATCTTCTCTGTCCTTCCGCATAAATTGTATCAAACGCCAGTGATGATTTTCCTGATCCGCTGAGACCGGTCAGTACCACCAGTTTGTCTCTTGGTATGTCTACGTCTACATTCTTCAGATTGTGTTCATTTGCTCCTCTGATCTTGATATATTGTCTTGAATCTTTTTCCTGTGACATGTGAATGTATGATCTCCTTTTTCTATATCTTTATTTCCTGTAGTGTCTTCTTAAGCTCTATTAACTTATCCCTGAGTTCTGCTGCCGCTTCAAAGTTCAGATCTGCTGCCGCTTTCTTCATCTGCTTCTCCAGTTCTTTGATCAGCTTCTCTAATTCTTTCTCGCTCATGGATTCCGGATCTTTTTCCATCTGTAATTCAGAAGCCGCTACCTTCTTGGATACCGAGATCAGATCCCGTACTGCTTTCTGGATTGTCTTCGGTGTAATGCCATGTTCTTTATTATATGCCATCTGCACTTCACGTCTTCGCTGCGTCTCATCCAGTGCCGCACGCATAGAATCCGTAATCGTATCTGCATACATGATCACATGACCTTCTGCATTACGGGCCGCACGGCCGATTGTCTGGATCAGAGACGTCTCGGAACGCAAAAATCCTTCTTTATCCGCATCCAGGATCGCAACCAATGTGATCTCCGGAATGTCCAGTCCTTCCCGCAGAAGATTAATGCCGACCAGAACATCGAATACGTCCAGACGCATATCTCTTACGATCTCGGTACGTTCCAGTGTATCAATATCTGAATGCAGGTAACGCACACGGATCCCCAGCTCACGCATATAATCGGTAAGATCTTCCGCCATACGCTTGGTCAGGGTTGTTATCAGTATTTTGTGCTTATTGGCAATCTCTTTATTCACTTCTCCGATCAGATCATCAATCTGTCCTTCTACCGGACGCACTTCCACTTCCGGATCCAGAAGTCCGGTCGGCCGGATTACCTGCTCGGCTCTTAAAAGTTCATGCTCTTCTTCATATTTCCCCGGTGTTGCAGACACGAACATGACCTGATCGATCTTACTTTCAAATTCTTCAAAACTTAGCGGACGGTTGTCCAGTGCCGATGGCAGACGGAATCCATACTCTACCAGTGTACGCTTTCTCGACTGATCGCCGTGATACATACCACCAATCTGCGGAACCGTCTTGTGCGACTCATCGATCATTATGATAAAATCATCCGGGAAATAATCCATCAATGTATTCGGTGGCTGCCCCGGAGCAAGTCCTGCCAGATGCCTGGAGTAGTTCTCAATTCCTGAACAGAATCCGGTCTCGCGCATCATTTCTATATCAAAATTTGTACGTTCCGCAATTCTCTGTGCTTCCAGAAGCTTCCCTTCTGCTTTGAAATATTTTACCTGTTCTTCCAGTTCAATCTCGATATTTTTTATTGCTCTCTCCATACGTTCCTTCGGTACAACGTAATGGGAAGCCGGGAATATTGCAATATGATTCAATGTATTTTTAATCTCTCCGGTAAGCATGTCTATCTCTGAAATCCGGTCAATCTCATCTCCGAAGAATTCCACCCGGATAGCCGTATCGCCCCGGTCTGCCGGTACAACTTCTACCGTATCGCCTCGTACCCGGAATGTTCCGCGCTTGAAATCCATATCATTTCTGTCATATTGAATATCTATCAGCTGACGTAAGACTTCATCTCTGTCCTTCTCCATCCCCGGTCGGAGCGATACCATCATCTGTTCAAAGTTTTCCGGTTCACCAAGACCATAGATACAGGAAACGCTGGCAATTACGATCACATCCCTGCGCTCGATCAATGCTGCCGTTGCCGATAATCTCAGCTTATCAATCTCTTCATTCACGGAGGAATCCTTCGCAATGTAGGTATCTGAGGATGGGACATAAGCCTCCGGCTGGTAGTAATCATAGTAGGAGACAAAATATTCCACTGCGTTATCGGGGAACATCTCCTTGAACTCTC
>URTM01000037.1 GCA_900550865.1 uncultured Dorea sp. | reverse complement strand
CTTCTTTACAGATGTCTGACGTCCTTTTTTTACTAACTGGTTAAATGTTGGCATTTCTTTCACCTCCTACGATTATAATAAGTTGCTTATTCATCTTGTGAATAGTCGTACATCAAAACAAAACGTTCCTATGCACGCTTGTTTAGTTTATTACGAATCATGATACTTGTCAAGGGATTTTCCTTGATTTTTTCACGTTTTCTGCCACTTTTTTCTTAGTTTTTACAAGTTTTTTTCTTTTCATTGTATTTTGCGATTTTATGCTTTATCAGGCTAAATAGCAAGATACCTGTCAGCACTCCTGCACTGTCGATACATACATCTCTGAACTGGCAGCTCCGTCCCGGCACAAACAACTGATGCAATTCATCGGTTGCCGCATAGAACGCACCTGCACACCAGCACAGCAGCATCCTCTTCTTTCCCCGGTCTTTTGAAAAAGAGTACGCAGTCCCCAGTATCAACACACCAAGGACTGCGTATTCCGACGCATGTGCACATTTGCGTACCGGGAAATCTATCTTTTCCGCAAACCGCTCCTGCTTATCTTCCGACCAGGATCTGTACTCCGGAATCACAAGCCTTCCGATTACTCTTCCGACGGAATGACTCATTGCTGCCGATTCATCTGCCTCTCTGGCTGAAAATGAAAAAATCACTGCCATCCAGACCAGCATGAAAAACAACCAGATGATTCCTGTCTTTTTTCTCCCGATCCTGTTTTCTGTCATATTCTTTCCTGTCTTTTTCTTTCTATCCCGAATCTCCTGAATCTCCTGAATCTCCTCTATCACCTGTATCCCATCTCAGGCATATCTTCCGGATATTATTATGCCTGGAGATCTGAGAACAGGTCCTTCTGATATACACCATCAGCGATCAGTTTTGCGAAGGACTCTACTACAACCGGTTTGTCTTCTTTATAAGTAACACCAAACCATTTATCCTGTGTTTCCAGAAGTTTAACACTGACTTTACCTTTCTTAAGAAGTTCATCAATATAGATTGGAAGCAGATATTCCCCTTTCAGTTCTTTTGCTTCATCGCCTTTGATGTTCTCAAAGAATTCTACAAATCCTTCTTCCAGAAGTCCTACGAATTCCGGTGTCAGTCCCCACATGTTCATGGATACGTGTGAATTTACATCAACCTTATTTCCATGAGATTCTGCTCCGTCCGCTGTCTTTTTGATTTCGTATGTCTCCACAACATCTGTCAGGTAATCGTTTTCATCTACTGCGCAGATTCCTCTTGTTACAGTTCCGTTATCACTTAAAGTATTGCCAAGAATGAATCCCGCCATGCAAAGCTCTTCTGATTTCTCCGGAGTATAATTATTTACCAGGAATTCATGGATCTTTACAAATGCTTCCTTTCCATAATAATCATCTGCATTGATAACAACAAATGGCTCTTTGATAATATCTTTACATACCAGAACTGCCTGTCCTGTTCCCCAAGGTTTGCTTCTGTCTGCCGGCTTCTCAATGCCTTCCGGAAGATCATCCAGTTCCTGATAAGCATATGCAAATTCTACATTCAGTTTGTTGCAGATTCCCTCAATACGTTTTCCGATCGCATCATGGAATGCATCTTTGATATCCTTGCGGATGATAAATACTACTTTATTAAATCCTGCTTCGATTGCATCATGGATAGAATAATCCATAATGATCTCTCCATTTGGTCCTACTGGTTCCAACTGTTTAATTCCACCACCAAAACGGGAACCCATTCCCGCGGCCATGATGACTAATGCTGTTTTCATAATCCTTTTTTCTCCTTTGTTCATTTGTCTTTTTCACGGTTAGTAACAGTATAGCATAATTTTCTATTCTATTCTACGAAACTTTTCTTAATTCATTCCACATCAGGCATAAAAGACAGGATGTGTCATATCCACATCCTGTCTCCACCTGTTTCATCCTGCATAAATTCCGCCGTCTGCAACAACTTTGCAGTTTCTTTCTGTCATTATTCTACTGTTACGCTCTTTGCAAGGTTTCTCGGTTTATCTACATCCAGTCCTTTCGCTACGGATACATAATATCCCAGCAGCTGGAGTGGAATAACCGCAAGTGATGTTGCAAAATGAGGATCTGTCTTTGGAATATATACAGAGAAGTCTGCATTCTCTTCAATATTATAATGTCCAAATGTTGTAAGTCCCATCAGATATGCACCACGGCTCTTGCACTCTACCATGTTGCTCAGTGTCTTTTCATATAATTGCGGCTGTGTCAGTACTCCGATGACCAGTGTACCGTCTTCGATCAGGGAAATTGTTCCGTGCTTTAATTCTCCTGCTGCATACGCCTCAGAGTGAATATAACTGATCTCTTTCATCTTAAGACTTCCCTCCAGGGAAATCGCATAATCGATTCCACGTCCGATGAAGAAAATATCTTTTGCATTTACCTGTTTTGACGCAAACCACTGAATTCTTTCTTTGTCTTCAATGATCCTGCCGATCTTATCCGGAATCGTCTGCAGTTCTTCGATATACCCTGCATACTGTTCTTCTGTGATCTGGCCTCTGATCTTGGCAAACTGGATTGCCAGTGTATAAGATGCGATCAGCTGTGTGCTGTATGCTTTTGTTGTCGCAACTGCGATCTCTGGTCCTGCCAGTGTATAGAATACATTATCTGCTTCTCTCGCAATAGACGAACCGATTACATTGACAATACCAAGTGTCTTTACGCCCTGCTTCTTTGATTCTCTGAGCGCTGCCAGACTGTCTGCTGTCTCTCCTGACTGGCTGATGATGACAACTAGCCCTTTCGGATCAAGTATCGGATTACGGTAACGGAATTCTGATGCAAGCTCTACACGTACCGGAATTCTTGCCAGGTCTTCCATGACATACTGTGCTGCCACTCCGACATGGTATGCAGATCCACATGCTACGATATAGATCTGGCTGATCTCCTTAATCTCTTCTTCCGAAAGTCCGACTTCTGAAAGATCGATCGCTCCATCTTTTATAACGGAGTTCAGTGTATCTGAAACTGCCTTTGGCTGCTCATGGATCTCTTTGATCATGAAATGCTCGTATCCGGCTTTTTCTGCTGCCTCTGCATCCCATTCCACTTTCTTCAGTTCTTTCTCGATCTCTTCACCATCAAGATTGTAGAATGTGATCTCACCTTTGCGTACACGTGCCATCTCCTGATTACCGATATAATATACATCCCTTGTATACTTCAGGATTGCCGGAACATCGGAACCGATATAAGATTCTCCGTTTGCAATACCAAGGATCATCGGACTGTCTTTTCTTGCCACATAGATTTCTTCCGGATAATCCTTGAACATGATTGCCAGTGCATAAGATCCACGGATACGTACCAGTGCATGATTGATCGCATCCACCGGAGTTCCTTCATATTTTTTATAATAATAATCGATCAGTTTTACTGCAACTTCTGTGTCTGTCTCAGAATAGAATGTATATCCCTTACGGATAAGTTTATCCTTCAGCTCCTGATAATTTTCAATGATACCATTGTGAACAGCTACTACATTTCCATCATCGCTGGAATGCGGATGTGCATTATTCTCAGAAGGTTCGCCATGCGTTGCCCATCTTGTATGACCGATACCGCAAGATCCTTTTACACTTTCTCCCCCGTTGGTCTTTTCAGCCAATACTTTTAGTCTGCCTTTTGCTTTAATGACTTCTACATCTGAAGAGCCGTCACGTACAGCAATTCCCGCTGAGTCATATCCACGATATTCCAGTTTCGACAGACCATCCAATAAGATTGGTGCAGCCTGGTGTTCACCTGTAAATCCTACAATTCCACACATAATATATTTTCTCCCTGTATATTCTTTCTATAAGTCTATTCTTCTCTGTTTTCTCTATTACATATGCATCCGGTTCTACGCTTAACCCGCAACATATCCTTTTGCCTTTACGACCTCAACCACCTGGTCTACGTATTTCTTGCAGATTTCTTCTGTCTCAGCCTCTACCATAACACGAAGAAGCGGCTCTGTTCCTGATTCGCGCACAAGAATACGTCCGGTATCGCCAAGAGCTTCTGTTACAGCCTTTACTGCTGCCTGCACATCTGCATCGTCCTGGGCAGCCTTCTTATCTGTCACACGTACATTTTCAAGCACCTGTGGATAGATATGAAGTCCTTCCATCAGTTCACTCATCTTCTTCTTTCTTGCCATCATTACTTCCATCATCTTAAGACTGGTAAGAATACCATCTCCGGTAGAAGCGTATTTTGAGAATATAATGTGACCGGACTGTTCCCCGCCGAGAATACATCCGTTATTTGTCATATATTCATATACATATTTATCACCGACTGCCGTCTTCGCATAACCGATTCCGGCTTCGTCAAATGCCTTATATAATCCAAAGTTGGACATAACCGTCGTAACAACTGTATTATTCTCCAGCTTTCCACGTTCTTTCATATATTTTCCATAAATGTAAAGGATCGCATCTCCGTCTACCAGATTACCTTTTTCGTCTACACAGAGACATCTGTCAGCATCTCCGTCGTAAGCAAATCCGACATCCAGACCATTCTCAATAACATATTTCTGCAGACCGCCGATATGTGTAGAACCTGCATTATTATTGATATTCGTTCCGTCCGGCTCCGCATTGATCACATAAGTCTTTGCTCCAAGTGCATCAAATACAGACTTTGCCAGATTCCATGAACTTCCGTTCGCACAGTCCAGTCCGACTTTGACACCCTTGAAAGAATAAAGTCCAAGCGAGATCAGATAGCCAATGTAACGATTTCTTCCTGATACATAGTCCACCGTACGCCCGATCTTTGATGTATGTGCAAATGGAATCTCTTCATATTTTTCCCCAAATACTTCCAGTCTGCCATCCAGGTAATCTTCTACCAGAGCGATCGTTCCTTCATCCATCTTCTCGCCGTTACCATTGATCAGCTTGATTCCGTTGTCGTAATACGGATTATGACTGGCAGAGATCATGATTCCACAGTCAAATTCATCCGTTCTTGCCACATAAGCGACTGATGGCGTTGTTGTAACATGAAGCAGGTAAGCATCTGCTCCCGATGCAACCAGACCGCCTACCAGTGTGTACTCGAACATGTAGCTGGAACGTCTGGTATCCTTTCCGATCACAATACGTGCCGGTGTCTCATCGTCGTTTTTACGTTTCAGTTCCCCATAATACCATCCAAGAAATCTTCCAATCTTATATGCATGATCTGCAGTCAAATTATTGTTGGCTTCTCCACGGAAACCATCTGTTCCGAAATATCTTCCCATATTTATTCTCCTAAAATTTTATATTTTTTCGCCATTTCCTTATCAAGTAACTGCCCCCATTATAGTTGGTATTGGGCACAAGTTCAAGCAAAAGTGGCAAAAAAGTACGCATATGTGCAAAGACAACACCCCAGACATATACGTACTTTCTATTACAAATCCTTATTCAACTGTAATTCCAAGCTCTTTTTCACACAGATCCAGTGCGGAAGCGATTACTGCATCCATATCATAATACTTATACTCTCCAAGACGGCCTCCAAAGATGATCCTTTCTTCTTTTTCCGCCAGTTCTTTGTATTCTGCATAAAGAGCCCCGTTTTTTTCATCATTTACCGGATAATATGGTTCATCACCCAGCTTCCATTCCGAACTATATTCACGGCTGATCACCGTCTTCGGGATATCATTTCCATCAGAATCTTTTCCGAATTCAAACCATTTGTGCTCGATGATACGGGTCCAAGGCGTCTCTCTGTCTGTATAATTCACGGCAGCATTTCCCTGGAAGTTCGGCTGATCCAGCAGTTCCGTCTCAAATCTTACAGAACGGTATTCCAGTGTTCCAAGTTTATATCCAAAATACGCATCAATCGGTCCGGTATAGACAACTTTTTCTGCGAGCGCATCCAGTTCTTCTTTCTTCTCCAGATACTCTGTGTTCAGACGGACTTCAATTCCCTCCAGAAGATTGGCAACCATCTTTGTATATCCTCCAACTGGAATTCCCTGATACAGTGCATTAAAATAGTTATTATCAAATGTCAGACGGACCGGAAGTCTCTTGATGATAAACGATGGAAGTTCTGTACAGTCACGTCCCCACTGCTTTTCGGTATAACCTTTGATCAGCTTTTCATAAATGTCACGTCCTACCAGTGAAATCGCCTGTTCTTCCAGATTCTCCGGTTCTCCGGTGATTTCCTTCTTCTGTTCCTCAATCTTCGCCTTTGCTTCATCCGGTGTCACTACACCCCACATTTTATTGAATGTGTACATATTAAAAGGAAGCGAATATAACTCTCCTTTGTAATTCGCCACCGGTGAATTCGTAAAACGGTTAAATTCTGCAAACTGTGTGATGTAATTCCATACCTTTTTATTATTTGTATGGAAAATATGTGCGCCATATTTATGCACATGGATCTTTTCAACTTCTTCCGTATATACATTTCCTGCGATATTCGGACGTTTATCAATTACCAGAACGTTTTTTCCTGCTTTCTTTGCTTCATACGCAAATACTGCCCCATACAGTCCTGAACCCACTACTAAATAATCATATTTTTTCATATTATAAACCTCTTTTATCCGGCAGCCGCCAGTTTTCTCTTATTTATCTGTCTAATGGTATTATTTTATCATATCCCGTCTGCAACTAAAAGAAAATATTTACTTTTGCACTTTATCGCGTTACCAAAAGATTGCTTTTCTCAGTTGAACATATTATACTATCTACAGGACCTGTCACCGGCTTGACCTGCCACTGTCAGCTCATTACGGATGCTTTGGCAACTGACAGTTCCTTTTAAACGCATGACGATTTAATAATGAATTTGAACAATTGAGGTGATTCTATGCATAAAGAATTTTTAATGGGAAATGCCGCTATTGCTCTTGGTGCAGTTGCCGCAGGAGTCAATGTTGTCGCAGGTTATCCCGGTACACCTTCTACCGAAGTTATCGAGACTGTAGCAAAGCATCGTCCCGATGACGTCTATGTAGAATGGTCTGTTAACGAAAAAGCTGCAATGGAACTTGCCGCCGGTGCTTCATATGCCGGTGCAAGATCTATGGTAACAATGAAACAGGTTGGATTAAATGTCGCATCTGATCCTTTGATGAGCCTGGAATATGTCGGAATCAAGGGCGGAATGGTCATCCTTGTCGCTGACGATCCAGGTCCGATCTCATCCCAGACCGAACAGGACACCCGGCATTTCTCCAGATTTTCAAAGCTGCCTTGTTTTGATCCGTCTTCTTCCCAGGAAGCCTACGAGATGATTCAGGAAGCCTTTGAATACTCCGAGAAATATGGCACTCCGGTATTCTTACGTCCAACCACAAGAGTCTGTCATGGCTATGCATCTATTATGGTAAAGGATAAAACAGAATATATTCATCACCAGCCGGATGGCTTTATCAAAGATTCCAGACGCTGGGTCATCTTTCCAAAATTATCCTTCATGAATCATCAGAAGATAGAAGCACGTAACCAGGAATTAGCCACTGTTTTTTCTTCTTATGAGAAGAACAGGATTCATCCATCCTGTGAGACTTTCAAAGAATCAAAGAAAGGGATTGCCACCGGCGGCATCAGCTATACGTATGCAATGGAAACAATGAAAAACAGCGGCATGATAAAAACATTAAAAGTCGCTACCCCGCATCCATTTCCAGAAAAACTGGCAGTCGAATTTCTGACCGGACTGGATGAAGTTCTCTGTCTGGAAGAACTGGATCCTGTTATCGAACGTGAGCTGATCTATATATGTGGAAAATACCACCTTCCGGCTAAGATTTACGGAAAACTCAGCGGACACACCGCCTGTGCAGGTGAAAACACCAGAGACAGTGTAACTTCATATATTAATACTTTTCTTGGTCTGACCGGCACTGTCACACCTGAGTTTCCAGAGCCGCCGGCACTTCCGATCCGTCCACCGGTACTTTGCGCCGGATGTCCTCACAGAGCTTCTTTCTATGCAGTCAAAAAAGCCATGAAAGGAAAGAAGTCGATTTTCTGTGGTGATATCGGATGTTATACTCTTGGCAACGCTATGCCGCTTGATATGGTCGACACCTGTCTCTGTATGGGAGCCGGACTGAACATTGCCCAGGGTGTCGGGAAAGTCGAGTCGGACACCACGTGTTTCGCTTTCGTCGGAGATTCCACATTCTTCGCCTCCGCGATCACCGGCGTTGTCAATGCCGTTTACAACCAGGCTGACATGGTCCTGATCGTACTGGATAATTCTACCACCGCCATGACCGGACATCAGCCGCATCCCGGAACAGGACGTACTGTCATGGGTGAAATCGTACAAAAGATCAACATTGAACAGGTTCTTCACGGAATCGGTGTAACAGAAGTGGAAACGGTAAATCCGCTGGATCTGGATGCATCCGTATCGTGTGTTCAGAAAATGGCAGAAAAACCAGGTGTAAAAGCCATCATTTTCAAATCGCCTTGTATTGCTGTCTCAAAGCCGGATGCACCGCTCCATATTTCTTCTGATAAATGCATTGGATGTAAGAAATGTATTAAAGAACTTGGATGTCCTGCCATCGTGATAAACAATGGCAATGTATGCATCGACAGTTCCATGTGTACCGGATGCAGACTCTGCAGCCAGATCTGCCCGGTTACTGCTATTACAGGAGGTGATGACCATGAATAACCAGAAAAATGTCATCCTCTGCGGAGTCGGCGGGCAGGGAACTGTTCTCGCATCTAAACTCCTCGCAGCCGCAGCAATGAGTAAAGATATTCCTGTTATGAGTGCCGAGACCATCGGTATGGCTCAGCGCGGAGGAAGTGTATTCAGCCACCTTCGCATGGGCAAAGACTTATATTCTCCGATGATCAAAACCGGTACTGCCGATCTCATCATTGGTTTTGAGCCCGGAGAGACAGTCCGGATGCTTCCTTATCTGAAGGCCGGCGGACACGTAATCGTAAGTACCCGTGCCGTAAAACCGGTCACAGCAACCTTAAGTGGATCCGATTATGATGCCCCACAGATGCTGGAATATTTGAAAGCAAATGTTTCCAATCTCACTCTGGTAAATGCGGATCAGGCCTGTGCCGATATCGGTTCCTCTAAAGTACTGAATATGCTACTTCTCGGTGCCGCTATCCGTACCGGAGTACTTGATTTTACCATTTCTGAAATAGAGAATATTATGAAGCAGACACTGCCTGAAAAATTTCATAAAATGAATCTCAAGGCATTAAATTATGACATATAATGAACGCTCCTGCACAGAGCAGTCTGCGCAGGAAAGGACCAAAAGAAAGACGAGGATATACATATGCAGATTTCCGAAAAACAGATCACACAAGTTAACCAACAGATCCAGGCTCTTCTGAAAGCAGAAAGTTTCTATGGAAAGAAATTAGAAGAAGCCGGAATTACCAGCATCCAGTCAGCCGAGGATTTCCAGAAGCTACCATTCTCCGAGAAGAATGATCTGAGAAATGCCTACCCACTTGGACTGATGACTGCTCCGGAAGAAAAGATTGTAAGAATCCATTCTTCTTCCGGTACGACGGGTCTTCCGGTCATCATTCCTTACACACAGAAAGATGTGGATGATTGGGCTGTAATGTTCAAACGCTGCTATGAGATGACCGGCATGACAAATATGGACCGTATCCAGATCACTCCCGGATATGGTCTCTGGACTGCCGGGATCGGATTCCAGGCTGGTGCCGAGAAATTAGGAAGTATGGTCATCCCTATGGGACCTGGGAACACAGATAAGCAGCTTCAGATGATGATGGACATGAAGACAACCGTTCTTGGTTCCACTTCTTCATATGCGCTGCTTCTGGCTGAGGAGATCGAGAAACGAGGCATCAAAGATAAGATTCATCTCAAGAAAGGAATCATCGGTTCTGAGCGCTGGGGCGAAAAGATGCGTAAACGTATCATCGATGAACTTGGCATCGAAATCTATGACATCTATGGACTGACAGAAATCTACGGACCAGGTATCGGTATCAGCTGTTCACATGACTGCGGTATGCACTACTGGGATGATTATATCTATATCGAGATTATCGATCCTGCGACCGGAGAAGTCCTGCCGGATGGAGAACTCGGAGAGATTGTTATTACAACACTGGTAAAAGAAGGAGCCCCTCTTATCCGTTACCGTACACATGACCTTTCCCGTATCATTCCGGGCGACTGCCCTTGCGGAAGTAAATTCCCGCGTCTTGATACGATCATGGGCCGTACCGATGACATGATGAAGATCAAGGGTGTCAATGTATTCCCTGCACAGATCGAAGAAATTTTAAAAGAATTTCCGGAGGTATCCAGTGAATACCAGATCCGTATCTCTCATCTGGACGGAAAAGACACTATGCGTATCTATGTTGAGACAAACGGTACCGTTGACTTCCTGGATCTTGCAAAACGAATTTCTTCTAAGGTTAAGAGCCGTATTGGATTCACCCCTCTGGTCAAGGTTGTTGAGATCGGATTATTACCTAGAAGCGAGAAGAAGACAAAACGTGTCATCGACGAACGCTACGAATAAAATATCACAACTGTTGTAACATAAACTGGTGCTGTAAGGAATGAACAACCTTACAGCACCAGTTTCATTACTCTATACCCAGACAGGAATGTTCTTCTCTTCCCTCTGTAAATTCCGCTATTTACAGTCCCAGTTCATCAGAGATCGCACACATTTCTTCCAGTCCGATATCGATCAGATCTTCCAGCATCAATCCCGTAAACTCTATACTTTCCATGTAATCACGATTCGCTCCTTTTGCAAATCTTGCTTCATTAAATCGTTTTAATACAGATTTGCGCTTTACACTGGCAATCTTTTTATCCGGATAGATCTGTGCAACAGCCTTTAAGAATCCGCTCATCGGATCTGCTGCGAGAAGTGCATACTGAATCTTCGTCTTTGCCTTTACCCCGCTTTTCGGATTATGCGCGCAGATGGCTCCGAAAAGTACCGGATCATCGATTCCTTCTTTCTTCAAAATCTCTACAGATGTTGGTCCGTGCACACTCAGATCACGCTGCCAGTCACACTGCTCCTCATCCAGATCGTGCAGAAGTCCTGCAATGCCCCAGTATTCCACTTCATCCGGTGCAAGACGTTTAGCGAGTCCTTTCATGATTGCTTCTACTGCCAGAGAATGTGTGATGTAATGTTCACCTTTCATATATTTTGTTAAGATTGCATATGCCTCATCTCTTGTCATTTTGGTTCCCTCCTGTAAATGATTATCGATAATAATGTTTGTCGGTATTTTAACACATTATCAGAGTGATGTAAACAAAACCGGCTCATTTGATATACCCAAAAGAGCAGTAAAACTTCTTTCAGTTCTACTGCTCTTCATTCACATTATTTCCAATTTGTTTTCTATCTTTTATGCAATCCACTATGTTCTAACAGCATGCATCTTCTTATCTTCTACTCTTCTGGTACAACGATCAGATCTTTTGTGAAGTCATTCAGTACTTCGCATCCGTCTTCTGTGATGATTACGAGGTCTTCGATACGAACACCGATGTTCTCATCTGGAAGATAGATTCCCG
Organism: uncultured Dorea sp.; assembly: GCA_900550865.1. GTDB lineage: Bacteria > Bacillota > Clostridia > Lachnospirales > Lachnospiraceae > Dorea_A. The sequence goes on along the minus strand of URTM01000037.1, from coordinate 10,627 downwards.
GCTCTACTGAGAAGCACTGTCCAACCTTAATGATATCTGTGTTAACAGATGATACATCACCGAATTCGTGATCCTCAAGTCCGATAGAATGTCCTGTTCTGTGTGTGAAATACTCACCAAATCCTTTTTCCTCGATGTAATTTCTTGCAGCAAGGTCAACATCGCACATTCTGTTTCCTGGTTTTGCAGCTTCGATACCACGTCTGTTTGCTTCTACTACGATATCATAGATCTCTTTTGCACGGTCAGATACTTCACCGATAAATACAGTTCTTGTCATATCTGATGCATAGTTATCTTTGAATCCACCGATATCAAGGATTACGCAGTCTCCGCGTTTTCCTTTGGAATCATCTGTTACGTGATGTGGATCTGCAGCACCATGTCCATATGCTGTGATTGGATCGAATGATACATCTTCGCATCCGATTTCTTTGTAGATTTCACGCATCTTAGCATTTAATTCTTTCTCAGTTAATCCCTTTGCTACCCATGGAATGATCTTTTCCATAGCAATGTCATTTAACTTAGAAGATTTTCTCATGAGATCTTTTTCTTTCTCATCTTTTACCATACGGATATAATCGATGATCGGAGATCCGTTCACGAATTTGCTTCCTCCGCCTAACTCCTGCAGACGAATAAGGAATTTTGAAGGCCATGTCTTGTCGATTCCCATTGTTTTGTCTTTTTCTACATATCTGCTTAAGATCTCTACTCCGTCTTCGATATCATCATAGTAGATAAGATCTACGCCAAGATCTGACTCCTGTGGGAATAATTTGTTGATTACCATTTTGTGGTTTCCGTTCACATTCAGATACAGTGCCAGAAGTCTTTCTCCTGGGAAAATCCATTTTCCTGTCAGATAGAAGATCGCAACCGGGTCAGAAACGATCATCTGTGGAACTTCATGCTCCTCCATTGATTTTAATACTCTTGTAAGTTTACCTTGATCCATAATAGTACCCCAACCTTTCTTAAATGTTGACAGAATCTGTTACTATTTTCGCCGATTCTCACTGACAATTATTATAGACTTTCTGAATATAAAAGTCAATTTATATATTCAAATAATGGTAAAAGCTATCAATATCTTCAAATCATTGAATTATCTGTCAGTAACAGATTTTTCAATATATAAGCGCAACAAAAAAAAAGAAAGCATCCGTACTTTTCAGTGCAGACACTTTCTTTATATAGACTATATTTTATTCCTCATCTTCAGATACAGCAACAGTCTCTTCTGCGAGATCTTCTGCAGTTTCTTCTGTTCCTTCATCAAGAGTGATCTCCTGATTCATCTCTTCTGCATCTCCGAATTCAAAATCAAAATCATCTTCAAAGTCCAGTTCGTCTTCCATTTTCATCTCTGTGTTCAGCTTGATGTCACGGTACTTTCTCATACCTGTTCCGGCAGGGATATGTTTACCGATGATAACGTTCTCTTTCAAACCTACCAGCGGATCGACTTTACCCTTGATAGCAGCTTCTGTCAGGACTTTTGTTGTCTCCTGGAATGAAGCGGCTGACAGGAATGAATTTGTAGCAAGGGAAGCTTTTGTAATACCCATGATGATCTCCTCACCTGTTGCAGGTTCTTTACCTTCTGCTTCCAGAGCTTCATTTACATCCTCAAATTCAAGTCTGTCAACATTTGTTCCCGGAAGGAATTCTGTGTCTCCGGACTCTTCAATACGGATCTTCTTCAGCATCTGACGAACGATAACCTCGATATGCTTATCGTTGATTTCTACACCCTGGAGACGGTATACTCTCTGAACTTCCTGAATCATGTAATCCTGTACGGCACGAAGTCCTTTGATTCTCAGGATATCGTGTGGATTTACACTACCTTCTGTCAGTTCGTCACCGGCTTCCAGCTCAGCTCCGTCAGCTACTTTGATACGTGATCCATAAGGGATCAGATATGCTTTGGATTCGCCTGTTTCTCTATTTGTAACGATGATCTCACGTTTCTTCTTCGTATCGTTTAAGTTAGCAGTTCCTGCGATCTCAGTGATGATTGCAAGTCCCTTAGGCTTTCTTGCCTCGAAAAGCTCTTCGACACGAGGAAGACCCTGTGTGATATCTCCACCGGCTACACCACCACTATGGAATGTTCTCATAGTCAGCTGTGTACCAGGTTCTCCGATTGACTGTGCGGCGATGATTCCGACAGCTTCACCAACCTGTACCGGCTCACCTGTTGCCATGTTGGCTCCGTAACATTTTGCACATACACCGCTGTGTGAACGGCATGTAAGGATTGTACGGATCTTAATCTGTGTCAGCGGCTCACCCTTCTCGTCAACACCCTTCTTGCAGATGAGTTCTGCACGTTTAGGAGTAACCATATGATTTGCCTTTACAAGGATATTTCCATCTTTATCTACGATGTTCTCACAGATATAACGTCCTGTGATACGATCCTGTAAGCTTTCGATAACTTCGTTTCCATCCATGAATGCTTTTACATACATTCCCGGAATCGGTGCTCCCGGTTTAGCACAGTCTACTTCGTGGATGATCAGCTCCTGTGATACATCTACCAGACGTCTTGTCAGGTATCCGGAATCGGCTGTACGAAGAGCCGTATCGGACATACCTTTTCGAGCTCCATGTGCAGACATGAAGTACTCCAGTACGTCAAGACCTTCACGGAAGTTTGACTTGATTGGCAGCTCGATCGTATGACCTGTTGTATCGGCCATCAAGCCACGCATACCAGCAAGCTGTTTGATCTGTTTGTCAGATCCACGGGCTCCGGAATCGGCCATCATGAAGATGTTGTTATATTTATCAAGACCGTCAAGCAGTGCCTTTGTAAGGGCATCGTCAGTTGCTTTCCATGTCTCTACGACTTCTTTATATCTTTCTTCTTCTGTGATGAGACCACGCTTGAAGTTCTTTGTAATCTTATCTACAGTATCCTGAGCATTCTTGATCATCTCCGGTTTCTGCGGAGGTACCGTCATGTCAGAAATAGATACGGTCATGGCAGCTCTTGTTGAAAGCTTGTAACCCATAGCCTTTACATGGTCAAGTACTTCTGCAGTTGCAGTAGCTCCATGTGTATTGATAACTTTCTCAAGGATCTGTTTCAGCTGTTTCTTTCCTACATGGAAATCAACTTCCAGAAGCAGTTCATTTCCTTCTACTTCACGGTCTACAAATCCAAGATCCTGTGGAATGATCTCATTGAACATGAAACGTCCGACTGTAGATTCTACAGTTCCTGTCTTCACTGTTCCGTCTGCCATCTTCTTAGACACACGTACTTTTACACGTGAGTGAAGTGTTACGGCAGCATTCTCATAAGCAAGCAGTGCTTCGTTAAAGCTCTTGAAGATCATACCTTCTCCCTTGGCACCAGGACGCTCCTGAGTCAGATAGTAGATACCAAGTACCATATCCTGCGAAGGAACGGCTACCGGACCACCATCAGACGGTTTCAGTAAGTTGTTTGGTGACAGAAGTAAGAAACGGCACTCTGCCTGTGCTTCTACGGAAAGTGGAAGATGGACAGCCATCTGGTCTCCGTCGAAGTCGGCGTTGAACGCTGTACAAACCAGTGGATGAAGCTTGATAGCCTTACCTTCTACAAGGATTGGCTCGAATGCCTGGATACCAAGTCTGTGCAGTGTAGGAGCACGGTTCAACATAACCGGATGCTCTTTGATTACTTCTTCCAGAACGTCCCATACTTCCGGCTGAAGTCTTTCTACCATCTTCTTAGCATTTTTAATATTGTGTGCTGTTCCGTTCTGAACCAGTTCTTTCATAACAAATGGCTTGAACAGCTCGATTGCCATTTCTTTTGGCAGACCACACTGGTAGATCTTAAGTTCCGGTCCTACGACGATAACGGAACGTCCAGAGTAGTCAACACGCTTACCAAGCAGATTCTGACGGAAACGTCCAGACTTACCTTTCAGCATGTCAGAAAGAGATTTCAGTGCTCTGTTACCAGGTCCTGTTACCGGACGTCCGCGGCGGCCGTTGTCGATCAGGGCATCTACAGCTTCCTGAAGCATTCTCTTTTCGTTTCTAACAATAATGTCCGGAGCGCCTAATTCAAGAAGACGTCTCAGACGGTTATTTCTGTTGATGATTCTTCTGTACAGATCATTCAGGTCAGATGTTGCAAAACGTCCGCCATCCAGCTGTACCATTGGACGAAGATCCGGCGGGATAACCGGGATATTTGTCATGATCATCCATTCTGGTTTGTTACCAGACTCACGGAAAGCTTCTACTACTTCCAGACGTTTTACGATTCTTGCACGTTTCTGTCCGGTTGCACCCTTCAGGCCTTCTGTCAGTTCTGTATATTCTTTCTCAAGATCAATGTTCTCAAGAAGCTCTTTGATGGATTCTGCACCCATTCCTACACGGAATGCGCTTCCCCATTTTTCTCTTGCTTCCTGATACTCAGCCTCTGATAATACCTGTTTGTACATCAGGTCTGACTCGCCCTTATCCAGTACGATATAAGAAGCGAAGTACAGTACTTTTTCCAGAGTTCTCGGGGACAGATCCAGGATCAGTCCCATACGGCTTGGAATTCCCTTGAAGTACCAGATGTGTGATACCGGAGCGGCAAGGGCGATATGGCCCATGCGCTCACGACGTACACTTGCTTTTGTTACTTCAACACCACAACGGTCGCAGACCACACCTTTATAGCGGATCTTCTTATACTTTCCACAGTGGCACTCCCAGTCCTTGCTTGGTCCGAAGATCTTTTCGCAGAACAGTCCGTCTTTTTCTGGTTTTAAAGTTCTATAGTTGATGGTCTCTGGTTTGGTAACTTCTCCTTTAGACCATTCCAGAATCTTTTCAGGTGATGCCAAACCGATCTTGATCGCATCAAAAGTCATTGGCTGATAAGTTTGTTCCTTATTATTTTCTGGCATACTTTGGACCCCTTCCTATTCATCGTCAGATGAATCGCCGAAATCATAGTCATCATTTTCTTCAAAGTTCATATCGAAATCATCGTCTGATTCTGGTTCATCTTCTACATCAACCAGTTCTTCACCCTGGAATTCCTGTTTGCTGTATCCGTGTTTACCAAAGTCTTCGTCGTCATCATTACGATATCTTCTGTCTCCCTCGATCAGAGAACGGAAATCTGTCTCTCCCATATCGGAAGTTTCCATGATCTCCACTTCTGTATTGTCATCACGTAAAACACGTACGTCCAGTCCGAGTGACTGTAACTCTTTGAGCAATACCTTGAATGATTCCGGAATTCCTGGTTCAGGAATGTTCTCACCCTTGATGATTGCTTCGTAAGTCTTCACACGTCCGATGACATCATCTGACTTCACAGTCAGGATTTCCTGCAGTGTGTATGATGCACCATAAGCTTCCAGTGCCCATACCTCCATCTCTCCGAAACGCTGTCCACCGAACTGAGCCTTTCCTCCTAATGGCTGCTGTGTAACCAGTGAGTAAGGACCTGTAGAACGTGCATGGATCTTGTCGTCTACCAAGTGGTGCAGTTTCAGGTAATGCATGTGTCCGATGGTTACCGGGCTGTCAAAGTACTCACCCGTACGTCCGTCACGCAGGCGGACCTTACCATCTCTTGAAAGCGGAACACCTTTCCAGAGTTTTCTGTGTTCTCTGTTGTCTGACAGATACTGCAGTACTTCCGGAAGAAGTTCTTCTTTATGTTTTGCTTCAAACTCTTCCCAGCTTAAGTTGACATAGTCATTAGCCAGATCAAGAGTATCCATAATATCAATCTCGTTTGCTCCGTCGAATACAGGAGTTGCGATATTGAATCCAAGTGCCTTTGCAGCCAGGGACAGGTGAATCTCCAGGACCTGACCGATATTCATACGTGAAGGCACACCCAGTGGGTTCAGTACGATGTCCAGAGGACGTCCGTTCGGAAGGAACGGCATATCTTCTACAGGAAGTACACGGGAAACGACACCCTTGTTACCGTGACGTCCGGCCATCTTATCACCAACAGAGATCTTTCTCTTCTGAGCGATGTAGATACGGACTGACTGGTTAACTCCCGGTGACATCTCGTCTCCGCCTTCTCTTGTAAATACCTTGGCATCTACTACAATACCATATTCTCCGTGAGGTACTTTCAGGGAAGTATCTCTTACTTCACGGGCTTTCTCACCGAAGATCGCACGAAGCAGTCTTTCTTCGGCTGTAAGTTCTGTCTCTCCCTTAGGAGTAACCTTACCTACCAGGATATCTCCGGCACGAACCTCAGCTCCGACACGGATGATTCCTCTTTCATCCAGATTCTTCAGTGCATCATCACCGACACCCGGGATGTCTCGTGTGATCTCTTCTGGTCCAAGCTTTGTATCACGTGCTTCTGCTTCATATTCCTCGATATGAATAGAAGTATACACATCATCCTGTACCAGTCTTTCACTTAACAGAACGGCATCCTCGTAGTTGTAACCTTCCCATGTCATGAATCCGATCAGTGGGTTCTTACCAAGAGCCATCTCTCCACCGGATGTAGACGGTCCATCAGCGATAACCTGTCCTTCCTCAACGCGTTCACCTTTGTCAACAATTGGTCTCTGGTTGTAGCAGTTGCTCTGGTTACTTCTCTGGAATTTTGTCAGTTTATATGTTTTCTTTGTTCCGTCATCATGTCTGATCGTGATGCTTGTAGATGTAGAGCTTTCAACCACACCAGCCTGCTCTGCAACTTCAGCCACACCGGAGTCAACAGCTGTCTTAACTTCCATACCTGTTCCGACTACCGGAGCTTCTGTTGTAAGAAGCGGTACTGCCTGACGCTGCATGTTAGATCCCATCAGCGCACGGTTGGCATCATCGTTCTGAAGGAACGGAATCAACGCTGTAGCCACGGAGAACACCATCTTAGGTGATACGTCCATGTAATCGAATTTATTTCTTTCGTAGTCCTGTGTTTCCTCACGGTAACGACCGGATACGTTCTTATTAATGAAATGACCTTCTTCATCAAGAGGTGTATTCGCCTGTGCTACATGGTAATTATCCTCTTCATCAGCAGTCATATATACAACTTCATCTGTAACAACCGGGTTCATCGGATCTGTCTTGTCAACTTTACGGTATGGTGCTTCGATAAATCCATACTCGTTGATTCTCGCATAACATGCGAGGGAGTTGATCAGACCGATGTTAGGACCTTCAGGAGTCTCGATAGGACACATTCTTCCATAGTGAGAATAGTGAACGTCGCGGACCTCGAATCCTGCACGGTCTCTTGACAGACCTCCAGGACCAAGTGCGGAGAGACGTCTCTTATGTGTCAGCTCTCCAAGCGGGTTGTTCTGATCCATGAACTGTGACAGCTGGGAAGATCCGAAGAATTCCTTCACTGCTGCTGTTACAGGCTTAATGTTGATCAGGGACTGTGGTGAAATACCATCCTGATCCTGTGTTGTCATTCTCTCACGAACAACTCTTTCCAGTCTGGACAGACCGATTCTGTACTGATTCTGAAGAAGTTCTCCAACCGCACGGATACGTCTGTTACCCAGATGGTCGATATCATCATCATTTCCCATGCCATACTCAAGATGCATGTTGTAGTTGATAGATGCAAAAATATCTTCTTTTGTGATGTGCTTCGGAATCAGATCATGAAGATCTCTCTTAATCAGTCTCTTCATCTCATCTACATCACCTGCAGATTCTTCAATGATTCCTGCAAGAACCGGATAATATACCTGCTCTGTCACGCCAACCTCGGCCGGATCAATATCAACAACAGCCTGGAGGTCAACCATCATATTGGAAAGAACCTTGATATTTCTGGAAGTCTCTTCACCCTCTACCCAGATGTACGGTACTGCCGCATTCTGGATCATATCAGCGATCTCACGAGTAATCTTTGTTCCCTTTTCAGCAACAACTTCACCTGTGATCGCACTTACAGCATCCTCAGCGAGGATCTGTCCTGATACACGGTTCTTAAGAAGAAGCTTCTTATTAAACTTATAACGTCCAACTTTGGCAAGATCATAACGTCTTGGATCAAAGAACATGCTTGTAATCAGGCTTTCTGCACTGTCTACTGCCAGCGGCTCGCCCGGACGGATCTTCTTATAGAGCTCTAACAGACCTTCCTGGTAGTTCTCAGAAGTATCTTTTCCAAAACTTGCAAGAAGTTTTGGCTCTTCACCAAAGAGTTCAATGATCTCTGCATTTGTACCTACTCCAAGTGCACGGATCAGAACTGTGATCGGCACTTTTCTTGTACGGTCTACACGTACATAGAAAACGTCATTGGAATCAGTCTCATATTCCAGCCATGCTCCACGGTTCGGGATAACAGTTGCTGAATAAAGTTTCTTACCGAACTTATCATGTGCGATTCCATAATAGATACCCGGGGAACGCACAAGCTGGCTGACGATAACACGCTCAGCACCATTGATAACAAAAGTACCTGTCTTTGTCATCAGCGGAAGATCTCCCATAAAGATCTCATGCTCGTTAATCTCATCAGTCTCCTTATTATAAAGCCTTACTCTGACTTTCAGAGGTGCTGCATAAGTTGCATCACGTTCTTTACACTCATCAATCGTATATTTTGCATCTTCCTCGCAGAGTGTAAAATCCACAAATTCCAGACTCAGATGACCATTGTAATCTGCGATCGGGGAAATATCATCGAATACCTCTTTCAGTCCTTTGTCAAGAAACCACTGATAGGAATCTTTCTGAACTTCAATGAGGTTAGGCATCTCCAATACTTCTTGCTGCCTGGAATAGCTCATGCGGAAGCTTTTTCCGGTTTTGATGGGACGAATTCTGTTTTTCTCCATTGACGTTTCACTCCTCATTTATTGTTTTTGCAGGCAATAAACTGCCTTTTACGAGTTCCAGTTATATAAAAATGAAAAGAGCCTTGCGACAGTATTCTCTGTCACTATATGGCATACCTTTCCACAATAGCGCATTTTCTACTATATCACAAAGCTCTTTTTATTGTCAACATGATTCTTGTGTTTTTTATATTTTTCTTGACTTTTTTCTCAAGATATGTTATATCTTCCGCTATTCTAAGCTTTTTCCTTTTGAACAGTATCTTTTTTCAGAAATAACTTCTATATCATATCTTCATAAAGACAGATCAGTTCACGATAAACCTGAACGCACCGCTCAATATCCGCAATTTCAACATACTCATCCGGTTTATGAGCCTGTGCAAGATTTCCCGGCCCATAAGACATACAATTCGGATTTCCCAAAAGACCTGCCACAACTGCTGTGTCTGTATAACCCGTGAACGCTGACACAACTGGATCTTTTCCAGTAACTTTTTTCACTGATTCAGATAAAGCTTTCATAAGACCTGACTCCATGTGTGTCTCCACCGGTGGTCTGTCACCTGTAATCTTATAAGAACCCTTTACACCCGGAACTGCATTTTCTCCAATTTCAATTGCTTTTCGAACAATCTTTTCTGCCTCTTGTGTATTCATCGGCGGAACAAGACGCATATCTATCGTCACCATACTGTGATCTGATACTACATATGGACTGTATCCTCCGGAAATCTGTCCAAATGTAACCGTAGACTTTCCAAGTTCTTCATGTGTCGGTACTTTTCCCATCGCTTTTCGGATCTCTGCGATCATAAATGCGATTCCGGCGATTGCATCTGCCCCCTTCTCCGGCATACTCGCATGTGCAGTAATACCTTCCACATTAAGTTCAAACCAGGTTCTCCCTTTGTGAGCCATCTGAATCATTCCGGAAGTCGGTTCCATATCAAGAACCCAGTCTTCCTTCTGAATCCATCCTTGTTGCACTGCTGCTTCTGACCCTTTCATATCTGCTTCCTCGTCTACAGTTCCGATAAAGACTAATGTTCCCGGAAGTTTTTCTATATCCTCAGCATTCTCTTTCTGTGATTTTGCCACCTCCGCAAATGCTGTCAACGCACTTGCAAGTCCTGACTTCATATCACAAGCTCCTCGTCCCCAGATTTTCCCATCTGAAACTTCTGCGTCGAATGCATTCTTTGTCCATCCTTCGCCCTTAACAACCGTATCCATGTGACAGATAAACACCAGTGCCGGATGCGCTTTCGCACCTTTCACAACACCTTTTACAATTTTTCTTCCCGGCTCTACTTCGTAAGTCTCTGTATCTGCTCCACTCTCTTTCAAATAGTCGCAGATATATTCACCAATCTCGGTTTCCCAGCTTCCCGGATCCGTACTTTCTATCTTAATCAGCTCTCTCGTCAACTCAACTGCATCCATTTCTAACGCCTCTTTCGCAAAAAGACCGCAGAAGCATATCATCTTCTGCGGTCGGAATAAACTTATATTCAGGAAAATTATTTAAGAGTAACCTCTGCTCCCTGCTCTTCAAGTTTAGTTTTGATTTCCTCAGCCTCTGCTTTAGAAACTGCCTCTTTAACTACCTTCGGAGCTCCGTCTACAAGCTCTTTAGCTTCTTTAAGTCCAAGACCTGTGATCTCACGAACAGCCTTGATAACTTTTACTTTAGATGCTCCAGCAGATGTAAGCTCTACGTCGAACTCATCTTTCTCTGCTGCTCCTGCACCCTCAGCTGCTGCTGCAACTACAACGCCTGCTGCTGCAGATACGCCGAACTCTTCTTCACA
>URTM01000036.1 GCA_900550865.1 uncultured Dorea sp. | reverse complement strand
GAACAGGAAGAAATTATCCGGAATCTGGAACAGAGTGCAAAGAAAGCCAGGAAGGTGTCCGGAGAAGATACAGATGGGCTTTTAGAACAATTTATTCGTGACTATCACAGGAGTACGGGATTTTAAACTTGTTTTTTCGGAAGTGTTGCGATATAATCCATGTGTATTAACTGCGTGATATATGAAAGAGAACAGAGAGGTAAATGAATATGAGTACAGACAGATATGTAAGTCCATTATCCGAGCGTTATGCAAGCAGAGAAATGCAGTATATTTTTTCTCCTGATATGAAATTCCGTACCTGGAGAAAGCTGTGGATTGCTCTGGCAGAGACCGAAAAAGAACTGGGACTGCCCATTACACAGGAACAGATTGACGAATTGAAAGCTCATGCAGAGGATATTAACTATGAAGTGGCAAAAGAAAGAGAAAAACAGGTTCGCCACGATGTGATGTCCCATGTATACGCATATGGTGTACAGTGTCCAAAAGCGAAAGGTATCATCCACCTGGGCGCTACCAGCTGCTATGTAGGAGACAATACAGATATTATTGTGATGACAGAAGCGCTGAAGCTGGTGCGCAGGAAATTAGTCAATGTGATTGCGGAACTGGCAAAATTCGCAGATGCGCATAAAGCGCTGCCAACTCTGGCATTTACCCATTTCCAGCCGGCACAGCCCACTACGGTAGGGAAAAGAGCGACCCTTTGGATGCAGGAATTCCTTCTGGACTTGGAAGATTTGGAATTTGTACTCAGCACCATGAAGCTGTTAGGTTCAAAAGGAACGACAGGAACACAGGCAAGTTTTCTGGAGCTTTTTGACGGAGACCAGGAAACCATTGATAAAATTGACCCGATGATTGCAGAAAAAATGGGATTCAAAGAATGTTATCCGGTTTCGGGACAGACTTACTCCAGAAAAGTAGATACAAGAGTTTTAAATGTACTGGCAGGAATTGCAGCCAGCGCACATAAATTCTCTAATGACATTCGTCTTCTGCAGCATTTGAAAGAAGTAGAAGAGCCTTTTGAAAAGAGCCAGATTGGTTCTTCTGCCATGGCTTATAAGAGAAACCCGATGAGAAGTGAAAGAATTGCTTCTCTTTCCAGATACGTAATGGTAGATGCCATGAACCCGGCAATTACATCTGCAACACAGTGGTTCGAAAGAACACTGGACGATTCTGCTAACAAGCGTCTCAGTGTTCCAGAAGGATTCCTGGCAATCGATGGTATCCTGGATCTGTGCCTGAATGTCGTAGACGGACTGGTGGTATATCCGAAGGTTATCGAAAAGAGACTGATGTCAGAGCTTCCATTCATGGCAACAGAGAATATCATGATGGATGCTGTAAAAGCAGGCGGAGACAGACAGGAACTTCACGAGAGAATCCGTGAACTGTCAATGGAAGCCGGACGCAATGTCAAAGAAAAAGGATTAGACAATAACCTTCTGGAACTGATCGCTGCAGATCCTGCATTCAACCTTTCTCTGGAAGAACTGCAGAAGACGATGGACCCTGCAAAATACGTAGGACGTGCGCCGGTTCAGGTTGATGCATATCTGAAGAATGTTGTAAATCCGATGCTGGAAGCAAATAAGGATATTCTTGGTGTGAAAGCTGAGATCAATGTATAAAACCGTATAAAGAAACCTCTAAGAAATAAAGTGGTGTCCGGTATGTGCCGAGACGCCACTTTATTTTCGAGTAAGGACGTTTTATAATAATTGTATAGAACGAAGGAAAAGAGGGTGGGCATATGGAACGAGTAGTAGAAAAGATAAGTGTCAGAACACAGGAAACCGTAAGATGGATATGCATAGATATTGCGATGCTGGTTACACTTACGGTTCTTGTACAACTTTGGTCCAATGCTGTCGTGTGGAATGCGGAACACAGATATGCGTATGCAGAAGATGGAAAACTGTACAGAAATGTGTCGGAGGTTCATGCCGGAAGGATAGCAGAGCATATGCATATATGGAAGACAATGGGACTGCAAAGTACGGTAAAACCGACAGAAGGAGAAGTGATGCTTGTTGCAGAAGAGCAGCCTGTGAATATGGAACGTACGGACACAGAGACGACGGTAACGGCAACGCTGGTGAAAGAACCGGCAACACAGGAGAATATATTACCTGAAAACAGTGTAGACAATACAATGAAACATGCGGAAAGTGACGAGGTGACAGACAGAACAGCTACAGACGAAGTAACAAAGAATGAAGAAATGATAAGAACGGAATTATTAGAGCTGAACGGATTTGTGGTCAATGAAAATGGTGTGATCGAAAGCTGTAAGAACCCTGCGTTTGTTTTGGAAGATGGAATTATCATATTTCCGGCGGATGAAAGATGCAGCGGAATCGGAAGTGAAGCTCTGAATGGGATTGCGTCCGCAGAAGAAGTTTATATTCCTGCCAATATTACATCTATTGCACCGGGCGTGCTGGACAAGCTGGAAGGTCTGATGTATATAGAAGTTGCACCGGATAATCCGGTCTATGAAAGCCGCGATGGAATACTTTATGGTAAAAACAGTGAGATAATAACAGTTCCGGCAGGCAGAAAATAAAAAAGACAGAGTGTTAAATCGCCAGGCGTTTGGAAGAAGATACCGGTGGCAAGTTCTCTGTATTTGTTAAAAAATAATCTGGGATTTTGACGGGGTAGGTGTTATAATAGGCAGAGTCGAGAAAGCGAAATAATTGGTATAAGGAGCAGAATAGAAGAAATGAATATTCGACAGGTGACAGACGGGAAAGAAGACTATATAGAATTGCTTCACATGGGGGACCCGGATGAATCCAGAATCCGTAAAGTGCTGGAAAAAGGGGAACTTTTTCTGCTGGAGGAACATGGAAAACTCCGGACATTGTGCGTGGTCATATTTTCGGAAGAAAAGAAATGTGAGATTAAGAACATTGTAACGATGGAAAAAGACCGCGGGAAAGGCTATGGCCAGTATATGATCCATTATATCTGTGAACACTATTGTTCACAATATGACTGGGTATATATGAAAAAAGAACGATGCCGGGATATCAGGGAGTTTTGTGATAAGTGCGGATTTTCAGATGAAGAGGAAGTTTATCTGAAAAAGGAACTGATGTCGGAGATCGATACAAAGAGGGTAATTAATCTTGCGATGGAAGCCGGAAGAATGCTGTTGAAAAATGGGGGCGAGATTTTCCGTGTGGAAGAGACGATGATGCGGATCTGTCATAGATTCGGAGTGAAATATGTAGATCTGTTTACTCTGAGCCATGGTTTGTTTATCTGTGCCGGAACAGATAAAGAAAAACTGTATACAAAAGTGAAACAGGTACCGCTTTCTTCTACGCATCTTGGGATTGTGGCAGAAGTGAACGATCTTTCCAGAGAAATTGCGGCAGGACATGTCGGAATTGAAGAAGCAATAAAGAAACTGAAAGAGATCAATAAGATGCCGGTCAAGCGTATCCCTTATCAGATTGCGGCTGCGGGACTGAGCGCAGGCGGATTGGGGTATCTGCTTGGAGGAACGTCGATGGAAGCGTTTGTGGCGTTATTTGTTGGCTGTGCGGTGTTTGCCTGGTCACTTTTTGCCGGGAAACATGGAGTTTCCAAAATTCTTGTTCACATTGTGGGAGGAATTATCATCGCATCCATGGCATTGGCAGCGATGCATATACCGGCACTTGGGACATTGCGGATGGAAGGAATCGTGACCGGCGGGATCATGCCGCTGGTGCCGGGACTTGCGTTTGTGAATGCGATCCGTGATCTGGCAGACAGCGATTATCTTGCCGGTACAGTAAAGATGATCGATGCAGTCATGGTATTTGTTTATATTGCGATCGGTGTTGGAACGGCATTGTCGGTGTATCATCATGTGTTAGGAGGAATCTTATAATGCTCATAAAAATTATAGCGAATCTGGCATGTTCGTTTATCGGAACGATTGCATATGCAGTTATGTTCCAGGTACCGAGAAGATTCTATATCGGATGTGGGATCACCGGATCGGTGGGCTGGATGATGTACAAGCTTGCGTCGGTCTATTGTTCGGTTGCGGCTGCTTCGTTTATCGGAACGGTATGTGCAGTGCTGGTTGCGAGAATGCTGACGGTCCGTCTGAAATGTCCGATCACCATTTTTATGATCTCGGGGATCATTACACTGGTGCCGGGAGCCGGAATCTATTTTACGGCGTATTATCTGGTGACGAATCAGTTTGCAATGGCTGCCGTGAAAGGAATCGGGGCGGTAAAAGTAGCGTTTGGAATTGTGCTTGGAATTGTCTGCATTGTATCGATCCCAAGAGAAGTATTCCAGAAAGAATACTGGATTGAAAAAAGAATTGTAAAACAGCAGAAAAAATTGAGAGATGGATCGGATCATGTTTAAGATGAAAGACAGGACGAAAGATCTAGCGGAAAAGGTTGCTGTCTGCCTTGGAGTTGTGCTACAATGTAAAGACGGACAGTGTTCTAATGTATGTAGTGATACATAGATTTCATACATTTCAAAACAATAAAGAAACAGGAGATAATGATAGTTATGAGTAAGGTAAGAACAAGATTTGCACCAAGTCCTACAGGAAGAATGCATGTAGGTAACTTAAGAACAGCGTTGTATACTTATTTGATCGCAAAGCATGAAGGCGGAGACTTTATCCTCCGAATTGAAGATACAGACCAGGAACGTTTTGTAGAAGGCGCACTGGACATTATTTATCATACGTTAAAAGAGACCGGACTGGTTCATGACGAAGGACCGGATAAAGACGGCGGAGTAGGACCATATGTACAGAGTGAACGTAATGCACAGGGAATCTATCTGAAATATGCGGAGCAGCTGATCGAGCAGGGCGATGCTTATTACTGCTTCTGTGACAAGGAACGTCTGGAGTCTTTGAAGAGCAAGGTCTCAGATGAAGACGGCGGAACAGAGATCGTTGTATATGACAAGCATTGCCTGCATTTAAGCAAAGAAGAGATTGAAGCGAACCTTGCAGCAGGCAAACCACATGTAATCCGCTTTAATATGCCTACAGAGGGAACAACGACATTCCATGATGAGATCTACGGAGATATCACGGTTCCGAATGAAGAACTGGACGATCTGATCCTGATTAAATCAGACGGATATCCGACTTACAATTTTGCAAATGTTATCGATGATCATCTGATGGGAATTACACATGTTGTACGTGGTAATGAATATCTGTCATCAGCACCAAAATATAATAAGATCTACGAAGCATTCGGATGGGATGTGCCGGTATATGTACACTGCCCGCTGATTACAGATGAGAATCATAAGAAACTCAGCAAACGATGCGGACATTCTTCTTACGAAGATCTGATCGAACAGGGATTCGTGACAGAGGCGGTTGTAAACTATGTAGCACTGCTTGGATGGTCACCGGAAGGCAATCAGGAGATCTTCTCACTGGAAGAACTGGTAAAAGCATTTGACTTCCACCGTATGAACAAGTCACCGGCTGTATTTGATCTTGGTAAACTGAAATGGATGAATGGTGAATACATCAAAGCCATGGATTTTGATAAGTTCTATGAAAGAGCTGAAAAATACATCCGTGAAGTGATCACAAAAGACTACGATCTGAAGAAGATTGCTGCACTGGTAAAATCAAGAATCGAGATTTTCCCGGATATTGCAGACCAGATCGATTTCTTTGAAGCAGTTCCGGAGTATGATACGGCAATGTACTGCCATAAGAAGATGAAGACAAATGAAGAGAATTCACTGGAAGTATTAAAAGAAGTTCTTCCGCTTCTGGAAGCACAGGAAGACTACAGCAACGATGCACTGTTTGCGCTCCTTAAGAAATATGTTGATGAGAAGGGTGTAAAAGTCGGTTATGTAATGTGGCCGATCCGTACCGCTGTATCCGGAAAGCAGAGCACACCGGGTGGAGCAACAGAGATCATGGAGATTCTTGGAAAAGAAGAGTCTGTAAAACGAATCAAAGAGGGAATTGAATTATTAAGCAAGTAAGGGGATTCTATGAGTTTAAATCATGCTCAGACAGAGGCAGTCGCCCATAACGAAGGACCATGTATGGTCCTTGCCGGCCCCGGTTCGGGGAAAACTCTAACCATTGCAAAGAGAATAGAATATCTGATCATGAAGTATAAGGTAAGGCCAGAAGAAATTCTGGTCATTACCTTTACTAAGTATGCGGCAAACGAGATGAAAGAAAGAACCCGACGAATCTGTGGTCCGTCTTCTTATGCTGTTACATTCGGAACATTTCACGGAATTTACTATGGAATCCTCAAGTGGGCATACCGTCTGAATCCATCGAATCTTCTGGCGGATGAAGAAAAGTACAGAATGCTGAGGGAAATCCTTCCGAAAGTAGAATGGGATCAGGAACTGGAGCCGGATGAGGAAAAAGATTATCTGCAGGAACTGGTGGTTGAGATTGGAAATGTAAAAAATAACTGTGTGGATATTGAAACGTATGAACCAGTAAAATATACGACAGAAAAATTCCGGGCATTATACGGGGAGTATGAAAACGCCAAAAAGAAATGCCGGAAGATAGATTTTGAAGATATGCTGGTCCAGTGCAGGGAACTTTTCCTGAAACGGCCGGACATCCTGAAAAAATGGCAGGATAAGTTCCGGTACATTCTGGTGGATGAATTTCAGGATGTGAATCAGGCACAGTATGATGTGGTACGTATGCTGGCGGCACCACAGGATAATCTGTTTGTGGTGGGAGATGATGACCAGTCCGTATATGGATTTCGCGGTGCAAAGCCGGGGATCATGATGGAGTTTATGAAAGATTATCCACAGGCAAAACAGATACTTCTGGATATCAATTACCGTAGCAGCGGATATATCGTAAAAGGCGCATTAAGAGTAATTAGAAATAATAAGATTCGTTTCCAGAAAAAGATCGAAGCTTTCCAGAAACCGGATGAGACTGTACATGTTCAGGAAGTAAGAGATCCTGTTCAGGAAGCAGAATATGTACTGGAAAGGATGAGAGAATATCAGGAAAAAGGCACTGCGTACACGGATATGGCAGTGCTATACCGGACAAATGTAGACGCAAGAGCCATGTCGGAACTACTGATGGAGTACCAGATCCCATTTACGATGAAAGAACATCTGAATAATATATATGAACATTTTGTCGCACAGGATATCATAAGTTATCTGCATTTGTCGCAGGGAGAATATAACAGAAAATATTTTCTGCAGATTGCGAATCGTCCTAATCGTTTTTTTACACGAGATAGTATGAAGAACAGGGAAGTAACTTATGAGTCGCTGCGCAGATATTACAAAGATAAAAGCTGGATGGTGGACAGAGTTGATCAGCTGGAGTGGGATATGAAGATGATAAAAGATAAAACACCGTATGCGGCGATACAGTATATCCGGAAACGTATGGGATATGATGAGTTTTTAAAAGATTACGCAGCGTACAGAAAAATATCAGCGGAGGATCTGTTTTCGGTTCTGGAGGAAATCTGGCAGAATTCGAAGGGGTATGGATCGATCAAAGACTGGTTTGTACATGTGGAACGGTATGGCGAGATACTGAAAGAACAGAATCGCAGGCAGGGGGAGACAGAAGGAGTGAATCTGATGACGATGCATGCGGCTAAAGGACTGGAATTTGATACGGTATTCGTGATCGAAGCGAATGAGGGCAGCAGTCCGTATAAGAAAGCAGCTGCAGATGAGGAGATCGAGGAAGAAAGACGGCTTTTTTATGTGGCGATGACCAGGGCAAAGAGAAAACTGATCATCAGTTATGTAAAAGAAAAAAACGGGAAAGATATGACTCCTTCCCGTTTTGTGTCCGAATTACTCCTCGACGTCTGATTCGTCAAATTCCTGTGAATCCATCCATTCATCAAAAGCATCTGCAGCAATCTCATACTCTTCATCATCTTCAATGTTACCGAGGTCTGGTTCGCCGTCCTCGGATTCGTTGTATTGATAGAGATATACATCGCCGGCTTCATTTGGCTCAAGATTCTCATCCAGAGGAAGCAGGGCAATGTATTCTCTGCCGGCAGCCTCATATACTGTGAGAATTGCACATTCAAGAATTTCATCGTTATCAAGTGTAAGCTCTACGGTTGTGTAGCTTTCTTCGGTTTCCTTTGTGTCGCTCATATCATAGTCTCCTTTACTAACATTAAACTTATCTTAACTTTAACAAAGAAACGGATAAAAAGCAAGATGATAGTAGTCAAACGGATAAAAATGTTGTAGAATGTAGCTGTATGTAACGCAATAATAAGGAGGAATAACAACATGATGAAGAAGAGAATGTTGGGAGTGATCGCAGTATTACTCGTATGCATTTTCGCATTATCTGCATGTAAGAAAGAGGCAGGAAAACCGGTGGATAATGCAGTCAGTGAGGATACAACAGACGATTCGGAGGATGCAGATCAGACAGAAGATGCAGGAAAGTATAAGTTTGGTTTTTCTGTGATCGATATGCAGAATCCATATTTTATAACATTGGAGACAGCGGCACAGCAGGTCGTGGAAAAAGAAGAGTGTACGATGGTGGTAAAAGACCCTGCGTCCGATGCAGATACACAGGCAGAGCAGATACAGGAGATGATCGATGAAGGAATCAATGCAATTTTTCTCTGCCCGGTAGACTGGGAAAAAATCACACCATCTCTGCAGGCACTTCAGGAAGCAGGGGTGAAGATCATCAATATTGATTCACAGGTAAAAGATACAGACTATATTGATGCATACATCGGATCTAACAATACAGAAGCGGGAAAGCTCTGCGGTAATGCTCTGATTGAAAAGTATCCGGATGGCGGCACGGTTGCGATTCTGGAAGCAACAACACAGAACGCAGTGAATGACCGCATTGCGGGATTTGAGCAGGCAATTGCCAAGGCGGAAAAGGGATTTGAAGTTGTGGCACGCGAAGACACAAATGGAACATTTGACAGTGCACTGGAGGCGGCGAAAAAGATTCTCGAGGAACAGCCGGATGTGACTGCGATCATGTGTGGAAATGATCAGATGGCGGTTGCTGTCAAGACAGCGCTGAACCTCGCAAATAATGACCAGACGGTTGTATACAGTGTGGATGGTTCGCCTGACATTAAAAAAGAATTAGAAAAATCGGACAGCCAGATCGCAGGGACGGTAGCACAGTCTCCGATCAATATCGGAAAGAAGGCGGTAGATATTGCGCTGAATGTTCTGGATGGAAAAGATTTTGAAGCAGAGACATCGGTAGATGTATTTATGATCAATAAAGAAAATGTTGAAATGTATGGCGCGGATGGATGGCAATAAGCGCAGACAGACAACGGGAAGGACATAACAGAGATGAGAGAGGTTCAGGGATATCCATTACCACTGGGGGTGAAGACCGGTAAAAACAGAATTAATTTTTCCATTGCAGTTCCGGCAGGTAAGAACTGCCAGCTGTTATTATATCGTGCCGGGAGAAAGAAGCCGTTCCGGCAGTTTGAGATGAAACCGGCAGTTGGTGAGGTGCGCTGTATGGCACTTGAGGATATCGAGCCGTCAGCGTATGAATATAACTACTTAATAGAGGATGAGGTCGTGACGGATCCTTATGTGAAGGCGCTTGCGGGAAAAGAACGATGGGGTGTGAAGAAAAACCTGTCAGAACATGAAGTCAGAGGACGTTTCCCGGCAGACGATTATGACTGGGAAGGAGATCATACATTACAGATCCCGTATCATCAGGTGATTGCGTACAGTCTCCATGTCCGCGGATTTACCAGACATGCATCGTCAAAAGTAAAGGCAAAAGGAACTTTTCAAGGAGTGATCGAAAAACTGGAATATCTGAAAGATCTTGGAATCAATCAGATTCACTGTATGCCTGTATATGAATTTGAAGAGTGCCAGACATACAGAAATTACTGGGGATATGGCGAGGGCAGTTATTTTGCACCTAAAAGTGCATACTCGGCAGATGGAGACGGGGTCAGAGGTCTGAAAGACATGGTGAAAGCATGTCATCGGGCCGGAATAGAAGTTGTGCTGGAAATGCCATTCTGCACAGGTACGGATAAGATGATGATGCTGGAATGTCTGCGGTATTATGCAATGGAATATCATATAGATGGGTTTATACTGAATCCACTTGTGACTCCGATGGATAGCGTACATGCAGATCCGTTTTTGAAGAATACCAAGATCATGGAGCATGAACTTGGATTCCAGACAGTTATGCGCAGATTCTTAAAAGGTGATGAAGGTATGGTCCATGATGTGATCTACTGGTTGAAACATCATTCGAAAGAGCAGGGGATCTTTAACTATATTACAGATCAGAATGGATTCACATTGAATGATCTTGTGTCTTATGATGCAAAGCACAACGAAGAGAATGGAGAACATAATCAGGATGGACCGGACTATAATTACAGCTGGAACTGTGGGGCAGAGGGACCAAGCCGTAAACGGGTGGTAGTAGAATTGCGGAATCATCAGATTTATAATGCATTTTTTCTGCTGTTTCTGTCACAAGGGACTCCGTGTATGCTCGCTGGAGATGAGTTTGGCAATTCTCAGAAAGGCAATAATAATGTATACTGTCAGGATAATCCGATTGGATGGACAGACTGGCGGGGGTTGGAAAAGAAGAAAGAACTGCATGATTTTGTAAAAAAACTGATCGCATTCCGTAAATCACATCCGATTCTCACACCGGAGAGAGAACTGGAGGGAATAGATCTCAGCTGTTGCGGCGTGCCGGATGTATCTTATCACGGGGAAGAAGCATGGCAGGTACCCGGCGAGGTGTCGAGCCGGCAGCTGGGTGTATATTACAGTGGGGCACAGACAAAAAGCGTGGACTGTTATGTTGCATATAATATGCACTGGCTGGAGCATATATTTGCACTTCCGGCGCTGCCGAAGGGATATGGCTGGTATGTGATGGCGACAACGGAGCAGGGAATATTGGATACGCCGGTGCTTTTGGAAGATAAGAGAAAAGTAGAGTTAAAAGAGAGGTCGGTCACGGTACTTACAGCAGACCGGATTGTGGAGGTTGAGACGAAGAAATATGAAAGCATTACAACACTTACAGACGATCAATCATCATAAATATCTAGTTATGAAGGAGTGCTTTGAAGTGGGACTTTACATACAGGGACTGCTTCATGACATGTCTAAATATTCACCGACAGAATTTCTGGTGGGATGCAGGTATTATCAGGGAAACAGAAGTCCGAATAATGCTGAACGGGAAGCAACAGGCTATTCTAAGGCATGGCTGCATCATAAAGGACGCAACAAGCACCATTATGAATACTGGATAGATTACAGTGTAGATCCGGGGGAAGGGATCATAGGACTTAAGATGCCGCTTCGATACGTTGTGGAGATGTTCATGGATCGTATTGCGGCTTCCAAGACATATCAGGGGGATGCATACAGAGACTGGCATCCGTTGGAGTATTATGAGAAGGGTGCCGGAAGACTCGGAAAAATGATTCATCCGGATACCGCAGAGCTTCTGCACCGATTGTTAAAGATGCTGGCGGAAGAAGGGGAGGAAAAGACCTTCCGGTATATCAAGAAAGTCCTGCTGAAACAGAAGAAATATTAACAGTTTCTGCAATAGTTCAAAAAAATTAAAAAATTTCAAAAAAACTGTTGACAGAATAACAATTCCCGTGTATTATATATCTTGTCTTCGCGAGAGAGCAAAGATGAATGCGGAAGTGTCGGAACTGGCAGACGAGCAAGACTAAGGATCTTGTAAGCATTGCGCTTGTGTGGGTTCAAGTCCCATCTTCCGCATTCATCATTAGAAAAGATTTCTTGAAAAAGAAATCTTTTTTTGTATATAAAATATTTTATTATACATTACGAATTGAAAAAAAGCAAATAAAAAACAAAAAAATTAAAGGAAATAAAAAAGTTTTGTCGAATAATATAAATGAGGAGATTCAAAATGTATTATTCTGATGAGATTATTGAAGAAGTAAGATCAAGAAATGATATTGTAGATGTGATATCTACTTATGTAAAACTACAGAAAAAAGGAAGTTCATATTTCGGTCTGTGCCCGTTTCATAATGAAAAGTCTCCTTCTTTTTCTGTCAGCAGACAGAAGCAGATGTATTATTGCTTTGGATGCGGGGCAGGAGGGAATGTATTCACATTTCTGATGGAGTATGAGAATTATACATTTGTTGAGGCACTGAAATACCTGGCTGACCGGGCAGGAGTAGAACTTCCGGAAGAAGAGTATTCCAGAGAGGCAAAGGAACGTGCAGATACCAGAGCAATACTTCTGGAGATCAATAAAGCGGCAGCACAGTATTACTATGTACAGCTTAAGAGCAGCCGCGGCGCGGTCGGACTGGAATATTTCAAGAAACGTCAGCTGAGCGATGAGACGATCAAAGCATTCGGTCTGGGATATTCAAATAAGTACAGTGATGATCTGTACCGGTATTTGAAGTCAAAAGGGTATAAAGATGACATGATCGCCAAAGCAGGACTAATCAGTATTGATGAAAAGAATGGTGTGTATGACAAGTTCTGGAACCGTGTGATGTTTCCGATTATGGATGTCAACAGCCGTGTGATCGGATTTGGCGGACGTGTGATGGGAGATGCAAAACCGAAATATCTGAACTCGCCGGAGACGATGATCTTTGACAAAAGCCGGAATCTGTATGGACTGAACAGGGCGAGACGTACCAAGAAGCCATATTTTCTTCTGTGTGAGGGATATATGGATGTAATCTCACTGCATCAGGCAGGATTTACCAACGCAGTTGCATCTCTGGGTACGGCACTGACACCGGGACATGCTGCGCTGATCCACCGGTACGTACAGGAAGTGTATCTGACGTATGACAGTGATGGGGCAGGTACAAGAGCTGCATTAAGAGCAATGCCAATTCTGAGGGATGCCGGAATCACGGCGAAGATCATAAGGATGGAGCCGTATAAGGATCCGGATGAATTTATTAAGAATCTGGGGGCAGAAGCATTCGAAGAACGGATTGCGAGTGCCAGAAATGTATTTATGTACAGTCTGGAAGTTCTGGAGAAAGATTATGATATGAATTCACCGGAAGGAAAGACGGAATTCATGAAAGAAGCAGCCAGGAGACTGACGCAGTTCGAAGAAGAAATCGAACGTAATAATTACATAGAAGCGGTGGCAAAAACTTATCATGTCGGATTTGAAGATCTGAGAAAACTGGTCGGAAAGATGGCAGTGCAGACAGGGCTTGCGAAGCCCGCTGAGAGACCGAGAGAGACACAGAATAACC
The DNA here is from genome assembly GCA_900550865.1 of uncultured Dorea sp. Classification (GTDB taxonomy): domain Bacteria; phylum Bacillota; class Clostridia; order Lachnospirales; family Lachnospiraceae; genus Dorea_A. The sequence continues at coordinate 10,388 of URTM01000036.1, read as the reverse complement.
GGAAAAATAAAAAGGAAGACGGAATTCTGGTATCTCAGAAGGTGTTGCTTACATGGCTGATTGAAAGCGAGGAGATTTTCCACCAGATTGAAAAGTATATTACGCCGGAAGATTTCTCGGAAGGTCTGTTTCGGAAGGTAGCAGAACTTTTATATGAACAGTATGAAAAAACCGAAGCTAATCCTGCACAGATCATGAATCACTTTACGGATGAAGAAGAACACCGGGAAGTGGCAAGTCTGTTCCATACGAAGATCAAAGAACTGACAACGGTGAAAGAACAGGAAAAGGCATTACAGGAGACGATTCTCAGAGTCAAAGACCACAGTATCGAGGAGGCAACGAAGAATCTGGATCCGACAGATATTCAGGGGCTGCAGCGCCTGATGAATGAAAAAAGAAAAATGCAGGATCTTCGGACACTGCATATTTCCATTAATTAAGGATAAAATATAAACAAGCAATGAGAGGATGGACACTACATGGACGAAAATATCGTAAAATTCCAGGAAAAGTTAAGAGAACTTGTATCACTTGGGAAAAAGAAAAAAGGTATCCTGGAGATCCAGGAAATTAATGATTTCTTCTCTGATATGGAACTGGATTCTGATCAGATGGAAAAAGTATTCGATTACCTGGAAGCAAATAATGTTGATGTGCTCAGAATCAGTAATGACGATGATGATATTCCGGATGACATTGTAATGTCAGACGAAGACGATATCGATGTGGAAAAAATCGATCTGTCTGTACCGGACGGAATCAGTATTGAAGATCCGGTACGTATGTATCTGAAAGAAATTGGTAAAGTACCGCTTCTGTCGGCTGATGAAGAAGTGGAACTTGCCAAGAGAATGGCAGATGGTGATGAGGAAGCCAAGAAGAGACTGGCAGAAGCAAACTTACGTCTTGTTGTAAGTATTGCAAAACGTTATGTAGGACGAGGAATGCTGTTCCTGGATCTGATTCAGGAAGGAAACTTAGGTCTGATCAAAGCGGTAGAAAAATTTGATTATCACAAAGGTTTCAAATTCAGTACTTATGCGACATGGTGGATCAGACAGGCTATCACGAGAGCAATTGCTGACCAGGCAAGAACAATCCGTATTCCGGTTCACATGGTTGAGACGATCAACAAGCTGATCCGTGTATCCAGACAGTTATTACAGGAGTTAGGACGTGAGCCTACGCCGGAAGAGATTGCGAAAGAGCTTGATATGCCGGTGGAAAGAGTAAGAGAGATCCTTAAGATCTCACAGGAACCGGTATCGCTGGAAACTCCGATCGGTGAAGAAGAGGACAGCCATCTTGGAGACTTTATTCAGGATGATAATGTTCCGGTACCTGCAGAAGCTGCGGCACAGACGCTTCTGAAAGAGCAGCTGGATGAGGTTCTGGATACTCTGACAGAGAGAGAACAGAAGGTATTAAGATTAAGATTCGGTATGAATGATGGACGTGCACGTACACTGGAAGAAGTTGGAAAAGAATTCGACGTTACCCGTGAACGTATCCGTCAGATTGAGGCGAAAGCACTTCGCAAGCTCCGTCATCCAAGCCGAAGCAGAAAATTAAGAGACTATTTAGATTAAGAAAAGAGGCGCCTATGGAACTATCAAAGAGACTGCAGGCAGTTGCAGATCTGGTTACAGAGGGCGCTTCTGTTGCAGATATCGGTACGGATCACGGTTATATTCCGATATACCTGATGGAAAATAAAATTGCGGAAAAGGTGATCGCACTGGATATCAACAGGGGCCCGTTAGAGAGAGCCAGAATGCATATTGTCGGACATGGATTAAAAGGAAAGATAGAGACCAGACTTTCGGACGGACTGGAAAAAGTTCTTCCGGGAGAAGTGGATACGATGATTGCTGCCGGTATGGGCGGCGGTCTGGTGATCAAGATCCTGACAGAGGGGAAAATGGTGGCAGATGCGCTGGATACGATGATCCTGCAGCCACAGTCGGAGATTGGGAAGGTCAGACAATTTCTGAATGAACATAAGCTTCGGATCGTAGAAGAAAATATGATCGAAGAAGATGGAAAATTTTACCCGATGATGAAAGTCATACACGGAGAAAAAGAAGATTATACTGTATGTGAATATACATATGGAAAACGATTGTTAGAGCAGCACCATCCGGTTCTTAAAAAGTATCTGGACAGGGAGATGGCAATTAAAGAGAGCGTGTTCCACCAGCTGTTCAAACATCAGAACAGCGTAAGTGCTGCGGAGAGAATGGAAGAGCTGAAAAAGGAAATCATACTGACACAAGAGGCATTAAAGTATTACGAGTAGAAGAAAGGGAGTATGTAAGATGTTGTGTAAAGATGTAATGAATGTGATCGAAAAAGAATACCCACTGAATTATGCACTTTCATGGGATAATGTCGGACTTCTGGTCGGAAGGGACGATAAGGAAGTGAAGAAGATATACATCGCACTGGATGCAACAGATGAAGTAATAGAGGAAGCGGTTAAGGCCGATGCAGATATGCTGATTACACATCATCCGATGATCTTTTCGCCAATTAAGAAAATCCATAATCTTGATTTTGTGGGAGGCCGTATTATCAAACTGATCCAGAATGATATCTCTTATTATGCAATGCATACGAATTATGATGTCCTGGGAATGGCGGACCTTTCTGGAGATAAGATGAATATGAAGGACGCAGAGATACTGGAAGTGACGGCAGAGGGCGATATCGGAAAGGAAGATGAGCCGGAAGGAATCGGTAGAGTATCAGATCTTGAGAGTCCTATGACACTCAGAGAATGCTGTGAAGATGTAAAAGATGCATTTCACCTGGGAGCGGTAAAGGTGTTCGGCAATCTGGAAGATAAAGTGAAACGAATTGCAATCTGTCCGGGTTCTGGAAAAAGTGTGATCAAGGCAGCGCTGGATAAGCATGCGGATGTACTGATCACAGGAGATATCGGCCACCATGAAGGAATTGATGCCGTAGCGCAGGGACTGGCGATCATAGATGGCGGTCATTATGGAATCGAGCATATTTTCATTGAAGATATGAGACAGTATCTGGAAAAGAATCTGAAAGATGTAGAGGTTATTGCAGCTCCGATCGTTCATCCGTTCCTGATCGTATAGAAACGGGAAAAGTATGAATCGGATGGTAAACGGGATAAACAGGCGGCGAAATGAGCTGAGTGAAGAATGAAAATGTGAGGTGCGTCTATGAATGATATTTTATATACTGTTCATGTAGATGGAACAGACAGAAAATTCAAAAAAGGAACGACATACCGGGAGATAGCCATGACCTATCAGCCGGAATATCCGCATGATATCGTACTGGTATTTGTTGATGGAAGGCTTCAGGAGTTGTTCAAGACACTGGAAAAGGACTGTGAACTGAAATTCGTGACAACTGCGGATCCGCTGGGGTATAAAAGCTATCGGAGAAGTATGAGTCTGATGCTTGTCAAAGCAGTGTATGATGTGGCTGAGCATAAGAACATCGATAAAGTCAGAATCCATTATTCGGTAAGTAAAGGGTACTATTGTACCATAGAAGGAAATATTGATCTTACACAGGAATTCCTGGATCGTGTAGAAAGCCGCATGCGGGATATGGTGGAAATGGATATGCCGATCAGAAAAAAGAGTGTGCATACAGATGATGCGATCGCGATGTTCGGACAGCATGGCATGCATGATAAGGAGCATCTGTTCCATTACCGGAGAGTGTCGCGGGTGAACATTTACAGTATGAATGAATTTGAAGATTATTATTATGGATACATGGTACCGAGTGCCGGATATCTGAAATATTTTAAACTGTATCTGTATGATGAAGGTTTTGTGATCCAGATGCCGGCAATGAATGAGCCGGAAACAGTACCCCCGTTTGAACCGCAGAATCAGTTGTTCCATGTACTGCAGGAATCAACAAAGTGGGGCGATGCACAGGGGATCGAGACGGTCGGAGACCTGAATGATAAGATTACCAGAAGTGATGTGAATGAACTGGTACTGGTACAGGAAGCACTTCAGGAAGAAAAGATCGCGCAGATCGCTGAGCAGATCAAAACACGTTCCGATGTTCGTTTTGTACTGATCGCGGGACCATCGTCTTCAAGTAAGACTACTTTTTCACACCGCCTGTCAGTGCAGCTTCGGGCCAATGGATTGTGCCCATATCCGATCGCAGTGGACAATTATTTTAAAGAACGGGAAGAGACACCGCGGGACGAAAATGGTGAATTCGATTTTGAGGGACTGGGTGCGGTTGATGTGGAATTATTCAATCGTCAGCTTCAGGAGCTTCTGGATGGAAAAGAAGTTGTGATACCGGAATTTAATTTTGTTACCGGTCATAAAGAATACAAGGGAAGACCAAAGAAGCTCAAAGAAAATGAAGTGCTGGTGATCGAGGGGATTCACTGCCTGAATCCGGAACTGACCAGAAATCTTCCGGATGAAAATAAGTTCAAGATTTATATCAGCGCACTTACCCAGCTGAATATCGATGAACATAACCGCATTCCGACAACAGACGGCCGTCTGATCCGCAGAATTGTGCGTGATGCAAGAACCAGAGGTACATCAGCGAAAGAAACGATCCGCATGTGGCCGTCTGTAAGAAAAGGAGAAGAGCGGAATATCTTCCCATATCAGGAGGAGGCGGATGTAATGTTCAATTCCGCACTGATCTATGAACTTGCTGTATTGAAACCATATGTAGAAGCCCAGCTCTTCGGAATTGAAAGAGACTGCCCGGAATATCTGGAAGCAAAACGTCTGTTAAAATTCCTCGATTACTTTGTTGGAATCGGAAGTGAGAATGTACCGGCGAATTCACTGCTTAGGGAGTTTATTGGGGGCGGGTGCTTTCATGTGTGAGTTTTTTGGAGTTAATGCATGTAAATCTTTTTCATATATTCAATCCGGGAACTCATATTCTGCATCAGCAGATCGACGAGTGTAACGGCGGCCATAGACTCTATCACAACAACTGCGCGTGGAACGATAACCGGGTCATGGCGTCCGGAAATTTCGATTTCAATATTTTCACCATCTGTATTTACGGTTTTCTGCGGCTGTGAGATGGAAGGGGTTGGCTTTACGGCTGCACGTAAAATGATGGGACTTCCGTCGCTGAGACCTCCGAGAATACCGCCGCTGTGGTTGGTCTGTTTGGAAATGATTCCATCTTCAGAGATGAAAGGATCGTTGTTTGTACTGCCTTTCGAAGATGCGGCAGAAAAACCATCGCCAATTTCAACACCTTTGACAGCACCGATGGACATGACTGCTTTTGCAAGAGAAGCATCCAGTTTGTTAAATACCGGTTCACCGATACCTGCCGGCATGCCATCGATGATACATTCAATCAGTCCTCCGGAAGAATCCTGCTCTTTGATACAATTTTCGAGATAAGCACTTGCCTGTTCGGCGTATTCCTGGTTGGGCATGTAGAGCTTGTTTTCGCTGATTACGGAATAGTCGCAGGAATCGTCTGGAACGGTTACAGGACCGATTGCTTTTGTATATGTAGTCAGGCGTATTCCGAGAGTTTCAAGAATCCGGCAGGCAATTGAGCCTCCGGCGACACGTCCAATGGTTTCACGTCCGGAAGTACGGCCGCCGCCGCGGTAGTCGCGGAAACCATATTTCTGATTGAAAGTGTAATCAGCATGTCCCGGACGATAGCAGTCTTTGATCTTGCTGTAGTCGTGGGAACGCTGGTCATTATTGCGTACAATAAGAGAAATCGGGGTTCCGGTTGTGTGTCCTTCAAAGACACCGGAAAGAATTTCTATCGTATCGGACTCTTTTCTGGCGGTAGTAAATTTGCTCTGACCTGGTTTCCTGCGGTCAAGAAATGTCTGTATATAATCACTGGTAAGTGGAATGCCTGCCGGACAGCCATCGACAACAACGCCAAGTGCCGGACCGTGGGATTCCCCCCAGGTTGTGATCGTGAATAAAGTTCCAAAAGTTGATCCTGCCATATCTGTGTCTCCTTAATTGTGTATTCGGTCATTTTGACTGTAATGATATATGAAATATTATATAAAAAAAGAAAGAAAGCCGCAATCCTTAAAAAAATAAAAAATATCCTGCAAAAAAATAAGAATTCATCTGTACTTTTTGGTATATGCATATTATAATTAGGAAGCATGAATTTTATAATAGTCAGAATATTCATTATAGAGGAGTTAAGATTAATGAGTAAGAAACACATACATTCAGATGAAGAAATTGTGGACGAAGTAAAGGAAGATGAATTGTTTGCAAATGAAGGATTTGCAGATATTGATCAGGAGGACAGAAAGCAAGAGTCTAAGAAAGAAATGAAAAAAGAAAGAAAAGAAGCAAGAAAGTTAAAAAGAAAAAAGAGAAAGATGAGCAACAAAGTTGCGATTGCACTGTCATTGATTATTTCAGTTATTGCAATAGGATACGTGGCTGTTGCAGTATTTTACAGTACGCATTTCTTTGCAAAGACAGAGATTAATGGGATTGACTGTTCGAATAAAAGTGTAAAACAGGTAGAAACATATCTTGAAAAGCAAGTGTCTGATTATAAACTCACTTTGAAAGAATCAGACAATAAGACGGAGGAGATTCAGGGACAGGAAATATCGTTAAAGTATGTTCCGGGTAATCAGGTCAAGAAGCTTGTAGATAACCAGAACCCGTTTTTGTGGGTGGAATCCTTCTGGAAATCAAGAAAGATGGAAGCGAAAATTGGTGTTGAATATGATGAAAGTACATTAAAGACGCTGATCGCAAATCTGGATTGCATGAAGGAAGAGAACCAGGTAGCTCCGGTAAATGCACATCCGGAATTCCAGAATGATAAGTTTGTAGTAATCCCGGAAACATATGGCTCACAGATTGATACAGACACATTCAGAGAAAAAGTGATTACGGCAGTCGATGGCCTGAATGCAGAACTGGATCTTTCAAAAGAAGGCTGCTATCAGAAACCGGTGTACACATCGGATTCCAAGAAAGTGACAGAAGCATGTGATGCAATGAACAAATATCTTGGAGCAACTGTTACTTATGATTTTAAGCCAAATACAGAAGTGGTAGATTCTTCTGTGATATCTCAGTGGGTAAAAGTAGATGACGATATGAATGTAACTTTTGATGAAAGTGCTGTTAAAGCATATATTCAATCACTTGCGTCGAAATATGACACGAAGGGAAAAGAAAGAACCTTCACATCTGCAAGTGGTGATACAGTTACAGTTTCAGGTGGAAGTTATGGATGGAAGATCGATCAGGATGCAGAATATAATGCACTGATCGCGAATATCCAGAATGCAGAGACGGTAACAAGAGAACCGAATTATTCAAGCCGTGCTGCAAGCCATGAGGGCAATGATGTGGGAAATACATATGCAGAAGTAAATCTGACAACGCAGCATATGTATTATGTAAAAGACGGTCAGATCGCGCTGGAAACGGATGTCGTAACAGGTAATCCGAATAAAGGAAATGATACTCCGACAGGAGTCTATTCACTGGCATACAAAGCGAAGGATCAGACACTTAGAGGAACGAAAAAAGCAGACGGAACATATGAATATGAAACACCGGTAAAATACTGGATGCCATTTAATGGAGGAGTAGGATTCCACGATGCGTCATGGCAGCCGACATTTGGCGGAAGCAGGTATCTGACAAATGGTTCACATGGATGTGTAAATATGCCGCCGGAGATGGCAGCGAAGCTGTTTGACCTGATTTCAGCAGGTACACCGGTAGTGGTACATAATTAGAGAAAAAGGAAAATAAAACATGTATGAATTAATAAAAAAAGACGGTCTTGCAAAAAGGGGAAGACTGCATACAGTGCATGGGGTCATTGAGACACCGGTATTTATGAACGTAGGAACTGCAGCGGCGATCAAAGGTGCTGTTGCAACTACCGACCTTCAGGAAATAAAGACACAGGTAGAGCTGTCGAATACTTATCATTTACATGTGCGCCCGGGAGATGAAGTTGTAAAAAAACTGGGCGGACTTCATAAATTTATGAACTGGGATAAGCCGATCCTTACTGATTCGGGTGGATTTCAGGTATTTTCACTTGCCGGGTTGCGCAGAATCAAAGAAGAAGGTGTATATTTTAATTCGCATATTGACGGAAGAAAGATATTCATGGGACCGGAAGAGAGTATGCAGATTCAGTCAAATCTGGCATCTACGATCGCAATGGCATTCGATGAGTGTCCATCCAGTGTTGCTGACAGGGAATATATAGAGAAATCTGTAGCACGTACAACGAGATGGCTGGTGCGTTGTAAGAAGGAAATGGAACGTCTGAATTCACTTCCGGATACGATCAACAAGCATCAGATGCTTTTCGGAATCAATCAGGGCGGCGTGTACGAAGATATCCGCATCAAACATGCAGATGAGATCTCGAAACTGGATCTGGATGGTTATGCAGTCGGAGGACTGGCAGTCGGCGAATCACATGAAGAGATGTACCGTATTTTGGATGCGGTTGTTCCACATCTTCCGGATAACAAACCGACTTATCTGATGGGAGTCGGCACCCCGGCAAATATTCTGGAGGCAGTTGACAGAGGTGTTGATTTCTTTGACTGTGTATATCCAAGCAGAAACGGAAGACATGGACATGTGTATACAAACGATGGGAAACTTAATCTGTTCAATGCAAAATTCGAATTGGATGACAGACCGATCGAAGAGGGATGCCAGTGTCCGGCATGCCGTAATTATTCGAGAGCATATATCCGGCATCTGTTAAAAGCAAAAGAAATGCTGGGTATGCGCTTATGTGTTCTTCATAATCTGTATTTCTATAATACAATGATGGAAGAAATCAGAGATGCGATCGATCATGACTGTTATAAAGAGTACAAAGAGAAAAAAATCGCTGCCGTAACAGGTAAGAATGAATAAAATAATGAAAAAAGCATAAAAAACCTTGCTGAATGCGAGGTTTTTGTGTATGATAGCAATAGTGTTTAAAGATGAGTAGGAGGAAAAGAGATGTTTTCATTAGCAGCACAGAGCTCCAGCGGTACTAGCTGGGTTATTTTAATTGTTGTATATGCAGTTATTTTCGGAGGATTCTACATGATCTTCATGAGACCTCAGAAAAAAGAGCAGAAGAGAGTTCAGGCTATGATCAACGAGATGGAAGTTGGCGACACAGTACTGACAACTAGTGGATTTTATGGTGTACTGATTGACATCAGTGATGAAGATGTGATCGTAGAATTCGGAAGCAATAAGAACTGCCGTATTCCAATGCAGAAAGCAGCAATCGCACAGGTTGAAAAAGCTTCTGCAGAATAAGCATAAAGAACAAAAAAGTGGAGAATCTGTAGAATATACAGGTTCTTCTTTTTTTATTTACGCGAGCAACGAGCCAAAGTCCGTGCTTGCACGAGACCTTGGCGACTGCCGCGATAACTTGAGAAACTCGCGAAGCGTGTTTCTCATAGTTGCCATGTGTTCGGAAGAAGCTGCCGGTGGCAGGTTCTGTAAATTGTGCTGGGAAAAATACAAAATCCTGCGACATTGTTCGTATAAATATACACACATTGCACAAAATTGCATACAAGGGCGATATTGAAAACGATTATCAGAATAAGGCTTGATATTTTCTTCACGAGATGTTATACTGACGGCGCAAAAGAAAATGAAAGATAGGAAAGGGGAACAAAAAGATGGCACATTTTGAGCAGTGGGCTGGTTTTAAAGGAAAAGAATGGGTAAACTCAGTAGACGTTCGCAGCTTTATCCAGGAGAACTATACACCATATGAAGGAGACGAATCTTTCCTGGAAGGACCTACAGAAGCAACTAACGTACTGTGGGGTAAACTTCAGGAACTTCAGAAAGAAGAGCGTGCAAAAGGCGGCGTTCTTGATATGGAAACAGAAGTAGTATCTGGTCTTACAGCATATGGTCCGGGATACATCAGTGAAGAGACAAAAGATCTTGAGAAGATCGTTGGTCTTCAGACAGACAAACCTCTGAAGAGAGCATTCATGCCATACGGTGGAATCAAGATGGCTGAGCAGGCTTGTACAACATACGGATATCAGCCGAGCGAACAGCTTCACGAGATCTTTACAAAATATCATAAAACACACAACCAGGGAGTATTCGATATCTATACACCTGAAATGAAGAAAGCAAGACACAACAAGATCATCACAGGTCTTCCGGATACATACGGAAGAGGACGTATCGTTGGTGACTACCGTCGTGTAGCTCTTTATGGTATCGACTTCCTGATCGAAAGAAAACAGTATGACTTTGAGCGTTATGCAAGACACGGAATGAAAGGAACAGATTTCCGTCTCCGTGAAGAGCTTGCTGATCAGATCAAAGCTCTGAAAGAAATGAAAGAAATGGCAG
>URTM01000035.1 GCA_900550865.1 uncultured Dorea sp. | reverse complement strand
CTTGATGTATTAAAAAAAGCAATCAACATTCTGGGAAAATGACAGAAGCCATTTATCTCGAAGTCGCCGAGAAGGCAGAATCCGCCCACAAGGCTCAACGCCAGGTTTCTGTCTCCGGAATGTTGAAATATCTTGGCGTTTCCCGTTCCGGCTATCACGCATGGATCAAACATGTTCCTTCAAACACTGCCAGACGTCGTGAAGCTGTTAAGGCAAATATCAAGGATATTTATGATGAATCAAAACAGAATTATGGTGCTCCTAAAATCACGAAAAAGTTACGTGAATCGGGAGAAATCATTTCTGAACGAACCGTAAGTAAATATATGAAACAGATGGGCATTAAAGCTCAGTGGGTCAAGCCATGGACAATTACAACAAAAGATTCTGATTTCAGTAGTAAATTGCAAAATATCCTTGATGAGCACTTCAATCCAGAACGTCCAAATGCTGTTTGGTGTTCTGATATCACATATATTTGGACGATAGACGGTTTTGTCTATCTGACCAGCATTATGGATTTATACTCTAGAAAAATCATTGCGTGGACACTTTCGAAAAGCTTGGAAGTATCCTGCGTGATTGAAACTATAAATAAAGCGAAAGCAAGACGCAACATTGAAAAGCCCTTGATTTTGCATTCAGATCGTGGCAGCCAGTATGTCTCAAAAGAATACAGACGTGTTACTGCCGGTATGCAATGCAGCTATTCCAAGAAGGCTTATCCATGGGATAATGCATGTATTGAATCGTTCCATTCTTTAATCAAACGTGAATGGTTGAATCGTTTTAAAATCCGTGATTACAAACATGCATATCAATTAGTATTCGAATATCTGGAAGCGTTTTATAATACAAAGCGAATTCATAGTCATTGTGATTACATGTCTCCAAATGATTATGAAGAACTATATCATAAGCTTCAACAGGACGAATTGATGTTGGTAAGTTAAGATGAGGAAAACCTCATTTTAACTTGTACTAAATCTTGACATAGGACCAAACAAATAAATTTGAGATTAGAGAAAGAATACTGAGTTAGAAAATGATAGATTACAACCGAGAAGACCAATTCCTGCGGCAGCGCCTGCAGAAAGAAATCCCGATTTTACGGGCATTAATACAAAATCTATATGAAGAACTGGACAGAAAACTCCATTTGAACGGAGCAAAAGTGCCGATAACATTTGGATATGATACGGACACACTGGGATCTTACACCAGACGAAGTGCACATGAAAAAGAGCATTTTCATTTTTCGCTGTTGTTTATTGCATATGGTGTGAAGAATCCGCTGTCCAAAGAGGATCGCATAGATTTATTCAAACACGAATACGCCCATTACATGCAGTACAATATGCAGATTCCCGAAAAGTATAAATGGCAGGCAGGAACGCACGGAAGTGCGTGGAAATACTGTTGTTCTCTAATCGGAGCGGCGCCGACGCCATATTATAAGGCGGGCGAAGCGCTTATGAATCATGACTACGATAAGGTATTAAAGAACAGGATTCATGATAAATCCGTGCCGGTCCGGGATACTTATCAGCAGTTGAAGACAGCACAGAAGAAAAAGGATGAAGTGGTTCAGTATAAGCTTGGCGATGTGGTGACACATCCGAAATTCGGACATGGAATTGTGGAGAAGATTAATCAGAGATCTGGCGGGGTGCATTTACATATCCGGTTTGATGGGGAAGTGAAGTGTATTGATCAGAAATGGCTGTCGCGGAAGAAGTATACGTAATTTGTGTGCGTAAATTTATATATTGACATACTAACAAAGTGATACTATCATAAAGATAATAATATAGAACGAAAAAAGAAAGAGGTAGTAATAATGCGGAAAAAATCAGAAATGCAAAAGGCTAACGAAGAATTTGTAAAGACTTACGATGATTCAAAATATCCAAAACCATCCGTGACTGCAGACATCGTCATTTTCGGAATGTTTGACAAAGAAGAAGATAATTATAGAAAAATAGCTGAGAAAGAGTTAAAGGTACTTCTTATACAGAGAGGTGCAGCACCATATGAAGGCTGTTATGCCCTTCCCGGTGGATTCGTTGGTTCGAAGGAAACCATCGGCGAAGCCGCAGAACGTGAATTAAAAGAAGAGACAAACTGCAACTGTAATTTCCTGGAGCAGTTCGGTACCTATAGCAATCCAGACCGTGATCCGAGAAGATGGGTGATCAGCAATGGATTCATGGCGCTTGTCAATGCCGGACAGGAAATAATCCAGGCAGGAGATGATGCTTCAGATGCAAAGTGGTTTGATGTGTCATTTCAGGAAGAAGCCGGTATATGGAATCTGTGTCTGACACATGGGGATGAGAAGCTTCATGCAAGATTAGAAGAGACAACTTCAAAGTGGGATGTAAAGAAGAAATTTAAGACTATAGAAAGCGATGACCTTGCATTTGACCACGAGCTGATTCTTGCAGATGCAATCGTACAGCTTCGAAAATGGATTACGGAGACGCACATAGCGTTCCGGCTTTTGCCGGAGCAGTTCACATTGAGAGAATTGCAGCAGATTCATGAGACGGTGCTGGATACGAAGCTTCTGGTTCCGGCGTTTCGAAGGAAAGTAGCTGATCTCGTGGAAGATACTGGGGAGATGACGGGGGATGCCGGGCATAGGCCGGCGAAGTTGTATCGGGAGAAAAGATAAACTTTAGTAAGAAGAAAGGGCTGTGCATACTAATAATGAAATTTTTATTCTTGATACTTTTCATAATTTGGGAAAAAAGAACATTTAGAGCAATTGTGGCATTGCCGGCAGGCATTGTTACAGCCGGGTATATGGAAGAGATTAATAAAGATGAATCTTTGTAATTTAGGAGAATTGCAGATGGAAGATAAAGAGAAAAAGCAAATGCTTACAACGGAGCTAACAAAAGAAAAGGGCGGAGGGATTGTCGGAATAATTCAGGATATTACAATAAACGGAATCAAACTACATCTCGCTCAGAACGGAACCGGCGGTCCAATCATCTTCTGGGGCATGTATCCACACCAGGGGAATGAAGTGGAACATCTGTGGGAGTCTTTGCTGGAATGTGTATCGGAGCAAAATTTCCTGCTCGTAGCATTTCAGGTGGAAGACTGGAACCGGGATTTTTCGCCTTGGAAAGCATCAGCGGTATTCGGAAAAGAAGATTTTGCTGGACAAGGTGCGAAGACATTGAAATGGCTGACAGAGGAATGCGTACCGTATATTGACCGGACTTTTGGTGCGAAAGACAGGGAGCATTGGCTGATGGGTTATTCACTTGCCGGACTATTCGCTTTGTGGACAGCTTATGAAAATGATGCATTTTCTGGAATTATATGTTGTTCGGGTTCATTATGGTTTCCAGAGTGGGATCATTATATGAGAGAGCATATGCTTCGAAGTAAATGTAGTGTATATCTAAGTCTTGGCGGCAAAGAGGAGAAGACGAGAAATAAAATAATGGCAGCAGTCGGCGACAGAACCAGGGCGCAGGAAGAGCGATTAGAGGAAGATCCGATGGTGGAATCTGTGGTTTTAGAGTGGAATGCGGGAGGACATTTTGCTGATGCGGGGAAGAGACTGGCTAAGGGTGTCAGATGGACGTTTGGTGCGAAAAATGGCTTATAATAGAAGTTGAGGACGTTGATGTTTCATGGTATCATAATCAGTATAGAAGTAGATTAGAAGGTGTAATATATGGGAAGATTTGTGAATCCGGATAATAGTGCTTTTCAGGTCGCACTGAATTCTAAAATTTATATAGATAAAACTGGTTTAATTGCCTGTATGAATGATGTACTGGACTCAACAGACGGATATATTTGCAACAGTCGTCCGCGGCGGTTTGGAAAATCATATGCGGCGAATATGCTTGCAGCATATTACAGCAAAGGTGCGGATTCGGAAGAGATGTTTTCTGGTCTTGAGATAGGAAAAACAGAAGATTTTAAGAAGCATCTTAATAAATATGATGTGATCCATATAGATGTACAATGGTTTCTGACCAACTGTGAGGAAGCAGAAAATGTTGTAGCATATATTACCAGGACGGTATTGGATGAATTGAGGGAAATTTATCCGGAAATTTTGTCATCGGACGTAAGATCTTTGCCGGATGGGCTTTCTCGAGTTAAGGACAAGACCGGACAGAAATTTATTATCATTATTGATGAATGGGATGTCCTTATCAGGGATGAATCAGCGAATAAAAAAGTACAGGATGAATATATCCGTTTTCTGAGAAGCATGTTTAAAGGAACGGAACCTACGAAATATATTCAGCTCGCCTATCTTACGGGGATTTTACCGATAAAAAAAGAAAGAACACAATCGGCACTTAATAATTTCCGCGAATATTCGATGTTGAATGCAGGCCCGTTGGCTTCGTATATTGGCTTCACAGAGGAAGAAGTAAAAGAACTTTGTGAAGAATATAAAAAGGATTTTTCTGAGGTGAAACGCTGGTATGATGGTTATCAATTAGGAAAATATCATGTCTATAATCCAAACGCCGTTGTGAATCTGATGACAGATGGAAATTTTCAGAGTTACTGGTCAGGAACGGCTTCCTATGATTCGATCGTTCCATTGATTAATATGGATTTTGATGGATTAAAGACTGCAATTATTGAAATGTTGTCGGGGGCAGCGGTTGAAGTGGACGTTGCTTCATTTCAGAATGACATTGCAAATATTGTGAATAAGGACGATGTCCTGACGTATCTGATTCATATGGGATATCTGGGTTATTCGGGCGCTTCCAGAATGGCGTTTGTACCGAATGAGGAGATCAGACAGGAGCTGATTCGTGCGACGCGGAGAAAACGGTGGAACGAGATGTTACTTTTTCAGCAGGAATCCGAATTGTTGCTAGATGCAACGTTGGATAAGGATGGTGAAGCAGTTGCAGAACGGATAGAAAAGATACATGAGGAATATGCTTCAGCAATTCAATACAATAATGAAAATTCACTTAGCAGTGTACTGGCATTGGCGTATCTGAGTGCAATGCAATATTATTTTAAGCCGGTTCGAGAATTGCCAACGGGACGTGGTTTCGCCGATTTCGTGTTTATTCCAAAACCGGAATATAAGAATGATTATCCGGCACTTGTTGTGGAATTGAAATGGAATAAAAGTGTTGTGAGTGCATTGCAGCAGATAAAGGATAGAAAATATCCGGATTCTATTCAAGATTATACAGGTGATATTTTGCTGGTTGGGATTAATTATAGTAAAAAAGATAAGAAACATGAGTGTGTGATTGAGGCGTATAAGAAATAGAAAGTCAGAGAAAGAATAAGATTAGGTATAAAGGAAGTTTAGTGTTAAGAGCAGCTTGTTGCTGCTCTTTTATAGTATCTGAAATGTAGGAAGTATTTATTGATGAAAAATGTGTATTTAGCCTTGCGAGAATTACGACTTGGTATTATTCTAGTAATAGAAGCGTTGCTAATTATTGACGAAATACAATGCGACGTCCCGCGAAACGATGCGCGATGATAGTAAAACGATGTGCGGCGGACGGAAAACGTCCGAAGGAGGAAAATATGACTCAAAGAGAAGCGATTGAGGAAGTTGTTTATGAAGTTTTAAAAGATGGAGAAGTACATTCGGCGGATGAACTTCAACGGATATGCTTAAAAAGAGGTATTATAAACGAAAAGCAGAGAAGGGCTATTCGTGGGACAATATATAATCTTAAAAAAAAGGATAAAAGAATAGTGACTGTAGTGAGGGGAAAGTATAAGCTTGAAGGAGAAAAAGTGTGTACGACGATAGAAGACGAAGTAAAAAGTATACGCAAGAGAATTGAAGAGTTGAAAAAAATGGGATGGCTTAATACTAATGATACAGAATTGAACAGAGCCAGACAGGACGTGGAAGCTTTAAAGCAGTTGAAAACAGAAATTGAAAATTTGATAAAAAATATAAAGTAATAAACGTAAGAGATATTAATAAAGGAAGAGTGATTGTATGCTCCCGGCAAGAAAAATACATTTTGAAGCAAAAAAGAAAGAAAAAGAGAACTTAAGATTCCGAAGCTTCTTAAAATGCAATGCGGATGAAGAAGAACTGGATCAGCAATTTTTACAACTGCACAAAGAATTATTTGAAAACTTCGATTGCGGCAGATGCCGTAACTGTTGTAAAGAGTACTGTGCGGAACTTACGACAGATGAAGTGAAGGAAGCGGCAGAGTATCTTAAGATGGAAGAGCCGCAATTTGTTCAGACATATCTGGAAAAAGATGAG
Organism: uncultured Dorea sp.; assembly: GCA_900550865.1. Taxonomy (GTDB): domain Bacteria; phylum Bacillota; class Clostridia; order Lachnospirales; family Lachnospiraceae; genus Dorea_A. The sequence continues at coordinate 19,961 of URTM01000035.1, read as the reverse complement.
ACAGAAGGGACTTATTTAACGAAAAATAAACCATGTGATTTTCTTCAAAAGAATGGAGAATGTCTTTTAGAGGAGTGCAAGCCGGATGGCTGTAAGAAGTATCCATATACGGATCAACCGGGACGTTTGGGGAGTTTGTATGGTATGCTTGATGCGATAGCGGTGTGTCCTGTAGCATATGAGATCTGGGAACGGTTAAAGAAAATATATAACTTTCATTGATGATAATGTAAATGGAATGATAAAGAGGTAATTACAACCGGAGGTGAAAATCAATGAACAAAGCAGACAAAGCAGAATCTCTCTTCCGTACAGGCTACAACTGCAGCCAGTCAGTCTACGCAGCATTTGCGGAAGAGCTGGGAATAACAGTAGAAGAAGCAGCGAAGAAGGCAAGCCCGTTCGGAGCGGGATTCGGCAAGCTTCGTGAGGTATGCGGAGCTGTGACGGGGATGGTCATGGTAATCGGTGATCTGTACGGATACGATGATCCGAAAGATGCGGCGGGGAAAAAGCAGCTTTATGCACTTGTGCAGAAGCTTTGTGGATCCTTTGAAGCTTCGGAAGGAAGCCTGATCTGCCGGGAACTTCTTGGGCTGGAGAAGGGCGAAGATCTGGAAGAACCTGCGGTCAGAACGGAAGCGTATTATCAGAGCAGACCTTGTGTGAAAGCATGCAGAAGAGCAGCGGAGATTCTGGAAGAGTATATGAAAGAGCAAAAAAGAAAATGAGCGAATACATTACGACCTACACAGGAAAACATTTTAAACCAACAGAGCCGGATCCGGAGTTATTTGACATAGCAGATATTGCACATGCGCTGTCCCTGATATGCAGAGGAAATGGTCATGTGAAGACGTTCTGGTCGGTCGGGGAACATTGCATTTGCTGTGCAAAAGAGGCAAAGGCGAGAGGTCTGTCGGATAGGATGGTGCTTGCATGCCTGCTTCACGATGCAAGTGAGTGTTATATGTCGGATGTTCCGTCGCCTTTTAAGAAGGAACTGCCGGAATATAATGAACGCGAAGAACGTATGCTTTCTATGATTTATGAAAAATTTCTCGGTTCGGACCTGACACCGGAAGAGAAGATGCAGTTGAATGCGATTGATAAGGCAATGTTAAGGTATGATCTAACAGTACTTTTGGGGGAAAAGCAGGAGAGTGAAGCTCCCGAATTGCATATTGATCTGAGCTATGAGGTCAGATCATTTGGTGAGGTGGAAGAGGAATACCGGAGGATTTTTGAAGAACAGCTTATAACCGTACAGAATAAAAGAATCTAAAATCGTACGGATAAGATAGAAAAGGAGGAATACATTATGTTACACGAAGTATCTTTTGCGTCCTGCAACGGACGTGACCAGGTTCAGGGATGGATCTATGTTCCGGCTTGCAAACCGAAGGGAATTGTCCAGGTGATCCACGGATTTGGGGAACATTCCAGACGTTATCTGCACATGATATCTGCCTTCATGGATGCGGGTTATATCGTGGCAGCAGACGATCATGTAGGACATGGGAAGACAGCAATGGTCAATAATGTGTGGGGCGACTGGGGAGACAAAGGACCGCATACAATGATGGAAGACGAGCATACATTGAAAGGAATTGTGTGTGAAAAATATCCGGATCTGCCATATTTCTTATTCGGACACAGCATGGGATCTTTTATCACAAGAGATTTCATTGCAAAATACGGGGACGAACTGGCCGGGGCAACCATCTGCGGAACAACGGGAATCTTCCGCGGGGCAGAAGAGACGGGAAAAAAATTAAAAGAAGCGATCGACGCAGGACATGGAGAAGAATCCGATCCGTCATATACCGGAGAACTGATGGGATGGATGTGTGAGCGCTGTGGAGAGGTCAGCATCGGAAATGAGTGGATCTGTGCAGATCCGTATGTACAGCGGGATCATGCCGATGATCCGTTTGATGCATTTACCAGACCGACCAGCAACCGTTCGGTATATGATTTCATTCAGATGATGTTACAGATCGAGGGAACAAAGTGGGCCGAAAAAGTGCCGACAGACCTGCCAATCTATAATATTGCGGGAGATCAGGACCCGGTAGGTGAGTATGGTGTCGGTGTATATCAGGTAAGTAACTGGCTGGTACAGACCGGACATAACGTAACGACGAAGTTGTACTCGGGATACCGCCACGAGATACATAATTATGCTGAGATTAAGAACGAAGTCGAAGCGGGTATTATTGCATTTATGGATAAGGCGTTATAAAAATGTGTTGGGGGCCGGGAATAGAGCACTGATAAAAGAGCATTGCTATATTATAATTATAGGTGGAGCAGATGCGAATATAAAAGAAAATATACATATGAAATGAAAGAGGAAAAAATATGCCGAAGTCAAGAGCAGACGAACTGTATCATGCATTGAAAGAAAAAGGATATCCTGATGATTTGTGCAGAGAGATTGCTTACAAACATATGAATACGGACTATACAGCAACCAGGATGCTGGGCTATCTTTACCGGATATCGAATCCGCGGGTGGAAGATGTAGTGGATGAGATGCTGGCAATTTTAAGTGACCGCAGTGCAATCATACAGAAGAAAGAACTGGAGCATGCTCAGGCGACGATCAACAGTGTGTACCGGGAGGGATTATAATTTCCGAAAAGGATAAGGAGAGAAATACATTATGGAAGAATTAATATACGTAGACAGACGGAATTCCAATTGTAACAAATGGGATGGGCAGGCAGCAATGTTTGGAGAAGAAGGCCTGCATGCAATGTGGGTTGCAGACATGGATTTTAAGGTTCCGCAATGTGTACAAAAAGCCTTACATGATTATGTGGATTTTGGCGCAGTGGGATATTATCGGATCCCCGATGGATATTATGATGCATTTATGGCATGGGAAAAGAAGTATTTTAATTTGGAAGTGAAGCAGGAATGGCTGCGCTTTGCACCTGGGGTTGTAGCAGCATTTAACTGGATGATTCAGATGTTGACGAAGCCGCAGGATGCAGTAATTGTGATGACTCCAGTGTATTATCCGTTTCTACAGGCAGTGACGAATAATGACCGCAGATTGATCACATCGGAGCTTGTTAATGAGGATGGATACTATAAGATTGATTTTACAGACTTTGAAAAGAAGATTGTTGATAATGATGTGAAAGTTTTTATCTTATGCTCTCCGCATAATCCGGTAGGAAGAGTATGGACAGAACAGGAACTTGCTGAAATGTTTGAGATATGCCACAGACATCATGTGTACGTGATTTCGGATGAAATTCATCAGGATTTTGTATTCGGAGACAGTAAGCAGACACCATCATATCTTGTGACAGAACATTGGGATGAAGTCCTTATGATTACGGCGCCATCTAAGACATTTAATCTGGCAGGTGGACAGAATTCTTTTGTGATCATTGCTGATGAAGGTCTGCGGGCGAAATGGGATGATTTTGCAAAGCGAATCCGTCTGATGACCGGTAATGCATTTGGATTTGTAGCAGCCGAGGCGGCTTACAAGGGTGGAAGGGATTGGCTGGAAAAAGTGAAGAAACAGATAGTAGATAATGATCAGTATCTGAGAGATCTTTTTAAAGCTGATCTTCCGAAAGTAGTAGTGAGTCCGCTGGAAGGGACTTATCTGGTGTGGATTGATTTAAGAGCATATGTAAAGCCGGAGGATACAAGAGAATTTATTCAAAAGGAATGTCGTCTGGCCGTAGATTTCGGAGATTGGTTCGGAGGTAAACAGTTTAATGGATTTATTCGTATGAATCTTGCTACATCGAGGAAAAATGTTGAGATTGGCGTGAAGCGTATTATCGATGGAGTTCTGGCAGAAAAGTAGAAATTATCTTTCTATAGACAAAAACTATAATTACGCTGTGCTATTATAATAATCAATTTGCTTAATAAAAAATAATCAATTATCCTTGAAATATATATATAAAACAGGGAGTTATCGTTATAAAAGAAAGGCTTTTATACATGAGTAGCATTAAGATTAATAATTTATCATTTGCATATGAAACTGGTGGGAAATTAATCCTGAAGGATATCAGTACGGAGATTGGTGACGGAGAATTTGTCTGTATCCTTGGGCAGTCCGGTTGTGGTAAGAGTACGTTGCTGCGTCTCTTGGCGGGACTTGAGACAGCGACGACAGGTGAGATTCTGGATGATGGTGTAGCAATTGGGGGACCAAGCCTTAACAAAGGTGTTGTGTTCCAGGATTATGGCCTGTTTCCATGGATGACGGCAGGGGATAATATATTCTTGGCATTAAAGCAAAGATATCCTAAAAAAGACAAAAAAGAATTAAAAGAAATTGCTGTAAATATGATAAAGGCCGTCGGATTAGATGAAAGTATATATAAAAAGCTTCCGAAAGAATTGTCGGGGGGTATGAAGCAGAGATGTGCGATTGCGCAAGCTTTCAGCATTGATCCGCCAATTCTTTTAATGGACGAACCGTTTGGGGCATTAGATGCGGTAACTCGTGCGCGGCTTCAGGATCTTGTGCGGGAACTCTGGGCAAGGGATGAACAGAAGAAGACGGTGTTTTTTGTTACACATGATGTAGATGAGGCACTTCTTTTGGCAAATCGGATTCTGGTACTGGGGCAGTCGCCGAGTAATATTATCTATGATGTCAAGATCCCGGAAGAACAGCATCCGACCAGAGAGAGATTATTTGAAAATATGGACATGATGAAACTCCGTATCGCGCTGATTAATCAGATTAATAAAGATGTAACAACGCACATCTGAAACAACAATATATGTAAGTTGTTGTAAGTGCTTATATGGTATATACAGGCAGGTGCCTGTTATATATAGTGTTATCCAGAGACTAATGGAGTTGCTGCCCGTTAGGAGATGGGTAAGATTGGCAGTCTATTGAAAGTAAAAAGGAGAAAAAGCATGAAAAAGAGAGTTTTGGCAATTATGTTAGTTCTTGGCATGACATTTGGTCTTGCAGGATGTGGCAGCAGTGACAAATCAACAGATGACACAAAGAAAGAAACAACTGACCAAGGGAACAAGGATGAACTCACAACAGTAAAATGGAACTATGGTTCAAGTGGTAATGTTCTGGTAACAATTGCAGAAGAAAAAGGATATTTCAAAGATGAAGGAATCAAGATCGATCCGGTAGAAGCTACTCAGAATATGGATGCAATGGCACTTCTTGCGGCAGGCAAAGTAGATGTGGTATCGAATGCAGGTACATCTAATCCACTTCAGCAGATTGCACAGGGAGTAGATCTTACAATATTCGGCGGACATATGGTAGAGGGATGTATGCCGGTTATTGCAAAAGCTGGAACAGAATGGAAAGGTATCGAATCATTTATTGGACAGTCAGTTGCGGTAAATCCAAGTTATTTCGCCTTTACAGGTGCGGTTATGGATCTGGGATATGACAATCCGTTAGATGTTGTTGACTGGAAAGTATATTCAAGCTATGATGATGCACTGGCAGCCGTACAGAGTGGAGAAGTAAAATATGCTCTTATGGGAACACAGAACAATTATGGTGTTAAGGAACTGGTAGATGCCGGCGAGATCGAGATTGTAAGTTATCAGAGTGAAATCATGGAAAATTATTCCTGCTGTCGTATGGTTGGACAGACAGAATGGGTAAATGATAATCCGGATACAGTGAAAGCTATTGTTCGTGCATTACTTCGTGCACAGTCCTGGTATGAAGCAAACAAAAAAGATGCAGTTGCTATGCATGCAAAACGTATCGGACAGGAAGAAGATTATGTTGCAGCTTATATGCTGGATGATGAACATTATTTTGTAAACGTAGATCCACTGAAGAACAGTGTTGTTCGTGCATGGAATATTCTTGATAAAACAGGTTATCTTGGCGATGACTGCAAGATTAATATCGAAGATCATATTAACACAAAGCTTTATGAAGAAGCACTTGCTGAAGCAACAAAATCTTATGGAGACGAGGCCCCGGAATTCTATGAGGCACAGCAGAAATTCTTTGAAGAAAATGACAAATAGTGGATTTTAGGAGATGGGTAGATGAAAACGATAAAGGGCTTTGTGAAAAAATATTGGATTACAGCGTTGATATTCGCAGGATTAGTGCTGTTGTATTATTATATAGCAGATGTGAAAAAGCTGAATCCGTATTTATTTCCGGCAACGGAAAAAATTGCGGCTGCCTTTGAGTCGAATAAAGAAGTAATGCTTACAAATATGTTTGCATCTTTTAAATTACTTATCCCATCGGTATTCCTTTCTCTGGCAATTGCGGTTGTATTTGGGACAATCATGGGATTAAATAAGAGAATCCGTGAAGCGTTGCATCCGGTTATCTATGCGTTCAGCGTTATCCCGTCAATTTTGCTGTCACCGTTTGTATTACTGTTGTCGCCGACCTTATTTTCAGCATCTATATTTCTGGTTGTTTATAATATCGTTTGGGCAACATTGTTTGCTACGATTACGGGAATCATGACCATTGATAAGCGTTATCTGGACAAGGCAGCTACGCTGGAACTGACAGGAGTAAAGCGTTTTACAAAAGTAATTCTGCCAGCAGCAAGTCCTTCTATTCTGGCTGGCTTTGTAAATTCACTGAGAAGTTCTTTTGTAATGCTGGTATTTGCCGAGATGTATGGAGGCGGATCTGGTATGGGATATTTCGTAAAGAAGAACTCTGAGCTTGGTGTATTTGCGAATACCTGGGTTGGATTTATTTTTATGGTAATTGTGTTAGTAATTGTAATGCAGATATTTGAAAAAGTAAAAGAACAGTTGCTCAAATGGACGATTGATTAAAATATTGCGTAAAAAATGAAAAGCAGATGCCGGTGATGGCATCTGCTTTTCATTTTTAAGCTTTTCTGCATATAACGCTTCGTAAGCCCACAACACCAAGCCCACAGATTACAATCAACATCCCAAGAAGAGTATCATTAAGCGTCAATTCAAAAAAAAGTTCCAGACAAGGCTTAAGGTTTGGGTACATCCAAAATATACAATGAGTGAAAAAAGGATGCGGCAGATCATATTGTATTTGTGTGTGCCGAGGAGATATTCAAAAGCCTTCTCTCCATGATATTCCCATCCTAAGATGGTAGAGAAGGCAAATAAGGTGATTCCGATCGTAGCGGCAAGAGCCGTAGTCAGAGCGGAAAAAGAAGAGCAATGCTGTGAACAACATTGCTCTTCTTTGTATTGCGTAAATTTTTTGTATTATACTCTCGGAATATGAAAGTTGTCAAGAAATTTTCTGTATGTTTTAAGTGGATACATGTGGAAGATTGAAAAAGATATAAATGTTCTTCAAAATTCAGTTCCTGCAGTTAGAACAAATGTGAGGTTGAGGGCGTTAAAGTTTCATGATATCATAATCAGTATAGAAGAACAGTGTGAAAGATTATGTTATTACAACCGGAGGATCTTTTATCACATTCGTTCAAAAGGAGCTGTTTTCATAAACAAGGAGTGAATGCGGATTACGAATGTCCGTTTCATTAAAGGAAGGAGTTAAGATGAAGCAATTAAAAAAACAATGGAATAAGGTAACAGCACTTTTGCTGACCTTTGGGATGGTTTTCGGATTATTTGCGGCAGTGCCGGTACAGGCGGAGGATGGAAATGCGTCCGGAAGTGCAATTTTTGATGTAAAAATTGTACATACGAATGATATTCATGCGCGGGTAGAAGAGGATGATTACAATCAGGTGATCGGAATGGACCGGCTGAGCGGAATTGCACAGGCATTTACGGAAGGAGCAGACGGTTCGCTGATGTTGGATTCCGGAGATACTTTTCATGGACAAGCGATTGCGACACTGGTAAAGGGAGAATCCGTGGCAAAACTGATGAAAGCTTGTGGATATGATGCAATGACTACAGGAAACCATGACTGGAGTTATGGCAAAGATCGTTTAAAAGAGCTTGGCGGAATTGCTAATGTCAAAATTTTATCCGGTAATATTAAAAATACAGACGGAACCTCTTTTTTTGATACAGATGCATTTGTAAAAGAGATTACAAAAAATGGAAAAACACTGAAGATCGGTGTGTTTGGTGTAAGTGATCCGGAGATGAAAAATAAGACGACACCATCTAATGTGGAGGGGCTGGACTTTCAGGATGCGGTAGCTTATGCAAGAAGGGAAGCTGCCGCGTTAAAGGCAGAGGGGTGTGATGTAGTGATCGCATTGTCCCATACGCTTGATCCGAAGAATGTGGCTGCACAGGTGGACGGTGTCGATTTGTGGCTGTGTGGACATGAGCATATTGAACTCAGTGAATCTGTGACGACACCGGATGGCTCAACAGCCTACGTATCGGAAAGCGGATATTATTTAAATACTGTGGGTCTGATCGATCTGAACTGTACTATGGATGAGGATGGAAGCGTACATGTGGATTATAAGAAGACATCGGTCGATTATGAAGCGGCACAAAACTATCCAAAGGATGCTTCCGTGACAGCTGTATTGGATTCGATCAAAGCGGAAAATGAGACAGTACTGAATCGTGTCATCGGTACTTCGCCGGTGGAATTAGACGGTGTCTGGGAACATATCCGTATTGGACAGACAAATCTTGGAAATGTCATAACGGATGCGTACCTGCTTGCCACAGGGGCTGATATAGCCTTTGAAAATGCTGGTGGAATCCGTGCTTCTATTGCCGCCGGAACGGTAACGTACGGAGATGTTATCAATGTCAGTCCTTATGGAAACTATGTGGTGACCAAAAAACTGACCGGTGCACAGATAAAGGAAATGCTGGAGACCAGTCTTGTCATTCAGAAAAACTGTATTGCTGCAAATGACAGTGGTGAGTGGGATGCGTGGCCAAATGACAGTGGAAGTTATCTGCAGGTCGGCGGAATTACCGTCCGCTTCGATCCGGCGCAGCCAGTGGGTGCCCGTGTGCTTTCAGTGAAAAAAGATGGGCAGGATCTGGATGATACAAAAGAGTATACCGTAGCAGTTAACAATTACCTTGCCGGCTCTGACAGCTATCCACAGCTTGCCGGTGCAATGGAGACCGGAGAATATTCCTGCTGCGAAGAGTTGTTGATTCGCTTCTTTGAACAGGGTTCCGATACCGTTACTGCAAGTGCAGCGAAGCAGAATATGATTCAGACAACCAAAGAGGCAGAAGAACCGGGACAGCCACCTGTGCCTGTTACACCGCCTGTACCGGAGCAGCCGGTGAAAGAACAGCCGGAAGCTGTGAAAACAGAGAAAAAAGAAAAAGCAAGTGGAACAAAAACTTCAGTAAAAAGTCCGAAGACAGCGGATAGTGATGAGATATTCTTCTGGATGATACTACTGTTGTTCAGTAGCGGAGCAGGAAGTATCTGCCTGGTTCGGAAAAACAAAGGATAATTCAAGATGCGAAAGCCCTTAAAAAATCAAGGACTCCGGTTTTATTAAACCCGGAGTCCTTTTTGAAGAAGTTCATCGAAAGAGCAAGGTTTTCCCCACAGATATCCCTGACTATAATCAGGATCTATCAGCCGGATCTTTTCCCATTCATCCTCAGTCTCCACACCTTCTATGCAGATTTTTATATTCAGACGGTGTATCATAGTGCAGAACCGTTTTAAAAGATCATATTCCTTTGCGTCTTTTATAGCCTGTGCGGTAAAGGAACGGTCAATTTTAATGATATCCGGACGAAGTTCATTGAGATAATGGAAGTTCGAATAACCGGTTCCGAAATCATCCAGTGCAAGCCGTATACCGGCTTTTCTTAATTCTTTCAGGAAATGCCGTGCATTGGAATTGTCTTCCAGCAAAGCACTTTCCGTTAATTCTACGATCAACGCTTCCGGAGGAAGTTTGGCATTTTCAAGTTCAGCAGAGATATCATGTATCACATCAGACTTTTCAATCTGTATCTGTGAGATATTGATGCTGACCTGGAAGTCCGGAACTGTTTCACGGATCTTTTTACATGCCTGTAGTGCTTCCCTTATGATCCAGCGGCCAGCCGGAATGATGAGACCGCTTTCTTCCAGGATAGGGATAAATTCTGCCGGTGAGATAGTTCCGAACTGTTCGGAAGAAAAACGCATCAAGGTTTCCGCACCAAAAGGCTGTCTGCAGCCTGCTTTCACCAATGGCTGAAAGGCAACAGAGAATCCACGGAAGTTATGTATGACCGCCGCATGAAGGATATCGCTGATATCTTTCAGATGTAAGAACCGTTGATAGTCCTGCTCATTGAAAATGTAATAACGGTTTCTTCCATGTTTTTTCGCTGTGTTCAATGAAAAATCTGTCCGCTTCATCATTTCATCATATTCATTTTCAAGAAGATTATAAAATGGGAGAATCCCACCGGAAATCGTAAAGATTGCCGTATAATGATTCTTTTTAATAAACTGGTTGATGTTTTCCTTGATTCTATTGTAAAGGTGTACTGCTGTCTGCTTATCGTCAGAAGTAACATCCACGATGATAAATTCATCAGAAGATAATTTGTATACCTGCTGTTCCCCTGAAATACAGTGCGAAATACACTCTGCAGTTTTTCGGAGAATATAATCACCATAATCCCATCCGAATTTTTCATTGATCGGTTTGAAATTATCGATACCAAGGCGTAACAGAAATCCATTTTCCAGAGGAGTCTCCTGAGTCTTCAGGTATTCAATCAGACCATTCTCTCCGAAAAATCCACTGATATTATCTGCTTTCTGCTTTTCGCCGATCTCATTAATACATCCAACCATGTAGAGAGGCTTTTGATAATCATCCCGTACAAGATATCCGCGGCAGTTGATCCAGACCGGATTCCTGTTCAGATCCAGCCAGCGGTATTCCATATTATGGATACAACGGTTGGTAGTAAGCAGATCATGAAATTCGGCGGTCAGCAGCGGATAATCCTCGGCATATACAAAGTCCCGGTGTGTTTCCATAACTTTGTAAAAAGCATTTTGAGGAACGCAGAAACGTTCCAGTGACTGTGGTGCAATATAGTAAAAGTCGGTTCGGAAATCAATAAAGTACAGATAGTCATCGGTACTTGGACTGAGCAGGTCGATGATCCCGCATAATTCCGCCGGTGAAATATGCTGGTATTTTTTCTCCTGCGTGATCAGTTCATCCGTGATTCCCTGTGTATGAGATTTCTTTCCGGAAGAAAGCATCGGATGAGAAGAAGCAGAATGTGACATTTTTTTTCTTCGTTTTTCACGGTAAAGCATAGTATCACTGCGTCTTACGATATCTTTAAAATCCATATCGGTATCAGGCTGATAATAGGCATAACCGGAAGATGCACTGAGAGAATAAGGAAGATCCTGATCCTTTTCATTCAGAAGCAGCTTCAGTTTATGGATCTTATCTGCAATCAGTTCTTTTTCATCTTTGTGGAAAATATAGGCAAATTCGTCTCCGCCGATCCGGAAACAATTCTGTTCTGATGGAAAAGCCTGACGGATACACTGATAGCAAAGCTTTAAGGCTTCATCTCCCTTTTCGTGGCCAAAGTTATCATTAATTTCCTTCAGATTATCAAGGTCTAATAAGACAACTCCGGTAGTATGTAATTCCAGCTCCTGTTCATCCAGATAGCGGATCATATTTTCGTAGGCATTCCGGTTCATGGCTTCGGTGAGCATATCGATATTTGCCAGTTTCTGGAAGTAGATCAGTTTTTGCTTCTGGATACACTGCTCATAATATTGCGATACCTGGATCCAGATCAGCATAAGGATAAACAGCAGAGTCCCAAGCGGAAGGAATACAGATGTCTGCTGGAAGCGGTGGATATAATAAACCAATAGTTCCGATAAAGCAAAACACATAATGAGGTACATTGGATATTTGAATTTTCTGGCCGTTTTGTTTTCCAGCTGTTTTGCTTCGTAATGGATCAGTCCGATCGTATATACTGCATTCACAAACATGATCAGATGCGTGAACGGAAGAATCAGGAAGATATCGACAATTCCCATGCACTGAAGAAGGACGGCTGAAGCCATATTGATCAGATAAAAAACAGACAGGAACAGGGCACCTTTCCGAAATTTACTTTTGCAAATATCATATAAAAGGAAATTAAACGGTACAGGAAAGAGGTAAAATGTAAAGAAGTCAATAAAATACAGTGTTCTCCCATCCGGAACTACAAACTGCAGGAAACCGCATTGCTTCAGGGACCATAAGGCGATCAGCAGGGAGAAGATTCCAAGATTCAGGAATATTTTAGATGTTTCTTCGGAAAAATCCTCCTGTTTCTTCCGTACCACTGCAATATACAATACCAGAGAGAGAAATCCTAAAAATAAAACACCGCAACTGAGGATCAGTATTCCGAGACTCTGGGTGAGAATCTTCAGAATACAATCGCCTCGCGTACCCAGAAAAAGATGAGCCGGCTTCCCATAATAACCCTTATATACAGGGATAATCTTGACGGTCAGTTTTTTAGCATCACTGTTTTCCGGGATGTCTACAATATGCCAGCAGGATCCGGGTGATTTCATGAATTTTGGTGCGTTTTTTTCATTTCCATACTGATAAATAAGTTTTCCGTCCAGCCAGACTTCCGCATTGGTATGGGTAGTCCGGAAAAGAATGGATTTTTGCGTGCGGAATTCATCGGGCAGAATCACAGATTCCGTTTTCGCATCGTCAGTTTTAAAGCTTGTTGTTTTCAGTGAGGTGGTGTTATCAAAAGGCAGATCGTTCCGAACAGTATCCTGTCTGAATATCCAGATGGAAAAGATAACGGCAAATAAGACAGATGCGATCAACGAGAGCCATATTTTTTTCTCTATTTTCATAATTTGATTTCCTTTAGATTTTACGTGTTTCCGGGTAACAATAATCTATACGTATAGAATAACAAAATTGGCAGATGAAATCAATGTGAAAAGGAGTTTGCTATTTCCAAACTTTTGCTTTACAAATGATATATAAAGTATTATGATAAAAAAAACGAAATCTTCAGGGCAGGGTGTGATTCCCTACCGGCGGTAAAGCCCGCGGGCCGAGAGGCATGATCCGGTGTGATTCCGGAGCCGACAGTATAGTCTGGATGAGAGAAGATGATGGTACAGTTGTTTTAATAGATGAATGTAGTGTCTGAGCTCTGAGATGGTGATCCATTTCAGAGCTTTTTTGGTTAACAGATCATTTGTCAGTTACATGTAACAGATCATTTCCCCTGTAGGTATCCTGCAGGGGTTTTTGTATAACTAAGAAAGAAGGAAGAGAAATGACGGATCAGGAATACATGCTCCGGGCAATCCAGCTTGCAAAAAAAGGAGAAGGATGGACGAATCCGAATCCCATGGTAGGTGCGGTGATCGTAAAAGACGGCCGGATCATCGGGGAAGGTTATCATAAAAAATGCGGAGAACTTCATGCAGAGCGCAATGCGATCGCATCGCTTACAGAATCGGCAGAGGGTGCGACAATTTATGTTACGCTGGAACCATGCTGTCATTATGGCAAGACACCGCCGTGTACGGAAGCAATCATAGAACAGAAGATCAAAAAAGTGGTGATTGGTTCCAGGGATCCGAATCCAAAGGTGGCAGGGAAAGGTGCACAGATATTGCGTGAATCAGGAATTACAGTAGTTCAGGATTTTATGCGGGAAGAATGTGACCGTCTGAACCCGGTGTTCTTTCATTATATTACGACGAAGACACCGTATGTAGTGATGAAATATGCCATGACACTGGATGGGAAAATTGCGACAAAGACAGGTGCATCGAAGTGGATCACAGGAGAAACGGCCAGGCAGGAAGTGCAGCATATGCGGCACCGCTATATGGGTATTATGGCAGGTATCGGGACTGTACTTGCGGATGATCCGATGTTGAATGTCCGGGTGGAAGGATGGAAAAGCCCGGTCAGGATAGTATGCGACAGCAGTCTTAGGATACCGCTTGACAGCCAGATCGTAAGAAGTGCAAAAGAGTACCGGACGATCGTGGCTTATGCAGGACGGGAAGAGAACGAAGAAATAACAGAAAAAATAACAAAAAAAATAGAACAGTTACATGCGAAAGGCGTGGATACTGTCTGCTGTCCGGATGAAAAAGGTCAGATAGACCTTAAAAAGCTGATGACATATCTTGGAAATGAGGGCATTGACAGTATTTTGCTGGAAGGTGGGGGCACACTGAACGATAGTGCACTGCGGGCAGGAATAGTAAAAGAGGTACACTGTTTTATCGCACCAAAGTTATTTGGCGGAAAGAACAGTAAGACACCGGTGGAAGGGATCGGCATCGGACTTCCCTCAGAAGCATTGAAACTGAAATGTACGGATATCTGCCAGATCGGTGAAGATATCAGGATAATCTGCCAGGTATGTGAAAAAGAACAGGAGGGGCCATGTTTACAGGAATCGTAGAAGAGAAAGGAACGGTCCGCTATATGCAGCTGACCGGAGAGTCGGGAGTTCTGGCAGTCAGGGCGAAGAAGGTATTGGAAAGAACGAAGATCGGTGACAGTATCGCAGTCAATGGAGTGTGTCTGACTGTTACATCGCTTCAGCCGGATGGATTTACTGCAGATGTGATGGCAGAGACCATCAGGAGAAGCAGTCTGGGAAGCTGTAAAGCCGGAAGTCAGGTGAATCTGGAACGGGCAATGGCGGCAGACGGAAGATTCGGAGGACATATCGTAAGCGGCCATATTGACGGAACCGGCGTGATCCGGTCTCTGGTCCGGGAGGAGAATGCCATCTGGGTATCTATCGGAACATCGCCGCAGATATTACATCTGATCGTGGAAAAAGGATCCATCTGTATAGACGGCATCAGTCTGACCGTGGCAAAAGTAGATGAAGAGGGATTTCAGGTATCGGTTATCCCGCATACAGGAGAAGAAACGACGCTTTTGGAAAAAGTGCCGGGCGATCCGGTGAATCTGGAGAATGATGTGATCGGAAAATACGTAGAAAGGCTGTTAGGTCTTGGAAAGAGTGAAGAAGAGAAAAAAGAATCCGGAATTACGATGGAATTTTTGCAGGAATTCGGATTTTAGAACAGGAGGATAAATAGAATGTCACAAAACAATCAGTACAATACAATCGAAGAGGCACTGAGGGATCTGAGGGAAGGAAAGGTTATTCTGGTTACAGATGATCCGGACAGAGAGAACGAAGGAGATCTGGTATGTGCAGCAGAGTTTGCAACACAGGAGAATATTAATTTTATGGCGACTTATGCGAAAGGGCTTATCTGTACACCGATGAGTGCGGAAATTGCAGCAAGGCTTAACTTGCCTCCGATGGTTGCGGAGAATACCGATAATCACAGCACAGCATTTACCGTTGCAGTGGACCATGTTGATACGACGACAGGTATTTCGGCAGCAGAACGTTCCTATACAATCATAAAATGTGTGGATGAAGATGCGAAGCCGGAAGATTTCAGAAGACCGGGACATGTATTTCCACTCATTGCCAGAAAAGGCGGAGTCCTGGTGCGGAACGGACACACAGAGGCAACGACTGATCTGGTGAGACTGGCTGGATTGAAAGAATGCGGCGTGTGCTGTGAGATTATGAAAGAAGATGGCACAATGATGCGCACACCACAGTTGTGGGAACTTGCAAAAGAGCATAATCTTACATTTATTACGATCCGTGATCTTCAGGATTACATGAGAATCCATGAAAAACATGTAAAAGAAGAGGCGGTTGCAGACCTTCCGACACAGTATGGAGATTTCAGACTTCACGGATATATCAATGATATTACAGGAGAACATCATCTTGCGCTGGTAAAAGGTGATATCGGAGACGGTGAAGATGTACTTTGCAGGGTGCATTCGGAGTGTCTGACAGGTGATGCATTTGGTTCACTTAGATGTGACTGTGGTCTGCAGCTTCAGACTGCGATGCGTCAGGTAGAAGCAGAAGGCAGAGGGATCATTCTTTACATGAGACAGGAAGGCAGAGGAATCGGGCTGCTCAATAAGATCAAAGCATATGCACTGCAGGAGCAGGGATATGATACGGTAGAGGCCAATGTAAAGTTAGGATTTGCACCGGATCTCAGAGAGTACTGGATCGGAGCGCAGATATTATCGGATCTCGGAGTGAAGTCATTGAGACTTCTGACGAATAATCCGGACAAAGTCTATGGACTTGGTGGATTCGGACTGAAGATTAATGAAAGAGTACCGCTGGAGATTCCGCCGCAGAAGTATGATCTGAAATACATGCAGACAAAACAGGAAAAGATGGGACACATTTTCAAAGAAATAGAATTATAAAAAGATTTAATGAATAACAGGAGGAAGAAATCATGAGACAGATCAATTTAGTAGAAGGAAAAGTAGTAGCACCGGAGGGAATGAAAGTCGGAATCGTGGCTGCCAGATTCAATGAGATCATTGTGAACAAGTTATTAGGCGGAGCCGTCGACGGGCTGGTAAGACATGGGGTAGAAGAAGAGAACATTACAGCTGCATGGGTACCGGGAGCATTTGAGATTCCGCTGACTGCACAGAAGATGGCACAGTCCGGAAAGTATGATGCAGTTATCTGCGTGGGAGCAGTTATCCGCGGGGATACTTCCCACTATGATCTGGTGTGCAATGAATCAGCCAAAGGAATCGCACAGGTTGAACTTGCAACAGGAATTCCGGTATTATTCGGGGTGATTACCACAGAGAACATCGAACAGGCTATCGCACGTGCAGGAAGTAAAGCCGGAAATAAAGGATATGACTGTGCGTTGTCTGCAATTGAGATGGTAAATCTGATAAAGCAGCTTTAATCAGGTGCAGCCGATGGTAAAAACAATCATTTTTGATTATGATGGAACGATACATAATACTATTGGAATCTATGAACCGGCATTCAGGGAAGCTTATCAGTGGTTGACAGAACAGAATGTTGTAGAGGAACAGAAGATAGAGACGGCACAGATCGCAGGATGGCTGGGCTTAAACAGCAAAGAAATGTGGGATACATTTCTGCCGGAATTAGATCAGAGATACAAAGATCAGGCGAGTGCGATCGTGGGAGATTCCATGGTCAGGCAGATCAGGAAGCACCGGGCAGTGTGGTATCCGGGAGCGGAAGAGATGCTCACAGCTTTGAAGAACAGAGGATATCATCTTGTGATCTTAAGCAACTGTAAAGTGGCATACCGCAAAGCACATTGGGAAGAATTCCGAATGGAAAGATGGTTTGAACAGTTTTATGACTGTGAATCGTATGGATTCTGCCCTAAGACGGAGATCGTGCAGGAAGTTATCCAGGACTATCCGGGATCTTATCTGGTAATCGGAGACAGAAGACAGGATTTGGAATGTGCCAGATCCTGTAAAAGTCCGTTCATCGGATGTCTGTATGGCTATGGTGAGAAGGGAGAACTGGATGGGGCAGATTATTTTGTGAAATCGGTAGAAGAGATAATCGGAATCATATAATGTGAAAAAATGCACAAAAATAGAATTCTATTTTTGTAAATTATGTTTAATTCCACTCTTGCACTTTACAAGAAAAAAGTGTAAAACATTAAGTAAGCTAAAAAAAGTAAATAAGAAATGCAATGAAAGGGATACGTCATAAAAGTTAACTGGAATTCAGAGAGCCGTTGGATGGTGTGAAACGGCAGAAAGTATTTTATGATATCACCCAGGAGCATCCCGCTGAAATATACAGGTTGGAAGAATCAACATAGTCAGGTATCGAGTAAGCCGGGACGTTGTCTTCACGTTACAGAAGAAACTGTTAGATATTTTGACAGTAACAAGTGGTTGTGGTTAGTGATGACTGCAGTAATACGAAGTGGTACCACGGAAGAATATTCCGCCTTTGTTATCCGAAAGGATAGCGAAGGCGTTTTTTTATATATTTACTTTAAAGAGAAAGAAGAGGGATTGTTTTATGAGTGGAATATTAATGATGATCATTGCCATTGTTGTGCTTGGTGGAGCATATCTTCTTTATGGTCGTTATCTCCAGAACAAATGGGGCATTGACCCAAATGCCAAAACTCCGGCATATGAGATGGAAGACGGGGTTGACTATGTACCGGCCGATACGAACGTCGTATTCGGTCATCAGTTTGCATCAATCGCAGGTGCAGGTCCGATCAATGGACCGATCCAGGCAGCAATCTTCGGATGGCTTCCGGTACTTTTGTGGATCTTAATCGGAGGGGTATTCTTTGGAGCCGTTCAGGATTTCGCATCTATGTATGCATCTGTAAAGAATAAAGGACGTACAATCGGATATATCATCGAAGAATATATCGGAAAATTAGGTAAGAAATTATTCCTGTTATTCTGCTGGCTGTTTTGTATTCTGGTCGTTGCAGCTTTTGCTGATGTTGTAGCCGGAACCTTTAATGGATTCTCAGTAAGTGAAGCCGGAAAAGTAACAAAAATTGCAGCTAACGGTGCAGTCGCAACTACTTCTATGATATTTATCTTAGAAGCAGTCGGACTTGGAATGTTTTTGAAGTATACGAAATTCAACAAGTGGATTAATACAGCAGTTGCAATCGTATTATTGGTAGCAGCAATCGCACTGGGACTTCACTTCCCAATGTATGTAGGACTGGATGCATGGCATCTCATCATCTTCGTTTACATCCTGATTGCCAGTGTCGCTCCTGTATGGGCACTTCTTCAGCCTCGTGACTATCTGAATAGTTACCTTTTGATTTTTATGATTGTTGGTGCGATTGTTGGTGTATTTGTAGCAAATCCATCTTGTAACCTTCAGGCATTCACAAGCTTTAACGTAGATGGACAGTATATGTTCCCAATCTTATTTGTAACGATCGCTTGTGGTGCGGTTTCCGGTTTCCATTCACTGGTATCTTCCGGTACAGCATCCAAACAGATTAAGAATGAGAAGAACATGCTTCCTGTATCATTCGGAGCAATGTTAATGGAAAGTATGCTTGCAGTTATCGCACTGATCGCAGTTGCATCTTTTGCCAAAGGTGAAGCAGCAGCACAGGGACTGACAACACAGCCTCAGATTTTCGCCGGAGCGATTGCGAACTTCCTGTCAGTCATCGGACTGCCACACTCACTTGTATTTACGCTGATCAACCTG
This sequence comes from uncultured Dorea sp., assembly GCA_900550865.1. GTDB lineage: Bacteria > Bacillota > Clostridia > Lachnospirales > Lachnospiraceae > Dorea_A. Next base: position 914 of record URTM01000035.1, on the reverse strand, counting down.
GCAGTATCCGCATTTGCACTGACTTCTCTGGATTCCGTAGCCAGAGTAGGCCGTCTGTCATTCCAGGAATTCTTCCTCGATGATGATGTAGATCAGGATAACATGAGTCCATTCTTAAAAGTAGTAACAAATAAATACTTCGCAACAATCATTACACTGGTACTTGCATATTTCCTGACAAAAGTCGGATATGCAGAGATCTGGCCTCTGTTCGGTTCAGCCAACCAGCTGTTATCCGTACTGGCACTGGTAGCCTGCGCAGTATTCCTTAAGAAGACAAAACGTCAGGGATTCATGCTCTGGGGACCAATGGTATTCATGATGGCAGTTACATTTACAGCACTTAGCATGACAATCGTAAAACTGACAAAAGCATTCATGACAACAGGGCTGGATCTTGGAACTACATTACAGCTGATCTTCGCTGTACTGCTTCTGATCCTTGGTGTGCTGGTTGCAATTCAGGGAGTGAAGAAACTGCTTGAGAAAGATGATAAGAAAGCAACAGCTTAATCATTATTTTATTGATAATAAGAACATATAAGAGAAACTGTGGTAATAGCGTGAAGGTTATTATCGCAGTTTTTTTATTATTTGATCTTCTTTATATAAATATGAGTAAAAACAGGACTTAATAGTGTTATAATAAGATTAGTTTTTGCCTGTCATTTTTTGATGGCAGTAATGTAGATCCAATTGTAAGCCTAACTAAATGACATGATGTTGGGGTCAAAAGGTCTTTTGCCCCCAACTGATGCCTACGAATTGTTCCGCTGCAAAGCAGCTCCCGCAATTCTATAAACATTCGAAATCCGCTGATTTACTGCGTAAATCGCTACTTTCTCATGTTTAGTGGGGCCCAAGTTCAAAAGCCTTATCATGCAAGCATGAACGGCTTTTTGACCTTTTGACCC
>URTM01000034.1 GCA_900550865.1 uncultured Dorea sp. | reverse complement strand
AGTTACCTGTGATAGATACGTCTACACCTTCTTTGTGCATGATTGCAACACCTTCACGTACGTCGTTAGCACCGTAGCAGTTAACTTTAGAACGGAGTCCGTCAGAGTAAGAAATTCTTTCTACTTCTTTCAGTTCTCCTGTGTAGTAATCATATTCTGTCTGAACATATGTGAATCCGTTGATTCTTGAGATGATCTTTGCAGCATCTTTTCCAAGACCGTTCAGGATAACACGAAGAGGTTTCTTACGAACCTTGTTAGCCTTCTCTGCGATACCGATAGCACCTTCAGCAGCTGCGAATGATTCGTGACCAGCCAGGAATGCGAAACACTCTGTATCTTCTTCCAGAAGCATCTTTCCTAAGTTACCATGTCCAAGACCTACTTTTCTCTGATCAGCAACTGATCCAGGAATACAGAAAGCCTGAAGTCCTTCTCCGATTGCTGCTGCAGCTTCTGCTGCTGTCTTACATCCTTTTTTGATTGCGATTGCTGCACCTACGATGTATGCCCAGCATGCATTTTCAAAACAGATTGGCTGAATACCTTTGATCTGATTGTATACATCAAGTCCGGCATCCTTTGTGATCTGCTGTGCTTCTTCGATAGAAGAAATACCATAACCAGCCAATACTTCATTGATTTTATCAATTCTTCTTTCATATGATTCAAATAAAGCCATTAATTTATCCTCCTGATTAAATTACCTTAAAATATTGAGATTACTCCTTACGTGGGTCGATGATCTTAACTGCATCTGCAACACGTCCGTACTGTCCTTTTGCTTTCTCCCAAGCTTCGTTTGGAGTGTCTCCTGCTTTTACGAAGTCTGTGAATTTTCCAAGGCTTACGAACTGATATCCGATGATCTCATCGTTCTCGTCAAGAGCGATACCTGTTACATATCCTTCTGCCATTTCAAGGTAACGAGGACCTTTAGCTAATGTTCCGTACATTGTACCAACCTGTGAACGAAGTCCTTTTCCAAGGTCTTCCAGTCCGGCTCCGATAGCAAGTCCGTCTTCAGAGAATGCACTCTGAGTTCTTCCGTATACAATCTGCAGGAATAACTCACGCATTGCTGTATTGATAGCGTCACAAACAAGGTCTGTGTTTAATGCCTCTAAAATAGTTTTTCCTGGAAGAATCTCAGAAGCCATAGCTGCTGAATGTGTCATTCCTGAACATCCGATTGTCTCAACGAGAGCCTCCTGGATGATACCATCTTTAACATTCAGTGTTAATTTACAGGCACCCTGCTGAGGAGCACACCAGCCTACACCATGTGTAAAACCAGAGATATCTTTAACTTCCTTAGCCTGAACCCATTTTGCTTCTTCCGGAATCGGAGCTGGTCCGTGGTTTGCACCCTGAGCTACCGGACACATCATTTCTACTTCCTGTGAATAAATCATTTTAAAACTCCTTTCAACTATGTAAGTTTGCTTATCGTAGGGTTTGTTATCTCTTTAACATCCATACTTGTATTTATTTTCTCATATATTTCGACATTCGTCAATTGATTTTTCTCTACATTTTTGTATGGAATTTTCTCTTTTTTTGGCACAATTTTCAAAAGGCTCTTCTCCCGGAAACATCACTCCCGGAGAAGAGCCTTCTTACATCTCTTTTATTCTGTTTTTCATACCACAGGAATCTATCTATACGAATCTTTTTTACGAATTCTTTTCAGATCCTACATACCGCCATGCGTCAGTACCTGTACATTTTTGGCAATATAATCAACCAGCGATACGATCGTAAGTACCAGTGATACCCAGATCAGCACCTGTGCGATCACATTAAACACACCGCCCAGATCAGCGATCAGGAGAATCAGCATGAACATCTGCGATACGGTTTTAAATTTTCCCCAATAGCTTGCAGCGATGACGATATCATTATCTGCTGCTACCAGGCGGAATCCGCTGATGATAAATTCTCTTGCAATGATCACGATTACGAACCATGCCTGAAGTTTTCCAAGCGGAATCATACAGATCATAGCCGAACAAACCAGCAGTTTATCTGCCAGCGGATCCATAAACTTTCCAAAATTTGTCACAAGATTTCTGGCTCTTGCGATCTTTCCGTCCAGCATATCCGTAAGACTTGCCACACAGAAAATGATCAGTGCGATCCATTTGTTTGCAGCTCCGCCCACACCTGTCAGCATGAAAAATACAAAAAACGGAACCATGATTACTCTTAAAACAGTCAGCTTATTTGGTAAATTCATTACATCAACTCTCCTATCAAATCATATTCTGCCGCTCCGGTAACTTTCACTTTTGCAAAATCACCGGTCATCAGCTCTTCATCTGTATTTACAAAAATCAAACCATCTACATTCGGCGCATCACGGTAAGTTCTTCCGACATATGCATTCTCATCGGCAACTTTTCCTTCGATCATTACCAGAACTTCTCTTCCGATCATATCTTCTGCCTGATCAAATACGATCTCCTGCTGAAGTTCCATGATATCTGCCTGACGGTCTTTTTTTACTGCCTCATCAATCTGATCCGGCATGGTTGCTGCCGGGGTATCTTCCTCCGGCGAATAAGTAAATACACCCAGTCTTTCAAATTCCATCTCATCCACGAATTCCATCACTTCTTCATGCTGTTCCTGCGTTTCTCCCGGGAAACCGGTGATCAGCGTTGTACGAAGTGCAATGTCCGGGATCTCTTCTCTCAGCTTTGTGATCGTATCGATCAGCTGCTGTTTGGAAGTTCTTCTTCCCATTCTCTTTAAGATGGCATCGCTTGCATGCTGGATTGGGAGATCCAGATAATGGCAGATCTTTGTTTCTTCCTTCATTACTTGTATCAGATTATCATCAATTTCTTCCGGATAACAGTACAGAAGACGGATCCAGCGGATTCCTTTGATCTGACATAACTCTTTCAGAAGTTTATGCAGAGATTTTTCACCGTAAATATCCTGTCCATATACCGTTGTCTCCTGTGCAACCAGGATCAGTTCTTTTACGCCCTGATCAGCCAGTTCCTGTGCTTCTTTGATCAGACGCTCCATCGGTACACTGCGGTAATTTCCACGGACTTTTGGGATGATACAATATGTACAATGCTTATCACAGCCTTCTGCAATCTTCAGATATGCATAATGTCCTCCGGTTGTTACAAGTCTCTTTGTCTCCGGAAGCGGAAGTGCATCGATATCGGCAAGCTCTACTTCTGATTTACCTTCCAGTGCTTCTTCTACTGCTTCCACGATCTTATCATAGGATGTTGTTCCAAGCACTACATCTACCTCAGGGATCTCGTCAATGATCTCCTGCTTATATCTTTGTGCCAGACATCCGGTTACCACCAGTGCCTTTAATCTTCCTTCTTCTTTATATCTTGCCATATCCAGAATCGTCTGGATACTTTCTTCTTTTGCGTCATGAATAAAACAACAGGTGTTAATCACCATGACATCTGCCTGTGTCTCATCATCAACAATCTGGTATCCTTTTGCATCCAGAAGTCCCAACATTACTTCCGAATCCACCAGATTCTTATCGCAGCCAAGCGATACGAAAAATATATTCATTCGTTTCCTCCTTTATTTTGCTTTTTGGTATTATGTTTTCTAATATATTCTTTTACTATCTTCAGACAATATTTCCCTCCTCTTACCATATAGTCTAAGAAGGGCAGACACCTTACGGCATCTGCCCTTATATATAAGCCGTCAGATTGTCTGAAAAATCATCTGCGTCAGGTTCTAGTTCTCTTCTTCCTCTTCGTCCTGTGCGATGATCGTCATCTTTCCCTGATTCATCTCATCGATTGCAATAGACAGCGGCTTTTCGCCCATCTTTGCATCAACAAGCGGCATAGATCCGTCAATGATCTCTCTTGCTCTCTTTGCTGTAGCCATAACGATAGAGTAACGGCTGTTAACTACTTTTGTCTCGCCCTCTTCTACGTCTTTATTTACCACTTTCATTAAGTCTGTGTAAGATGGATGTAACATACACTTATTCTCCTTTCAATTCTTCTTTCATATGCTCTATAAATTCAGCGTTACGGAAACTTCTTCTGTGCTCACCCTGGATGATCTGATGCATCTCTTCTACACATTCCTGCAGGTCATCATTTACGATCAGATAGTCATACCGATCCATCTCCAGTGCTTCTTCTTTTGCACGGTTCATGCGGAATTCAATCACGTCCATTGTCTCCGTACCACGGCCTACCAGACGGTTCTTAAGTTCCTCTGCACTCGGCGGTGTCACGAACAGAAGCAGTGTGTCCGGGAACTTTTCTTTCACTTTCAGTGCACCCTGGATTTCTATCTCAAGGATCACATCTTTTCCGGCATCCAACTGCTCTTCTACATATGCACGCGGTGTTCCATAGTAATTATCCACGTACCTAGCATACTCTATCAGTTCTTCTTTCGCAATCATTTTTTCAAAATCTTCTACTGTTTTAAAAAAATACTCCCGTCCGTCTTTTTCTCCCGGACGTGGATTTCTGGTAGTTGCAGAAATGGATAATGCATAATTATCATACTGTTTTAACAGTTCTTTCATAATCGTTCCCTTACCGGAACCCGAAAAACCTGATACAACGATCAGAATTCCTTTCTCTCTCATTTCGATACCCTCTTTTAATAATCTTAACAATTCAGTTTATTCAATATTCTGTATCTGCTCTCTGACTTTCTCGATCTCTGTCTTAAGTTCGATTCCGATATTGGATGTCTCCAGATCATTCGCCTTTGAAAGAATCGTATTTGCTTCACGGTTCATCTCCTGTGCGATAAAGTCAAGCTTGCGTCCGATTCCACTGTCATCAGACTGCAGTGTCGCCTTCATATGTTCCACATGACTTCTTAGGCGTACCACTTCCTCATCCGTACAGATCTTGTCTGCGAAGATCACGACCTCTGATGCAATACGTCCTTCATCAATCTGTGTATCTTCCAGAAGTTCTTTTACTTTTCCTTCCAGCTTTTCCCTGTATTCTGCGATAATCTCAGGTGCACGTTCTTCGATCATTCCTACAAGTCCAAGCATACTGTCCAGCTTTGCGATCAGATCCGTCTTCAGGTTCTCTCCTTCTACGGTTCTGGTCTGTACGAACTGGGCAATTGCACCATCCAGTGCTTTCTTCAGTCCCTTCCACAGTTCTTCTTCGTCATCCAGCTTCTCTTCCATTGTAAGAACTTCCGGATAACGTGACAGTGTAGATACACGGATATCATTCTCCAGTGAAAATTTTTCTTCCATCATCTTGAACTTTTCCAGATATTCTGCTGCCAGTGTCTCGTTATATTTTAAAGAAACCTGGCTTTCCGAAAAGTCTTCATATGTAATAAAGATGTCCACCTTCCCACGATGAACACTCTCTTTTAAAAGGCTTCGGATGGCACTTTCAAAAAAATTAAGCTTCTTCGGCATACGGATATTGGCATCCAGATAACGATGATTCACTCCCTTCATCTCAACTGTGAATTTTCGTTTCTCATCAGCCGCTTCGCAGCGTCCGAATCCTGTCATACTCTTAATCATGATATGATCCTCTTCTTATTCATTATTTAAAATAAACCAGCATTTATTATAAGACATTTGGCAAAGTTCGTCAACTATGCTATACTAGACAAATATGAAATTCTGTAAGGAAAGGAAGGTCTTTTTATGGCTTTTGACGGAATCACAGTCGCAGCAGTCGTTCAGGAATTAGAACACACTCTGGTCGGCGGACGTATCTCCAAGATCGCCCAGCCCGAAAACGACGAACTGCTTTTAACAATAAAAGGAAATGAGGGACAAAAAAGGCTCTATATCTCTGCCAGTGCCTCTCTTCCACTTATTTATTTAACAAACGAAAACAAACCAAGCCCGATGACAGCTCCTGGATTCTGCATGCTTCTGCGCAAGCATATCGGCGGCGGACGCATCACCGCAGTTTCCCAGCCGTCTCTCGAGCGTATCATCCATCTGGATATCGAACATCTGGACGAAATGGGTGATCTGTGCAAGAAGAAACTGATCATAGAGATCATGGGAAAACACAGCAACATCATTTTCTGTGATATGGACGGACGTATCATTGACAGTATCAAACACGTCTCCGCACAGATGAGTTCGGTACGTGAAGTATTACCCGGACGTGATTACTTTATTCCGGACACCATGTCAAAGAAGAATCCACTGACAGTTACGCAGGAAGAGTTCATCTCCGCAATCCTTGCAAAACCGATGCCGGTATCCAAGGCAGTCTATTCCAGCATGACGGGTATCAGTCCGGTCATCGCTGAAGAGATCTGTTATCTGGCCGGTGTAGACTCTTCCATGACGGCACATGATCTTTCCGAAGATGTACTGACACATCTGTACCGCCAGTTTACCTATTATATGGAAGATGTAAGACAGGGGAATTTCCACCCTTCTATTTATTATAACGGAAATGCACCAAAGGAATTCAGTGCCCTTCCAGTCACACATTTTAACGAATATACAAAAAAAGAGTATGCTTCTATCTCGGAAGTCCTCTATACCTATTATTCCACCCGTAACACACTGACCAGAATCCATCAGAAAAGTGCGGATCTTCGTCACGTTGTGCAGACCGCACTGGAACGTAACCGCAAAAAGTACGATCTGCAGGCCAAGCAGTTAAAAGGGACGGAAAAACGTGACAAATATAAAGTCTACGGAGAGCTGATCAATACCTATGGCTACAACCTGGAACCCGGATCAAAGGAACTGACTGCCTTGAATTACTACACGAATGAAGAGATTACGATCCCTCTCGATCCAACACAGACACCGGGCGAAAATGCACAGCGTTATTTCGCAAAATACAACAAGCAAAAACGTACATTTGAAGCATTGACCGAACTGATCCAGGAAACTGCCGATGACATCCAGTATCTGGAGTCCATCAGTAATGCGCTTGACATTGCCCTCAGCGAAGCGGATCTTGCCCAGATCAAAGAAGAGCTGATGCAGAGTGGATATATCCGCAGAAAACATACGAAGAAAAAAGTGAAGCTGACCAGCAAGCCAATGCATTACATTTCCAGTGACGGTTATGATATGTTCGTTGGAAAGAACAACCTTCAGAACGAAGAACTTACCTTCTCTTTTGCAAATGGCAATGACTGGTGGTTCCACGCGAAAGGTGCGCCGGGATCCCACGTCATCGTGAAAAGCGGCGGGGATGAGCTTCCAGACCGTACCTTTGAAGAGGCAGGACGTCTGGCTGCTTACTATTCCAAGAACCGCGGTGCGGACAAAGTAGAGATCGACTACATCCAGAAAAAACATGTCAAGAAACCAAATGGTGCAAAGCCGGGATTTGTTGTTTACTATACGAACTATTCTCTGGTTATCGACTCCGATATCTCAAATATAAAAAATGTGCAGGATTAATTTCTGCACATTTTTTACATTACATATATTTTATCTGGTTCCCGCCAGGTAATCAATGAACTGCTGGGCGGTTCTTCCTGATAATCCTCCATGGCTTAATTCCCACTTATTTGCTTCCAGCAATAATTCGTCATCCGGCATATCGATTCCATTCTTCTTCGCCAGTTCGCGTACGATCTCCTGGAACTGCTTCTTATCCGGTTTTCCAAAGTAGATTGTAACACCGAATCTTGCCACCAGAGAAAGCTTCTCCTGAACCGTATCATTTGTATGAAGCTCTTCATCTCTGTCCTCTTTATCCTTGAATGTCTCACGGATCAGATGTCTTCTGTTCGAAGTTGCATAGATCAGTACGTTATCCGGTTTCTTTTCCAGACCGCCCTCGATCACGGCTTTCAGATACTTGTATTCAATCTCGAATTCTTCAAAAGAAAGATCATCCATGTAGATAATGAATTTGTAATTCCGGTTCTTAATCTGTGCGATCACATCATTCAGATCCTGGAACTGATGCTTGTATACTTCGATCATACGAAGTCCCTGGTCATAGTACTGATTCAGGATGGCTTTGATGGAAGAAGATTTTCCTGTTCCGGCATCACCGAACAACAGACAGTTGTTAGCCTTCTTTCCTTCTACAAACGCTTTCGTATTATCGATCAGTTTTTTCTTGGCGATCTCATATCCGACCAGATCATCCAGATGTACGTGTGCGATCTTTGTGATCGGCTCGATCAGTGCACCTTCTTCTGTATGTGCGATACGGAACGCTTTGTGAAGTCCAAGCTTTCCGACACCAAATTCCTTGTAGAACTGTGTCATGGTATCTTTGAACTCTTCTGCCGTATCTGCCTCAGCAAGTGCTTTGCTCAGATCACAGATACGGTCGCGGATTCTCTGATTGAACACACTTCCATGTCCACTGGTTCCGACATAATCATGTAACATAGAGATACAGTCAACACCCATCACTTTTTCCAGATCTGCAAAATCATAATCAAATAATTCTTTGAAAATTTCAAAATCATGCAGCGCAACCTGATTGATACTTCCGTCTACCGGTCCGACAATTTCACAGGATGTACTGTAAGCATTCTCGTGGCTTGCCATCAGATAAGTCAGGTAATTATGCCAGAGATCCCCCTCAAATCCGTGGCTGACCGCCATCTCCAGGATTTCATTGACTGCATCGTATAACAGCCCCTTCATATCTTCCATGTTATAATAATCATTCTGGTAATTCTCGATCAGGAAAGTCATATCCTGCAGGATCTGTCCGTCTTCCATATGTTTATATAACATCAGTTCATTTGTTCTCATTTGTCATTCCTCCAATATATATCCATTCCGCCTTGGTCCGATGGCTTCGGCGTGGTATGTTTAATCTTAATAATTTCCAAGAATTCTTAAGTTCCTACTCTCTTCACGCAGTCCGCGGATTGCATTTTTTACTGCCGGATCTGCAAGATTGCCCTCGAAATCAATAAAGAAACGGTATTCCCAGCTTTTCCCTTCCATCGGTCTGGATTCGATCTTGGTCATGTTCAGATCATTATATGCAAAATGCGACAGCAGATGGTAAAGGGAACTGCTTTCATGTGGAAGTTCCAGACAGATACTGATCTTCGTCGCATCTTTCAGGAATACTTTCTGATTGGTGATCACAATAAATCTGGTCGAATTGTTCTTTTCATCATTGATGTCATCTGCCAGCACAGACAGACCATATACCGATGCCGCATACGCACTGCATACTGCCGCATGACGCTTATCCTGATCTTCTAAGATCTTCTTGGCTGCCAGTGCGGTATTTGCCACACTGATCTGCTGCCAGTCTCCGTGCTCTCCCAGAAAATGTGATGCCTGCATTAATGCTTCTGCTTTGGAATATACCCGTTCAATCTCTGAGATGACTGTTCCCGGTAATCCCGACAATGTATTTTTGATTGGAATGATCGTCTCTCCGACAATATAATTCTCAAATTCCACAAGCAGATCATAGATTTCATTGACCGCACCTGCCGTTGAATTCTCAATCGGAAGTACTGCATAGTCAGCTGCACCTTCTTCGATTGCTTCCATTGCTTCCCGGAATGTATGTACATGATAGTTATTACAGTCTTTTCCAAAATAGTGTTCCATAGCAGCCTGACTGTAAGCCCCTTCCGTTCCCTGGAACACAACCCTGGCTGTATCTTTATCCAGAGAATCGATTCCGATAAACGGCAGTCTTCCAAGTGCTCCTGCCTCAACCAGCTGCTTATACTGTAATTTTCTGCTGATCGCAAGAAGCTGTTCATACACTTCCCCGATGCCTTTTTTATTAATATCAGATGAAACCTTGTTCATCACGTCTGTTATGGTATTCTTTTCACGCTGACGGTCAAATGTCTTATAGCCATTTTCAATCTTGCAGATCCCGATCTCTTCACAGAGTTTCATTCGTTCTTCGTAAAGTTCTACGATCTTGTCATCTACACCGCCAAGCTGTGCTCTAAGCTCTTCCAATGATGCCATATACTCTCTCCTTTATGTATATTATGCAGGAAATCTGCGTATCTATTAAATTATAATACATTCTTTCTATAAAATCTACCCATCCGGATTATGCTGATTCAAAAATATAGAAATCAGATTTCAGATCAACGGATTAAATTTCCTTAAAAATCATTTCAAGACATTGAAAATCCATGTTAAATATTATATGATGTATGAAAGATTTGAAAACGGAGGTAAAACCATGAATACAATTGAATGTATTAAAACAAGACGCAGTATTCGCAAATTCAAACCTGATCCTGTAGATCATGCCACATTAGAATCCGTGATCGAGGCGGCATCTTATTCTCCATCCTGGAAAAACACCCAGATCACACGTTACATAGCAATCGAAGATTCTTCTGTTCTTGATAAAATCGTTACCGATTACACCCCAGATTTCAATGCAAAGATTATAAAGCAGGCACCGATGCTGATTGCTGTTACTTTCAGAAAAGGCCGCTGTGGTTTTGAGCGTGACGGTTCTTACTCCACCAAGAAAGAAGACCGCTGGCAGATGTTTGATGTCGGTGTTGCAAGCCAGACACTCTGCCTTGCCGCACACGAAGCCGGTCTTGGAACTGTGATTATGGGAATCTGGGATGAAGACGGCATCACGGATCTGTTACAGATTCCGGAAGATCAGGAACTTGCCGCTCTCATTGCGATCGGACATCCGGACATTGATCCTGACGCACCTAAGAGAAAATCCGTTAGTGATTTATTAACTTATTTATAAAACAGGAGGTTTTTTACATGAGACACTTATTAAGTCCACTGGATTTTTCCGTGGAAGAACTGGACAACTTAATGGATCTTGCCAAAGATATTGAGGCAAATCCCGAAAAATATGCACACGCCTGCGAAGGCAAAAAGCTTGCAACTCTCTTCTATGAGCCAAGTACACGTACCAGATTAAGCCATGAAGCAGCCATGATCAATCTTGGCGGCAGCGTTCTTGGTTTCTCATCTGCAGATTCAAGTTCTGCTTCCAAAGGGGAAAGTGTAGCAGATACGATCCGTGTAATTTCCTGCTTTGCAGACATCTGTGCAATGCGCCATCCAAAAGAAGGTGCTGCTATGGTTGCAAGCCAGCATGCCACGATTCCAGTGATCAATGCCGGAGACGGTGGACATCAGCATCCGACACAGACTCTTACAGATATGCTTACAATCCGTTCTTTAAAAGGACGTCTTGATAACATGACGATCGGATTATGCGGAGATCTGAAATTCGGACGTACCGTACATTCTCTGATTCATGCACTGGTACGTTATCCTGGTATCCGTTTTGTTCTGATCTCACCGGAAGAATTAAAGCTTCCAAGCTATATCAAGAATGATGTATTAGACCGCCAGAATATTCCTTACGAAGAAGTCGTACGACTGGAAGATGCACTTCCTGATCTGGACATTCTTTACATGACCCGTGTACAGAAAGAGCGTTTCTTCAACGAAGAAGATTATGTACGTATGAAAGACTTCTACATTCTGGATAACAAGAAGATGGAGCTTGCCAAAGATGATATGTATATTCTCCATCCACTTCCAAGAGTAAATGAAATTGCCACAGAAGTAGACAGTGATCCAAGAGCAGCTTACTTTAAACAGGTACAATACGGTGTCTACATCCGCATGGCACTGATACTTACACTTTTGGGAATTGAAGTTTAGGAGGAACATAACAATGGTAAAGAATACATTAACTGTCGGACGCATCGAGGAAGGATTCGTTCTGGATCACATCCAGGCCGGACGAAGCATGGATATCTACAAATACCTGCATCTGGACAAACTGGACTGCTGCGTTGCGATCATCAAAAATGCAAAAAGTAATAAAATGGGTAAAAAAGATATCATGAAAATCGAATGCCCGATCGACTTTATGGATCTGGATATCCTTGGTTTTATCGACCATAACATTACTGTGAATATTATTAAAAATTCTGAGATTGTAGATAAGAAAGCACTTCATCTGCCTCGTGAGATCCGCAATGTGATCCACTGCAAGAACCCTCGCTGCATCACATCGATCGAGCAGGGACTGGATCATGTATTCGTACTTACAGATCCGGAAAAAGAAGTTTACCGCTGTAAATACTGCGAGGAAAAATACGACGGAAGACGCAAATAAATTTTCCTTTCGAACGCATGGCGATCTACATAGCCTGCCGCCTGCAGCTTTTTCCGGACGCACGGCGATAAAAAAGAAGAGGACTCCGCAACTCGTGGAGTTCTCTTCTTTTTTATGTACTATTCCTTTATCACAAGAAATATCCAAAACATTTCCTGCAGATACATTCTCATAAAATAACAAAAATACAAGCAAGACGATAAGCCGGGTTATGTCGTTGGATGATCATCTATCTAGACCCGCCGTTGCCAACGGGTTCAAGCGACCTACCTAAGACGTGACGGGCCGCCACATCGTCTTTATCCGGTCTTGCTTCGGATGGGGTTTACATATGCCCCTGCTGTTACCAGCAGGGCGGTAGTCTCTTACACTGCCCTTCCAACCTTACCAGGATCAGATCCTGGCGGTACATTTCTGTTGCACTATCCTTGGAGTCGCCTCCACCGGACGTTATCCGGCATCCTGCCCTGTGAAGCCCGGACTTTCCTCACCTGCTGCCTTTCGGCAATTGCAGCTGCGATCATCTGTCTTACTTGCATTTTTCAAAAGCGTTTATTATTATAGCACTGTTTCATCGAAATAACAAATCTTTTTTATTCAAATTTTCATTCCGATTTCTATTTTAAATTTCTACTTCAAATACCTGTCCCGGTTTTCTTACCTGCATCACCCGGTCTTTGTATGACACTGCCTCTGGATTCTTCATCAGGCGGTCATAAACCTCGTAATGCTCCCACATATGCATCGGAAATACATATTTCGTACTGGTATGCTTCATAAAATAATCCATTCCCCAGGCATACTGGTCTTCCTGTCTCGGATCCAGCGGAACAAAAGCCACATCAATTGCAATATCTTTCAGCTTGTCGATCTCCCGCTGATAGTCCTTCCGCATCTGTTCATTATAGAGTTCGCTTTCCTCTTCCCAGTACCACCAGTTCAGGTCACCCGCATGATAGATCACCTTGTCTTCCACATACACGACAAACGCAACACCTTCATCTGTGGAATGAAGCGTCTGCACCTTTATGTCATCAAAATGATATTCCTTGTTTGCTGTTACATACGTGGTCTGTTCCGGCTGTTCATCACTGGTAATATCAGCCGACAGAATATACCGGATATCCGGATAACGTTCCGTCCATTCAAAGATCTTTTTATTAAAATGATCATAATGCGAATGGCTTGCGAATACATAGATCTTTTTCTTTAGATCAAATTCTGGAAGTCTGCCTCTGTACCAGTCGAAAATAAACACATCGTCTTTACATTCTACAGCGAATCCACTGTGTTCCAGGTACGTCACCTTCATCTCTTATGCTTCTCCCTTAATGACTTTAACGGCATGTACCAGCTCCGGAAGTAAATATCTTAAGCTTTCTTTCACTGCCTGTGCTTTTCCCGGGAGATTGACGATCAGAGTCTCACCGCAGATTCCTGCCACACTTCTGTTCAGCATACTGCGTCTTGTAAGCTTCATTGTATGCGCACGCATTGCTTCCGGAATTCCCGGAACCGGTCTTTCTACAATATCCATCGTTGCTTCCGGTGTACAGTCATCCGGATTACATCCCGCTCCGCCTGTGGTAAGGATCAGATCTGCTGCTTTTCCATCTGCCATACGTTTCATAATTGCTGACAGTACTTCTCTGTCCAGCGGAAGTGCTCTCATAAACACAACTTCCAGTCCGGCTTCTTCCGTTACAAGCTTTACTGCTTCTCCGCTTTCATTTTCTTTTGTACCTTTGTATATATCTGTATTTGCTGTAATAATTGCTACTTTCATATCGTACCTCCAACATTTATCTGTGATAGTCATATACCTTTATATTTTAACTCTTTTATCATAATAATGCAATCTTATAAGTTTATTTCCGCTATCTGGAAATACCGGAAATCTGTCATCTTCTGTTTTCATACATATCTTAACAAAAAAAAGATTCACATCGTCCCTTTCCCGGATTCCGGACGGAATGTGAATCTTTTTCTATTACCATTTCTTATCTGCAAAGTTTACAGCCCGGCAGAATCTGCTGCAAATTTCAATCTAATATCTACAGTGCTTTTCGATACAGCATTTCTACATCTTTCAATGTCGTCTGACGCGGGTTTGCCGCAATATTGCCGCTCTTCATCGCATCTGCTGCCATCTGAGGGATCTTATCTTCTGTTACGCCAACTTCTGACAGTGTCTTTGGAATACCAAGAGAAGCATTCAGTTTCTTGATCTCTGCTACCAGCATCTCTGGTTTGAAATCTTTTACCGGCTCTTTGTCTTCACTGATGTAATTGTAGATCTTTTCATAGCGTCCGTGATCTGCCAGAGCATTATATTCTACGATCACCGGAAGCAGGATAGAGTTAGCAACACCATGCTGTACACCAAAGAATGCGCTGACCGGATGTGACATGGCATGTACATTACCAAGTCTTGCCCATGCAAATGCAATTCCTGCGAACATACTTCCTGACATCATCGCGCAAGCAGCCTCTTCATCTTTTCTGTTGGCTACGAACCGGCGGATATTTCCTCCGATCAGTTCCATTGCTTTTTCTGCCATTGCATCAGAGAACGGAGAAGCACCAAGTGATGTATAAGCTTCCCACGCATGAATCAGCGCATCGATTCCGCAGGATGCTGCTACCATCGGAGGTACAGACATGATCATTTCCGGGTCTAACAACGCATATTTTGGCAATAATTCATAACTGAACACCGTCAGTTTATAATTTCTGGATGTATCTGTGATAACAGAGAATGCTGTTACTTCACTTCCTGTACCGGCTGTTGTCGGAATTGCAATAATCGGCTCAATTGGCCCAGGGACCAGATGTGCTCCCTCATATTCTGTAATGGAACCGCCGTATCTTGCAAGAACACCAACAGCTTTGGCTACATCCATCGGGCTTCCTCCTCCGAGTGCCACGATGCTGGTTGCTCCAGATTCTTTATATACCTTTGTTGCCGCATCTACCATGTCTACTGTTGGGTTTGGAAGAATATCCAGGAAACTTACCGTCTCGATTCCTTCTGCTTCTACGATATCCAGTACTTTCTGTACAACACCTAATTTTTCCAGGCCGCGGTCAGATACAACCATCATCTTTTTTGAACCGCTTTTTTCCAGGAGTTCCGGCAGTCTTTTTAATGATCCAACGCCAAATACGATGTCCTGTGGTACTTTGAATGTGTAATCTTTCATTTTTTCATCCTCCAGATTTTTTATTATTTGCAGGATATCCGCCATATCCGGATTTCCTGTATCCTCAGATAAGGTAAAAAAAGAGACCACACCCTAATGAGTATGGCCCCTTTACCAATTTCTAGTACATATTATAGGCACAGTCTATTCCAGATTTCAAGTCTTTTTTCGTATATTTATACAAATTCTGCCGAATTTCTAAATGATAATACATACCATTCCGCCGTTACTGTCATTTACAATCTTCTGCATGCTGTCCTGAAGTTTTTCCTGACTTTCTTCATTGATGACCGCCATCTTGTTTTTCAGACCGTCCATAACCAGTTCTTCCACTGTCTTTCCAAATATACTGGTTTTCCAGATTCCCCCTTCCTGTCTCTTTTCTTCTTCGATGTAATGGATCAGATCCTTCGCCTGCTGCTCATTTCCAACAATCGGGGCTATCTCCGTCTCTATATTGGCACGGATCAAGTGAATGGACGGCGCCTGCGAATGAATCTTTACCCCATATTTATTGCCCTGCCGGATCATCTCCGGGTCATCCAGTATGATTTCTTCTTTTTTCGGACTTACTACTCCGTATCCCTTCATGCGGACTGACGCAAATGCATCCCTGACATTCTCATATTCGCTTTTTAATCCTGCCAGCTCCTGCATTGTCCGGATCAGATCATATTGTCCGGTGATCTGCGTTCCCGTCAGCTCACTTAACACCTCATAATAATATTTTTCATGCATATGGATCTGTATTATCACGCAGCCTGTATCCATCTGTATCTGCTCCACATAGATTTCTTTTATATATACACTTTCCGGTTTCGAAATCTCTGTTGCGGCATCTCTGATTTCTTCCATCTCCTGCAGGATCTTATGAATATGTTCCATAAGATCCTGTTTGATCACATGTGTGGCAGGCAGCATTTCCACCCATTTCGGTATGTAAAACTGTATTTCCGATATTGGAAATTCATACAGCACATTTTCCAGAATCTGATAGATGTCTTCTTCTTTCAACTGTTCACAGTTCACAGCCGTTGCCGGCACTTTATAGTTTTCTTCCAGATGCTTTGCTTTTTCCTTTGCTTCCTGACTGTGCGGCTTTTTCGAATTGACCAGTATAATGAATGGCTTATGAATGTTCTGAAGTTCTGTGATCGTCCTCTTTTCTGCATCCTCATAGTTCTTCAATGGAATATCTGTGATCGTTCCGTCCGTTGTCACGACAATTCCGATGGTTGCATGTTCATGGATGACCTTCTGTGTTCCGATCACTGCTGCCTTCGTAAATGGTATTTCTTCCTGGTACCACGGTGTCCTGACCATACGCTCCCGGCCGTTTTCTTCATGTCCGAAAGCTCCGTCTACCATATATCCGACGCAGTCGATCAGGCGGATCTTTACTTCTATATCCTGCCCGAGACGGATTTTCGCTGCATCTTTTGGTACAAATTTCGGTTCCGTTGTCATGATCGTTTTTCCAGCTGCCGATTGTGGAAGTTCGTCTCTTGTCCGTTCTTTTTTATGTACATCTTCCATTCGCGGCAGCACCATAACATCCATAAAACGCTTGATAAATGTAGATTTTCCAGTTCTTACCGGTCCCACTACTCCAATGTAGATCTCTCCGTTCGTCCTTGCTTTTATATCTTTATATAATTGTTCTGTATGCAATGTTTCCCGCTCCTTCCTGCTATGCTGTTAGAATATATGCGGGGAAAAGCAAAAAAATAACAGATGTGGAAATTCAGCACCTGTATTTTCTGCATCTGTTATTTTTTATTTTTATTAGTTCCACGGAAGAGCCGTATGCTCTGCCTTACCGACTCTTAACATCAGTTCATTCACCGCTTCTTTCGGACTCTTGTCCTCAAACAAAACTTTATTTACCTCTTCAATGATCGGAAGTGATACACTGTATTTCTTTCCAAGCTTTGCAGCCGCCTTTGCCGAATATACACCTTCTACTACCATCTTGACTTCGTCCATAGCTTCTTTCATGCTCTTTCCCTGTCCCATCAGGTATCCTGCTTTACGGTTACGGCTGTGCACACTGGCACATGTAACAATCAGGTCTCCGATCCCTGCAAGTCCGCCAAATGTCTCGGCAGCACCGCCCATCTTCACTCCTAGTCTGGAAATCTCTGCAATCCCACGGGTAATCAGGGCAGCTTTGGTATTGTCTCCATAGCCCATACCATCTGCAATACCTGCTGCCAGCGCGATCACATTTTTCAGAGAGCCACCAAGCTCAATCCCCAGCATATCGGGACTGATATATACACGAAATACTTCGCTCATAAAAAGACTCTGTAAATACTTTGCAGTTTCTTCTGTATGCGCTCCGATGCAGACCGTTGTCGGAAGCCCTCTTCCAACCTCCTCCGCATGGCTTGGTCCGGAAAGAACAGCCACATCTGCCTGTGGCATCTCTTCTTCGATCTGCTGGGACAATGTCATCAGGGTATCTTCCTCAATTCCCTTTGCCACATCCACGAATTTCTGTCCTTCCTTCGCATACGGACTGATCATTCTTGCTGTATTTCTCACATGGATCGATGGTACCGCAAGTACTACCACATCTTTTTCCTCTACTGCTTCTTTGATATCTGCAGTAAAGAATATCTCATCCGGGATCCTGACGCCCGGAAGTTTGCTTACATGCTCTCTTTTTTCACTCAGCATGCGGACTTCTTCTTCCTGATATGACCATACCGTCACATCATGTCCATTTTTACATAAAAGCAGTGCCAGTGCTGTTCCCCAGCTTCCGGCTCCGATCACACTTACATTTGCCATAAGAGCCTGTCCTTTCTATTTATCCGTCATCTCTGACTATTTTTTGTCTTTTCCACCGACACTAATCTTATTCTCTGTGCCGCTTAAAAGTCTCTTAATATTCGCTCTGTGTCTCCAGAATGCCAGTACCATCAGAAATGCTGCCACGCCATACATCTCATGCAGATAAGATACATTCTCCACACCAAATCCTCCGTGCTGCCCATAGACGATCACACTGATCAGATAGATCGTGACAACAGCCATAGACCCGAGGGATACATACCTTGTTGCTGCAACGATTGCAATAAATGCTGCAAGACAGATCAGTACGATCCATATATTGGTGGTACTGATGATCAGACCTGCCGTCGCCGCAATTCCTTTGCCGCCTTTGAACTTCAGATAAAATGGATAATTATGTCCCAGGACCGCTCCCATTCCGGCATACATGGAAAGTAACGGCATCATATCTGTATGTGTCTTTCCATAAATCAGATGTACGACAACCACTGCTGCTACGCATTTAAAGCAGTCTCCAAGCAGTGTAACCGCTCCTGCTTTCCAGCCCATGGTACGAAGTGCATTCGTTGTTCCTGCATTCCCGCTTCCTTTTTTCCTAAGGTCAACGCCATTCTTTTTCCCGTATATATATCCGGTCTGGATCAGACCAAACACATATCCAACAAGTACACATATCAACCGTTCCATGATTACTGATCCTTTTCCTTTCTTTCCCTGATGAAGAATTTCAAAGCAGTACCACGGAATCCAAAGGCCTCCCGGATCTTATTCTCCAGATATCTGGTATAAGAAAAGTGCATCAGTTCTTTATTATTCACAAAGATTACAAATGATGGCGGTTTTACCGCTACCTGTGTAATGTAATACAGTTTCAGTCTCTTTCCTTTGTCTGAAGGCGGCTGCTGCATTGCAACAGCTTCTGTCATGATCTCATTCAGGACACCGGTTGCAACACGCAGTGTCTGGTTCTCGATAACCATGTCGATCATATCGTATAATTTATTCAAACGCTGCCCTGTCTCAGCAGATACATACATGATCTCTGCATATGGCATGAAAGAAAGCACACGACGTACGTTGTTCTCGTACTCTTTCATTGTCTTGTCATTCTTTTCAATGGCATCCCATTTATTTACAACGATAATGATACCTTTTCCTCTTTCATGTGCGATACCTGCGATCTTGGCATCCTGCTCTGTTACACCTTCCGTCGCATCGATCACCACCAGAACGACATCCGCACGTTCTACAGCCGTTACTGTACGGATAATGCTGTAGCGTTCCAGTTCTTCTTTGATCTTGCTCTTACGTCTGAGTCCGGCTGTATCAATGAACACATAATCTTTCCCATTATATTTTACATTGGTATCGATGGCATCTCTGGTTGTTCCTGCCACATCCGATACGATCACACGCTGTTTTCCGGTCAGCTTATTGATGATCGAAGATTTTCCTACATTTGGCTTTCCTACGATCGCTACTCTCGGACGTTCATCTTCTTTTTCCTCTGCTTCGTGTTCCGGGAAATGTGCGATCACAGCATCTAACATGTCGCCGATTCCCAGTCTGGAAGCTGCAGATACCGGTACCGGATCTCCGATTCCCAGATTGTAGAATTCATATACATCCGGCATGAACTTCTCAAAGCTGTCTACTTTATTTACCGCCAGAACAACCGGTTTTCCGGATCTACGGAGCATGTCCGCAACTTTGGAATCTGCATCCACAAGTCCCTGTCTTACATCTGTGATAAAAATGATCACGTCTGCGGTATCGATGGCGATCTGCGCCTGCTCTCTCATCTGTGAAAGAATAATGTCTTTGCTCTCCGGTTCAATACCACCGGTATCGATCATCGTAAATTCTTTGTCCAGCCATGTGACATCTGCATAGATACGGTCTCTTGTTACTCCGGGCGTATCTTTGACGATTGAAATCATCTCTCCCGCCAGTACATTAAAAAGGGTTGACTTTCCTACGTTCGGTCTTCCCACAATAGCAACTACTGGTTTACTCATCTTAACTCTCCTCTATATTTCATTCTATATTTGTCTCTTAACGATACTATTATACATTACCTTTGTCAAATAGTCCAATCAGTAGTTGACCTTTTTATAGAAAAAGTGATATAAATAATTAGGAGTAACTTAATATATAAAATACACAGGAGTTTTTATTATGCCAAATATCAAATTAATGGAAAGCGGGCTTCCTGTTGCACCATTAAAAATCGGTGCTCTGGAATCATGCCGCGAACTTGGTGAAAAAGTAAATGATTACATTGTACAGTTCAGAAAAAGCACAATGGACAAGAACACAGATTCACCATTATATTATAATTACCTGCGTGACAATTATCTGATCGATTGTCCGTGCCCACGTTTTGGAAGCGGCGAGGCAAAAGGACTTCTTACAGAATCTATCCGCGGAACAGATCTGTTCCTTATGGTAGACGTCTGTAACCACAGCCTTACTTATTCTGTGAACGGTCATCTGAATCATATGTCACCGGATGATCATTTCCAGGACTTAAAGAGAATCATTGCTGCCGCCAATGGAAAAGCACACCGCGTCAATGTGCTAATGCCTTTCCTCTATGAAAGCCGTCAGCACAAACGTACCAAACGTGAATCATTAGACAGTGCTCTTGCACTTCAGGAACTGATCGATATGGGTGTATCTAATATATTTACATTTGATGCCCACGATCCACGTGTACAGAATTCTATTCCTCTCCATGGATTTGACAGCTTTAACCCGCCGTATCAGTTTATGAAAGCCTTATTAAATGCGGAGCCGGATCTTAAAGTTGACAAAGAACATCTGATGATCATCAGCCCGGATGAGGGAGCTATGCAGCGTGCTGTATACTTTTCTAACGTTATGGGTGTTAATATGGGTATGTTCTACAAACGCCGTGACTATTCAACTATTGTTAACGGAAAGAATCCGATTGTTGCACATGAATTCTTAGGTGAGCATCTGGATGGAAAAGATGCGATCATCATTGACGACATGATTTCTTCCGGTGAAAGTATGCTGGACGTTGCAAAACAGATTAAAGCCCGCGGAGCAAACCGGGTATTTGTCTGCACCACTTTCGGACTCTTTACCGATGGTTTCGAAAAGTTTGATGACTATTATGAAAAAGGTTACATTGACCGCGTGATCACTACTAATCTCACTTATCTTCCTGCTGAAGCGAAGGAAAAGCCTTATTTCCTGATCGCAGATATGAGTAAGTTCATTGCACTGATCATCGATTCTATGAACCATGATATCAGTATCGGAAAGGTTATGGATCCTACAGAAAAGATTCACCGCCTGTTAAAAAAACATAATACTTCGTTATAAACGAACCTAAAAACAGGACCAACTTTTATCGGTTGATCCTGTTTTATAATAGATATATCTAATTATTTTTTACTTGTACTTATAAAAT
The DNA here is from genome assembly GCA_900550865.1 of uncultured Dorea sp. Lineage (GTDB taxonomy): Bacteria > Bacillota > Clostridia > Lachnospirales > Lachnospiraceae > Dorea_A. Next base: position 6,105 of record URTM01000034.1, on the reverse strand, counting down.
CACTGTAAGCAGTTCCGTTTTCCAACGTCTTGTTTTTTGCCGCTGCCATTTCCGAAACGGTTACGAGCTGATAACCCTCTTCTTCCAGTTTTGGAATCAGCTGAAGTGCCGCATCTACTGTCTGTGTGTGAATATCATGCATCAGTATGATATCTCCGTCTTTCAAATTACGCATAACCTCGTCAATTGTACTCTGTGTATTTCTCGTCTTCCAGTCCAGTGTATCCACATTCCAGAGAATCATCGGCATACCTACGCTTGATTTCACTGTATCATTAATTGCACCATATGGCGGCCTTAATACAGTAGCCGGACTTCCACAGATATTTTTGATATTTTCATTCGTATCATTGACCTCTTTGGCAATTGCTTCTGCATCAATCTTCGTCAGTTGCTGGTGATCATAGGAATGGTTTCCAAGTTCATTTCCATCTTTCAACATCTGCTTTACGGCATCCGGATAGGATTTTACATTTTTTCCGAGCATAAAAAATGTTGCATGTGCATTATATTTTTTCAACTGATCCAGAATCTCTGTTGTTCTTGGTCCGGGTCCATCATCAAATGTAAGTGCCACCATCGGTTTTCCCGGATCTATCTCTGTTTTTTCTTTCGAGAGCAGTTCTCCAGACTCGCTGAATTTACATTTCTCAAGTCCGAGCTTTATCTCTCCTGTTGCCGCAATTCCTTTTGAATCAAAATAATAATCTTTTCCGTCAATGGTCTGCCAGCCGGTCAGTGCCTTTCCGTCGTCACTCAGATATGCTTTTCCGTCATCCGTTGTAATCCATCCAGACTTCTGCATAATTCCTTTTTTATCAAAACAATATAACGCATTCTCGATGGTCTGCCAGCCGGTCACTTTATTTCCATCTGCATCAAAATAATATGTATTTCCCTTCGACACCACGAAATCTGATGTTACATAAGTTCCATCGTATTTTTTAAATTTATTACCATCCCATACACCGGTTGGATTCTTCACGGTACAGGTTCCATTCCTGATTGTTACCTGGACCTTTTTCTTCCATGCTTCATTCAGTTCCTTTTTAATCTTCTCCGACAGTTTTGCCGTAATTACATAAGTTCCCTCTATATTCGAATCCGCCTTACTGGAAATAGTAATATCCTTTCCTTTTTGCAGATCTTTTGCAAAATCCTCTGCGGTATATGTGTTTGTAAGTTTGTTCTTATCTTTGTCCTGTATCTTTACATCTGCCGTATACGGCGGAAGTGCTGTTCCCTGCGTAACCTCAATATCTGCGACCTGTATTGTAATCTGTGCCGGTTTTCTTAACATTTCACGTATAACCGGTATTGCCACTGCGATCAGACATATGACAAAAAGAGTAAGACCCACACGAATGTTTCTTACTCTTCTCCTATATTTCTTACGTCTTGATCGAATCCCTGTATTGTCCATTCCCTGTATCCCCCAGATTTCATAAGTTCTGTTTACCGGAGACGAAGATATCTTCCCTGCATCTCTTTCATTAATAGGATACTCTAATTCGACATATTTCGCAATTAAGGGATTCTTACAAATTTATTAACTTTTATTTAAGATATAACACGTACTCGTAACACTTCCCCGATCTGTTTCAGTTCTTCCACAACACCTTCCGGCACTTCGGAATCTACATCGATCATTGTATACGCATATTTTCCCTTACTCTTATTCGTAAGGTCTGCAATATTCATATTATCTTTTGCAAGGACGGCTGAAATCTGACCGATCATATTCGGTACATTGTGATGTAATACAAGAATACGTGTCTTATCTCCTCTCAGTCCCATATCACAATCCGGATAGTTCACGGAATGTCTGATATTACCGTTTTCCAGATAATCCATCACTTCTTTCACTGCCATCTTTGCACAGTTGTCTTCAGATTCTTCCGTAGATGCTCCGAGATGTGGAATTACAATCGCCCCTTTTACACCTGCAATCTCAGGTGTCGGGAAATCTGTAACATAATGCTTTACTTTACCGGCAACAAGTGCATCTACCATTGCTTCGGAATCCACCAGCACATCTCTTGCAAAGTTCAGAACGATCACGCCCTCCTTCATAAGGCTCAGGGCATCTTTTCCGATCATTCCCTTTGTACTGTCAAGAGCCGGCACGTGGACCGTGATATAATCACAGTTTTCATAAATTTCATCTACATTTGTTGTATGATGGATGCTTCTGGAAAGTCTCCATGCAGAATCAACAGACACATATGGATCGTATCCATATACATCCATGCCCAGATGTGTTGCGGCATTCGCCACAAGCACACCGATCGCACCAAGACCGATCACACCGAGCTTCTTTCCCTGTAGTTCCTGTCCGGCAAATGCTTTCTTCGCTTTTTCTGCATCTTTTGCTATGTTGCCGTCCTCTTCATTTTCCTGCACCCAGTTGATGCCACCGATGATATCTCTGGATGCCAGAAGCATACCGGCAATCACCAGTTCTTTTACACCATTCGCATTGGCTCCCGGTGTATTAAACACAACGATTCCCTGCTCTGCACATTTCTCAAGCGGGATATTATTCACACCTGCTCCGGCTCTTGCGATTGCCTTCAGATCCGGTGCGAATTCCATCTCGTGCATTGCCGCACTTCTTACCAGAATCGCATCCGCCGTCTCCGCTGTGCTTACAGGTGCATAGTCTTTTGTAAATTCATCCAGTCCTACCTGTGAGATTTGGTTCAGATTATGATACTTATACATGATTACAGATTCTCCTTTTCAAATGCTTTCATAAATTCTACCAGTTTTTCTACTCCTTCGATCGGCATCGCATTGTAGATACTTGCACGCATGCCTCCGACACTTCTGTGTCCCTTCAGATTTTCAAATCCGGCTTCTTTTGCTTCTTTTACGAATTTTGCATCCAGGTCTTTATCACCTGTTACAAACGGAACATTCATAAGCGAACGGTCTTTTGGTACAACCGTACCTTTGAACAGTTTGCTTTCATCCAGATAATCATAGAGAATCTTTGCTTTCTTCTCATTGCGTTCTTTGATTGCTTCCAGGCCGCCCTGTTTTTTCAGCCATTTGAATACTTTACCACAGATATAGATTCCATATGTCGGTGGTGTATTATATAAAGACTTGGCATCTGCATGTGTCTTATACTTCAACATAGTCGGTGTGCCCTCTAATACATCATCTGTGATCAGATCCTCACGGATAATTGCGATCACAACACCTGCAGGTCCGACATTTTTCTGAACACCGCCGTAGATCACGCCATATTTTGACACATCTAACGGTTCAGACAGGAAGCAGGATGACACATCTGCCACCAGTGTCTTTCCTTTCGTATTCGGAAGTTCTTTGAATTTCGTACCATAAATCGTATTATTCTCGCAGATATATACATAATCTGCATTTTCAGAGATATCGAGGTCTGAACAGTCCGGAATATAAGAAAATGTCTTATCTTCGGAAGATGCGATTACATGGACCTCTCCGTATTTTTCTGCTTCTTTGGCTGCCTTTTTCGCCCACTGTCCGGTTACGATATAGTCAGCCACTTTATTCTTCATCAGATTCATAGGAATCATGGCAAATTGCTGAGACGCACCGCCCTGTAAGAATAATACCTTATAGTTATCCGGAATATGCATCAGTTCACGGATATCGGCTTCTGCTGTCTCAATAATCTCCTGGAACACCGATGAACGGTGACTCATTTCCATAACCGACATTCCACAGCCCTGATAATCTAACATCTCTGCTGCTGCTTCTTTTAATACTTCTTCCGGCAATACGGCCGGGCCTGCTGAAAAATTGTACACTCTGCTCATTGTTGTTCCTCCACTTTCCTTTACTTTTTGCTTTTTCTATTCTGCATTCTTTGCTTCCAGGTCTTTTTCATCAAAAGCTTCATTGATCGGGGCGCCAGGGGCAACCATCGGCCATACTTTGTCATCACTGTCAATCTGGCAGTCGATCACAACCGGATGTCCGCTCTTTAACGCGTTCGCAAATGCTTCTTTGAATTCTTCCTGGGTTGCTACACGTACCCCTTCTGCTCCCATAGCTTCTGCGAGTTTTACAAAATCTACGGCATCATTGAGTACAGTAGCCGAGTAACGCTGTCCGTAAAACAGGTTCTGCCACTGGCGGACCATACCAAGTACATGGTTGTTGATCACTACCTGTATCACCGGAATATTATGGCGGGTTGCGGTAGCAATCTCATTCATATTCATACGGAAACATCCGTCACCTGCGATATTGACTACAGTCTTTTCCGGTCTTCCGACCTTTGCTCCAAGAGAAGCTCCAAGACCATATCCCATTGTTCCAAGACCTCCTGAGGTAAGAAGTGTTCTTGGTTCTGTATATTTATAATATTGTGCTGCCCACATCTGATGCTGTCCGACTTCTGTGGAAATGATTGCTTCGCCATTTGTCTGACGGTAGATTTCTTCTACTACAAACGGACCGCTGAGTACATCCGGATGATAAGTCATTGGATACTTTTCTTTATAAGACATGACCTGTTCTACCCATGCCTTGTGATCCTGCTGTTCCAGACGTTCATTCATCTTACGAAGAATGACACTCAGATCTCCGACCACGCCTTCTGTGATCAGGATATTCTTATTCATCTCGGCAGCATCTACATCAAACTGTAAGATCTTTGCATTCTTTGCAAATTTCTTTGCATTACCTGTGACACGGTCACTGAATCTGGCACCTGCCACGATCAGGAGATCGCATTCACTGACGCCATAGTTAGATGTCTTTGTTCCATGCATTCCAAGCATTCCGGTATATAACGGATCTGTTCCCGGGAATGCACCTTTTCCCATCAGGGAATCGGTAACCGGAGCATCTACCTTCTTTACAAATTCATATAATTCTTTGCTGGCTCCGGATAATACTGCTCCGCCGCCGACAAATATATATGGTTTCTCTGACTCCTGGATCATGCGTACTGCACTTTCCAGATCTTTTTCACAGATATCTTCGGACGGTTTTACAACCTTTGGCTCCTGTGGTGTGAACTCTGCTTTATTCGCCGTTACATCTTTTGGAATATCAATCAGAACCGGTCCCGGTCTGCCTTCTTTTGCGATCACGAATGCCTTACGGATCGTATCCGCCAGATTATTGACATCTTTTACAATATAATTATGCTTTGTGATCGGCATTGTAACACCTGCAATATCAATCTCCTGGAAGCTGTCTTTTCCAAGGAGTGATACCCCTACATTACAGGTAATTGCAACAACCGGAATGGAATCCATGTATGCGGTTGCTATTCCGGTTACAAGATTGGTTGCTCCCGGTCCGCTGGTTGCAAGACATACACCGACTTTTCCTGTTGCCCTTGCATATCCGTCTGCCGCATGAGCAGCACCCTGCTCATGCGACGTAAGGATATGTGTAATCTCATCTTTATGTTTATATAATTCATCGTATACGTTCAAAATCGCTCCGCCCGGATAACCGAATACGGTATCTACGCCCTGCTCTTTCAGTTCCCTTTGACCGCATTTCAGATAATATTCCGTCACTTCTTTTCCAAGATGTCTGCTCCCACTGTGAACCGCGACATACATCGATCCATCGTCATCCCGATCTAACTCAATGAAATGATTGCCGCCGCCCAGTGTGCCGAGACTTCTTCCTGCCCGATCCGCATGGATATTCCGAAAACACAGTAAGGCTTCATAGTTAAATTCTGCACTCCGGCGGTGTGCTTTTCCGCGGATATTACCGCCTGACGGTACATTTTCCCGGATTACTGTATCCAATTTCTGGAACTCTGTTTTCTTCTGTTTTAATTTCGTTAATGTGATTCCGCATCCAATATCAATTCCCACAAGGTTTGGTAATACGCGTTCTCCCACCGTCATCGTAAGTCCGATAGTTCCAACTTTACCCTGGTGCACATCCGGCATCACCCGGATTACACTCCCCTCCGAAGCTTTGTTATCACAGATCATCTGGATCTGCGCCACTGCGTATTCTTCTACCTGTTCTGAAAATATTTCTGCTGATGCATAGACTCCGTTTATTATTCCCATATGTCCTCTTCCTCTGAGGTGCTTAGTATACAAATCATCAGAAGTGCCATAAGGCACATTC
>URTM01000033.1 GCA_900550865.1 uncultured Dorea sp. | reverse complement strand
TTTTACTGGGTTTCTGGGATTTTTCCCTTCGGCCATATATAAGATTATCAACTCTTTTTCGAGTTGTCAATCTACAGATTTTTTTGATTTGGTAACATTAGAACGTTCCCCAATTTGGAGAATGCTTTGTTGTCACCATTAGCATTTTTCAGAATAGATTCGAACTGAAAGTTGTTTTTCATTTTTTCCCTTTGGGGAATGCCTCGGCTTTCTCTTAGGAGGCGAACCCTCTATCCTACTGAGGTACTGAGACGTATTTAATTGTAATGGAGCAATTTTCAAATTTATTTCATAAATCGCTTTCAAAAGGGGATTGCTCCACCTGACCCTTAGGAGGCGGTCGCTCTATCCAACTGAGCTATAGCGACGTATGGAATTTATGGGCTTGTATTAACAGTTTAACATTTGCATTTGCCCATTTTACAAATGTTCCTCCTCATTCTTAGGAGGCGAGTGCTCTATCCAGCTGAGCTATGACGACATACGTCTATTTTACCATTAATCTCACAAAAGTCAATACAGGGATGGATATCCACCACCCCTGTATCATTCTGAAATATTTATCCACATTTTACTGTTCTTATCCACATTTAGAAGTTGATCTTTCCCTGCAGCCACACATTACCTTTGAATCTGCGTCCGACTGCCGGTTCGCCCATAACTTCTCTCTTTGGTACACATACATCGAATAATAATCCGTTCACATCCAGTTTCATAATGCAGATATCTTCCCTCGTAATCTCATTTCTGGTAAGACGATATTCCAATATCTCGCCCATGATCGAATACCGGTCGCATTCGATTCCATATGGCATAATGTATGTATCCACAATGGTAAATACATCTTCCGATATTAGTCTTTTCGATACTTTGGAATAGGTATCCATATCATCCAACGTAAGACTCTCGATTGCCTGCGGATCACCTGTTCTGGCTGCACTCAACAGCAGCATGCGGTTGTGCACCTCTTCCTGCTGTTCCCGTTCCTGTTCCTTGCTTTTTCGCACCGGAAGCAGGATGGTTCCCTCATTACAGAGTCCGGACAAGGTAACCGAAGAATACTTGATGCTTCTTCCGCCAAGCTGTCTTTCCCGCAGATATTCCATCATGTTCTGAAGATAGAATACCAGGTTGATGCCTACTTTTGTATCTTCACAGATGCCCACATATGCTTCACGGTCTATCCGTCGTTCCACACTGACATCCGCATAAGATGTCACGCCGGATCCTTTAAAATACGGAGTATAATAACGGTAGTCAAACTGTTCGTCAATGTCCATATCTCCGCACAATTTGATTCCGATGCCCTCTCCATATTCTTTATCGAATTCACAAAGATCCGTCGCTTCATCCTGTGTAACGAGCTGATGCTGTGTATAGGATTCTTCTACATCTTTTATAATCTGTGTTAATTGTTTTTTGTCTCTGATATTTCCAAATCCAATGGATTTCAAATATTGATGCATACGCTTATCCTTATAACTGCTTATTTTTTAGGTACAAGCTTCTCTGTTCCACCCATGTATGGCTGTAATGCCTTCGGAATCTTAACAGATCCATCTTCCTGAAGGTTGTTCTCCAGGAATGCGATCAGCATTCTCGGTGGAGCTACTACAGTGTTGTTCAGTGTGTGTGCGAAGTATTTTGTTCCGTCCTCACCTTTGACACGGATACCAAGTCTTCTTGCCTGAGCATCGCCAAGGTTAGAGCAGCTTCCAACTTCGAAGTATTTCTGCTGTCTTGGAGACCATGCTTCTACGTCGCAGGATTTTACCTTCAGATCTGCCAGGTCACCTGAACAGCACTCTAATGTACGTACCGGAATATCCAGTGAACGGAACAGATCTACTGTGTTCTGCCATAATTTATCATACCAGATCTTGCTTTCTTCCGGTTTACATACAACGATCATTTCCTGTTTCTCGAACTGGTGGATTCTGTATACTCCACGCTCCTCGATACCGTGAGCTCCTTTTTCTTTACGGAAACATGGTGAATAACTTGTAAGTGTCTGTGGAAGCTGTTTTTCTTCTAACATTGTGTCGATGAATTTACCGATCATAGAGTGCTCACTTGTTCCGATCAGATACAGGTCTTCTCCTTCGATCTTATACATCATAGAATCCATCTCTGCGAAGCTCATAACACCTGTTACAACGTTACTTCTGATCATGAAAGGTGGTACACAGTAAGTAAATCCACGGTTGATCATGAAGTCTCTTGCATATGCAAGTACTGAAGAGTGGATTCTTGCAATATCGCCCATCAGGTAGTAGAATCCGTTTCCTGCTACTCTTCCGGCACTCTCCAGATCGATTCCGTCAAATGCTTCCATGATTTCTGTATGGTATGGAATTTCAAAATCAGGTACAACCGGCTCACCGAATTTTTCGATTTCTACGTTTTCGCTGTCATCTTTTCCGATTGGTACAGAATGATCGATGATGTTCGGGATGATCATCATGTTCTGTTTCAGTTTTTCTTCTACTTCTTTTTCTTCTTTGGAAAGTTCTTCAATTCTTACAGCACTTTCAGATACTTTTCTCTTTAATTCTTCTGCTTCTTCTTTCTTTCCCTGTGCCATGCATGCACCGATCTGTTTGGAGATTTTATTCTTTTCCGCACGGAGTGCTTCTACCTCTCCCTTAATATCTCTATTCTTCTGATCCAGTTCTATTACCTCATCTACTAAAGGTAATTTTTCATCCTGGAATTTATTCTTGATGTTCTGCTTTACTACATCCGGATTATTTCTTACAAATTTGATATCTAACATTTTTCTAAACTCCTCCTGCTCTCATATCTGTTATATGATCTGCTATTTTTTATTTTTCTCAGATCTTGCCATATCTGAACCCATATTACTGGTTCTTGCATTTACAATTTTTCCGTTATTTGCTTTTCCTGATGTCTGTTTTGTGCCTCTTGCATTGCTGTTTTTCTGATTTCCTGTCTTTGCCAGACCAGATTTTGCTGTTTTCAGGCTTCCTGTAATGGAAGCAACTGCTTTGTCAACTTCCTTTTCATATCCATCTTCGAAGATAGCTTTATCCAGTGCCTCTGCTTCTTCCTCTGCAAGCTCTACATAACTTTCACCCTTTACGATCTCTTTTACGTAAGTGTAACAGCCTTCTCTGCTGTGCATTGCATTGATAATCCATCCGGTATTATTATTATCCAGCATAGCAAGTGCAAAACTGAGCTTTCCACCCATTTCATTAAATGCATCATACTTGACAATACCAACCTTCTGGTAAGACTTCTCCATCTTCTTGTTCAGCTTCTGGATATCTGTACGGTTCTGCTTTGTATATTTCAGAATCGCTTCTACATCCGAAAATCCTGACATCATGCTTTCTTCCAGCGTTTTTCCATCTTTACCACGCATAAACGTCGTATAGCTGCTTTTCAATCGATTATACTTCATTGTTACATTTACATACAATACGAATAATATAACAATCAGTACCAGCAGAAATATAAATATCAATGCCGGATCGATACCAAGTGCTTTCAGTATTTTGCTATCCATATTCAATTACTCTCCTCTTTTAATGCTCATCATCATATTGAACAGATGTTCTAGTTCATCATCTGAATAATATTCTATCTCTATCTTACCTTTTCCCTTTCCTTTTGATGCTATACTGACTTTTGTTCCGAATATACCTTTCATTTTTTCTTCCAGATCCTGGTAAATGAACGCATTTTCAATTACCTTTTTCTCTTTTGGCTTTTTCGGATTTTTAATTTCTTTGACCAGCTTCTCTGTCTCCCTCACACTGAGCTTCTCGTCAAATATCTTATTTGCCAGTGTATACTGAAGTTCCGGGTCATCAATTGCAAGAAGTGCTCTCGCATGTCCGGTGGAAATCATATCGTCAATGATCATCTGCTGTACTTTATCACTTAACTTTAACAGTCTCATCGAGTTCGTTACCGCAGTTCTGCTCTTTGATACTCTTTCCGCCACTTCATCCTGTTTCAGATTGAATTCTTCCAGAAGTCTCTTATAGGCAATTGCTTCTTCGATCGGATTCAAGTTCTCCCTCTGGATATTTTCAATCAGTCCGATTTCAAGGATTTCCTGATCTGTGTATTCTTTTACAATTACAGGAACTTCCTTTACCCCGGCAAGTTTGGCAGCTCTCCATCTTCTCTCACCTGCTATAATCTCATAGTAGTCTTTTCTTTTCCGAACAAGTAGCGGCTGTAATACACCAAACTGTTTGATCGAATCCGAAAGTTCAAGGAGAGCATCTTCATCAAAATTCTTTCTTGGCTGATCCCTGTTCGGTTCAACCTCATTGATCTTCATCGTCTGCACACCGGCTTTTACTTCTGCTTCTTTCTTTTCTTCCGCAGATCTATCCGATGTTCCCGACTTCATGCTCTTATTATCCGGGATCAGACTGTCCAGTCCTTTTCCCAGACCTTTTTTCTTAATTGGCATTCGTCCCCTCCTACATCACATCTTTTAGTTACTCTCTATTCATTACTTCATCAGCGAGTCTCTGATATGCACTTGCACCTGTAGACTTTGGATCATACAGATTGATTGGCATTCCATAACTCGGTGCTTCCGCCAGTCGGATATTTCTAGGAATAATCGTTTTATAGATGTTCTGTTGCAGGTTCTCTTTTACATTTTCTACAACCTGAAGTGAAAGATTGGTTCGTGCATCGTACATTGTAAATACAACACCTTCGATTTCCAGAACAGGATTCAATCTTTCTTTTACCAGCTCAACTGTATGTATCAACTGGCTCAATCCCTCCAGCGCATAGTATTCACACTGAATCGGGACCAATACCGAATCAGCTGTTGTCATGGCATTGATTGTCAACATACTTAACGATGGAGGACAATCAATAATAATATAATCATAATTGTCTTTAATTGGTGCAACAGCATTCCTGATAATAAATTCTTTATCATCTACTCCGATCAATTCAATCTCTGCTGCCGACAGATCAATACTTGTCGGAATTACATCCAGATTCTCAATTGCTTCTTTTTGAAGCACTTCTTCTACACCAACCTGTCCAATCATAAGATCATAGATATTCTTTTCAACTTCATCTTTGTCTATTCCTAATCCACTCGTCATATTTCCCTGCGGATCCATATCGATAGCAAGAACTTTCTGTCCTTTTTCAGCAAGACATGCCGACAAATTAATGGCTGTCGTCGTTTTTCCAACGCCACCTTTTTGGTTCGCAACGGCTATAACTCGTCCCATTTAATTATCACCTTCCCTTTTTTTGCATGATATTAGTATATCACTTTTCCAGATAGTTATCCAGAAAATGTTTCACGTGAAACATAGATTTTCCCTTTTCCATAAATATAAATCTGTTCTTTTTATTATTTTCGTTATCTTTATGTTGTTCTTATTCTTTTTTAATGTTTCACGTGAAACATTACATTTTTTTATTATTACATCTATTTTACGGACATTTTCTCTTTTTTAATGTTCTGCGCGAAACATTATATTCTTCCGTTATTGATTTAGTTTTATAGTTGTTTTTCTCTTCTCTTAATGTTTCACGTGAAACATTAGCTTTTTTCTTTTTATCTTGTAATTTCTTACACTTGTATATTTATGTTTCACGTGAAACATTTTCTTCTTTAACAACTTTCTTTTAAACTGTTCATTTTACGTTCATTTTATAAAGGCAATCTTCCAATTCATAAGTAAATATAGTATAATTAGAAAAAGAAAGTGAGGTATTAACATGAACTGGAAAAAGACATTATTATTCATCTCAACAGCCATCGGAACAACAACCCTGGCGTTCCACGCAATAAATAAATTCATATTCAACGCCTCCGATGAACATTCAGAAGAAGATACATTCAACTACTACCATTGGAAATTCGGAAATATATACTACAAAAAGGCAGGAAGTGGTTCTCCTCTTCTCCTCATCCACGATCTAAACCATTACAGTTCTTCTATGGAATGGGATAAAGTTATAGATACACTTTCCGAAACTCACACTGTATACACAATAGATCTTCTTGGATGTGGAAAATCCGATAAACCGGCAATTACCTATACCTGTTATCTCTACGTTCAGCTTCTTACCGATTTCATACGTGATATCATCGGTGAAAAGACTGATATTATTGCAACCGGAGCATCCGCCTCTTTCGTTACAGCTGCCTGTCAGAACATAGCTGATCAGATTAATCATATAATTCTGATCTGTCCAGAAAGCATTCGTACACTTGCCAAAGCGCCAAACCACAAGTCCAAGCTGCTTGCAAAGATTATAACTCTTCCTATATACGGAACATTCATCTATAATGTCGGTGCGCGCAATACTGCACTCTCGGATTCATCCGATTGTAAGTACCTCTACGCCAGCATTCTGGGCCATTACACAACAGTAAATATTGCACACTGTCTCGAAGGACTTACAACCTCTATTGCAGTGATTTCAGGCAAAAACGCACCGGAAACCGCTGAAAAAGCCATTGAATATTGTAATGTTCTTCCATCCATCGAACATGTTGAAATTACAGGCTGTGGATTACTGCCACAACGTGAAAATGCCAATGCATTTTTAGAGCAAATAGATATATTATTGAGTGATAATTGCTAGACACTTGGTACTTACCAATTAACAAATTTAATACAATATTCAAACTACATTTTCTTTTAAATGTACATCAAAAAGGGATAATGTTTCACATGAAACATTATCCCTTTTATTTTTTTCTGTTTTGAACCCTATTTACTGCACATTCTATATTAGATACAAAAATCTACAAACGCAGAATGTAATAAATCATTCATTAAAATATTGACCATATCTTATTTTTACTTTTTACCGGATTGGCTCTTTCGAAGGCATTCCAGCCTTTCGCGGATATTTCTTCGCTGTATTCTTCACTTTGTGGATTTTTACAAACGATCTTCCAATATCAGTTCCTGGAAGTTCGAATTTCACCACATCATTAATTTCCCCACCAAGGACCTTTACTGCTTTTGTCGATCCTTTTACTTCTACATCGATCTCACCTGATTTATAAGGTACAAACATGCCATCTACCTTTACATATGGCAGACAATACTCACTCAGTGTTGCCAGATTAGCAACAGCCCGGGACACGCACAGATCATACTGTTCTCTATATGCTTCATCTTTGGCATAATCTTCTGCTCTTCCGTGTATTGTGTGGATATCTTCCAGACTAAGTTCCTCTATCACTGCATTCAGGAACTTAATTCTTTTATTCAGCGAATCAAGCAATGTTACTTTCAAGTGTGGAAATGCGATTTTAAGTGGTAATCCTGGGAATCCTGCCCCTGTACCAATATCAATCACCGTATTTACCTTATTCATATCCATTGCTTTCACAATAGACAGGCTGTCTACATAATGTTTTTCCACAACTTCCTCATATTCTGTGATACCAGTCAGGTTCATCACTTTATTCCACTCTTCCAGAAGCTTATGATAGGCATCAAACTGCTCTTTCTGCCGGTCTGTGATCTCTATCCCTATCTTTTCCAGGCTTTTTTTCAAAATCTGGTCCATATTGTTCTCCTTTTTCTCTCTAAAATCAATAAGTATATAAAATGTATAATTTCTCAGCTTATTCATTTTATATACTTATTATTATATTTACTACACAGTTATTATTTTATTATTTTTCAATACCTATGCATTTATTTTTTTCGTATCAGGCATTTCTTTATGGAACATCCTCTTTATTAGAATTTTATTAGAACCGGATATTTGTACTGCGATCCGTTATTCATTTCGCTTTGACAATATCAATTATCTGTGATTTCCGCTCAGATACACCAGTAATACGGATATATCCGCCGGAGATACACCGGAGATACGTGATGCCTGTCCGATAGACACCGGTCTGTACTCTTTCAGCTTCTGAACTGCTTCAATACGAAGACTGTTTACCGCATCATAGTCCATATCTTCCGGAATCTTCTTATTTTCCATCTTCTTGAACTGCTCTACCTGGCGTTTCTGGCGCTGGATATAACCGTCATATTTCAGGGAAATATCCACCTGTTCAATCACTTCTGCAGCCAGATCTTCCGGCAGTTCCGGTCTTGTTACATCAATATCCGTTACGGCTTCATATGACAGCTCCGGTCTGCGGATCAATTCTGCCAGACTGCTTCCGGAATTCAGAGGCGTACTCTCATACTTTTCCAGAAGTTCCTGTACCTTTTCGCTCGTTCCTACATAAGCGTTCTTCAATCTGTCGATCTCCGATTCGATCAGTCTCTCTTTCTCTTTCAGGCGGTCATAACGTTCCTGTGAGATCAGTCCGACTTCATAGCCTTTTTCTGTCAGACGCTGGTCTGCATTATCCTGTCTCAGAAGCAGACGGTACTCTGCTCTGGAAGTCATCATACGGTACGGCTCATGGCTCTCCTTTGTAACCAGATCATCGATCAGAACACCGATATAAGCCTCTGAACGGTCTAACACTAAGGATTCCTTGCCCTGCAGCTTTCTGGCGGCATTTATGCCCGCTACAAGCCCTTGTGCGGCGGCTTCCTCATAGCCGGAGCTTCCGTTAAACTGTCCTGCACTGAATAAACCGCTGATATTACGGAATTCCAGTGATGGTTTCAGCTGTCTTGCATCAATACAGTCATACTCGATCGCATATGCATTACGGACGATCTTCACATGCTCCAGTCCCGGAACACTGCGGTACATTGCATACTGTACATCTTCCGGCAGCGAGCTTGACATACCGCCGATATACATCTCATCCGTCTCCAGACCTTCCGGCTCCAGGAACACCTGGTGACGCTTCTTATCTGCAAATTTTACTACTTTATCTTCGATCGACGGGCAGTATCTCGGTCCCGTACCTTCGATCATACCGGAATACAGCGGTGATCTGTCCAGATTGGCACGGATGATATCATGTGTTGTCTCATTCGTATAAGTCAGCCAGCACGAAGCCTGATCGATCTGCACATCGTCCGGGTTCGTGGTAAATGAAAACGGCACCACTCTCTCATCTCCGAACTGCTCTTCCATCTTGCTGAAATCCACCGTTTTACGGTCTACTCTGGCAGGTGTCCCCGTCTTGAAACGGTACATCTTAATCCCCAGTTCTTTCAGACAATCCGTCAGATGATTCGCTGCCTGCAGCCCGTTCGGACCGGTATACTGGCTCACATCACCATAGATACAGCGGGCCTTCAGATAGGTTCCACTGCAGATGATAACCGCCTTACAGTGATACGTTGCACCGGAAAATGTCTGCACTCCGGTGATCTTCCCGTCTTCCACCAGAAGATTTGCCACCTCTCCCTGCTTAATCTCCAGGTTCTCCTGTGACTCAAGCACACGACGCATCGTTCTGCTGTAGACTGCTTTATCAGCCTGTGCACGAAGTGAATGTACCGCCGGCCCTTTGGATTTATTTAACATTTTTGACTGGATAAATGTACGGTCGATGACCTTTCCCATCTCTCCGCCAAGGGCATCCAGTTCTCTTACCAGATGACCTTTGGAACTTCCTCCGATATTCGGATTACACGGCATCATCGCAATGCTGTCCACACTTACGGTAAATACCAGTGTCTGAAATCCAAGTCTTGCCGTTGCCAGAGCCGCCTCACATCCTGCGTGTCCGGCTCCGATGACAACAACGTCATATTTATCTTTATTTTCCCATACAGAATTTGCTGAATATCTCATTAACCAAATCTTCTCCTATCGTTTCGCCGGTGATATTACCGAGAGCTTCATACGCATCCATAAGATCGATCGAGTAGAAATCCTCCGGCATGTCTGCGGCAATGCTGTCATTCACACGTTCCAGTGCAGCATATGCATCCTGAAGCGCTGTTTTCTGTCTCACATTTGTAATATAGATTTCATCATTAAATGTCAGTTCACCCTGGAAGAACATTTCTTTTAACGTATCTTCCAGTTCTTCGATTCCCTGTACATTCTTTGCAGAGATCTCGATCACCGGGAATTCCTCCGGCAGCTCTTCCTGATCTTTCTTCACCTGCATATCCAGGTCGGATTTATTTAACAGGATGATCGCACGTTTTCCTTTGATCAGATGCAGGATCTCCGCATCATTTTCATCCAGCGGTCTGGATGCATCGATCACATACAGGATCAGGTCTGCCTTGTCTGCATATTCTTTCGCACGGTCAACACCGATCTTTTCTACCACATCTTCCGTATCACGGATACCGGCTGTGTCCATGATATTCAGGGAAATACCTTTCAGATTCAGGTGTTCTTCCAGTACATCTCTGGTCGTACCTGCAATATCCGTAACGATTGCCCGGTCCTCTCCCAGAAGTACATTTAACAGGGATGATTTTCCCGCATTCGGTTTTCCGAGGATGACTGTGCGCACGCCCTCTTTTATAATCCTACCATCATCACAGCTATCTAGCAATCTTTTCATTGCTTCCATGATCTCATCCACGACTTTTTTCAGCGTTTCCCCGTATCCGTCGACGCTGATATGCTCCGGATCGTCCAGTGCCGTCTCGATAAATGCTGTATGATACAGGATTTTTTCACGCATCTCACTGATCTTATCTTTGATATTACCTTTTAACTGACTTACTGAACTCTGTAATGCATATTCGTTCTGCGAAGCGATCAGGTCTCCGACTGCTTCTGCCTGCGACAGATCCAGTCTGCCGTTCAGGAATGCACGCTTCGTGTACTCTCCCGGCTCTGCCGGACGCGCGCCGTTTTTGATCAGGAGTTCCAGAATACGCTTTACCACATAGACTCCACCGTGACAGTTGATCTCCACCGTATCTTCACCGGTGTAGCTGTGCGGCCCGCGCATCAGCATGACCAGTACTTCGTCAATCACCTGTTCTCCATCAACCATATACCCATAATGGATCGTATGTGATTGCTGTTCACATAACTTTTTCTCTTTTTTTCCTTTATACACCCGGTCTGCGATCTGAAATGCTTCCGGACCACTCATTCGTACAATTCCGATCCCGGAATTACTCATTGCCGTAGATATTGCGGCAATTGTGGAATTATATAATTGTTCCATAATTTCCTCCAATACAGCGAACCTGCCACTGACAGCTTCCCTTGCATACTTTGGTATCTGCAGAGCCTGCCACTGGCAGTTTCCTTCGATACTTGGTGATACATAGATATGAAAAAAGACAAGGGCCGCTTAAAGACCCCTGTCTCTTAATTATCGGTTATTTCTGTTTCTTACCAGTGTTACCACAACTCTTCTGTAAGGCTCTTCACCTTCACTGTGTGTGGATACTGCCGGGTCAGACTGCAGCGCAGAGTGAATGATTCTTCTCTCGTATGGATTCATTGGCTCAAGAGAAACTGTCTTTCTTGTTCTCTTTACTTTGCTTGCAATATTCTTTGCAAGATTTTCCAGTGTTTCTTTTCTTCTTCTTCTGTAATCCTCTGTATCGAGTTTCACTCTTACATAGCCATCCTGCATCTTATTGGCAACACGATTTGTAAGATACTGCAGAGAATCAAGTGTCTGTCCGCGTTTTCCGATCAGGATACCCATGTTGCTTCCTTCCATGTTAATGGAAAGTGCACCTTCTTCATCTACAACAGATGTAACTTTTACATCATCCATGCCCATTGCATTCATCACATCGTAAATGAACTTCTCACATGTCTCGATCGTCTGTGGTTCAACTTTTGCAAGTTCCACTTCTTTCTTTGGCTCAGATTTTACTTCCGGCTTTTCTTCTCTTGCCTGTTTTCTGGCATGTGAATGTTCTTTTACCGGCTTTTTCTCTGCCTTCTTCTCTGGTTTTACGCTTTCTTTTACCGGTTCTTCCGCTTTACTCTCTTCTTTTACAACTTCTTCAACCGGCTTTTCCTCTGGTTTTCTGCGGGCTTTGATCACGGCCTGCTTTCTTCCGATTCCAAGGAAACCTTCGCTTCCTTTTTCAACAACAATATAATCTAAACGATCGCTTGTTACGCCTAACTGAACCAGTGCCTCTGTGATCGCATCGTCCAGTGTCTTTGCCGATAAGGTAATGTATTCCTCCATTACAGCCGCCCCCTAATCATTTTCGTTAAATTTCTTCACCATATTCGCCTTTGATGCGAGACTTCCTTTCTTCGCATTGTCTGCTTTCTGGTGCGCTTTTTCCACTCTGGCTTCTCTTTCTTTTTCGCTCAAGTTTGATGTACTCTGTTTTTTCTTCGAAGCCTGGTTGTTCATGTTCTTGGTATTCGTCTGAGCCATTGCTGCGATTCTTTCATTCTTCTCGCCACGTTTTACACGTTTTTCCTCAGCCTTTTCCTTGTTCTGTTCCAGAATCTCATCTACAGACATCTTGCTTAAGTGCTTATTGATAAATATCTGCTGAACGCAACGTACTACCGCACTGATGATCCAGTACAGACCGATACCTGTCGGGAGTGAAAATACCATGAATACCGAAAACAGTGGCATTGTGATATTCATTGTGTTCATAGTAGATGCCATCGGGTTATCTTTATCAAGCTGCTGTCCAGAAATAGCCTGTGAAAGCTTGATACTTCCGTACTGTGTCAGACCAGATAATACCGGAAGTAAGATTGCAGTAATAATGATCACTACTGGTGCGAATCCATAGCTTCCGCTGTTCTTGATCATCTGCATAGGTGAGATGGTCAGATCCGGAAGTGTCAGGAATACATTTACAGCCTTTGGAGCTGTCTTAATTTCCGGAACGTAATTCTGGATATTATAGATAACCGGGTACAAAGCAAACAACAGCGGCATCTGAATCAGTAACGGAAGGCATCCTGCTGACATCGATGTACCATATTTATCATACACCTGCTGAATCTCTTCCTGCTGTTTCATCATTGATGCCTGGTCTTTTTTATTCTTATACTTCTTCTGTATCGCCTGAATCTCCGGATTCATAACAGATGACATCTTCGATGTTCTCTGCTGCTGTATCGTAAGTGGAAGTAATAATGTATACACAAAAATCGTATACAGAATGATCGACAGACCTACCAGTCCGCTATCGCTCGGCAGACATTTGTCCAGAAAATTATAGATAAAGTTCATTACCTTACCCAGAATCCAGCAAAGCTGTCCGACGATCGGCCAGTTAGCGGCAGTCAGTAAACTTGGTACCATAATTTTTTCCTCCATATGTAGTTGTAATCTTTTTAAGGAACAGGGTCGTACCCTCCTCTGGTAAACGGATTACAGCGCAGAATTCTCCACACCGCCAGCTGTCCCCCTTTTAACGCACCGTATTTCTCAATTGCTTCTTTCGCATACTGAGAACAGGTCGGATAAAACTTACAGGTGGAACCGCCCTTTATCGGAGACAGATATCTCTGATAAAATCTGATACCAGTGAGCAGAATCTTCTTCATAATACGTTACCCCTCATCTATAATCTTATGAAGATGGGCCAGATGGAGCATTGCGCCGACAATATCTTTATAATTCTTTCCTTTGGCGCCTATTCTTGCTATAACAATAATATCTAATCCACATCTGAACCGCTCTTCTTGCAGTCTATAGCTTTCTCGGATTAACCTCGTTAATCTGTGCCGTACTATACTGTTTCCTACTTTTTTACTTACAGATATTCCTAATCGATTCTGACTTGTTCCATTCTCCAGCACATACATGACCAGATATTTATTGGCATAAGATGTTCCTTTTCTATATATATATTGGAAATCTTTATTCTTTTTCAGTGATTCGGAATACTTCATTGTGTGATTCTCCTAATTATTCTGAGTAGAAGAAAAGGCCACATATATGCGGCCTACGCTGATAATTTCTTTCTTCCTTTTGCTCTTCTTGCAGCAAGTACTTTTCTTCCGCCTGCTGTGCTCATTCTAGATCTGAAGCCATGTACTTTAGCTCTCTGTCTCTTTTTTGGCTGGAATGTCATTTTCATGGATATCCACCTCCTTATTTTATTCCAAGGGGCTTGCCCCCTAATTTTCATAAGACATCAGCCTTGATTATATTAAAAAAACCTCTCTACGTCAAGCTATTCCGTAAATTTTTAAAATATATTTATCCACATTTTGTGGAAAACTTTGTGGATTTCTGTGGATAACATGTGGAAATCATATATTTTTTCAGTTTTTTCCCACATTCCGTGCGGATTTTGTATGTGTTGATAACTGGGATTGAGTTTTCCACATTCCTCCAATTACATTCAAAAGGATTTACCGATAGCAGCTTCTTTCCAACGCATGACGATTAAAGATTGCCTAAAGCAACTTTTTGATGTACAATGTAGAAGAGTGGGTTTTTAGGTGAAAATCCGCGAATCAGACAGATTAGGAGTAAATATGATGAATACAGTAAAGGAAAAATGGCCTGAAATTATCGAACATCTCAGGGTAGAACACGAGTTGTCCAATGTATCATTTAATACGTGGATACAACCGTTAAAGGTCTACGATGTCGTAGACAATACCGTATTTATATTAGTAAATATGAATGCGAGCGTAGAATATATAGAAAAAAAATATCAGCTTCCATTAAAAGTATGTATTGCGGAGATTACTGGAACTGAATATGACGTTGTCTTTATTTCGGAAGATGATGACAGGCTGAACGAGATTCAGAACATGGCCATTGAAGCGAATCAAAAGAAAAAAAGCAAAAGTGCTGCGGAAAAAGCCGGACTTAATCCGAAGTATACTTTTGATACCTTCGTTGTCGGCGGTAACAACAATTTCGCCCACGCTGCTTCCCTTGCTGTTGCAGAATCTCCGGGAGAAGTATACAATCCTCTCTTCTTATATGGAGGTGTTGGACTTGGAAAGACCCATTTGATGCACTCGATCGCGCATTTTATTCTGGACAAGAATCCAAAGAAAAAGGTCCTCTATGTAACCAGTGAGACATTTACAAATGAGCTGATCGAAGCTCTGAAGAACGGTAAAACCGCAGGAAACGAATCCGCAATGTCGAAATTCCGCGATAAATACCGTAATAATGATGTACTTTTGATCGATGATATCCAATTTATTATAGGAAAAGAAAGTACACAGGAAGAATTCTTCCACACATTTAATCATCTGCATACCTCCGGAAAGCAGATCATCATATCGTCTGATAAGCCGCCAAAAGATATTGAAACTTTGGAGGCCAGACTTCGTACGCGCTTTGAGTGGGGTCTGATCGCTGATATTTCATCACCTAACTATGAAACCCGTATGGCGATTCTTCAGAAAAAGATCGAGCTGGATCATTTGGAAAAATATAACATTCCGAATGATGTACTTGAATATATCGCAACGAACGTTAAGACAAATATCCGAGAACTGGAAGGCTCTCTTAATAAGCTCATTGCCCTATATAAACTGAACAATAACGGTTCTATTGATATTGCACTTGCAGCAGAGGCCTTAAAAGATATTATTTCTTCGGATAATAAGAGAGAAGTTACACCGGAACTGATTCTGGACATCGTTTCCGACCATTTTGGTGTGTCTATTGCTGACTTAAAAAGCAAAAAACGTAATGCAGAACTCGTATTTCCGCGTCAGATTGCAATGTATCTGATCCGTAACATGACAGACGCTTCATTAAAAGCAGTCGGTGTCATTCTTGGGGGAAAGGATCACTCTACCATCAAACATGGTATTGAAAAAATCGAGAACGAATTACAGACAGACGAGACTCTTTCTAACACTATTAATATTATAAAGAAGAAAATCAATCCGGCTTAGCCTTATTTTGCCGTTTTTAGCTGTGAATAACTATGTGGATAACCACGGGACAGCCTTGGGAAAACCCTGGGAGTTTTACACCTGTCTTTAGAAACAAAAAAGTTTTCAACAACCGTTCCACACAATATTCAGTCGAATTCCACAGAGTTTTCAAAGCTGATTTTCCTTGCAAACAGTGGGCTTGAGGCACTTTTCCTCTTTTCCACATCCCCTAAGACGGCTGAGGCGGAAACTATTTTATTTATTTATCCATTACACACGTGCGAAAGGAGTTATACACATATGAAAATTACCTGCAGTAAATCTAATCTGGTCAAAGGTGTCAGTATTGTTTCCAAAGCAGTTCCTTCTAAAACAACAATGCCAATCCTTGAATGTATCTTAATTGATGCAACAACAGATATTATCAAATTAACAGCAAACGATATGGAACTTGGTATCCAGACAGAGATCTCCGGAGACATCATTGATCGTGGTATGATCGCAATTGATGCAAAGATTTTTTCGGAAATCGTTAGAAAACTTCCGGATAATGAAGTAACGATCGAAACTTTAGATAATCTTCAGACAGTTATTACCTGTGAAAAAGCAAAATTTGATATTGCCGGAAAACCTGGTGACGAATTTGCTTATTTACCGATTATCGAAAAAGAGGATTCTATCGAAGTCTCTCAATTCACATTAAAAGAAGTCATTCGTCAAACTATTTTCTCTATTTCTGACAGCGAAAGTAATAAACTTATGACGGGTGAATTGTTTGATATTAGCAATAATATTCTGAAAGTTGTTTCGCTGGACGGACACAGAATTTCTATCCGTAAGGTTCCTCTGAAGAAGAGTGTTGCAGACAGAAAGCTGGTTGTACCAGGAAAGACGTTGATTGAGATCAGTAAGATCCTTTCGGGTGAGGCTGAAAATGTGGTATCGATTTCATATACGAAGAATCATATCGTGTTCGAATTTGATAATACCATCGTGGTATCCCGTCTGATCGAAGGTGAATATTTCAGAATCGATCAAATGTTGTCAAATGATTATGAGACAAAAGTCAGAATCAACAAAAAAGAGCTGCTGAACTGTATCGACCGTGCGACACTTCTGGTAAAAGAAGGAGATAAGAAACCAATTATTATTAATATCGGCGATGAGTTGATGGAATTAAAGATCAAATCCCAGATCGGATCCATGAATGAAGAGATCATGATCACAAAAGAGGGAAAAGATCTGCTGATCGGATTCAATCCAAAATTCCTGATCGATGCACTTCGTGTCATTGACGATGAAGAAGTGACAATTTACCTGATGAATGCAAAAGCACCTTGCTTTATCAAGGATGATGAGGAAAGTTATATTTACCTGATTCTTCCGGTTAACTTTAATGCCGCAGCATAAGGCAGGGCCGGAAGACCTGGAAGGTTCCGTTTTGTAGTATAAAATAAAAAACAATATAAAATGCAGGAATGCTTGCAAAACTATATAGCGATGAGTATAATTATAAAACAACAAAAAGAGAAAAAACGTGCATAAAAATACAAAGAAATGCATATAAAATCCGACGATTCGTCTGTCTGTAACAGTAGTTGACGGATGTGGCGGTAGATAAAATATAAATTTAGTTATAAGTTATACTTATAAGATGCGAGTAAATCCCGGGAGAGGAATGCGAGACATATGGAGACAATCATATTACGAGGTGAATATATCAAGCTTGGACAGGCTTTAAAGGCTGCCGGAATGGTGGAATCCGGAGTAGAGGCTAAAGAAGTGATCCAGGAAGGCCTTGTCATGGTAAATGGTGAGACAGATACACGCCGCGGACGTAAGTTATACGGCGGCGATATTGTATTATTTGACGGAGAAGAGATCAGAATTGAAGGTTAATTCCCTGAAATTAAAGAATTTTAGAAATTATGATCTTCTGAATGTGGAGTTTGACGGTTCTACGAATATTTTTTACGGGAACAATGCCCAGGGGAAGACGAATATTCTGGAGGCTGTATATCTGTCCGGAACGACCAAGTCCCACCGTGGGTCAAAAGACAGAGACATGATACGGTTCGGTGAGGATGAATCACACATAGAGACTGTGGTGGAAAAGAACGGGATCAGTTACCAGATCGACATGCATCTGAAGAAGAACAGTCCGAAAGGGATTGCGATCAATAAGATGCCGATCCGAAAAGCGAGTGAGCTTTTCGGAATCGTGAATCTCGTATTCTTCTCGCCGGAAGATCTGAATATTATCAAGAACGGACCGGCAGAGAGACGGAGATTTGTGGATCTGGAGCTTTCACAGCTCGATAAGGTGTACCTGAATAATCTGTCGAACTACAACCGGATCGTGAACCAGAGAAACCATCTGTTGAAAGAGATCAGTTTCGGTGGAAAGAAAGATCTTTCAGATACACTGGAAATATGGGAGCTGCAGATGGTACAATATGGGGAAAGGCTGATCGCCAGAAGAAAAGAATTTGTCGAACAGATCAACGGGATCATTGCGGAGATTCACCAGAGACTGACCGGTGGCAAAGAAAGCCTTAAGATCATATATGAGCCGAGTACAGGAGATCTTTCGTTTGAACAGGCACTGAACCGGTATCGTGAAAGAGATCTGCGGATGAAGAGTACAACGGTGGGACCGCACAGGGATGACATCGGATTTCTGATCGGTGATATGGACATCCGCAAATATGGTTCCCAGGGCCAGCAGAGAACGGCTGCCTTGTCTTTGAAGTTATCGGAGATCGAACTGGTCAAGCTGGCAACGCACGATACACCGATACTTTTACTTGACGATGTATTGTCTGAACTTGATAAACACAGGCAAAACTATTTATTAGACAGCATACATGATATACAGACCCTGATCACCTGTACGGGTGTTGAGGATTTTGTAAATCACCGTTTTTCAATAAACAAAGTGTTCCATGTCCGGAACGGGCAGGTAACGAAAGAAAACTAGGAGGACTGAGAATGGGTACAGAAAAAGTACAGCATGAATACGGCGCAGATGAAATTCAGATATTGGAAGGTCTTGAGGCAGTCCGCAAACGTCCTGGTATGTACATTGGAAGTACATCTGCCAGAGGTTTGCATCACCTTGTATACGAGATTGTCGATAATGCCGTAGACGAAGCTTTGGCAGGCTTCTGTGATACGATTTATGTAACAATCAATAAGGACAATTCGGTGACCGTTATCGATAATGGACGTGGAATTCCGGTTGGTATCAACCATAAAGCAGGACTTCCTGCGGTAGAAGTTGTATTTACCGTACTGCATGCAGGTGGTAAATTCGGCGGTGGAGGATACAAGGTATCCGGTGGACTTCACGGCGTTGGAGCGTCTGTTGTAAATGCGCTTTCCAACTGGCTGGAAGTTGAGATCTACCATGACGGTAAAGTATACCAGCAGCGTTACGAGCGCGGAAAAGTTATGGAGAAACTGAACGTGATCGGTGACTGCGAAGAAGGAAAATCCGGTACAAAAGTAACATTCCTGCCGGATGATACCATTTTTGAGACAACGATCTTTGATTTCAATGTTCTGAAACAGAGATTCCGTGAGATGGCATTCTTGACGAAAGGATTGAAGATCGTATTAAAGGACGACCGTGAGGAAGAGCCGAAAGAAAGGACATTCCACTACGAAGGCGGAATCAAAGAATTCGTAACTTACCTGAACCGTAGTGCGACACCGCTTTATGAGCAGATTATTTACTGTGAAGGTATGGTAAATAATGTGTCTGTCGAAGTGGCTATGCAGCACAACGATTCTTACAGTGACAATACGTATGGATTTGTAAATAACATTACGACTCCGGAAGGTGGAACACATGTTGTCGGATTCCGTAATGCGATTACAAAGACATTTAATGATTATGCAAGAAAGAATAAGCTTCTGCGTGACAATGAGCCGAATTTAAGCGGCGAAGATATCCGTGAGGGTCTGACCGCGATCATCAGCGTCAAGATCGAGGACCCACAGTTTGAAGGCCAGACCAAGCAGAAACTTGGCAACAGCGAGGCAAGAGGTGCGGTTGACAATGTAGTCAGCAAGCAGCTTGAAATCTTCCTTGAGCAGAATCCGGCCGTTGGTAAGATCATCGTGGAGAAATCTGTGATGTCCCAGCGTGCGAGAGAGGCTGCAAGAAAGGCAAGAGACCTGACACGTAGAAAATCAGCACTGGATAATATGGCACTCCCTGGAAAGCTTGCAGACTGTTCTGACAAGAATCCGGAGAACTGCGAGATCTACATCGTAGAGGGAGATTCCGCCGGCGGTTCTGCGAAGACAGCACGTGACCGTGCGACGCAGGCAATCCTTCCACTGCGTGGTAAGATCCTGAACGTAGAGAAGGCAAGACTGGATAAGATCTACGGCAATGCCGAGATCAAGGCGATGATCACTGCATTTGGTACAGGGATCCATGAAGATTTCGATATTTCCAAACTGCGTTATCACAAGATCATCATCATGACCGATGCCGACGTGGACGGTGCACATATCAGTACACTGCTTCTGACGTTCATTTACCGGTTCATGCCGGAGCTTATCAAGCAGGGGTATGTATATCTGGCACAGCCGCCGCTTTATAAGCTTGAGAAGAACAAGAAGGTATGGTATGCGTACAGTGACGAAGAACTGAGTAATATCATCAATGAAGTCGGCCGTGACGGTAATAATAAGATCCAGCGTTACAAAGGTCTTGGAGAGATGGATGCAGAACAGCTCTGGGAGACAACCATGGATCCGGAACACCGTATCCTGTTACGTGTAACGATGGATGATGAGACAACGAGCGAACTGGATCTGACATTTACCACTCTGATGGGTGACAAAGTAGAGCCGAGACGTGAGTTCATCGTTGAGAATGCAAAATATGTTAAGAATCTGGATGTATAGTATAAGCGTGTAGAAGAAAGGAGGAACAGGGATAATTAAATCTCTGAGAGATTGATGGAAGACAATATATTTGACAAAGTCCACGAAGTGGATCTGAAACAGACAATGGAGACCTCTTATATCGACTACGCGATGAGTGTTATTGCGTCCCGTGCCCTGCCGGATGTAAGAGATGGTTTGAAACCGGTACAGAGAAGAATCATGTACTCTATGATCGAGCTGAACAACGGTCCTGACAAGCCGCACAGAAAGTGTGCGCGTATCGTCGGCGATACGATGGGTAAATATCACCCGCACGGTGACAGTTCCATCTATGGTGCATTGGTTAATATGGCACAGGAATGGTCTACCAGATACCCGCTGGTAGACGGACATGGTAACTTTGGTTCTGTGGACGGTGACGGTGCTGCCGCCATGCGATACACAGAGGCAAGACTGAGTAAGATTTCCATGGAATTAACAGCGGATATTAATAAAAATACCGTTGATTTCATTCCGAACTTTGACGAGACGGAGAAAGAACCGACTGTTCTGCCGTCCAGATTCCCGAACCTTCTGGTCAACGGTACTTCCGGTATCGCTGTAGGTATGGCGACGAATATCCCGCCGCACAATCTGCGTGAAGTGATCAATGCAGTCGTGCAGATCATCGATGACCAGATCGAGGATAAAGAAGAGACAACGATCGAAGAGATCTTAAAGATCATCAAAGGACCAGATTTCCCGACAGGTGGTATGATCCTTGGAACAAGAGGAATTGAAGAAGCATACAGAACAGGACGCGGTAAGATTCGTGTGCGTGCGGTCACAGATATTGAGACGATGCCGAACGGTAAGAGCCGTATCATCGTAAGCGAGCTGCCTTACATGGTCAACAAGGCAAGACTGATCGAGAAGATCGCAGAGCTGGTGCGTGATAAGAAGATTGACGGAATCACTGACTTAAGTGACCAGTCAAGCCGTGAAGGAATGCGTGTGGTCATTGAGCTTCGAAGAGATGCCAATGCGAATGTCATTCTGAACCAGTTATACAAACATACACAGCTTCAGGACACATTCGGTGTGATCATGCTGGCTCTGGTCGGCAATGAGCCGAAAGTCATGAACCTGATGGAGATGCTGAACTACTACCTGAAACATCAGGAAGAAGTAGTGACACGCCGTACACAGTATGAGTTAAATAAAGCCGAAGAACGTGCACATATTTTACAGGGATTACTGATCGCATTAGATAACATCGATGAAGTGATCAAGATCATTAGAGGTTCCCAGACTGTCCAGATCGCAAAATCAGAATTGATGGAGCGTTTCGGACTGACAGACGTACAGTCACAGGCAATCGTAGACATGAGACTGCGTGCCCTGACAGGTCTGGAAAGAGAGAAACTCGAAGCAGAATATAAGGCACTGATGGAGCAGATCGAACATTTACGTGCGATCCTTGCAGACAGAAAGTTATTACTTGGTGTGATCAAAGAAGAGATTCTTGTGATCCGTGACAAATACGGTGATGAGAGAAGAACATCCATCGGATTTGACGAGTTCGACATTTCCATGGAGGATCTGATCCCGAGAGAGGACGTTGTCATCACGATGACCAAGCTTGGATATATCAAGAGAATGTCTCATGATACATTCAAGGCCCAGAACCGTGGCGGTAAGGGAATCAAGGGAATGCAGAAGCTGGATGAGGACTACGTAGAAGAGCTCTTCATGACCAATACACATCATTACCTGATGTTCTTTACGAACACCGGACGTGTATACCGCATGAAAGCATACGAGATTCCGGAAGCAAGCAGAACATCCAGAGGAACTGCGATCGTGAATCTGCTGCAGTTAATGCCGGGTGAGAAGATCAGTGCGGTCATTCCAATTGAGAAATATAACGATGATGAGTATCTGCTGATGGCAACCAAGAAAGGTCTCATCAAGAAGACTCCGATCAAAGAATATGCAAATGTCAGAAAGACGGGACTTGCAGCAATTACTCTGCGTGAGGAAGACGAATTGATCGAGGTAAAATATACAGACAGCGATCATGATGTATTCATGGTTACAAAGTATGGACAGTGTATCCGTTTCAACGAAAGTGATGTACGTCCGACCGGAAGAACATCCATGGGTGTCCGTGGTATGAATCTGGTAGACCGCGACGAAGTGATCGGAATGCAGATCGATTCACAGGGAACAGATCTGCTGATCGTGTCAGAATACGGAATGGGCAAACGTACTTCCATCGATGAATTCACAGCCCAGAACCGTGGCGGTAAAGGTGTGAAGTGCTACAAGATCACAGAGAAGACCGGTAACGTAGTAGGTGTGAAAGCCGTAAATGAAGATAATGAGATTATGATCATCAACACAGAGGGAATTATCATCCGCATGAAGTGTGAAGGAATCACAGAACTCGGAAGAGTGACATCCGGTGTGAAGCTGATCAATCTGCCGGAAGGTGATAAAGTTGCCTGCATCGCAAAGGTACGCAGCGGTGATGAATCAGACGAAGATCTCGTAGAGCCGGAAGAAAGTACGGAAGATTCCGAGGTAACAGAAGCCGAAGTGGAAGAGACGAAAGAAAGCTCTGAGACGGAGGAATAAAGACGAGAGAATACAAAGTCTATATCATGCAAGAGTTGCAGACATGTTTGGAAATGCATGATGATATGGCAACATATAAGGATATTTAAAGAAGCTGCCACTGGCAGCTTCTTTCGAACGTATAGCGATAAGAGAAGGAAATATAAGAAAAAGGGCGTGGATTTTCATCCATGCCCTTTTCGAGTCTCATTTCAAGTTTTTCGACTTTTACTTTCTTAGTCTTCTGCTTCATCCGCAGCCAGTTCACGAAGAATGATCTCAGCCGTCTTCTTTACAGTAGCAGCAACAAAGTCTGTACACTGTGCTTTACGCTCCGGAGAATTCTTTTCTTTGCCTTTCGTCAGAACACGGCAGCATGTTGCACCACAGTATTCTTTGAAGAAATCATGGATTTCGTTCGAAAGCTTGAAGCAGCGGTTTACCTTAGGATCTCCAGGTGTCTTGCGTCCGAAGAAATATCCGATGCACATCGTTGCTCCGGCGAGAGCACCACAGATACATCCGCCTCCGCCAAGTCCCCATGGAAAACCGGAACTCATGGCAATCGCATCATCAGACATATCCAGTTCAAAATTCTTTTTAATTGCATAGATTACAGATTCTGAACAGGCGAAGCCCTGATTGAAGATGTCTACCGCATCCTTTTGAAGTTTCTCTAAATCTACATTTGTTGTCATTTCAACCCCTCCTGAAAATGTATTATTTTTATTATAGCACAGTGAAAAGAACTTGTATATCGTATGGGGACAGGGTAAAATGAAAAAGGGACAGGGCTTTTTAATTTGGGACGGGGGATTTTTAGAAATCCCCCGTCCACAAGGAGGAAATTAATGAGAACAATTAATGTAAACACAATTACAGAAAACATAAAAGAAATGTGCATACAGGCTAATCATTTTCTCGCAGATGACATGGATAAAGCGATGAAACAGGCATTAGAGAATGAAAAGTCTCCGCTTGGCTGTCAAATTCTGGATCAGTTGCAGGATAATCTGAAGATTGCTGCAGAAGATATGATCCCAATCTGTCAGGATACCGGCATGGCAGTCGTATTCATGAAGATTGGACAGGACGTACATTTCGAAGGCGGGAACTTGGAAGATGCCATCAACGAAGGCGTACGTCAGGGATACGTAGAAGGATATTTAAGAAAATCCGTCGTAGGAGATCCAATCATCCGTGAAAATACCAAAGACAACACACCGGCAGTGATCCACTACAGTATCGTGCCGGGAGACAAAGTAGAGATAAAAGTTGCACCAAAAGGATTCGGAAGCGAGAACATGAGCCGGGTATTCATGTTAAAACCAGCCGACGGTATTGAAGGTGTAAAGAATGCAATCCTTACCGCAGTCAGAGACGCAGGACCGAATGCCTGTCCGCCGATGGTAGTCGGAGTCGGAGTTGGTGGAACATTTGAAAAATGTGCGCTGATGGCAAAAGAGGCACTGACAAGAGAAGCGGGATCACATTCCGAGATCCCATGGGTAAAAGATCTGGAAGAAGAGATGCTGGAGACGATCAACAAGCTCGGCATCGGACCGGGCGGACTCGGCGGAACGACCACAGCACTTGCAGTAAATGTCAACACGTATCCGACCCACATTGCCGGACTTCCGGTTGCCATCAATATTTGCTGCCATGTGAACCGTCATATCATCAGGGAGGTGTAACCAGCATGGATAAACATATCACAGCACCAATTACGAAAGAAACAGCAAGATCTCTTCATGCAGGAGATTATGTATATGTCACAGGAACCATTTACACAGCAAGAGATGCAGCACATAAGCGTATGGATGAAGCACTGGATCGTGGTGAGGAACTTCCAATCGACATCAAAGATCAGGCAATTTACTACATGGGTCCATCTCCGGCAAGAGAAGGCAGGCCGATCGGATCTGCCGGACCGACAACTGCCAGCCGTATGGACAAGTATGCTCCACGTCTGTTAGACCTCGGTCAGACAGCTATGATCGGAAAAGGTAAGAGAAGCCAGGCAGTTATCGATGCAGTGGTGCGTAACGGATGCGTGTACCTTGCTGCTATCGGAGGAGCCGGCGCACTGTTATCCAAATGCATCAAATCCTCAGAAGTCATCGCGTACGAAGATCTCGGAACCGAAGCCATCCGTAAATTACAGGTCGAGAACCTTCCACTCATTGTAGTCATCGACAGCGAAGGCAATAACCTGTACGAAACTGCGATCAAGGAGTATGCAAAGATATGAGAAGAATCCTTCTGATGGTACTCCGGAATATTTTCTTCGTGCCGGTCTACTGGTACAAGTTATGCTACCATGCCAGACACGTAGACAAATATACGGAAGAAGAACACTATAAATTATTAAAATACATCGATCACCGGGCAAATACATCCGGGAATATCCATATCGACGTACACGGGCAGGGGAACATCCCCGAACAGGACGGATTCATGTTCTACCCGAATCACCAGGGACTCTACGATGTGCTCGCTATAATGGAGGCATGCCCGCGCCCGTTCTCGGTTGTTGCCAAGAAAGAAGTAGCGAACGTACCATTTCTGAAGCAGGTATTCGCGTGCATGAAAGCGTATATGATCGACCGTGAAGATGTGCGCCAGTCACTGCAGGTAATTGTAAATGTCAGCAATGATGTAAAAAATGGTAAGAACTTTCTAATCTTTCCAGAGGGAACAAGGTCAAAACAGGGAAATCATGTACAGAAATTCAAGGGTGGAAGCTTTAAGGCGGCAACCAGGGCAAAATGTCCGATCGTCCCGGTAGCGCTGATCAACTGTTTTGTTCCGTTTGATTCTAAGACAACAGAGCAGGTTGAGGTACAGGTACATTTTTTAGAGCCGCTGCTTTACGAAGAATATAAAGACATGAAGACAACAGAAATTGCAGCAATCGTACGTGAGAGAATTCAGCATACGATCAATGAGAATATATAGAATGAAAATATAAGAATAAGTTAATGAGTGAAAAAATATTACAGGTAAAAACATTTGGAGAATTTTCCATAACATATAATGGAAAATCTCTATTTGAAAGAAAAATCGGAGAGACACAGTTTACATCACTGGTACAGTTGTTAATTCATGAAAGAGAGAACGGTGTGAGCCGTGAGCAGATGGAAACAGAATTATTTGCTGACAGAGAAGTGGAAAATGTGCATCATGCGCTTCAGAGTGTCATATATAATGCAAAAAAACGCTTAAGAAAAGCAGGTCTTCCGGACATTAATTATATTGAAATTAAGAATGGTATTGTATACTGGACAAAAGAAATAGAGGTATGGGAAGATGCTTCCGAATTTGAAAGGCTGTACAAAGAAGTAGAAAATGAAAAAGATACAGACGCCAGGATCATGTATCTGGAACAAATGTTTAAAATTTACAGTGGTGAATTTCTGACAACCAGACAAAGCGTTATGTGGGTTGCGGCAGAAGCAAGAAGATATGAAGCAATGTTCCAGGAATGTGTGAAAGAAGCGGCTGCGATCTACAGAAGCAGGCAAGAATACATGCAGCTGGAATCTCTGGGAAAATATGCAGCGGCTATGGAACCGTTTGCTGAGTGGGAATCACTTAATATGGAGGCGATGGTTGCACTTGGACGCTATGAAGAAGCAACGAATCTATATGCAGATACAGCAGAAAGATACTTTAAAGAACGAGGAGTAAAACCATCAAAAAAACTGCTGGATTCTTTGAATCAGTTAGGAAATCAGGTTATACATTCTTATGAAGTTCTGGATAATATTCAGGAGAGTCTAAAAGAACAAGGATGCGCAGAAAGAAAGGGTGCATATCTGTGCAGCTATCCGATGTTTCGTGGAATCTATCAGCAATTAGTGAGAATGCTGGAGCGCAGTGGACAATCTATTTATATTATGCTGTGTACAATTGTAGACAGCAAGGGAATGCCAATGAAAGAAGGAGCACAGCTGGAAAGTTTATCGAAACGACTGGAACAGGCAATCTGTACGGCAGTTCGCAGCAGTGATGTCGTAAATCATTATAGCAAAGGGCAGTATCTGGTGTTATTGATCAATACAACAAGAGAGGATTGTGAGATAATCCAGAAACGGATCAATCAGAAATTTCTAACGGAACGTCAGAGAACGGGCGTGAGATATTATGTGAATAATGTGTTAAGGGAAGAAGACTTTTAGGATAAGCCTGGAAGTCTTTTTTGACAGTTTGCTGTGTACACAAAAGAAGATGTGGCAGCCAGGCCATGAGGGCAAGAAATATAAAATACGGAGTTAAATATCGATTTGGGCGTTTCTTTTAGTAAAGAAATTTGATAGGATGTCTTCATGGGAGGGAGAGTGGGCAGATGAATAGTTCGGAAAATTATATTGGTACACCGTGTGGAATAGTAGCATGTGTGGATTATTATCAGAATGCAATTGTAAAAGGGCGTCTTTTTCATAGATATCAGAAGAAAGCAATTCATTTTGAAAGGATGACAGAAGCAATTTTTAAAATGGATGAATTCTTTGACAGACTCGGATATCCATTCAGAGGAAATGAAAGCCACTATTTTAGAAGACCAAAAAAGCAGGAACAGATAATTATGGAAAGAAAGGTGAGTGATGAAGAAATGCTGAAGAATCGTGGAGAGAAAGGGACATTTATAATCAGGGTAGAACAGAGACAGCACAGCAGCTGGCAGGGAAGAGTCACCTGGGTAGAAGAAGGCAAGACAGAAAATTTCCGTTCAACACTTGAATTGCTCAAGATGATTGACGGTGCACTGGATGATAAGACGGAAGCAACACAGAACCAAGAAAAATCAGATCATAAATTATGTAAAGAAGTGGAATAATACTTCACAGGATTAATATATTAAAAAAAAGTGAAAAAAGTAATTGACATCTATAAAAAGACTTGATATAATAACTTTCGCTGGAGAAATACTCAAGA
This sequence comes from uncultured Dorea sp., assembly GCA_900550865.1. Taxonomy (GTDB): domain Bacteria; phylum Bacillota; class Clostridia; order Lachnospirales; family Lachnospiraceae; genus Dorea_A. Next base: position 36 of record URTM01000033.1, on the reverse strand, counting down.
GGCTGAAGAGGCGCCCCTGCTAAGGGTGTAGGTCGG
>URTM01000032.1 GCA_900550865.1 uncultured Dorea sp. | reverse complement strand
CCGACTGCTTTGACGTTAGCACAAACGAATACTCTGGATTTTGAGTATCTTTGAGTGCATTGACTCACATTTAATTATGTTTTTAGTTACTTATACGTTCTCCTTCGTCAATTCTTCTACCTGACTATTTTAACCTGTTTTTTATTCAAATGCCAGTGAAATATCTCTTCCCGGGACTTCCATCGGATAATTTCCTGTGAAGCAGGCATCACAATATCCCAGATCACCGACCATATCTTTCAGTTTTTCAACTTCCATATATCCCAGAGAATCCGCTCCGATCATCTCTCGGATCTGCTCTGTTGTATGAGAATGTGCGATCAGTTGTTCATTCGAAGGCACATCTGTTCCGAAATAGCATGGATGCAGGAACGGTGGCGAACTGATTCTTACATGCACTTCTTTCGCTCCGGCCTTTTTAAGCATCTTAATGATATTTGCACAGGTTGTTCCACGTACGATCGAATCATCTACCATGACAATACGTTTTCCTTTTACAACTTCTTCGATCACGTTCAACTTGATCTTTACGCTGCTTTCACGCTGGCTTTGTTTTGGTTTGATGAATGTTCTTCCGACATAACTGTTCTTGTGGAATGCCATTCCATACGGAATTCCTGACTGTTCGGAATATCCTTTTGCCGCAACCAGTCCGGAATCCGGAACGCCGACAACCAGATCCGCATCTACCGGATAAGACTCTGCCAGGGCTTTTCCTGCAACAATTCTCGCATGATATACATTTACATTATCGATCACACTGTCCATTCTTGCGAAATATATATATTCAAAAATACATCTTGCCTGCTTTTTCGGATCGATCGCCATGGATTTATCTGATTTCATTCCATGTTTGGTAAAGCTTACAATCTCTCCAGGCTCTACATCTCTTACAAATTCCCCGCCGACAGCAGCAATTGCACAGCTTTCAGAAGCCAGGAAATATGTATTGTCTCTTTTTCCGATGCAAAGCGGCTTCAGTCCAAACGGATCTCTGGCACCGATCATCTTTCTCGGCGAAGTAACAACCAGTGCATATGCACCTTTGATCTTCTTCATCGCATTTTTCACCGCATCTTCTGCCTTCTTTACATTCAGACGTTCTCTGGCAATATGATATGCGATTACTTCCGAGTCAATCGTCGTCTGGAAAATAGCACCTGTGTACTCCAGTTCATGGCGAAGTTCAATAGCATTTGTCAGGTTTCCGTTATGTGCGATTGCAAGAATTCCCTTCACATAATTGATAACCAGCGGCATCGCATTCTCTGCTCTGGAACCGCCCGCTGTCGAATATCTTACATGCCCGACACCAAGATTGCCTTTTAGTTCCTGTAATGACTCTTCATCGAACACTTCATTTACCAGTCCAAGTCCTTTCTTGGAATGTACTTTTCTCTCTCCATATGTATCCGTTACCGCAATACCACAGCTTTCCTGTCCTCTGTGCTGCAATGCAAAAAGTCCATAATAAACGGATGGTGCAACATCTCCGCCATCCATATCATAGGCTCCAAATACACCACATTCTTCACCCAGTCCTGTTGTTACTTTTTCAAATTCACTCATAAATGCAGACTCCATTCTTTTCAAATTTTTCATTTGTCAAAACTGTCTTTAAAAAGCATTTTGCTATATCAGTATAATACAAGGCAGAAGGAAAAGCAATATTTCCACCTGCCGTGTACTCGTGTCGATACATTATTTATAACGCAGTCTTTAATAAGTCTTGCTTATAATTGCGTTCTATTCATTAGATTTCTAATAGTTAATCATTGAATTTTCCAAGAAATTCTTTCATTCTTTCGTTCGATGAATCGAATACTTCCTCCGGAGTTCCTTCTACCGCAATCACGCCTCCATCCATAAAGATCACATGATCCGATACGTTTCTTGCAAAGTTCATCTCATGTGTAACGATCACCATCGTCATATGTTCCAGCGCAAGTTCACGGATAACTTTCAGGATCTCTGCCGTCAGTTCCGGATCCAGTGCCGATGTCGGTTCATCAAAAAACAGGATATCCGGATGCAGCGCAAGCGCTCTTGCGATCGACACACGCTGCTGCTGTCCTCCCGACAGCTGACATGGATATGCATTTTCCTTGTCAGCAAGACCCATCTTCTTTAAAAGTTCTCTCGCTTCTTTATAGACTTCATCTTTTTTACGCTTCTGTACTTTGATCGGCGCATCTGTAATATTCTTCATAACAGAATAATGTGGAAACAGATTAAAACTCTGGAACACCAGTCCAAATGTCCCATCATAATGGATCTCCCCCGCATCCGCAGTCTCAAGTCCTGTTGCGCACCGGAGAAGCGTTGATTTACCGGAACCGGAAGGTCCGATGATACCAAGGACTTCTCCCTTTTCTACCTTCAGAGAAATGTCTTTCAGAACTTCTACTCCATTAAAGCTTTTTTTGATATTTTTCATTTCAAGCAGACTCATGATCTATTCCTCCTAGTGGTAATAATTCAGCTTTTCTTCGATTTTTTCCATAATCATTGCAACAAGCAGGTTGAATACATAATAAAAGATACCCGCTGCAATATATGGAACCATGGAAGTCTGTGCCGCCGCAATCTGTTTTGCCATAGTAAACATCTCCGTTACCGCCAGCACAAATGCAAGTGACGTATCTTTTACAAGAGTAATGATCTCATTCGTCACCGCCGGCAGGATATGCTTGCACACCTGAGGAAATACAATCCGGAAAAATGTCTGGCTTTTTGAATATCCCAGTACTTTTGCTGCCTCATACTGTCCTACCGGAATTGCCTCAATCCCGCCCCGGTATATCTCAGCAAAATAAGCTGCATAGTTAATCGCAAACCCGATCAACACCGCCGTCATACGGTATCCTGTAGAAATACGCATTCCAAACAGATAATACGGTCCGAAATATACCACCATCAGCTGCAGCATCAGCGGGGTTCCTCTCATGATTGATATATATAATTTTGAAATCCATCTGACCGGTGCGAGCTTTGACATTCTCCCAAATGCGACTACCAGCCCCAGCGGCAGCGAAAAAAGTAATGTCAGAATAAATATCTGCGCCGTGATCCACATTCCTCCGCCAAGTTCTCTTATCAGTGTTCCTATCTCCATCTGTAACATCCTCCAGTTCTTCCAAGCTTCTTCCGAATGAACGGCGAGCTAAAAGGGACCAAGCCCCTCCGGGGTTGGCCCCTTCCTTTTTACTTACTGTTCTTGCCTATGCAAAGCGCACCCGGAACTCCGTAATCTGCATACTTTTCTGCGATCTTGTCAATTGTTCCGTCTTCTGCCATCTCATCCAGCGTCTTCTGAACTTTATCTCTCAGTTCTGTATTTCCTTTTTTGAATCCAACTGCATATTGTTCAGAAGAGATCTCTTTATCCAGAATCTTATAATCGTCTGAATTCTTTCTTGAATTCACCTGATAATTTGCAACTCCGATATCCATTGCAATTGCATCACATGCACCTGCCTCCAGATCCATGAATGCTGTATTATATTCTGCAACCTGATTCAGATCTGCAAATGTTGCTGCCAGATCTTTCTGATCTCCTTCCAGTGCTGCAAGTGCTGAAGAATCCGTCTGCACTTCCACATGTTTTCCTTTCAGTCCTGCAAAATCATCAATACCGGAATCACTTCTGACTACTACAACCTGTTTGTTATCAATATATGGATCTGACCATGTATAATCATCCTCACGGCCATTCATGGTAAATCCATTCCAGATGCAGCTGATCGTATCCGAATTCAATTCCCCATCTTTGGAATCCCAGTCAATTGGCTGTTTTACAAGTTTCCAGTTATTTCTGTCACACACTTCCTGTGCAAGATCAAGGTCGAACCCTACATATTCTCCACTGTCATCCTTGAATCCATATGGTGGGAATGAAGCATCAAATCCAACGACAAATTCATCATCTTTTGTTTTTGCTTCTTTCGTAGATTTTCCATTATCGGACGAACCCGAATCCTTGCTTCCGCATCCTGCCAATACCGTTGTAGCTGCCATTGCCGTAACAAGGAGCAGTACTAATCTCTTTTTCATAACATATATCCTCCTGTATTCCTTTTACGTGTGCCAAACAGCCGCTACACTCTTTTACCAGTTTAGCAGTTGATTACTTTACCACACTAAAATCATTGGATATATTATCATATTCCACGGTGTTTGTCAATCCTGCGGTATTCCCTTTTCCATTCATTCAACTTTTCTTCCGGAATGTCCATACCGATTTCTTTTTTTGTTTTTTTCATCTCATCATGCAAAATCACATCAAGATTCAACAATATCGGATTGCCTGACAGCATTTTCATATATTCTTCATGCGGCAGTGCTTTATAACAGCTATACAGGTATGCCTTCAGCATATCCGGCTGCTCGCAGATATTATATGCTTCCTGATAAGCTTTTGCTGCCTCTTTATATAGGAACTGATGTCCATATGCCGAACCCATACTCGCATATACACGACCATAGAATTTCCTGTCCACCGACTCATCCCAGTCTTTGTTAAGAATAGACTGATATACCAGAATCGCGGATTCATACTCTTTGCTGTTCTGAAGCGTATCTGCCTTATATTTTTCTTTTTCCACATCTCTCTGTGACTGCAGTTGTTCCAGAACGCTCTGCATCTTGTGTATCTCTGCTGCCGCATAGATGTTGGATTCTTTCAGAATCGTAAGTACAAATTCCTCCATAGAACCATTTTCCCGCAAAAGTCTGCGAAGTTCTTCCGACAGTTCCGGAAGTTCCAGTTCATCACCAAGCCATCTGCACAACCGCTCATTCACGATCGTATAGTCGATCAGATACAGATTATTGCAGATATAATAGCAGAGTTCTTCAATCGTATAGATTCTTGTATGCACTCTGGATATCTCAAAAGGTCTTTTGGCCCGTTTTTTATGACAAAGAATTAAACTGCCCATTGATACCTCCTAAATGTAATACCTTTTCTACAAGGAAATCTGATGCCGGATAAAATTCTCCAAACCCAACATCTTTAAACCGCAGTCTGCAAGTACGTTCATCCAGAAACATCACTTCAATCTGCAGTCTGAGCGAATAGTCCATTCTCTCCGGAAGTCCTTCAAGGGATACCGTCTCTACTTTCAGGTCTTCTCCATCCAGCGTCTCAATATGGATTTCAATATCCGATGTATCTTCCAGGATCACTTCCCACTGACCATCTGCCTCATACCAGTGCGTTCCCCACGCAACAATCGGATACCATCCTTCGTGTCCGCCAATTCTCATGCGCAGGCAGATCTGTTCCGTCATCTTTGTTCCATCGAGATAAACCGGTCCGTCATCATACGGATCTGCATAGCGCATAGAAGCATAACATGCCCCTTTACTGTAGAGATTATTTCCAAGGAATGCTCTTCGTCCGTTACACAGTACCTTCAGAGAATTCGGATACCAGTTATTCTCAAATCCCTCTCCCGTCAGATAAACCGATGATACCACTTTTTTATCAAATACATTCTGGATAAATGATTTAAAACTTTCATCGGCATCTTTGGCTTTGTCAACATTCAGCACAGGATAGATTGCCTCCAGCTCTTTCATATGGGCATTGGCAACCTCTTCTACCGTAACAAACATATCACGACTCTTGGTGCCCGAAGTGTTCAGTCTTCGCAGCATATATGCACGGATCTCCTGTGCATCACAGTAAAACAGTGCCGATTCATACTGCCACAATTCCTTTGGCTGGTAGAACATATACTGACAGAAGCTCTCTTTATAATCCTGTACAAATACACATTCTCCCGGTACCCCTATATACTTTCCGATTCCTTTTAACATCTTCGACATATCTACATTGGTATATGGCACCGAAAATGTAATATAATCAATTTGCTCAAATTTTTTTAATGTCAGTCCGATAAATTTTGCAAGAAGCCAGACACCATCATGGATTTTCCCACCCACGCGTACTTTCTTTCTTTTCACCGCTTTTCGGAACAGATGAGTAACAATGTCACCCTCTCCCATTTCTTTTAACCGTTTTGCTTCCTGTCCAAACACCCATCGCTCTTTATAATAGCCAAGGATCAGAGGAATCTGATAATTATCGACGGCTGCTTCCATGGTTTCCGGTTCTTCCTTATTTTCATCATAATAGCTGATCTGGCAGCTTTTTTCATTCAGGTCAACTCCCAGAATACTTCCTTTCTTCATTATCATCTCCTCCTTCTCTTCTTTAATATATCTTAAATATCTGATCCGCCATCTGTTCTTCTTCTTCGAATTCCAGCATGGCTTTCAATCGTTCTGCTTTTGAATCCATATCTGTCATGGCATTCAGCTTCTGATATTTTCCGGCATAAATACGTTCTTTATCTACCGTCAGTGTCTTCTTCTCTGTTGTGATCAGTTCACCACTTCCTGATTCCTGAAAATAATAATTCACAGACTCATCATTATAAAGAACAAACTGTTTTACATAAAGATTTTCATATACCGGCATCATGGCTTCTGCCCTGTACCCAAGTTCTTCGCGGTCATTCTGCTTCATCTTATAATAAAGCCGTACCTTGTCTCCCGGTTTGCAGCGGTATGCTGCCATGACTTTGTTATAAAGCTGTACCTCTCTTAACCATTCTTCTTTATAATTCAGATAATACGGAAATACCAGCTGTTTTTCACACATTTCCCGAAGCACCTGATGCAGAACTTCTTCCATTTCTTCTGAATATTTTTTATCCGAGTAATATTTTAAAAGTGCAATTTTACATACATCCGGAAGATCTTCTTTTTCCTCACACTCATTTGCAATGATTTCAAATACACATTTTTCCAGATTTCTTCCATACACTATATATTCCCTTGCGACATAAGCCAGATAAGCCTGTTTCAGACGGAAATATACATTATCCGACAGGTAATAATCTTCAAAAATATGTTCTTCACCAAACAGAGTCTCTGCGAATACCATCTGCGTGATGATCCGCTCACTGACCTTGTAAGACGGGACACCATACTGCTTCAGCACTTTCCAGAGTTTCTTCATATCACCAATCGCACCGCAGTAATATTCCGCAAGATATGTCAGTGTCACTTTATCATACTGTCCCCTTCGGAACATCTCAAATGCAAGATAACTCAGGAAATCATCTTCCGTATAATTTTCTTCCCGGATTCTTCTGCTGCACACCATGAATACGTCTTTGTCATCAAACGGATCGATTCCTTTTGCCTGAATTTTTTCATAATCCGGTTTTTCCTTTTCCGGTTCCTGATTCCAGAATCCGGTAGATGCAGCATACTTTCTGCACATATCCACCAAGCGCGGCTCGTAGAAGAGTCTTTTGGTCTCATATGGGATAGAGTCCGTATAATGACGTCCTTCTACCGACTCCCATACGATTCTTGATTCTTTATCATACAGATAAATGATCGCACCATTCTTTTCATCATACGGGATGCGCTGACGTACCGAACCGTCTTTCTCGATCACCAGCACACACTTCATTCCGCGTACTCTGGTTCTCACTTCATAAGAATAGCAGATATCACGCATTGCTTCCATGCGCTCTGCCGTCATCTCATCTTCTCTGCAGAATCTCTTATACAATGTGCGAAGGGACTCTGTTATATGCCGCTTCATCAGCTGCTCCCATGTAAATGCCACCATCTGTTCTCTGTAATTCAGATACAGGTCTCCGGCCTGCTCTTCATGAATCACAAGACTTGCATACAGATATGCGGCTTTTTTGTAATCCAGTGCATTGCCATGCATGAAATATAACACCAATGATTTCGGCAATGGTCCATGTGCACTGTCCTCATCGATCGTCATCATATAATATTCATAAAGCTGTGCAATCTTAAGATCAGAATCAACCGCCTTCTGATACCATGCAAAATACTTTTTCGATGTTTTATTTCCTTTGATCAGAAGCGTACAGATCGTATTCAGGATCATTGGTTCATCATACATCTTATAAATTCTTTCCAGTATCCGGAAAAGATTGTCACTGTATCTTTTCTGCTGACTGGCAAAATTCGAAATATAAAGTGCCAGTTCTTTTGTCATCATACGATACTTCGTTGCAAAGTTTAATACCTGGATCTCAAATGGTCCCAGTTTCTTAAGCAGTGTCGGTTTTTCCTGATAACACAGATATGCCTCCAGATAGAACAACACAGAATGTATACCATATCCAAACTGCTGTTCCAGTACTTCAAGACGCTTATATGGATTCTTATATCTGCTGTCCAGATTCAGGATCATGTAGAGCAGCCACCATGAATCCTGATGACGCATATAAGTCTTTCCAATCTCATCCAATACCCGTTCTTCATAATTTACATCCCCACGGATCTTGGCAGTCAGATACAGATAATAACAGTTGGTCAGTGGATCCTTCCCGATTGCAAAACGATTATAATTATAATTTTCAAGGATCCATTTTGCCTCTTCAATCTTGTCTCCGATCAGATAGATATTGCCAAGCATCAGCTGGTATACTTCATTCAGCGGATCTAATTTTCGAAGTGCTACCATCTTCTCGATCGCACTGTCCACCCAGTGTTCCAGAGTCACTCTTCCTGCCACATATCCTACATATTCTTTGATGATCTGCGCCAGTAAAAGTTCCGGCATTCTGTGATCTTCATCATATTCCTGATTCTGCAGTACCTCTACTTCATAAGTCAGTGTCTCGTATGGCGTCACGAACTTTAATGCTCCGTAATTCCGCCCGCCGTGAAGCTTTTCTGCTCTTACCACATATTCGATCTCATGGGCATTTCCTACAAAATCTTCCGTACTGATCTCTGGTCTGGATACACGGATAAAATCACCGACCGTCTCGATACGGATTGGCATATATCCCCATGTATTCTTCATCAGAGTCAGCGTTCCTTTTGTTGACTCTGTCAGATCTTCGAACAGCATCCCCTCTCCCTGAAGTGTCAGGAAGATGCACTCTTTCTGCTTGATCCCTACCATGAATTCTTCCATGGCCTGTTCTCCGAGAGACCATTTACGCATATTATCATACAGATAGAATGTACGCTCATTTTCATATTTTAAGATTTCATAGAATTCTTTGGAACGGAAGAGCCTTCCTGCTTCTGAAAAGTCCTTGATTGCCAGTTTGCGGAAATCATCGGTGCTCTGTACCTTTCCATAGGTTGTCATCACATATGGTTTCTCAATGATTGCCGTAAAAGCCAGTTCAAACTCACCGCCGGTACATACAATCGTGAATTTTCCTTCCTCTACATGTCCCGGACGAAGTCCCCGTCCGTCATACGTAAATTCCACTCTTGCCGGATTTCCCTCAAATCCCTGATCTTTAAAATGGACGCGGAAAGAAGACGAGTACACCAGTCCCCGTATCCTTCCTTCATTGTTCGCCCTCATTGTAAAACTTCCCCTGTATACTTCCCCTTCACCTATAATGAGCACAAGATTCGTCTCATCGAATATAACATCAGGTCGTATCAACTGAAAGTCGCCTTTTGAAAATTTTTGGATTTTATTTTTCAAGTCCTACACCTGCTTCTTTCGTTGCTTTTTTCTTAAAACATACTATAATAAATTATAGCATTGTTTGTCAATGAATGGCAATGCCGGAAAGAGAAAATATCAAAATTGTGTCGATAGGATGGAAAATTATGAAAAAAAAGCCAGAATTTCACGGAAGCGATCTGGAAAAGATCGCAGATTATTATCATCTTAACAAGGAAAATATCATTTTATTTGGAGCCAATGTGAACCCTCTCGGATTATCCGAACGGGTAAAAAGAGACCTTGCAGACCATCTGGATATCATCAGCAGTTATCCGGACAGAGATTATACAGATCTGAAAAAAGCAATTTCTGCATATACAGATACTGCTCCGGAACATATTGTTGTCGGCAACGGTTCTACCGAGCTCATCTCCCTTCTGATCAGCCAGCGTGCACCGAAAAAGGCTCTGCTTCTCGGACCGACCTATTCCGAATACGCAAGGGAACTGAACCTGGTCGGCGGTACACTTGAATATTATAACCTGAAAGAAGAACAGGATTTCAAGCTGGATATCTCTGCTCTCACAGATGCCCTTAAAAGTGATATTGATCTTTTGATCATCTGCAATCCGAACAATCCGACTTCTTCGGCCATCAGTACCACTGACATGAAAGAACTGTTAGCTGTATGCCGGTCCCTTGGTATCTTTGTCATGATCGACGAGACCTATATCGAATTTGCTCCGGAAGGTGCTGCCCTTTCTGCCGTTCCACTGGTACCGGAATTCGATAACTTTATGGTTATCCGCGGTGTATCCAAGTTTTTCGCCGCACCGGGACTGCGCTTCGGCTATGGACTCACAAGCAACCAGGAATTCCTTCAGACACTGCTCACCCACCAGAATCCATGGAGTCTGAACAGCGTTGGTGCTTATGCCGGTGAACGGATGTTAAAGGACACGGATTATATCAGAAAAACCTGGTCTCTCATTGATTCTGAGCGTACCAGAATGTGTCAGGAACTTTCCAGACTGGATACCGTGAAGATCTATCCGGCTTATGCCAACTTCGTCCTCGTAAGAATCTTAAAAGAAAGTCTTACCTCTTTTGATGTCTTCGAGAAGGCAATCTACCAGAATCTCATGATCCGGGACTGTTCTTCTTTCGAAAGTCTGAAGGGTGAATATGTACGGTTCTGCATTATGAATCCGGAGGATAATGACCGGCTGTTGGATGTATTCCGCTCATTATAAACACCGGGCATATATAACAGGCATGTTCTGAATCTGCCTCTGCAACCGTGTTCCACAGACTTTCATACAACTAAAATACCTGTCCGCAGTCAAATGTCATGTTTTAATGACAGCATCCGCAGACAGGTATTCTTTTAGCTCTTCTGATTATTCAGATTTTTTCACTATTTTTTGATATTATTTTTCTGACATTATTTTTTTAAGATCAAAGCCATAAATGTCAGTTCCTCATCACCGGTATTCTTGATCCCATGTGCATCTCCGTCTTTGCACAGGAACAGGTCCCCTGGATTCGCCGGCTGTTTCTCTCCATTGTCATCATAAGTTCCGTGTCCGGTCAGAATGAAGTAAGACTCGGTCTCACCATGGTGATAGTGGTATCCCACTTCGCATCCCGGATCCAGATGGATTTTCGCATACATCTTACAGGCTTCTCCTACTTCTTCCGGTGTTACCATGATCTCTTTTACCAGATATCCTTCGCCGCCATTGACATGTTCTGCTTTGATCAGTTCTCTTTCGCCTTCTCTTGTCATTTTCTTCAGTTCCTCCTTGATTCGTAAAACATTCTAAAACAACAATACAACCTGAAAGATCCAAAGTCAATGAAAAACCATTAATTTACAATACGGTAATATTCTTTTGCCGTTATACTGTAGACGATAATATAGAATACCGCAAACACTGCTATCGTGATCGCTGTACATATTGCAAACAATGGCACATTCGTAAGATTTAAGACTCCCAGAATTTTGGTCATTACCTTAAAGGACACCGCAACATGGATCACTGCTACAACCAGCGGCAGGAAGAATACGCTTAGCACCTGGCTTTGGATGGAACGCTTCACTTCTTTTTTACTCATGCCGACCTTCTGCATGATCTGGTAACGCTCCCTGTCATCATATCCTTCCGATATCTGTTTGTAATAGATGATCAGAACGGTTGCCATGATAAACATACTTCCCAGATAGATTCCGATAAAGAACAGACCGCCGTATAATTCATAGAACGACGCACGGCTTAACATACGGCTTTCCATGCTTCCGTCCGGAATCTTTTCATAGAATTCCTTCTGCATCTCCTCCAGTGCTTCTCTTTGTTTCCCGTCATCTCCCTTCAGATTGAATTTATCCGCATAAGAAAATGGCTGGATACGCTCAATCTGCGCCGCATCTGCAAATACGATATATAATGTCTTATACATCTCAACCGAGCTCTTCGGCTGGCTCATCATCTCTGACAGTTCTTTTTTTACCTGATAATTCTGGCCCGCAATATTTATCTGTTTTTCCCCGCATCTGCCGTTCGTAGTATAGGTCAGTATCTCCTGTTCGCTTAACGATACATTCTGTTTTTCTATGCGGTTATACTCATCCTGTGTGAGCATCTCTACATAGTAAAACTCATTATCCGGATAATATTGCTCCACCTTTTCCAGTTGATTGCCTTTCAGAACCGCATTCATACTTCCATATCTGTACCGCACTCTGTCGGTTATTTTCACGCCTGTCTTTTCACATTGCTCTTTTAACAAATTGTCAATGATTCCCTCTTGTTCCGTATCCGCCTGATTGCATACAATCGAAACTTCCCTTGGAAAACGTAAGTCCAGTATATCCTCCATTCCGGCATATAAAGATACCGTTGTAGATACCATGACCAGAACCATCGTACTCAGTACACAGATGTTCGCAAGTCCTGCCCCATTCTGTTTCATACGGTAGATCATGCCTGATACACTGGTAAAATGCTTTGGATTGTAATAATAGGATTTATTTTTCCGGAGCATTTTCAGTATTACAATACTTCCGGCAATAAAAAGTGCATACGTTCCTATGATCACACACACCACTGCAACAAAGAACTTCAGAAGTGCCTCTAACGGTGCCTCTGTCGTAAGTGCGATCCAGTAACCATTTCCAAGTGCTGCCACACCGATGATCACAAGAAGCCATCTGCTCTTCGGCTCTTTCTCTCCCTGATTACCGCCATGCAGAAGTTCTACCGGATTCACCATCTGTATCTGTAAAATATTATATAAATAAGTCAGAAGGTAAATTCCCGCAAATAGAATAACCGTCTGTAAAATCGCTGTTCCATTTACCGAAAACTGCATATCCACACTGTTATGCAAAATCTTAAGAAGCAGCAGATACATCAGCTTTCCAAACACCAGTCCAGACACCAGACCGCCAAGAATACTGATTCCTGCAGTCAGAATCGTCTCAACTGCCATCATCCTTGCAATATGACGCTTTCCCATTCCCAGGATATTATATACTCCAATCTCCTTCTTCCGCCGTTTGATCAGGAAACTATTCGTATAGAACAGAAAGATCACGGCAAATACAACAATCACGCCCGTTGCATACTGCAGGCAGATTTTTAATGTATTCTGCGTAACACCTTTTCCACGGCTTAAGGCATCAATGATATAGAACATCATGACTGTCAGAATACCGGTAAAGATATATGGCACATATGTCTTACGATTATTCTTAAGATTCGTCACAGCGAGTTTTTCGTAGATGAAATTATTCATCACCCTCACCTCCTGTAGTAAGAATCTTCAGTGTATCTGAAATTCTTTCATACATTTCCTCATTCTTAAGATTGCCGCGGTACAGCTGGTGAAATACTTTTCCGTCTTTGATAAAAAGTACTCGCTTCGCACTGCTTGCCGCCTTCACACTGTGCGTTACCATAACGATCGTCTGACCATCCTGATTGATCGTTGTAAAAAGATTCATCAGACTGTCTGCTGCCTTCGAATCAAGTGCACCGGAAGGTTCATCCGCAAGGATCAGCTGTGGTTTTGTGATCAGTGCTCTTGCAATTGCCGCTCTTTGTTTCTGTCCACCGGACACTTCGTATGGATATTTCTCCAGCAGTTGTTCAATTCCCAGTTTTTCTGCGATTGGTTTTAACCGTTTTTCCATCTCCGGATATTTCTTTCCGGACAATACCAGCGGCAGGAATATATTATCCTTTAATGAAAATGTATCCAGCAGGTTAAAATCCTGAAAGACAAATCCCAGATTCTGCCGTCTGAATGCTGCGATTTCTTTTTCTTTTAATTTTCCAAGATCACGGTCTTTCAGATATACTTTTCCTTCCGTCGGTTTATCAAGTGCCGCCAGAATATTCAGAAGCGTCGTCTTTCCCGATCCGGATTCTCCCATGATCGCAACGTACTCCCCGCGCTCTACCGTAAAATTCACATCTCTTAAAGCTTCTACCTGATTGCTTCCGAATCTGGTCGTATATATTTTCTTTACATTTTTTACTTCCAATAATGACATAAGCTTTTCTCCCTTTCTTGTTTAGATCTCTCGTTTACGATATCTATTATAAGAAAAGGGAAAATTCACTGCCATCGAAGCATGTGACATTTTCCCTGTCTAATCTTACATTCGTGTAAGGTTGTATTCTTTTCTGATCGTTACTCCGGATTCCATTCTTCTCTTGTCAGTTCCAGATACACACGGGTTCCCTTTTCCACTTCCGATTCGATCCGGATCTTATGTCCAAGCTTATCCATGATCTTCTTACAGAGATACAGCCCGATTCCGGTAGACTTCTTATCCGCCCTTCCGTTATAGCCGGTAAATCCTTTTTCAAATACTCTTGGAATATCCTCCGGCTGGATACCGATTCCATTGTCCTCGAGCACAAGGCATTCTTTTCCGTGATTTTCTTCTATATAGATTCTGATCATGCCGCCATTCTTCGTATATTTCAAAGCATTAGACAGAATCTGTTCCGTTACGAACTGCAGCCATTTTTCATCTGTCAGAACGGTACGTTCCACCGGCTGATAATCCAGACGGATCTTCTGAAGGATAAACATCTGGGAATATTTCCGGATGGATTGTTTTAAAACTTTATCCAAGGACACCTTTTCAAACTGCAGGTCTCCGGACATATCTTCCATACGCAGATACGTCAGCACCATCTCCACATACTGTTCCATCTTGAAAAGTTCCATTTTCATCTCTTTTAATTCCGGTGCTCCCGGATTCTCTTCTTCCATGGACTGCAGCAATATGTGCATCGCAGCGATCGGTGTCTTGATCTGGTGCACCCACATACCATAATAATCGCTCAAATCCTGTACCCGGATTCTTTCTTCGGATTTTAGTTCCGTTATCTTCTCATCAAAGATCCCCAGCAATTCCTGATAATCCAGTTCCAGAAGATTTCTGCATTCCGGAAGTTCTTTTGTACATTCCTGCGGACTCTTTTTAAAACGTTCCAACAGAAGATGCTTCTTTCTGAAACGGTGATATTCTGTTATCACGTAAAGAAGCAACCACAACACCACCAGAAGCAGGGCATATTTCAGTGCATCCATCCGGATATTATAAAGGAATGCCACCACGATAAATATTCCGACCGTTCCGGCATAAAGACTGATTTCCCTCGTCTTGTCTTTAAAAAATGCTATTAACAGTTTCATGCCTCCACCATATATCCTATTCCTTTTTTTGTTATGATCTTATCTTTCAGACCTGCCTTTTCCAGTTTTTTACGCAGTCTTGCCACGTTGACTGTCAGTGTATTATCATCAATAAATTCGTCACTGTCCCATAGTCTTGTCATAATATTTTCACGGCTTACGATCTGACCGGTCTGTTCTAACAGAATCTGTAAGATCTTAAATTCATTTTTCGTCAGTTCAAGCTTCTGATCTTCATACAAGACAGTCGCATCCGACAGATTTAAGATCGCCCCGTTCCATTCCATCACATCTGCTGTTCCGCGGAACTCATACGTTCTTCTTAATACCGCCTGTACCTTTGCAGTCACCACATTCAGGTCGAATGGCTTTTCGATAAATTCATCGCCGCCCATATTCATCGCCATCACAATATTCATATTATCATTCGCTGATGACAGAAAGATGATCGGAACTTTCGATATTTTCCGTATCTCCTGGCACCAGTGAAAACCGTTAAAAAAAGGAAGCACAATATCCAACAATACCAGCTGCGGCTCAAACACCAGAAATTCATCCATCACACTCTTAAAATCTGTGATGCATTCCACCTGATAATTCCATCTTTCCAGATGCGTCTTCAATCCACCTGCTATTGTCTCATCATCTTCCACAATTAAAATCTTATACAATCTTTTTTCTCCCCATACTTTAAACTTTGTCCTTATTCATATTTCTGACAAGCAAAAAGGACAAAAGTTTAACACTTTTGCCCTCTTATCGTAATACATCCGTTATGCGCTTGTCAATTCCGGCTTTCTTAAGATTTCTTTCGAATTCTAGTGGAAATAATGCGCCCCGATCTTCATTCCGGCACCGCCCTGATCAAAATACAGGCAGCTTCCGATCGGATTCGAGCCATTCAGTGCATCTACAGCTGCCTGCAAAGCCGTCTGTGAATATCCCTTTGAACTTCTGACTCTGTTCAGCCATCCGGTTGCGGCCGGTCCGAACTGTCCGGACTGATAAATGACTTCTTCGATAGAATTCGGATAACTTCCACTCTTGACACGGTTCATGATCACCGCACCGACAGCAACCTGTCCTTCATACGGCTGGTTTCCTGCTTCACAGTAGATGATGGATGCCATCAGTTCCTGGTTCGCTCTTACATATGCTTCTCTTGCTTCGCGTTCTGCTTTTTCCTTTGCTTCCTGCTCTGCCTTTTCTCTTGCGAGGCGTTCTTCCTCTTCTTTTTTTGCTATATTATCTGCAATTACCTGCTGGCTCGCATCCGTCATTTCCTGCGCAGATACTACGATATTCTGTGATATCGCCTGTACAGCAGTGTGTGTATTTGTATCTTCCCCTTTTGTTTCTGTGATTGTTGTTACTTCCGGCTGTTCAGAGGCTGCCTGACTGGTAAAACCAGTTGCCATTACTGCGCATGCTGAATACAGCACGAACATTGATTTCAGTCTCTTCGCTTTTAACATAATATAAATACCCTCCTGATTTTGTTGCAATGATTTACATTTCTTTTAATAAAGTATATTCACTTTTTGCAATAATATTACAATTATTACAAATTTGTTACAAGCAACGATTGGTATCATATCATGTACGCCGTGTTTTGTCAACTTTTTTATTTACATTTTTCAAATCATACGAATTCTGCTGTTGTTTTTCTTATTTTTAGTATTTATTTTTTATGTTATTTCACAGATTCTTAAGCTTCTCTTTTACAATAACTTACTACTGTTACGATCAAAAATACCGGGATACAGATTACTGCCGCAATCATGATCACATACGGTGTCCAGTAATATCCACTGCCGATTTTTACAAAATTTCTTGCAAGTAATTCCTGCTCCAGACTGTTCATGAATGCCAATCCACTGGTCGGGAAAATGCACCTTAAAATCTCAAAAATATTCCGTCCGTTTGATATTGTATAGAAAACCATCGGGACAAATGCGGTTGTAAATGCTGAGATCAATGCCGTCTGCACATTCTTACATTTTGCTGAAAAAAACAATGTACTTGCTGCAACAGCCATAAGCGAAAATAATGCCCCCACAGCCATGAACTTATACATTTTCCCTACTGTAAATGCAGGAATATAGTACAGATATCCCAGCATCTGCAATGGATTCTTAAATGGTTCTGCGCCGTATAATACACACATGATAATAGAAAAGATTGCTGTTCCTGTTACAAATACTGCAACAACCAACGTAAATGTCACTGCAATCTTGGTAAGTGCAAGGCGGAGTCTTCCATGTTTCGTACAGCGCAGGATCTGATCTGCCCCGGTCTGATACTCAGCCGCAAATACCGGTGTGATGATCACCATAAAGAAGATCATCACCAGGAATAGATAGATCTCATAATAATCCAGCTGATCCATCGAAATCTCTGGATAGTATACAAACGGAGTCTGAATAGATTTCGTCATCTGATTGATCTTTTTCTGAACTTTCGGATTCTTATTCAGATTCCGAACCGTTTTCTTGTAAGCTGCATATACATTCTTCGCATCATCCTCATTAATATCCGAATACTCTAATGTATACAGGCTTTTTCCATTTGGAACAATCGTCTGTTCCAATACTCCAATGATATCCAGATGCGGATATACTTTTTCTACATATACTTCCAGTGGAATATTCTGCCGGTCCAGTGATCCGTATTCTTTCAATACTTCTTTTACATCTGCGATTGTCTCACGGATCTTTGCTTCTGTCATCTCACCGTGCAGTGCTTTTTTATCTGCTTTTTTTGCCTTTATCGCTTCGATTCCGGTGACTATCTGGATATCCCCGGACTTGTCCGTCTTATATGCCTGAATGTAGGTTACCGGCAGATAAGACAACACTGCTGAAAGTACCAGTGCCGCAATGATCAAAAGACCGACACTTCTTGTCTTCAACAGACGTTTTATTTCTAATACATACAGTCTCATCGCATTTCCTCCCTTCCCTGTTCCGGGAACATCCACAGATACAGATCTTCCATTCTTGCATCTGCAGGTTCCGATCCCGGAATAACCGGCCGCACTGCCAGATAACGCAGCACCGTCTTTCCGTCCTCACGGTTATAGATATTCACGACCGGAACTTTTGTCTCATAGGTCAATGCATCTGCCATATCAAGCACTGCATTCCAGACTTTTCCCTCGACTTCTTTTACCAGTTCTTCGGTTTCTCCGACTGCTGCGATCTTTCCATTTTTCATAATTGCATTGCAGGTGGCAATGTATTCCACATCTGACACGATATGTGTTGAGATCAGTACGATTCTGTTTCTTCCGAATTCTGATAACAGATTCCGGAAACGCATTCTCTCTCCCGGATCCAGTCCGCTGGTCGGCTCATCTAAGATCAGTACTTTCGGCTCATTCAGCAATGCCTGTGCGATCCCCACACGGCGCTTCATTCCGCCGGATAATTTGCTGATCTTCTTCTTTCTGACATCGGTAAGTGATACAAGCTCCAGAAGTTCCTGTATCTTTTCTTTTGTCTCTCTTTTTCCGATTCCTTTTAATGCTGCCATATATTCCAGATAATCCTGTACCGTGAATCCCGGGTAAAAACCGAACTCCTGCGGCAGATATCCGAAGATATCTCTGTATTTTTCACCCAGTGTGCCGATCTCGATCCCGTCATAACGGATCTCTCCGCCAGTCGGCTTCATGATCCCGGCGATCATCCGCATAAGCGTCGTCTTGCCTGCTCCGTTAGCTCCAAGAAGCCCCCAGACTCCCGGTGTCAGCGTCAGGCTTGCATGATCGACAGCACATTTGTCTTTATATTGTTTGCTGACATCACATATTTCAAGTTTCATATGTTACCTCTTTCTTTTTTAACACCTCTATGATTTATTTTCCTATCCTGATACAGCGTTGCTCCTGCTGCAATAAGCAGAATAATAATCCACCAGCCTGCATTTCCATATACAGATGGAAGTTTGATATATAAAAGATATTGCAAAACCAAAAGCACCACACAGGCGCCTTCACAGATCTGGATACATCTGGAGGCCTGATCTTCCATGTCAAGTTTTGCTTCTATCTTCTGCATCCATCCGGCACAGAAACTTCCTGTCAGGAATAACGGTGCCAGATACCACAAAAGCACCATACCTGCCGATGCATAATTCTTACTGCTGATCACAATCATACACAATAGCACAGTCACCAGATCACCGGCCGACAATACGATCATCCGGCTTATCAGCATCCGGCCAAATCCGTTCTTCGCAGCTTTTTCCATCTCATACATCCGGTACTGGAAAGACTGCATCACATAAGGAATACCGATCATCGCCATGACCGTTCCCAATGCCCCGACCAGAAACGGCAGCCTTCTTCCCACGAACAGCCATGTCACATCCACCGGTCCTTGGTCCGTTCCATAAAAGAATACGACCGCACTTATCATGACCAGCGCCTGTACACTCCACATCTTCCATCCGATAAATGGGATCTGGCGGATCAGAAATTCTATAAAGCCGGCCTGTTCTCTCTTTCTCTCAGTCAGCCGGTCAGCCTTACTGAGCTCCATGATTCTTCTGATCTGTTCTGACTTTGCATCTTCGCTGATATGCAGCATTTCTTTTAATTGTAATGTTTTATATAAATGCTCCTCTTCGTTTCTTTTCTGTCTGTTATACATCCGGCTTTCCCTCCTTTTTTCTTAATTTCTTTAATGCGATCCTGAGTCTTGACTGCACCGTTCTTGCCGGAATTCCAAGTATTTCTGCGATTTCCCGAAACGATAGTTCCTGTGCATATTTCAGGTATACGACTTCTCTCTGCTCTTCCGGGAGATCATGCACCAGTCTCAGAAAATTAATCTCCCCTTCCGACCTTGCATATCCCGTCTCCAGATAGATCATCTCGTCCGGCAGTTTTTTCTCACCGTCCGCATCTTCGGCATCGGTGTCATACCATTCTTCCTTTGCACATTTCCTCCACTGGTCTTTGCAGGTATTCGAAGCAACCTTATATAAGAATGCACGGAATTTTCCTCTGTGCCTGTAATCCGGCATGTACCGGATCACCTTCAGAAATGTCTCCTGCACCGCATCTTCTGCCGCCGTCTTATCCGGTGCATGGTATATACAGTAGCGGAGAATATCCTCATAATACATCCCGATCAGTTCTTCCCAGTATTCATTTTCACCTTTTGCTATCTTTTTAAGTAATTCATTTTCACGCGTCAAAATTCTTCCTCCTGAGGGCGTCCCCTGTATATAGAACGTATTACCTGATGTAAATGATCACATATTTTAACGTCTGGCAACAAAAAAAGCAGCATACCGCAAGTAATCATGCTGTATGCCACTTTTTATTTATGTTTTTACAAACATTACAAATATCAATTTTTCAAATTCTGTTGCACAAAATTAATTTACACAAAATCCGATTGTCCAAACTCTATTTGACCTTGGCAATATCGATCAGTGTCAGTTTCTGGATATCTGTATTCTCAAGACTGGTGATCAGAGCTTTTGCTGTATCAATTGCTGTCAGTACATTGACACCTGTCTCGATCGCATTTCTACGGATCACGAATCCATCTCTTGAGTGATCAGCTCCCTGCGGAGGTGTATCGATAACCAGATCGATCTTATGTCCGAGGATCAGATCCATAAGGTTCGGAGATTCCTGCTCGATCTTATTGACTGTCATCGCTTTTACGCCGGCATCTGTCAGGACTTTTGCAGTTCCTTCTGTAGCAAAGATCTTGTAACCGATCTTCTCGAATCTGCGTCCGATCTCTACTGCTTCTTCCTTATCTTCATCACGGACTGTCATGATCATGTTCTTGTGTTTTGGAAGCTTGATTCCGGCACCGATGAATGCTTTATAAAGAGCTTCATCAAATGTCTTGGCAATTCCCAGACACTCTCCGGTAGACTTCATCTCAGGTCCAAGGCTGATATCAGCACCGCGGATCTTCTCAAATGAGAATACCGGCATCTTAATTGCAAAGTAATCTGCTTCCGGCTGTAATCCAGGTGTATAACCAAGTTCTTTGATCTTGTGTCCGATGATCACTTTTGTTGCAAGTGGTACGATCGGAATACCTGTTACCTTACTGATGTATGGAACAGTACGGCTGGAACGAGGGTTAACCTCGATTACATATACATCCTCACCGCATACGATGAACTGGATATTGATCAGTCCGATTACGTGTAATGATTTTGCAAGTCTTCTCGTATATTCGGCAATGGTCTCTTTTGTCTTCTGAGAGATGCTCTGTGCAGGATATACGGAGATACTGTCTCCGGAATGGATTCCGGCACGTTCAATATGCTCCATGATACCTGGGATCAGGATATCTTCTCCGTCACATACGGCATCGACCTCGATCTCTTTACCCTGTAAATACTTATCAACCAGGATTGGGTGATCCTGTGCGATACGGTTGATGATTCCGATGAATTCATCAATATCATGATCGTTGATCGCAATCTGCATTCCCTGTCCGCCAAGTACGTAAGAAGGTCTTACCAGTACCGGATATCCCAGTCTGTTTGCAACTTTCTTTGCTTCTTCTGCTGTAAATACAGTTCCACCTGTCGGTCTTGGGATCTCGCACTGCTCAAGGATCTCATCGAACAGCTCACGGTCTTCGGCTGCGTCTACATTTTCTGCAGATGTTCCAAGGATCGGAACGCCCATCTTCATAAGAGATTCTGTCAGCTTGATTGCTGTCTGTCCACCGAACTGTACCACTGCTCCGTCCGGTTTTTCCAGATCTACGATGCTTTCTACATCTTCCGGTGTCAAAGGCTCGAAATACAGCTTGTCTGCGATATCGAAGTCTGTACTTACTGTCTCAGGGTTATTGTTTACAATAATAGTCTCGTATCCCTCTTTGTCAAATGCCCATGTACAATGCACAGAACAGAAGTCAAACTCGATACCCTGTCCGATACGGATCGGTCCGGAACCAAGTACTAATACTTTCTTCTTTCCGGAAGTTTCGATCACTTCGTTCTCACTTCCGAATACAGAGTAATAATATGGTGTCTCTGCCGCAAACTCTGCCGCACAGGTATCAACCATCTTATAAGAAGCTGTGATGCCATTGTCATGACGAAGGTCGTGGATCTCACGCTCTGTCTTGCCTGTCAATTCTGCGATCACATTATCCGGGAATTCCAGACGTTTTGCTTCTTTTAATGTCTCTGCTGTTAATTCTTCTGTCTTTAGTTTCTGCTCCATCTCTACAAGAATTGCAATCTTGTCGATGAACCAGTTGTCAATCTTAGTAATTCTGTGGATATCTTCGTAGCTGATTCCCTGACGGATCGCTTCTGCAATCTTCCAGATACGGCGGTCATCTACGACTTTCAGTTCTTCTAACAGTTCTTCTCCTTTTAAATGTGAGAAGTCATAAGACATAAGGCTGTCTACATGCTGTTCCAGAGAACGGATTGCTTTCATAAGTGCGCCTTCGAAGTTATCACAGATACTCATAACTTCTCCTGTCGCCTTCATCTGAGTTGTCAGTGTTCGTTTTGCACTGATGAATTTATCAAACGGAAGTCTTGGAATCTTAACAACACAGTAGTCAAGCATAGGCTCAAAACTTGCATATGTCTTCTTTGTTACTGCATTCTTAATCTCGTCCAATGTATATCCAAGCGCAATCTTTGCCGCAACCTTGGCGATCGGGTATCCTGTTGCCTTAGATGCAAGTGCCGAAGAACGGCTTACACGAGGATTTACTTCGATAACACAGTATTCAAATGAATCCGGATTCAATGCATACTGTACATTACATCCACCGGTGATATTTAACTCACTGATGATATTAAGCGCAGATGTACGGAGCATCTGATATTCTTTATCACTGAGTGTCTGTGAAGGTGCAACTACGATACTATCTCCTGTATGAACTCCAACCGGATCGAGGTTTTCCATGTTACATACA
Source organism: uncultured Dorea sp. (assembly GCA_900550865.1). Taxonomy (GTDB): domain Bacteria; phylum Bacillota; class Clostridia; order Lachnospirales; family Lachnospiraceae; genus Dorea_A. The sequence goes on along the minus strand of URTM01000032.1, from coordinate 5,640 downwards.
GTAATGCAGTTACCATTGCCATCCCGCATTACTTCGTACTCGATTTCTTTCCATCCTGCGATACAACGCTCTACCAGAACTTCTCCGACACGGGAAAGACGAAGTCCGTTTTCCAGGATCTCTACGAGTTCTGTTCTGTTGTCAGCGATTCCTCCACCGCTTCCGCCAAGTGTATAAGCCGGACGAAGTACAACCGGATATCCGATACTTTCTGCAAATTCAATACCTGTCTGCACATCCTTTACGACTTTAGAAGCTGCACAAGGCTCACCGATCTTCTCCATCGTCATCTTGAATTCCAGACGGTCTTCCGCTTTTTTGATTGTCTCAGAAGTTGTACCGATCAGACGTACATTATTTCTCTTGAGGAATCCATTCTCTTCAAGTTCCATAGCCAGGTTCAGTGCTGCCTGTCCGCCAAGTGTCGGAAGAACACTGTCTGGTTTTTCTTTTAAGATCAGCTGTTCTACTACTTCAACTGTCAGAGGTTCAATGTATACGCGGTCTGCGATATCTTTATCTGTCATGATTGTAGCCGGGTTAGAGTTCAGCAGAACTACTTCCAGACCTTCTTCTTTTAACGAACGGCAGGCCTGTGTACCTGCGTAGTCAAACTCCGCTGCCTGTCCAATGATAATAGGACCAGAGCCAATTACTAATACTTTCTTAATATCTTTAATTCTAGGCATTATTTTGCTCCTTTCATCATATCCATAAATCTGTCAAACAGGTATCCGGAATCCAGTGGTCCCGGACAAGCTTCCGGATGGAACTGAACTGTAAAAATGTTCTTTCCTTCATATGCAAGACCTTCGTTGGTTCCGTCATTCACATTGATAAACGCTTCTTTTGCTACCTTCGGGTCAATTGACGTACCGTCAACTGCATACCCATGATTCTGTGAAGAAATGTAAACTCTGTTGTTGGTCAGATCCTTCACCGGATGGTTACCGCCGCGGTGTCCATATTTCAACTTATAAGTCTTTGCACCATTTGCAAGTGCCATAAGCTGATGTCCAAGACAAATTGCAAAAATAGGAATATCAGTATTGTATAATTTCTTGATCTCTTCGATAATAGATACGCATGTCTCCGGATCTCCAGGTCCATTAGACAACATAATACCGTCCGGTTCAGAAGCAATAATTTCTTCTGCCTTTGTACCTGCCGGATAGACTGTTACTTCACAGCCGCGTTCATTTAAAGACTTAGCAATGTTCTTTTTCGCACCAAAGTCCATAAGAGCTACCTTTGGTCCATTGCCTTCTAAGACATATTTTTCATCACATGTTACTTTTGATACCACATCACCAACTGTATAAGCTTTTAATTTCGGAAGGATCTCATCCAAATTATAATTCTCATTGGTGGTGATCATTCCATTCATGGTTCCCTTTTCACGAAGAATCTTTGTAAGGGCACGTGTATCAATTCCTGCAATTCCCGGAATATCCTGTTCTTTCAGGAAATCCTGAATTGTTCCTTCACAACGGAAGTTGCTTGGCATTCTGGAAAGTTCTCTTACGATATATCCATCCGGCCATGCCTTCCTTGACTCCATATCCGGTGTGATGCCATAATTTCCAATCAATGGATAGGTCATTACTACGGCCTGTCCCGCATAAGAAGGGTCGGTTAATACCTCCAGATAACCTGTCATTGAAGTATTAAACACTATCTCACTAATCATGTCTTTTGTCGAACCGATACTGGTTCCGGTAAAGACAGTCCCGTCTTCTAATATAAGAAATGCTTTCATATATTCACCTTTTCCCTTCTGTGTTTCTTTTTCTTTTTATGAAGCCATCCCGCCGTTCCTCAGGTATGTTCCTATATTTGGGCAAAAAAAATTCGTTGTAACAAGGAATTTTTTCTTAAAAATATAGAACAAAAGACAGTTTGTGCAAGCACAAAACTGCCTTGTTTTGATCCATCGGTACCAGACAATTTATGTCTTCACAAATTGTAAAAATTATACTACATAATCCGAGAATTTTCAACGGATATTTTTGTTTTTTTATGAATACTGCCAAAATATTACAATCTTGTGTAATCTCGGATCATCGATGTACTGGTACTTCACCTGTGATAACCCATAGTAGTCTGCCAGATTCTGCGCTGCTTTTGCAAGTTCTTTCTGGAAAATGTCATCATGCGCCTGTTGATAAGCTGCCGTGTCCGGAAATTTAAAAGTCGTGGAACTTTCCTTCGCCCAGATGGTCTGATTCATTGCTTCCAGCGCCTTTTCTGCATCATACTGCGTGTAATACATTTCATTTACCACGTAATAATTGCAATTCATCTTGCTGCACTCCGGCATCTGTGTGCCTGTATCCAGAATGTGTGTCTGGAACAGTTGCGTGTCATCACAGCACATGTAATCATAGCTGATATTTGCCTTATTGCCGGAAGTGTCTGTATCTTGCTCTGCATTCTGATCTGCATTCCGGGATGTATCCTCTCCTTCTTCCTGTTGGAACACCGGATCGCCCCACGTCGTATCGACGTAATAATAATCACCGTTACATTTCACCAGATTCCATGCGTGGCTTACGCCCTCTGTCGTCTTTCCTGTCACATAAGTACAGAAAATGCCCAGTTTTTCCAGCAGATACTGTGTAGCCTTCGAGTATCCGGCACAAACAGATTTCTGATTGACAAATACACTGTAAATATTCTGATTATCCGGTGCACTCTCATCATAGTCTACTTCATCTACAATTTTTTCATATACATAGAAAATTTTATGATAGTCATCTGCATCAGCATCCAGATCTGCCAGCCACTTCTCTGCCGCCTGCGTAATCTCTGTCTGCATCGTCTGGCTTTCTTCTTCTGTGTAAAAATATTTCGGTTTCAGGACGGTATAGCTTTCTGTGCCTTTGTGTGTTGTGGCTGTTGCCGTTCCGTCACACCAGAAGATATCCGGCTGATCTTGCATCAGCTTCTGGAAGATCTGATTCGTTTCATCCGCATCCGAGTCATGTACGTAGATCTCCTCCGTGTGATTTCTAACGCCTTCCAGGATCTCCTGATAGACCTGCTTCTGTTCTTCCGGTAATTGCTGGTAGTAGTATTTCTCTGTGCGCTCTTCTGCCGTTACGGATATTTTCTGATAAGGGATCTCTTCCTGTTTATTAGAAATGAACTGTTTCAAATCTATGTATCCGGTTCGTTCTGCAGCCACAATTCCAAGAAGAAATATACACATCAGAATCAGGATGATTGGTTTCTTTTTTCTTCTTTTTCTATATATCCGTAAACGCCGTCTCTTCATGCTCTGTTCTGCGCTCCTGTTTCTGCAATTCTTTTACCTTCCAACATTCTGCTTGTTCTTGTACATTTATGTCACAATTTTCCTGTGTGCAAGTGCTATACTTCTTACGTCAATCTATCCCTTTTATTTTCTATACCTTCACATTTTTCTTACTTCTACATACTCTGTCAGTAACAGAGTCTTAAAAGAGGTCCTATTATATGAACGGAACGACTCCAACCACTCAGGATACTCCCGACAAAGGCCGTCTGCAGATCAATCTTGTCTCCGACATCACCGCCTATCCGATTCAAGGGGCCAGGATATCCATCTCCTATACCGGTGTCCCGGAAGCTCAGATAGAACAGCTTACTACGGACAGTTCCGGACAGACCGATACGGTCGATCTTGCAGCACCGCCGCTGGAATACAGCCTGAATCCGGAAAATGAGATTCAGCCATATTCGGAATATACCATGCAGATCACCGCCGAAGGATTCGAGCCGGTCAGTATCGCCGGTGCCGAGATTCTTGCCGATGTCACGGCAATCCAGAACGTCAGCATGAAGCCCGTCGACAATCCCGAAGACGACGAATCCGTATACGTCATTCCGGCTCATACATTATATGCTGCCTATCCGCCTAAGATTCCCGAAGACGAGATCCAGCCGACCTTCGAATCCGGCGAGATCGTCTTAAGCCGTGTCGTGGTACCGGAATATATCGTAGTCCATGACGGAAGTCCGCGCGACTCTACTGCCCAAAACTATTATGTAAAATATAAGGATTATATCAAGAATGTGGCTTCCAGTGAAATCTATGCAACCTGGCCGGAAGATACCATCCGTGCAAATGTGCTTGCGATTATGTCTTTTACTCTGAACCGGGTATATACGGAATTTTACCGGAACCGAGGATATGATTTTACGATTACGTCTTCGACTGCATTTGACCATAAGTGGATTCCAGAACGAAATATCTATGATACGATCTCTGTGATCGTGGATGAGTTATTCGCGGATTATCTTTCCAGACCGAATGTGAAACAGCCTATACTGACACAGTATTGTGACGGGCGGCAGGTACAGTGTCCGAATTGGTTGACGCAATGGGGCTCTAAAGCTTTAGGCGACCAGGGCTACTCCCCGATCGAAATCCTCCGCTACTACTACGGTGACGACATGTACATCAACACCGCCGAAGCCATCTCCGGCATTCCATCCTCCTGGCCGGGTTACACACTTGAGATTGGTTCTTCCGGCAATAAAGTCCTGCAGATGCAGGAACAGTTGAATGTGATTGCCGGAGCTTATCCGGCTATTCCCAAAGTAACCGCTGACGGTATCTATGGACCGGCAACTGCTGAATCTGTGCGGGTGTTCCAGAAGGTCTTCGGGCTGCCGCAGACGGGGGAAGTGGATTATACGACGTGGTATAAGATATCGGAGATATATGTGGGGGTATCGCGGATTGCCGAGTTGAACTAAGAAATAGCTTTATATGTTATTGCAATTTGGCTGACCAAATTGGATCCTAAAAATCGGAAAGAGATCAAAATTGATATCTTTCCGATTTTCACCAACATCAGCGTAAGTACTTTTATTTTAATTTATAATCCAGATAATGTCCGCATTACCAAGTCTACATCCTTATTCTCCAACTCCTGAATAATATGTAAATATGTTTTCTGCGTGGTTGTCATACTTGCATGTCCTAATCTTCGTGCCACGCTGGCAATAGATACTCCTGCAAACAATAACAGTGAGGCATGTGTATGTCTCAGTCCATGAATGGAAATCTCTGATATTCCGCACGCTTTACAGTGTCTGGTAAGTACATCATTCACTGTTGAATTATATATTTTAGCTTTACCTACAAAGATAGGCTCATCGTCCGGTAATCCTTTTGTTAATTCCGAAAACTTTACTACAATCTGCCAGTCAATCTGAATTTTCCTTACAGATGATTTATTCTTCGTAGGTAAGAATCCTCCATCCCCTTTATAATCCCATGTTTTGCTGATGGACAACGTCTGTCTGGCGAAGTCAAAATCTCCCGGAGTGATTGCCAGTGCTTCCGAAAAGCGCATACCAGTCTTTGCAACCAGCAAAATGAACCAGTCCCAATTTATCTCATCTTTAATATCCAAATGCGCAATTAAAGTATGCAGTTCAAACTGATTCAGGTATTTAATCTTTTTCACCCTTGGAGACTTTCCTTTAATAATAGCCTTTCTAGTCGGATCTCTTTCTATCAGTCCATCATCAACCGCATCTAAAATTGCGCCTTTTAATTGATGGTGGAAATCCAAAGTAGTCTGTCTTTCATGTTCTACTTTTTAATCCAACAATTCACCTGCTTCATATGAACATTTTATATAATCC
>URTM01000031.1 GCA_900550865.1 uncultured Dorea sp. | reverse complement strand
GATACCGATTTGTAAGCAAATGAATGTTTCCCTGATGCCATATAGCCCTCTTGCAGCCGGACACCTGGCAAGACCGCAGTGGAAGTCAGATTCTCTCCGCGGAACTACGGATCGGGTTGCTATGGGAAAATATGATAAAACAGAAACAGAAGATATGAAGATCGTAAAACGCGTAGCGGAACTTGCTGAAAAGTATGACTGCAAAATGTCGCAGATTGCTATTGCATGGCAGTGGGCAAAGGGGATTGTATCGCCGATTATAGGGGCTACAAAAACAAGTTATTTAGATGATGCAGCCGGAGCATTTAATATAAAATTAACTGCCGAGGATATTGCATATCTGGAAGAGCCATATGTTCCCCATAAGATCATTGGTGCAATTGATAAAAATCCCAAGCAGGGAGTTGTTTTGCTGGATGAAAAGAAATAATGGGAAAAGGAGAAAATGCGATGATTTATAATGTATTGACATTGAACAACGGAATAGAGATACCTCAGTTAGGACTTGGTACATGGTTCATTCGTGATGATATAGTGGCAGATGTGATAAAAGAAGCAGTTAATATCGGTTATAGACATTTTGATACTGCACAGGCATATGGAAACGAGCGTGGAGTCGGTGAAGGAATCAGGAACTGTGGTATTCCAAGAGATGAAATATTTGTAACTTCAAAAGTAGCTGCGGAGCATAAGACATACGATGAAGCCATGGCTGGTATTGATGAAACTATCAAAAAGATAGGACTTGATTATCTTGATATGATGATTATTCATAGTCCGCAGCCATGGGAAAAAGTGAATCAAAGTGAAGACCGTTATGTGAATGGAAACAGGGAGGCATGGAAGGCTCTGGAAGATTCATATAAAGCAGGAAAACTGAAAGCAATCGGTCTTTCAAATTTCCGGATTGGTGATATTGAAAACATTCTTGAGGTATGTGAGATTAAGCCAATGGTAAATCAGATACTTCTTCATATCAGTAATACACCGCTTGAACTTGTAGAGTATTGTCAAGGTAAAGACATTATTGTTGAAGCATATTCTCCAATTGCACATGGAGAGATATTACATCAGAGGGAAATCGCAGTTATAGCAGAGAAATATGGGGTTTCCGTTCCCCAGCTCTGTATTCGATATACTTTGCAGTTAGGTGCAGTCAGTCTTCCCAAAACAGGAAATCCGGAACATATGAGGACAAATGCAGAGGTGGATTTTGAAATATCCCCAGAAGATATGAAAATGCTTAAGAATTTTAAACATATTAAGGATTATGGACAGAGCAGTCACTTTCCAGTATATGGTGGAAAAATGTAGGGGTGAAAGCCATGAAAAAATAAAAATTGTCTAAATACGTAAAATAATCAAAGTAGATATTTCAGAAGAGTATTTCGGAAAGAGTAAATTTCAAAGGAATAACCCAAAATAGATAAGGGCTTTAGTACCATTATTAGGAAAAGTTCTGGCAATAAATATCGGCGGGCAAAGATGTCCGCCGTATAATTATGTCAGTTTATTATTTGAGTCTAGGATGGCTCTTGCCAGAGAAATGCCGATTTGCTGGATCATCCATAAAATCTTCAAATAATTCGTATAAAAAATCAGGCTGACTCATTTGATTACTTTCGCTGATATGATTTTTTAAGCAAGTGCTAATAGAAGAAAAATCGCATCGATTCAATAGAAATTCCCCTTTCGTAGTTAAGATTAAGTATATCTATCATAACACGAACATATATTCGATTCAAGAAAATGCGGATATTTTTAAATTGATTGTGTCAATTTACAATCAATTTCTATTCAATGTGGTTTTCCGGCAGGTTCTGTAAAATAAGCTCAGATCAAAACAATAACGGGAGGAGCTTATGCAACAGAATATTGAATTTGAGCGGTGCATTGATTTTCTGGTACGGATGATTGATAAGTACGGCGAAGAAGTCCTCCGGGAGTTGGAGGAAGAAAAACAGAATAAGGAAGAAAAAGAAGCGGCAGTTTCCTGAAATACAAAATGTAAATCAGACTGTCGCTTTTTTGTGAAATTATTCGGCTGTGTTATCTTTTACTTCTGCAAGGATAAGGAGGACAACTATGTCAACATCAGATATTTTGGAATCGCTAATTGAAAAAGACAATGCGTTTATTTTGTAATAAAACATATAGACAAACTACGGGGTGGATTTACAATTCGTGCTATTTTTTGACTATTCGTGACAGAGCGATTGAAAACGAGAAGTGTTTTTTTATAATAAAAGCAGTAGATGACAAAGGATGGAAAAAGGAGGAAAGTATAAATGAAAGGAAGAAAAATACTATTAGCGTTTATTATATCTGCAGCTACGATCACATCGGGATGTGCAAATGGTGCACCAAAGACAGAGAAGGCAAAATCAGAGCAGAAGACAACAAAAGAAAATGCAGTTGTTCCAATTAAACCGCTTACGGCAAAAGCAATTGACGATAATCCATATATGGCAAAGAGTGATGCCAATATTCATCACGACTGTTATAATTCAGATACGACAGATGAAGTTTTGCCGGTTGATATTTATCCGGAGATTAATGTTTCTTATGAAAAGGTAAATCCAAATGCATCTCCGGCGGTATTTTTTGATACATATGGACATGCTGTTGTTCCGTTGCAAGGAGGACTGGCTATTCGTGATATTAATGCGGATGAAGCACAGACAGAAGGTTATTTTTCACCGGCGAAGCATGATGGCGGTGGATATGTGATACAAAGCTCATATTCATTCGTAGATGAGAGCAATCGCCTGGTATGTCCGACAAGCAACAACCATGTGCTTATGCTGAAAGCAACAGATGATGCGGGAAATGTCCTTCCGGAATTTGAAAAAGTGCTGGATATTGATATTAAAGCAGCGGCAGAAGAAATTACAGGAAAAACATTGGATCAGAACTTATTATCTGTAGTTTTTGACTATGAAGGGAATTTGTGGTTTGCTACAGGCGGTTTCCGTATTTATCCGGAACGTAAACAGCAAGGTGCAATGGGATACATTTCAAGGGCAGCAATTGATGCCATCCTAAAGGGAGAAAATGTTGATCTGAAAGAATCTACATTTGTATATGAATTGGAGCCTGGAGAAGGTGCAGAGAATGGGATTGCATCGTCAAAGGAAGGTGCAGTTATATTAACGAATCAAAATTGTTATTTATTAAATGCAAAAGACGGTGTACAGGTACAGTGGAGTACCCCATATGAAAGCGTGGGAGCGAAAGACAGCAAAGAAGGAGATGAAACTACAGGCGGAGGTCTTGCCTGGGGAGGTGGATGTTCACCATCTCTGACAAGCAAATTAGTTATGTTTACAGACAATCAGGATCCGGTAAATCTGTTGGCATTAGATATGAAGACCGGGGAAATAATGGCAAGCATGCCGGTAATCGATGAGCTTCCGGAAAATATGCAGGTGTCGGTAGAAAATTCAGCAATGGTATATGATAACGGAGAAGGCACAGTCAGCACAATCGTATGTAACTGGTTTGGAGCCGGAAGTGCAAAACTTGCGGACGCAGACAACGATTCTTCTATACAGACCTATGAAAATATTTACGATGTAAACTGGTTGAAGCAGGGAAATAAGATGGTCGCGCCGGGAGTAGAGCGTGTTGATACCATCAAGACAAAAGACGGATATGAAATGAAGAGTATCTGGTGCAGAGACGATATACGTGATACATCTATGATGAAGCTTTCTACAGCGACAGGTTATATTTATGGTTATGTTCAGGATATGGAAAGTGGCATGTGGCAATTCATCATGTTAGATTTTGAAACAGGAGAGACAGTATTTACAATGGATGTCTCAGATAAACCGGGATACAACAATATGGCAATCGGCATGTATGCAGGAAATAGTGGAAATACATTATATTGCCCGACCGGATATCTGGAGCTCTTAAGATTGCAGGACAGATTTGTTTATCTGCCGGAGATGCCTTATCGAAAAGTAGATTTAGACAAGGCAAAGAGAAATGTACTAACACAAGAAGAATTTACAGAAGCCGGCGGGAAAGGAAGTGTTGCAGGATGGCTGAATACGATTACTGTAGAAAATGTACATCCAAATACTACTGTGGCAATACGAATGAAAGGAATTGCAGGAGAAGCAGATACATTTACATTATATGCATATGATAAAGAGAATAAATTAAAAGAAGTTCCTGCAGAGTTATGGCATGTTCAGGAAGAAGACAATACAGTGCCGGATAAACTTACAGAGGATACATTATATGAAGTGCATGTTATGGTAGAAGATGGAGGAGAATTTGATCTTAGTGATACAGAAAAAGAAATTAAGATAGCGGTTATTCTCGGAAATAAATGATCTGTTTTTAAGGAAATCACCTGGATGGAGAAGGAATTATTTTTGACCATTCAGGTGGTGCTTGTTGGTTACTGTCTTGGAATCGGAGGCTCCATTGCAGCAGGTATCATGCTGGGAAGACGTGATAGAGCGTATGGAAATAATCTATACGTTCTATTTTTTTTGCTTTTTTGAAAAAAGTGATTAAAAAATTATTGCATTTTGTTACTGGAAGACCTGGCAAATCAGTTAGGAGTATCCAGACAGGCAGTATCAAAATGGGAAAGTGCAGGTGCGATTCCGGATTTGCAAAGGATTCTTCAGATGTCAGAACTTTTTGGTGTCAGCACGGATTATCTGTTAAAAGACGAGTTAGATGAAGAAAGGATAGGCATGTTGCTTATAATAATTGCTGTCGGAGTGAATCTGCTCATTCGTACAAGAATGATAAAAGGCAGTTATGACACCCTTCTTCAGGAAGGAGAGTTTACCAAAGAACAGAAGCAGCTGAAGAAAAAAACAGCATAGAATATTTCTGAGAGGGTATGGCTAAGAATGTTTTGGCGTGTTGACAGGAGATTTGAAATGACGTATACTAAGCTCAGTGTCGTTCTGTAGAAACTTGCGAAGCCTACAGGCGGGGGAGAGCCTGCGGGTCTCTCCCTCTTTTGTTTTAAGGAGAAATGAGATGCAGACACCGAAAAAATTCTCTTCTTTTAGTGACCAGGTTTCCTGGATCAGTGATGAAAAGGGAATAAAAATAAAAGACAGAGAATATGCAGAAGAGATGTTACGCCAAATAGGATATTTCCCTCTTATGGGAGGATATAAACATCTTTTTAGAATATCGAATACAAAGAAATAGAGCGTGAAACCAGTGATGATGTGGATGGATACGGATGAGTAACTTCCGGTTGCAAGACATTACACTTTTTAACGATAGCTCGGACTTATCGTTAAAAGGTTCGAGCGTTGTCCTTAAATACTAAGGCAAAAATCGGTAATTCATAGAGTGCTGTCTTTTCATGTTGAGACGGTCTGTTTGCTTTCTGAAAAAGATAAATAAAGGCTGAAACATTGCTGGATAATAGACTTTTGCTAAAAGGTATTACCTTTGCGAAATGTATGATAACGAGCGGTGCATGTTTTTTGACAAAGAAGATTTATAGCAGTATAGGAGGGAGTGTAAAATGTGGATTTTATATGCGATAGGATCATCTTTTTTCGCAGGTATTACAGCAATTCTTGCAAAATGTGGAATTCAGAAAACAGATTCGGATGTGGCAACAGCACTAAGAACGGTTGTAGTACTTGTGTTTTCATGGATCCTGGTATTTTTTACCGGAACAATGTCCGGAGTGAATGATATAAGCGGACGAACATTATTATTTCTTGTGCTGTCCGGACTTGCAACAGGAGCCTCCTGGTTGTGCTATTTTCATGCGCTTAAGAAAGGCGATATTAATAAAGTTGTACCGATTGATAAGTCCAGTACAATTTTGACAATTTTTCTTGCTCTCATTTTTCTTCATGAGGGATTAACGTGGAAAAAAGCAGGATGCATCTGTCTGATCGGAATAGGAACTGCATTGATGATTACAAAAAAAGAAGTAACAGAGGATAGAGAGCAGCACACCGGAAGTTGGTTTATTTACGCTGTACTATCTGCAGTATTTGCCAGTCTGACTGCGATTTTAGGAAAAATTGGTATTTCTGGTATTGATTCAAATCTTGGAACAGCAATTCGTACAACAGTTGTACTGGTTATGGCATGGCTTATGGTGATTATAAAAAGAAAAACAGATGAAATTTGTACAATCGGGAAAAAGGAACTGCGGTTCATTGTGCTGTCCGGATTTGCAACAGGAGCTTCCTGGCTGTGTTATTACAAAGCACTGCAGGATGGTCCGGCAAGTGTAGTAGTGCCAATTGATAAATTGAGCATCCTGATCACAATTGCTTTTTCCTGGATCGTTTTTAAAGAAAAACTGACACCGAAATCTGTTGCAGGAATTGTGCTGATTACATTGGGAACAGTTCTGCTGGCAATGATATAGTAAGAATATAGATTGACATAAAAGGAAGATTGCATCATAATCGTTCTAAAAAGAACGATGAAGGAGGAGGGAAATGTATTTCTGGGATAAGCATAAAACAATTACAAGTTATTATGAACTGCTTTTTGGTAAGGTATGTGATAAAAAGGCAACGTTTGGGATAAGAGAGAGTCTGGACAGAAAAAAGAAAAGGATTAAGAAAGAATGAAAGATTTAACGAAGGGAAAACCCTCGACACTGATATTAAGTTTCGCATTGCCGATATTTTTAGGTAATTTATTACAGCTTACATACAGTCTGGTAGATACGAGGATTGTAGGTTCATTTTTGGGAGAAGAGGCACTTGCGGCAGTAGGTGCGACCAGCACATTGAGTGGTCTGATCATTGGATTCCTATTAGGAATGTCGAATGGATTTGCAATCATTACTGCACAGAAATTTGGAGCAAAGAATGTCCGGGATATGAAGAAGTCGTTTGCAATGTCATTGACGATCGGCACTGCTATTTCTCTGATCATCACGGCATGCGGTCTGGTGTTCCTGAATCCAATCCTGCGCTTTTTGAATGTGCCGGCTCATCTTCTGACAGTTGCAAAGAGCTATATTATTATCATCATAGCCGGAATGCTGGCGACATTTTTATATGATGCCTGTGCAGCGACACTACGTGCGATTGGAGATGCTGTCACGCCGCTGCTGATCCTGGCAGTATCGGTAGGTTTGAATATTGCCGGTGATTTCTTCTTTGTGGTGGTGATGAAGACGGGCGTGAAAGGTGCGGCAATTGCGACAGTTTTGGCGCAGGTCATAGCATTTGTAGTGTGTTGGATCTATATGGTCAGAAAGTATGAGATTCTGAGACTGCAGAAAGATGATTTTAAAGAACTGAATAAGGTGATGGTCAAAGAAATGTTCAGTGCAGGAATGTCGATGGGATTCATGAGTTCACTGGTCAATATCGGTACCGTAACACTGCAGACGGCGATCAATAAGCTGGGAACGGATATCATCATTGCGCATACAGCAGCCAGAAAGATTACAGAGATATTCATGATCATGTTCAGTGTATTCGGCCAGACGATGGCAACATATTGCGGCCAGAATGTAGGGGCAGGTAAGATTGACCGTGTGAAGAAGGGCATTCGGCTTGCGATCATCTATACGGCAATCTGGTCCGGCATAACGATCATTGCAAGCTATACGATTGGAGAGTGGCTTGTATATCTGGTAACGGGAACGCATAATAAGACTGTCATCTTAAATGCAACGAATTATCTGAAGTTTGATACATTGTTCTATATCATTACGACTCTGATCTGTATTCTGAGAAATGCAATGCAGGGATTGGGAGATCACGTTACCCCGCTGATCTCGAGTGGTCTTGAGATGGCCGGAAAGATTGTGATTGCTGCAACGTTGGTTCCGTGGCTGGGATATACAGGCGTTATTATCTGTGAACCGATCGTGTGGTTTATCATGGTAATCCCGCTTCTGATCCAGATCTTCCGTATGCCGGTTCTTCGAACGGCGAAAAAGGCATAAGAAAATCAGATATTGTATATGCAGATAACGATATACAGATGAGGACAGAAAGGAAATAATGTATATATGGAAATACAGATTCTAAATATAATCCAGAACTTAAGAACAGACATCGGCGATACGATTGTTCCTTTTATCACAAAACTCGGTGATGCAGGAATGATATGGATCTGCCTGACGATAATTTTTCTGATCATTCCGAAGACAAGAAAGACAGGAGTGATCATGATGGCGGCATTGCTGGTGGATGTGCTGCTCTGCAATGTGCTCATAAAGAATCTGGTGGCAAGGACAAGACCATTTGATGTAAATACAGCGGTACAATTACTGATCGCAAAGCCGCAGGATTACTCTTTCCCGTCGGGACACACGGCGGCTTCATTTGCTTCGGTTACGGCATTGTATCTTGCCGGAGAGAAGAAAATGTGGAAAGCAGCACTTGTGCTGGCAGTTCTGATCGCGTTATCAAGGTTGTACCTGTACGTGCATTATCCAACGGACATCATCGGTGGTGTGATATTCGGAAGCCTCTCCGGATATCTGGGATATAAGATTGTGGAATGGATACAGAAGAAAAAGATAAAATAAAGAAAAATCAGGGCAGGCAGCTATTACGCTGTCTGCCTTGCTCTTTTACTGACTACCAGTGCGATACAGAAGATCGCAGCGGCAAAAAGTAACTGGATTCCATAGTTGCGGTATAATACCTGTTTCTGAGCCTGACTAAGTATGTCATAGTTACTCAGCAGATTGTTACTGATCTCATACCAGTAGACCGGCAAGAAATGAGCTATGGTTTTCACACCTTTCCCCATGATATCAAGCGGAACGAATACACCGCACAGGAAGCTCATGCCAAGCGTGACAACATTTACAAAGGCGGTCAGGACTTCTTCTTTGGTGATAAATGTGCCAAGAAGGAAGGCAAGTGCCAGGCCAACCAGAAGTAGTGTCAGGCTGTTGAGCATATAATATGGCATATTTGCCGACTGGAAGAATGCTCTCCGGTAAAAGAAGAAAGCAGGAATCCATGTCGTAAGCAGCCAGACGGAGATTCCGACTACCAGATATCCAAGGGTCAGCTGCAGGTTCTGGCTTCTGATGGACACAGCCGAGCAGAGGATGCGCTTTTGCAGATCCGGCTGATGGAATGCGATCATGATCAGTCCCATTACATAGCACAGTATGGAGATTAATACATATGGCAGATACTGATACATGTAACCATAACCCGGCGTCTTTTCGGAAGAAGCAGATTTTAACATCGTAACATGAGAAGAACTGTCTGTATGTTTCAGAATATATGCAGCTGCCTCTTTATCGGAATAACCGCTGTCTGTCAGGACACGTGCCTGATTCAGATAGGTGTTGATCTGCTGATCGATGTAGTAACCGTCTGTGCTGCCCGGAATCTTGGATACCGGTAATGCCTGATACTCACGGAGACAGGAGGTTTTAAAATCTTTCGGAATGGTTACGATATAATAGACATTCCGGTTAAAGAGTGCATCCTGGAGTTGCGCGGTGTCATCCGGCATTTGTCTGACGGTGTGATACTGCGATAAATATTCGGAAAGTCCTTTTGAAAGTACACTTTCGTCATGATCGACCACACCTATGGTAAGCTTTTTCGCATGGAATCCTGTACTGGAAGTATTATTATCGGTACCGGAGGCAAGAATTCCAATCGAAAGAAAAATTGCCAGATACATGAATACCATCAGGAGATTGCGTTTGGTTATGGTTAAAAATCCTCTAAATACTGTCATAACGTTCCCTCCTTATCAGGAAAAATGAAAGGATGATACAAAGCAGGCACATGATTCCAAGAATCAGGATACATCTATGGTAGCGTACGGTGTCATCATAGACACTGAGGCAGTAGAATGCATCACTAAGTACACTGGCAGGATTGATCCGATTGATGACCGGGCAGTGCTGTTCGATCACATTTTTCATACCGCCGAACATCAGTCCTGCAAGAAAACTTGGGAACAGTGTGACGAGGACTCCGATTCCGGATTTGATACTGTAGGATAGTTTACCGGCACATCCGATCAGGATCCCGAGACAGATACCGATCAGACTTCCCATAAATGTAACGAGAAGAAGCTTTGGAATATCATGCCCAAGGTTGATATGAAGTACCTGGGTAAGGTAAAGTTCCAGGATCAGGATGTTGATGAAATGGATACTTTCCAGTACCAGCAGATCACCAAGGATCATGGAAAGCTTGTGTGTCGGTGTAATACTGCGTCTTTCTCCGAGTGTGCTTAAGTTCGCCTGTAACTGAACCGTAGAATGGATACTTAAGTAGACTCCGCTTAAGCAGGCAAATGCTATCAGAGCGAGAAAGTAAGTCAGTGTTGGATCTAAGGAATGTCCGCCTAAGGACTTTTCTTTCACCAGTGTCTGGTAGTCATTCAGGGATGCAAGGGCGTCTGAAAGGTTTTCCGGGTGCTGTGTGGCAATATCACGGATCATGTCGGCATTTTTTTCATAGCTATCAAGAAGTGAAGCAAGAATGCTTTGGTTAATGCCGTTGGAAGCAAGCGTAAGGGAAGGTGTCTCTTTTACATAATAGATGCCGGAAATGTCTTCCTGCTTCAGTGTTTTTCTGGCTTCTTTTTCCGTTTTGTAAGAATGGATATCAATCATATCCTGATCCATTCCATCCAGAAATGTCTGGAAAGATTTCGCATTTGCTGAGTTGTCATCTACTGTGATGGCGGCAACAGGGACCGGTTCCCAGTCGGTCTCTCCGGTTCCGGCAAGTCCGGTAGTTCCAAAGGATACATAGAACATCGTTCCAAGGATGAGTGGAAATGCCAGAGCCCAGAACATGATGGAGCGGGACCGTATCGTCTGTAAGAACTGATATTTTAATAAATGTAACATAAAGTGTCCCTCCTTTAATCCCTGAGTTCTTTTCCTGTGATCTCAAGGAAGACATCATTGAGAGTCGGAAGCTCGGAGAAGACGCGCCCGAATGGAATGTCCTGTTCCTGCAGGTAATTCAATACCCGGATCAGATTGTGTTTTGCACCGCTGCAGCGTAGGATCATTGTCTGATCTTCGTATGATAAGTCAAATACATGAGAAAGTGAGCGGATATCTGCCAGGTTGTTTTTCGTTAATGCAACTGCTTCGATCGTGATCGTCTCGCCGGTCTTGATCATTTTCTTTAATTCTTCGGTCGTGCCGGATGCGAGTACACGTCCGTGATCGATGATTGCAATACGGGTACAGATCTGTTCGACCTCTTCCATGTAGTGGGAAGTGTAGATAATAGTTGATCCCTGTCGGTTGAGTTCTACGATTCCTTCCAGAATCTTGTTGCGGCTTTGAGGATCTACAGCAACGGTCGGTTCATCCATGATGATGAGTCTGGGCTTGTGGACAATGCCGCATGCGATATTCAGCCTTCGTAAGAGTCCGCCGGAGAGTTTCTTTGGGCGCATCTTACGGAAATCGGATAGACCGGTGAATGCGATGGCTTCTTCCACGAGTTCTTTTCGCTTCTGTTTGTCTTTGATATAGAGTCCGCAGAAATAATCGATGTTTTCATAGACGGACATCTGCTCGAAGACAGCAACGTTCTGCATGACAACACCGATATCCTGCTTGATATCGTAGCTGTCCGGCTTCATGTCCTTTCCAAAGATCGTGATTGTTCCTTTGTCGTATTTTAACAGTGCGAGCATACAGTTGATCGCGGTCGTTTTGCCGGAACCGTTCGGTCCGAGCAGTCCGAAGATCTCACCTTCTTCGATGTCGAGTGACAGGTGGTCAAGTGCTAACAGATCACCGTAACGTTTTACAAGATTTTCTATATGTACAAGCATAAGATTACCTCCTTGGTGAATGTATGTCAGTACCGCAGAAGAAATGGAAGATTACTTTCTGCGGTCATAACATTTGTTACTTGTAGTATAGCGAATGGCTGATTATAATGGTAGTGTCACAGGTCATAAGTTGAATGTGACAAATGTAATATAGGAGAAAAGAATGAGAAAGATAACAGATGAAGGATTTTTGTTCCTTTACGGAGTAGGACTTCTGGTAATAGCGGAAACAGGGATTCCGGCGGTTATTGCTATTCTGTTTGCGTGTATCTATACCTGTGTGAATCTGGTAGGGGAAGAAAAGTATCTGCATTACATTATGACGATTGCTTTTGTGGCAGCCGGAATTATTTCTAAAGAAATGTGGATGTTTCTTCCGGTGGTTTTATATAATATGCTATGCTTTTATTCTCCGGTTTATATAGGGGCTGGCGGTATAATCGTGGCTTGTGAGGCGCCGGTATTCCGGGAATATTACGGACTGGAAAAAGAGATGCTTATTGTTGCCGGGCTGGCAGCAGCAGTTCTGTTATATGGACGGACCAGGAGGCTAAATGAATTGGAGCAGGAATATAAAAGGGCCAGAGATGACAGCAGAGAACTGACACTGATGCTGGAAAAGAAGAATCAGGATCTGTTGGAAAAGCAGGATACGGAAGTATATCTGGCCACATTGAAAGAACGGAATCGTATCGCCAGAGAGATCCATGACAATGTGGGACATATGCTGTCGCGGTCCATCCTGATGGTGGGAGCGTTAAAGACTGTTAATCAGGCTGAGAATCTGAAAGTCCCGATGGAGCAGCTGGATCAGACGCTGAACGAAGCCATGACGAATGTAAGACAGAGCGTGCACGATCTGCATGATGAGTCGGTAAATTTAAAAGAAGTGATGGAATCGCTGGCAGAAGAATTCCGTTTTTGTCCGGTACAGCTTACTTATGATATGGGATATGATATTCCAAAAGAGATCAAATACAGCTTTATAGCCATTACGAAAGAGGCACTGAATAACGTGATGCGTCACAGCAATGCAAATAAGGTGAAGATTTTGACAAGAGAACATCCCGGACTATATCAGCTGATTATAGAAGATAATGGAACGTCAGATGAGCGGATCCAGCCAGATGGAGACCGGGAAGAATATGCAGAGAAGGAAAGTGCCGGAAAGGCCGAAAACGCTCGGAAAACAGAAAATACAGAAAGCAGCGGGATCGGGATCGAGAATATGAAAAAACGTGTCCGCATGCTTGGCGGAACCATGCAGATCCAGAAAGAAAATGGCTTCCGGATATTTATTACGGTTCCAAAAAATGAGGGAAAAAGATGAAGATAGTAATTGTAGATGACGATATCCTGGTATCCAGTGCGTTAAAGACGATCCTGGAAGCAGGGGGAGAAGTAGAAGTAACTGGTACCGGACAGGACGGAAAAGATGCCGTCCGGTTATATGATGAATTGCTGCCGGATGTTCTTCTGATGGACATCCGTATGAAGGACATGAACGGCCTGGATGCCGCAGAGCAGATTTTGAAAAGGCATACGGATGCAAAGATTCTTTTGCTTACCACGTTTTCCGATGATGAGTACATCGTAAAAGCATTAAAATATGGTGTGAAGGGATATCTGATAAAACAGGATTACGGCAGTATCTTTCCGGCATTGCAGGCGGTGCAGATGAATCAGACCGTATTCGGAACTGAGATTATGTCCAGAATTCCGGGACTGCTTCAGAAAGAGCAGCAGGAAAAAGAGGAGGCGTTTGACTGGAACAGTCATGGCATCGGAGAGCGGGAACTGGAGATCATAGCACTGGTTGCCGAGGGACTCAGTAATAAAGAGATATCGGAGAAAGTCTGCTTAAGCGAAGGAACGGTCCGGAATTATATCAGTAATGTACTGGAGAAACTGGAGTTAAGAGACCGGACACAGCTTGCGGTGTATTATCTGCAGAGAAGCAGAAAGTGAGATAAGAACATAGAAGTTTCAGATGAACAGAAAACAGAGAAGTATCTGTTATGTATCTGGAAATAAGATAAGATAGAAAAGAGAGAAGAAATAAATGAAAGAAAAAAGTGAATATACAAAAACAATCAACTGGAAGCTATTCTACCGGAATGTATTCGCCCTGGTCATCCCGATCGCAATCCAGAATCTGATCAATGTCGGAGTCACGGCAACGGATGTGATCATGCTCGGAAAAGTCGGAGAGAAAGTATTATCCGGAGCATCTCTTGCAGGACAGATCCAATACATCATGACACTGATCTTTTACGGAGTGACCTCCGGAGCAACCGTTCTGACAGCGCAGTACTGGGGAAAAAAAGATACCAGAACGATAGAAAAAGTCCTGGGTATGGGATTAAGTGCCGGACTTATCGTTGCAGTAGTATTCGCAGCAGCAGCCCTTGGCATGCCGGAGACACTGATGCGGATCTATACCTCTGATCCGGAAGTTATTGCAGAAGGAGTAAAGTATTTAAGAATCGTGGGATTTTCCTATGTGTTTATGGCAGTGACACAGGTTTACTTAAATATCATGCGTAGTATTGAACGTGTCATGGTAGCCACGTTCATTTACCTGATCTCGCTGCTTATGAATATTGTGGTAAATGCAGTCCTGATCTTCGGACTGCTCGGATTTCCGGTAATGGGAGTCAGAGGTGCGGCAATCGGTACATTGTGCGCCAGAGCAGCCGAGACGGTGATGGTTCTCGCTTACGCGGTCTTTCGAAATAAAGTAGTAAGGATCCGGCTTAAAGATATGGTGAAGATCGATAAAGTTTTGGTAAAAGATTTTGCGGTCTATTCCATGCCGGTGGTATTAAATGAACTGATGTGGGGACTGGGAACATCGGCGAATACAGCGGTGATCGGGCATCTTGGAAGTGCAGCAGTGGCAGCCAACTCGGTGGCACAGGTGGCAAGACAGCTGGCAACGGTCGTAACATTTGGGATATCCCATGCAACGGCGATCTATCTTGGTAAGACGATCGGGGAAGGAAAAATGGAGCTGGCAAAAGCATACGGAAAACGTTTCGTGTGGTTAAGTCTGATTCTGGGAATCCTTGGCGGTGTACTGATACTGATCTCGGCACCGATTGCCAATGCAAATCTGGCATTGACCGGACCGGCAAAGAATTATTTGAGTTTCATGTTCTTTGTTATGTCGTATTTTACTGTGGCACAGGCATTTAATACCACAATGGTAGTGGGGGTATTCCGTGCAGGCGGAGATACGAAATTCGGATTGATCATGGATGTATCGACGATGTGGGGATTCTCCATTTTACTCGGGGCAGTGGCGGCATTTATTTTGCATGCCAGTGTGCCGGTCGTCTATGTTATACTGATGAGTGATGAACTGATCAAAGTACCGATTACTTTAAAGCGGTATTTGACATATAAGTGGCTGAGAGATGTCACAAGGGAACAAAAAGAACTGGAGGAAATGTAAAATGATCGTATTAAGCAAGGAGCAGATCGAAGAAATGGTTGATCCGGATCAGATGATGGATCAGATCGAAGAGGCATACCGGATCTATGGGTCAGGCGAGTTCTATATGCCGCCAAGACCAACGGTAGAACATGAAAATAAGCAGCTCATGTATATGCCATGTTACACAAAGGATATCATCGGGACAAAGATCCTGTCGATCTTTCCGGAGAATTCCAAACTGGGACTGCCGTCGATTGATGGTATCGTGTTACTGAATGATTATACGACAGGTGCGCCGCTTGCCGTTATGGACGGGCAGTCGGTAACCGCATGGAGAACCGGAGCTGTCGGCGGGGTGGGAATCCGCCATCTGTCAAGAAAGGACTGCCATACGGTTGGAATCATCGGAGCAGGAATGCAGGGATTCCATCAGGCAGTGTATGCATGTGCCGCAAGAGATATCCATACCGTATATGTATTTAATCACAGCAACCGTGATCTGACTGATTATCTGGAAAGACTGAAAAAAGCTATTGATAAGGAAGATGTAAAGGTAGTACAATGTAAAGCAGTGGAAGAGCTTGTACGAAACAGTGATATCATCTGTACAACAACTCCTTCTACCACACCTGTTCTTCCGGATGACAAAGATCTTCTGAGAGGAAAATGCATCATTGCGATCGGCTCGTATATGCCGGAGATGAGGGAAATCCCGGATGCAGTACTGGAACTGGTGGACAATGTATACATTGAACTGCCATATGCATGTGAGGAAAGCGGGGATCTAAGCCAGCCTCTGGCAAGTGGAAAACTTACAAAAGACCGCGTAAAACTGATGCATGAATATCTCGTATCGGGGGAAAAAGAGATCAAAGAAGGTCAGACAACATATTTCAAATCGGTTGGAATGGGATTATTTGATGTGTGTATCGCACAGAAATTATATGAAGTAGCAAAGGAGAAATAACATTATGAAAATCGTAGCAACAGAAAAAGCACCAAAGGCACTTGGACCATACTCACAGGGATATGTACACAACGGAGTACTGTATACAGCAGGACAGATCGCGATCAATCCAGAAGTAAATGATGTGGAAGCAACAACAATCGAAGCTCAGACAGAGCAGGTATGCAAGAATTTAGGAGAAGTCTTAAAAGAAGCAGGAACATCATTTGACAACGTATTAAAGACAACATGTTTCCTTGCAGATATGGGTGACTTCGCAGCATTCAACGAAGTATATGGAAAATACTTCACATCAAAACCGGCAAGAAGCTGTGTTGCAGTAAAGACACTTCCAAAGAGAGTTCTGTGTGAAGTAGAACTTATCGCTGCGGTAGAGGAGTAGGACAAATGGCAGAAGAGCAGAAAAACGGTTGTAGTCCGTCCGATTGTGCAGGCTGTTCCCATGCAGGTGAATGCGGAAGCAAACCGCAGAGCCTGATCAAACCGGAAAATAAGAAATCACACATCAACCATGTGATCGCAGTTGTCAGCGGAAAAGGCGGTGTTGGAAAATCCATGGTCACAGCATCCCTTGCAAGACTGATGAGAGAACAGGGATTTTCTGTAGGTATCATGGATGCTGATATCACAGGTCCATCTATTCCGAAGATGTATGGAATCCATGAGAAAGCAAAAGGTGACGGAGAAAATATTTTCCCATGTGAGGCAAAGGATGGAACGAAGATCATGTCCATCAACCTCCTGCTTCCGGAAGAAGATGATCCGGTTATCTGGAGAGGTCCGGTCATCTCAGGTGTTGTCACACAGTTCTGGACAGATGTAGCATGGGGAGAATTAGACTATCTCTTCGTAGATATGCCGCCTGGAACAGGTGATGTACCGCTTACTGTATTCCAGTCCCTTCCGGTAGAAGGCATCGTGATCGTAACTTCACCGCAGGATCTGGTCCGCATGATCGTAAAGAAGGCCTACAATATGGCAGGACAGATGGACATCCCGGTACTTGGAATTGTAGAAAATTACAGCTATCTGGTATGTCCGGACTGCGGGCGTAAGATCTCCGTATTCGGCGAGAGCCACATCGACGAAGTGGCAGCAGAACTCGGCGTTCCGGTCATCGGAAAGATGCCGATCGATGCAAGCCTTGCAGAAGCGGTGGAGAATGAGAACTTTGCAGAAGTAAGCAATGATTATCTTGCGGATGCGGTGAATAAGTTTTAGAAAAGTATAGAAAAAATGGTATCTGATAAAGCCGGAGAGTTTTAACGGATACCATTTTTCTTCAAGGATCGAGAGGCCAACTACGTTAATAAATGAAATCCCAAATTAAATTCCCAAATACACCGCCGAATAAGCCGAAAGATCCAGCACAACTTTCCCCTCTGTAACCTTCACTTTCTTCTTCGTATACTTCTTACTTCCTCCAAATGTTACATCATCACTAGCCAGAATCACTTCCAGTTCCTTCGCGTCTTCCACCGGAAGCTCATATCCTTCCTGATCCTCATTCGAGAAATTAAAGACAGCAATGATACGATCTTTTCCATCTGTTCTTTCGAACGCATAGATACAGCGCTCTTCCTGATGGCAGTCCAGCCATTGAAATCCCGCATCCTCATAATCTTTGGCAGAAAGAGCAGGAGTTGTCAGATACAGATGATTCAGTTTCTGCATGAAGTGGTGGAAAGTATCGTGTATCGGATACTTCAGGATATCCCAGTCCTGCTCACGCTTTTCATCCCATTCGCGGAGCTGACCGATCTCGTTACCCATGAAGTTCAATTTCTTTCCCGGATGTGCGTACATATACATATAGAATGCACGCGCCTGTGGGAATTTTTCTTCGTACTCACCATACATTTTTTGTGCGATGGTTGCCTTTCCGTGAACAACTTCGTCATGTGAAAGAGGAAGAAGAAAATCATCGTTATAATAATACATCATAGAGAATGTAAGCTTATGGTAATCACGGCTTCTGTACTCCGGTGCTGTGCGGAAGTAGTCGAGGGTATCGTTCATCCAACCCATATCCCATTTGTAATCGAATCCAAGTCCGCCCTGATCTACAGGTTTTGTGACGCCTTCAAAAGAGGTGGAATCTTCGGCGGAGAGCATGGCTGTCGGATGCATTGTCTTTAATCCGCGGTTCATTTCACGGATAAAATCCACCGCATTATTGTTGACACCTCTTGCCGGTTCACCCTGCCAGTAGATGATACGACTGATGGCATCCATACGGATTCCGTCTACATGATAGACGCTTAACCAGTAGTTTGCAGCGGACTGCAGGAAACTTCTGACTTCGCCTCTGGAATGCATGAAGTTACAGCTTCCCCATTCGCTGACACCGACATCCTGGTGCGGATACTCATAGAGTGCAGTTCCGTCATAGTCAGCCAGAGCATAATAATCAACGGCAAAATGTACCGGTACGAAATCCATGATTACGCCGATGTCATTCTTGTGGCAGGCATCGATGAATTTCATCAGTTCTTCGGCAGTTCCGTAGCGGGCAGTCGGACTGAAGAATCCGGTGTTCTGGTATCCCCAGGATTCATCACACGGATGCTCGCTGAGCGGCATGATCTCGATATAGTTGTAATCATTTTCCTTAAGATAAGGAATCAGGATATCGATCATTTCCACATAAGTATACCAGTCGTCTGCTTTTTCGGAAGGCTTTTTAAATGATCCGAAATGCAGTTCGTAGATGTTCAGCGGCTTGTCCTTGCATACCGAACGTTTCTGCATCCATTTACTGTCTTTGAATTTATAGTGGGACAGATCGCGGATGATGGAAGCAAAGGCCGGACGTAGTTCCATGCCGAAGCCATAAGGATCGCAGTGCTCCACGCAGCTTCCATCCTGTCTGTAAATGCGGTATTTGTACATCATACCCGGTTTTGCTCCTTTGGCATAGCATTCCCAGAAATTGCCGTCATAAGTTTTGTTCAGCTCCCATTCCTGCCAGTCGTTAAATTCCCCAATGACTGTAATGCGTGATGCAGCAGGAGCGAATGTGCGAAATGTAGTTCCGTCTTTGTCCGGGTGTGCGCCGAGAAATTCATAGGCGTCAAATATTTTTCCTGTGTAAAATCCGTAAAAATCCATGTTAACCTCCGTAAAATGCAACGTAAATAATCAACTGTCGAAAAGATAATGGACAGTAGTTGCTTTTGTGTTCTATAATCATATTATAAGAAAAATGCAAGGAGGTATCCACCAACAAAACCGACGAAAGGATGGATAACCAACGAATACGAGAAAGTGTTGGGAAAATGGGAGGTAAGATGGATCTTAGAATTGAGAAAACAGAGCGGGGAATCAAGAATGCATTTATCGAACTGCGTTCCAGGAAACCGCTGGAAAAGATAACGGTAAAAGAATTATGTGAAAGTGCAAGAATCAATAAGTCTACCTTTTATGCGCATTATAAAGATATCTATGATTTGTCAGATGCGATGGAAGAAGAAGTGGTACAGTCGATTACGAACAGTATCCAGCATCCGGAATATCTGTTGGAGCATCCGGCAGAGTTTTCCCGGGAACTTCTGATGGCTTATGTATCGCAGAATTCCCTGACGACAATTTTGTTTTCCGGCAGTCAGGCGAATCATTTTGCGGATAGTATTGAGCGGAGCATTAAGCAGATGATCTTTGAAAAATACCCGGAATTGAAAGAAGATACAGCAATGAATGTGATGCTCAGCTATTGTATTCAGGGAAGCTATCATGCTTACCAGAAGAATCGGAGCGGAGATATCATGACGGTGATCGATGTGATCGCAGGGATGACGGGAGCGATTCGGCCGATGTACGAAGAACGATTGGGGGAAAGCAGATCATGAATCTGGAACAGCCGTGTATCCGCATCTCAGTGCGGAATCTGGTGGAATTTATATTAAGACATGGAGATATTGACAACCGGACCGGCGGGGCAGATAAGGATGCCATGCAGCAGGGCGGCCGGATACACCGGAAGATCCAGAGACAGCAGGGAGCAGAGTACCGTGCGGAGGTTCCGTTAAAATATCAGATAGCATGCGATGGATTTGTCTTAAGTGTGGAAGGAAGAGCGGACGGGATCATAGAACTTCCGAAACGTGTGGTAATCGACGAGATCAAAGGCGTGTTTAAAGATCTGAAACGTCTGGAAGAACCGCAGCTTCTGCATCTGGCGCAGGCAAAATGCTATGCATACATTTACACAGAACAAAAAAATCTGGAAGAGATCGGCGTACAGATGACGTATTGCAATCTGGATACAGAAGAGATCCGGAGATTTCAGGAGGTATATACCCGGGCAGAACTAAAAGAATGGTTTGAAGAACTGGTATCAGAATACGAAAAATGGGCGAGATACCAGATGGAATGGAGAGAAAAGAGAAACGCTTCGATCAAAAACGTGGAATTCCCTTTCGAATACAGAGATGGACAGAAGAAACTGGTTGCATCAGTATACCGGACAATTTTAAGAAAAAAGAAGTTATTCATTCAGGCACCGACTGGGGTCGGCAAGACGATGGCGGCGGTATTTCCGGCGGTGAAAGCAGTCGGGGAAGAACTGGGTGAAAAGATCTTCTATCTGACGGCCAAGACGATCACCAGAACGGTGGCAAGCCAGGCGTTTGATATTCTGAGAGAACAGGAGCTGAAGATGAAGGTCATCACATTGACGGCAAAGGAAAAAATCTGTTTCTGTGAAGAGACAGTCTGTAATCCGGATGCGTGTCCATATGCGAAAGGGCATTTTGACCGCGTGAATGATGCAGTCTATGAATTGCTTACTTCGACAGATCAGATGAGCCGGGAGGTACTGGAAGAACAGGCAAGAAAGTGGAACGTATGCCCGTTTGAAATGGCACTGGATGTATCGCAGTGGGTCGATGCCGTCATCTGTGATTACAATTATGTATTTGATCCAAATGCACATCTGAAGCGCTTTTTCGGAGATGGCGTGAAAGGAGAATACCTGTTCCTGATTGATGAGGCGCACAATCTGGTCGAACGTGGCAGGGCAATGTACAGTACCAGTATCTGTAAAGAAGATTTTCTGAAGATCAAGAAGCTGGTAAAATACGGTGAACCAAAGCTTGTCTCGGCATTAGAAAGCTGCAATAGGCAGCTTTTGACACTGAAGCGGGAGTGCGACGGCTGCCAGATCCTGAACAGTGTGTCGCATGTGTATATCAAGCTGTTGTCTTTGATGACAAAACTGGAAGAGTTTATAGAAGACTGTAAAGACGAAGTGGTGCGGAAAGAGGTATTGGAGTTTTATTTTGGCATCCGTAATTTCATATATATTCATGACCGGCTGGATGAGAATTATCTGATCTATTCGGAGTTAAATGAAGAAGGAAAGTTTCATCTGCATCTGTTCTGTGTCAATCCGGCAGGATGTCTGCAGGAATATATGGGAAAGGGCAACAGTACGATATTATTTTCGGCAACATTTCTTCCGATTAATTATTATAAGAAATTGTTATCTACGGCGAAGGATGACTATGCTATTTACGCAGAATCACCGTTTGAACAGAGCAGGAGGTTATTGCTTCTGGGAAATGATGTCAGTACGAAATATACCAGACGCGGACCGGAGATGTACCGGAAATATGCGGAGTACATTTTACGTGTAGTAAATGGAAAGACAGGAAATTATCTGGCGTTCTTCCCATCTTACCGGTTTCTGGAAGAAGTGTGGGAAGCGTTTGCAGAGTTGCAGGAAAAGCGGATTGAAGATGAGATCGAGGTTGTAGTACAGTCACAGTATATGACAGAGCAGGAGCGTGAAGAATTTCTGGAAAAATTCGAGCAGGAAAGGATGCATAGTCTGATCGGCTTCTGCGTGATGGGAGGTATTTTTTCGGAAGGGATTGATCTGACAGAGGATAAACTGATCGGGGCAATGATCGTCGGGACAGGGCTTCCACAGGTGTGCCTGGAACGGGAATTGTTAAAGTATTATTTCGATCAGAAGAATCTGAATGGCTTTGATTATGCGTATCTGTATCCGGGTATGAATAAGGTGTTGCAGTCAGCAGGAAGAGTCATACGGACCGACCAGGACAAAGGTGTGATCACATTGCTGGATGACCGTTTTATGGACAGACGGTGTCAGGAGGTATTTCCACGGGAGTGGAGTGATTTCCAGATCTGTAACAGTGAAAATATCGAAGAGAAGATAGCGCAGTTCTGGACAGAAGAAGAGGCGGATATGAAATAAGCAGAATAATGATAAAAAGAAAAATACCATGAGGCACATATGCTTTCATGGTATTTTTTACTATTATGTGTTCGATAGAAGCTGCCAGTTGCCGAAGCATCTGAAAGAATCCTTTTTAAAAATAAGACAAGAATTCCTGTGCAGCCTTGGATACCGGAACTTTCTCATTGTATGCGATCACAAGTTCTCTTTGAGGAAGAGATTCCTTCGTCTCGACAATGAAAAGTGAATCCGAATCCACTGCCTGTGAAAGGCAGAAATCCGGGATAAATGCAATTCCAAGTCCGATGCGTGCAAGGTCGATCAGAAGATCGTTACTGCTGAGTTCGATCTCCGGAACCAGATCAAGCTGATTCTGAAGAAACAGATTGTGCAGATATTCACTGGTTGTACTCTTTCTGTCCAGCATAAGGATCGGATAGTCCAGGAGTTCTTTGAAAGAAAGCTTCTTTCCTTTTAATTCCTTAAATGATTCGTTGGCAATGAACACATCCTGGAAATCTTTGATCTTTTTCACATTCGGAACATTTCCAAGATAAGCATTTGGTGAGTTGACAACGATCAGATCCACCTGCCCGGTCTCAAGGAGTTCCACACAGCGGATGGATGTCGCATTGGTAACTTTGATATGTGCGCCTGGAAATTCCCGGTGGAAGCGTTCCAGATAAGGTACCAGGAAATAGCGGCAGATTGTATCGCTGGCACCGATGTGAAGCTGTCCTCCACGTGCACCGACATCGAGAAGCTGGCTTTCACCGCGCTTGATCAGGCTGATCGCCGGTTCAATGTGCCGGAGAAGAATCTCGCCTTCTGTAGTAAGCCGGACCTTCTTAGTGCTTCGGATGAATAAGGTCTGGTCCAGTTTCTTTTCCAATGCCTTGATAGACTGGCTGACTGCCGACTGCGAGATGAACAGCTGCTTGGACGCTTCTGAAAAGCTTAAGGTAGAAGCTACATAGTAAAATACTTTATATAACTCATAGTTAATATCCATGATAAGTCCTCCTAATGAATCTTATCTGTATTATAAGTGAAATAAAAGAAAATTACAACCGTATTTATATATAGAAGTGTTATAATAATAAGGACAGGCGCAAAATTATGAAGTGAAATACAAAATTCATGACAGAAACAGTCAAGTGCCGGAACAAAAAATAAGAGAAGACATAAAAGGAGATAATATTTGAAAAAGTTAACAACAACCTTATCCGTAGTAGCCATGATGTGTGCGGTGATCGCAGCACTTGTATTCAGTATCTGGGCAGCGGTATATGGAGACAGTTATTACAGATTTTATAAAAAAGAATACCAGAAATATGAAGTGACGAAAGATCTGGACATGAATATCGATCATGTCATGTATGTGACGGAACATATGATGAATTACCTGATTGGAAAAGAAGACAAACTGTCAGTCGTGACGACGGTAGAAGGAAAAGAACAGGATTTCTTTAATGAAAGAGACCGGATGCATATGAGTGATGTCAGGAATCTGTTCCTTGGCGGAATCAAGGTCGGAATCGTATGTCTGGCTGTGGCAGTCATTACATTAGGAATACTTGGGAAAAGGGAGAAAGACTGGAGGCGCCTGCTCTTCCGGTCCTATACGATCGCACTGGGTGTATGGGTGCTCATAGGTGTGCTGCTGGGCATTGCATTCAGCATAGATTTTACAACGTGTTTTACGATTTTCCATAAGATATTTTTTACCAATGATCTGTGGATATTCGATCCGGCGACCGATTATATGATTCGGATGCTTCCGGAGGGATTCTTTTTTGATATGGTGGTCCGTATCAGTGAGGTGTTCGGAGCAGTGCTGGCTGTAATATGGATCGTATTATTTATTATTAGAAGGCGTCATAAAAAAATAGAGCAATCTTAAATCTATAAAAGACGATGAGTGGAAATGAAAATCATATCTTGAAAACAAGAGAAGATTAATAAGTACAAATTATAAAAGTGTTTAGATATATTAATTGTATTAAATAATGATTGTTGTGTTATACTAACAATAGAAAATGTGTAAAAATTCATTTATGGAGGATTACTTATGAGCAATGTAAAAAGAGTGTACGTGGAGAAAAAATCAGGATTTGATGTACAGACCAAGGAGCTCAGACACGAGATCCGCAGCTATCTTGGAATTAAAGACGTGGACAGTGTTCGTGTACTGATTCGTTACGATGTGGAAAATGTATCCGATGAGACATTTGAGAAAGCATGTAACGGCATCTTTTCTGAACCACCTGTAGATACATTATATAAAGAAGAATTCCCGGCAGAAGAAGGAAGCAGAATCTTTTCTGTAGAATTCCTTCCGGGACAGTTTGACCAGAGAGCGGATTCCGCTGTTCAGTGTATTCAGTTCATCAAAGAAGACGAGCAGCCGGTCATCCGTACTGCGACAACTTATGTAATTCATGGCGGAGATGGAACGGTTTCAGACGAAGAATTCGAAGCAATCAAAGAACACTGCATTAACCCTGTAGATTCCAGAGAAGCACAGGGCGAAAAACCAGAGACACTGGTTACCGTATTTGATGAGCCGGCAGACGTAAAGATCTTTGACGGATTCGAAGATATGGAAGAAAGCAAGTTAAAAGAATTATATGATTCTCTCGGACTTGCCATGACATTCAAGGACTTCCAGCATATCCAGAATTATTTCAAATCAGAAGAAGATAGAGATCCTTCCATGACAGAGATCCGTGTTCTGGATACCTACTGGTCAGATCACTGCCGTCATACAACATTCTCGACAGAACTTACAGACGTTTCCTTCGGTGAAGGCGATTACAGAGAGCCGATGGAAGAGACTTACAAACAGTACATCGCTGATCACAGCGAGATTTTCAAAGGAAGAGAAGACAAATTTGTCTGCCTGATGGATCTTGCACTGATGGCAATGAGAAAATTAAAACGTGAAGGAAAATTACAGGATCAGGAAGAATCCGATGAGATCAATGCATGCAGTATCGTTGTACCGATCGAAGTAGATGGTGTAGAAGAAGAGTGGCTTGTGAACTTCAAAAACGAGACACACAACCATCCGACAGAGATCGAGCCGTTCGGTGGAGCTGCCACCTGCCTCGGAGGAGCCATTCGTGACCCACTGTCAGGACGTACATATGTATATCAGGCAATGCGTGTAACAGGAGCCGCTGATCCAACTGTATCTGTAAAAGATACATTAAAAGGAAAGCTTCCACAGAAGAAACTGGTCAGAGAAGCAGCACACGGATACAGCTCTTATGGTAACCAGATCGGACTGGCAACCGGAGCAGTAAAAGAGATCTATCATCCAAATTATGTTGCAAAACGTATGGAGATCGGAGCAGTACTCGGAGCAGCACCAAGACGTGCAGTTATCAGAGAGACCTCTGATCCGGGAGATATCATTATCCTTCTTGGTGGACGTACCGGACGTGACGGATGCGGTGGAGCAACCGGATCTTCCAAAGTACATACAGAAGAGTCTATCGAGACCTGTGGAGCAGAAGTACAGAAAGGTAATGCACCTACAGAAAGAAAGATCCAGAGATTATTCAGAAGAGAAGAAGTAAGTAAGCTGATCAAGAAATGTAACGACTTCGGAGCAGGCGGAGTATCTGTTGCCATTGGAGAACTTGCAGACGGACTTCAGATCGACCTTGATAAAGTACCTAAGAAATATGCCGGTCTTGACGGAACAGAGATTGCAATCTCTGAATCGCAGGAACGTATGGCAGTTGTTGTAGATCCAAAAGATGTAGAAGAGTTTATGAAATATGCATCTGAAGAGAACCTGGAAGCAACAAAGGTGGCTGTCGTAACAGAAGATCCGAGACTGGTCCTTTCATGGAGAGGAAAAGAGATCGTAAATCTTTCCCGTGCATTCCTTGATACTAACGGAGCACACCAGGAAACAACGGTAGCAGTTGATATCCCGAACAGAAAAGACAGCATCCTCGTAAGAGAAGAAGTAAAAGACGTAAGAGAAAAATGGCTGGGCATGTTAAAAGACCTGAACGTATGCTCACAGAAAGGTCTGGTAGAGATGTTCGATGGATCCATCGGAGCAGCTTCCGTATTCATGCCGCACGGTGGAAAATATCAGAAGACAGAGACGCAGGCAATGGTTGCCAAGCTTCCGGTATTAACAGGCGACTGCGATACCGTAAGTATGATGAGTTATGGATTTGATCCATATCTGTCAACATGGAGTCCATATCACGGAGCAATTTATGCGGTAACAGAGTCCATCGCAAAAATCGTTGCAGCAGGCGGCGATTACAGCAAGATCCGTTTCACATTCCAGGAATACTTCCGTCGTATGACAGAAGATCCACACAGATGGAGCCAGCCGTTCGCAGCTCTTCTCGGAGCTTACAGTGCCCAGCTTGGATACGGACTTCCATCTATCGGCGGAAAGGACAGTATGTCAGGAACATTCGAAGACATCGATGTACCACCGACACTGGTATCTTTTGCAGTGGACATTGCAAAAGAGAAAGACATTATCACACCGGAACTTAAGAAAGCCGGAGATAAACTGGTATGGCTTCGTATTGAGACAGATAATTACGACATTCCTGTATACGAGAAAGTTATGGATCAGTACGGTAAATTTACAGAAGATATCCACAGCGGCAAAATCGTAGCAGCTTATGCACTGGACAGACATGGTATTGCGGCAGCAGTCAGCAAGATGGCATTCGGTAATGGCATGGGCGTGAAGATTGAGCACAATGTAGATGCAAGAGATTTATTTGCACCGGCATTCGGAGATATTATCGCAGAAGTACCGGCTGACAAAGTAGCTGAGCTTGGAATTACATATACTGTGATCGGTGAAGTGACAGACAACGCAGCGATTGAATATAACGATGTGAAGATTGCATTGGATGAGGCAGTATC
Source organism: uncultured Dorea sp. (assembly GCA_900550865.1). GTDB lineage: Bacteria > Bacillota > Clostridia > Lachnospirales > Lachnospiraceae > Dorea_A. The sequence goes on along the minus strand of URTM01000031.1, from coordinate 2,856 downwards.
TGCATGGGAAGAAACACTGGAAAAAGTATTCCCGACCAATTCCGGAGCAGAAGGACAGGATGTGAAGGTTGAGACCGGATTATATGATACATCTGATATCTATATCTGTGATCACAAGATCGCACAGCCGACTGTATTCATCCCGGTAATGCCTGGAACAAACTGTGAATATGACAGTGCAAAAGCATTCGAAAGAGCAGGAGCAAAGGTGATCACAAAAGTATTCAGAAATATGAGTGCATCTGATATCCTGGATTCTGTAGAAGTATTTGAAAAAGCAATCGAGCAGTCACAGATCATCATGTTCCCAGGTGGATTCAGTGCAGGTGACGAACCGGATGGATCAGCCAAATTCTTCGCAACGGCATTTAAGAACGCGAAGATGAAAGAAGCGGTAGAAAAGTTATTGAACGAGCGTGACGGACTGGCACTTGGTATCTGCAACGGATTCCAGGCTCTGATCAAGCTTGGTCTGGTACCAAATGGAGAGATTACCGGACAGCAGCCGGATTCACCGACACTTACATACAACACGATCGGCCGTCATATCTCCAAGATGGTCTATACAAAAGTAGTAACAAACAAATCTCCATGGCTCAGAGAAGCAGAACTTGGCGGAGTATACACCAACCCTGCATCTCACGGTGAAGGAAGATTCGTTGCAAATAAAGAATGGCTGGACAAGTTATTCGCAAATGGTCAGGTTGCAACACAGTACTGTGATCCGGAAGGAAATATCACAATGAATGAAGAATGGAATGTCAACGGTTCTTACTGTGCAATTGAAGGTATTACAAGCCCGGACGGACGTGTACTTGGTAAGATGGCTCATTCAGAAAGAAGAAACAGAAGTGTGGCAATGAACATTTACGGAGAACAGGATATGAAGATCTTCGAATCCGGAGTAAAATACTTCAAATAATTGTAATAAATGCAATTTGGAGCGCGTTCTGTTTCATAAAAACGAACAAAACATGAGAAAAAGCACAAAACCCTTGCGAAATCTGCAAGGGTTTTGTAAAAAGTTGCAAAAATAGTAAAAACTGCAAAAAATATCTTGCCAGATACACTTGTTTGCTTTACAATAGTAAAGGACAAAGGCGTCAGGGAAAAACAGATGGCGTAAGTCATCTGCTTTTTTTATTCCAAAGCGTGTAGAAAAAACAGCCGGCGGCTGGATCGCAGCATTTGGACAAATTGTTGGACAAGGACGCTTTTGAAAAGGATACGTATATTATTTAGGAGGTAGAAAGCTATGTCATATGTTGATGAAGTACTGGAGAAAGTAGTAGCTAAGAATCCTGCAGAGCCAGAATTCCACCAGGCAGTAAAAGAGGTATTAGAGTCTTTAAGAGTAGTAGTAGAGGCTAATGAGGAGAAATTCAGAAAAGACGCTCTTCTTGAAAGACTTGTTGAACCTGAAAGACAGATTAAATTCCGTGTTCCATGGGTAGACGATAAAGGACAGGTTCAGGTTAATACAGGATACCGTGTACAGTTTAACAGTGCAATCGGACCATACAAAGGAGGATTACGTCTGCACCCATCTGTAAACCTTGGTATCATCAAATTCCTTGGATTTGAGCAGATCTTCAAGAACTCACTGACAGGACTTCCAATCGGCGGAGGTAAAGGTGGTTCTGACTTCGATCCTAAGGGAAAATCAGACAGAGAAGTAATGGCATTCTGCCAGAGCTTTATGACAGAACTTTGCAAATATATCGGAGCTGACACAGATGTTCCTGCAGGAGACATCGGAACAGGTGCAAGAGAGATCGGTTACATGTTCGGTCAGTACAAGAGAATCAGAGGTCTGTATGAAGGTGTTCTGACAGGAAAAGGATTAAGCTACGGCGGATCTTTAGCAAGAACAGAAGCTACAGGATATGGACTTCTCTACTTAACAGAAGAATTATTAAAGATCAACGGAAAAGACATCAAGGGAATGACAGTTGCAGTTTCCGGAGCTGGTAACGTTGCAATCTATGCAATCCAGAAAGCTCAGCAGCTTGGAGCTAAAGTTGTAACAGCAAGTGATTCTACAGGATGGGTATATGATCCGGATGGAATCGATGTTGCAGCATTAAAAGAAATCAAAGAAGTAAAACGTGCAAGACTGACAGAGTACAAGAACTACCGTCCGAATTCAGAATATCATGAAGGACGCGGTGTATGGTCTGTTAAGGTTGACCTTGCTCTTCCATGTGCTACACAGAACGAACTTCATCTTGAAGATGCAAAACAGTTAGTAGCCAACGGATGCGTAGCTGTATGCGAAGGTGCTAACATGCCTACTACATTAGAAGCAACACAGTATCTGCAGGAGAACGGTGTGATCTTCGCGCCTGGTAAAGCTGCAAACGCTGGTGGTGTTGCTACATCTGCACTTGAAATGTCTCAGAACAGCGAGAGACTCAGCTGGACATTCGAAGAAGTAGATGCAAAATTGAAAAACATCATGGTAAACATCTGCCACAACATGGATGATGCTGCAAAACGTTACGGAATGGAAGGCAACTATGTTGCCGGAGCTAACATTGCAGGATTTGAAAAAGTTGTAGATGCTATGACAGCTCAGGGAATCGTATAGGATTGGTATTTGATTTATTAACACACTAAGGTCGTGGAAATCCCCACGACCTTAGTGTTTCTAATCTTTATTCTGGTCCGGGTATCCACCGGCCTGTTGAATTAAATACCAATTGTAGAAATTATTTAAAAAATTTGAAAAAAGGTGTTGACTTTCCTCGAAACCAATGCTATACTAACGAAGTCGGTTCGAGAGAGACGACAAAATATATGGGATCATAGCTCAGCTGGGAGAGCATCTGCCTTACAAGCAGAGGGTCATAGGTT
>URTM01000030.1 GCA_900550865.1 uncultured Dorea sp. | reverse complement strand
CCAAGTTCAAAAGCCTTATCATGCAAGCATGAACGGCTTTTTGACCTTTTGACCCTGGCATCATGACATTGATAGAACAATATTATTAAAAATTTGCAATACAGATGCTTAATACTTTTGTATTGCAATTTTTTATGCGTGGAAACTTGGGCAAAATACATAAAAAATATATAGAACAGCGTAAAAATTTAATAATTAATCCAAAAATATTCTATGTTTTTAAAATGCTTCCGTGATTATAATGAAATCAGTCATTAAGTTGGACGAGAAAAAAACAAAACGAACAAAACGGGAGGAAAGAAAATGAAAAAGAAAAAAGTATTTGCACTCATGATGGCAGCAACGCTTGCATTATCACTGGCTGGTTGTGGAGGATCTTCCGGAGATTCAAAATCATCAGGATCTTCAGACAGCAGTTCTGTAGCAAATAAGGACAAACCGCTTTGCTGGTTTAACCGTCAGCCATCCAACAGTTCAACAGGGGAATTGGACAAGGAAGCGCTGAATTTCAACAAAGATACCTATTATGTAGGATTTGATGCAAATCAGGGAGCAGAACTTCAGGGACAGATGGTTGTTGATTATATTAAAGCGAATGCTGATAAGATCGACAGAAATGGTGATGGAGTTATCGGATACGTACTTGCAATCGGTGATATCGGACATAACGATTCTATTGCACGTACACGCGGTGTCCGTTCCGCACTTGGAACAGGAATCAAAGACGGTGATGACGTTGGTTCTGAACCGGCAGGAACAAATGTAGACGGAAAAGCAAAAGTTGTTCAGGATGCGAAGATTGATGTAGATGGAAAAGAATTTACAGTTCGTGAGCTGGCTTCTCAGGAGATGAAGAACTCAGCAGGAGCAACATGGGATGCTGCTACAGCAGGTAATGCAATCGGAACATGGGAAGCTTCTTTCGGAGATCAGATCGATATCGTTGTTTCTAACAATGACGGTATGGGAATGTCAATGTTCAATGCATGGGCAAAAGATAATAAAGTTCCTACATTTGGATATGATGCAAACAGTGACGCTGTTGCAGCAATCGCTGAAGGATATGGTGGAACAATTTCCCAGCATGCAGATGTTCAGGCTTATCTGACATTAAGAGTTCTTCGTAACGCACTTGACGGAGCAGATGTGGATACAGGTATCGGTACAGCAGATGATGCCGGCAACTGCCTGACAGAAGGTGAAGATTACAGATACAGCGAAGATGAGAGATCTTACTACGCATTAAACGTTGCAGTAACAGCTGACAACTACAAAGACTTTACAGATTCAACAAAGATTTATGACAAAGTGTCAAAACAGCTTGATTCAAGCAAGAGTCCATCTAAGAAAGTATGGCTCGATATTTACAACGCATCAGATAACTTCCTGAGCTCAACATATCAGCCACTGCTTGAAAACTATGATGATCTTCTCAACCTGAAAGTTGATTACATCGGTGGAGATGGACAGACAGAGTCAAACATTACAAACCGTCTCGGAAATCCAAATGAATATGATGCATTTGCAATTAACATGGTTAAGACAGATAATGCATCAGCATATACATCACTTCTCTCTAAATAAGAGACTGGTTAAAAGGTAAATGAATGAAACGCAGAGGGGTGTCAGAGATGATACCCTTCTTTCATACCAAAGTATGCAAGAGAAGTTGCCGGTGGCAAGTTCTCTGTATTAAGAAAAGGAAGCAGAGTTATGGCAGAAGATAAGAATAAATATATCTTATCGATCAATGGCATGAGTAAGTCATTCGGTAGAAACAAAGTTCTGAAACATATTAGCCTGAATGTCAAACCTGGGACCATTATGGGACTTATGGGTGAAAACGGTGCCGGAAAATCGACAATGATGAAATGTCTCTTTGGTACTTATCAGAAAGATGAGGGGACGATTATATTAGACGGCAGGGAAGTAAATTTCTCAGGACCGAAAGATGCACTGGAGAACGGAGTTGCAATGGTGCACCAGGAATTGAACCAGTGCCTTGAAAGAAGCGTTGTAGATAACATGTTCCTTGGACGATATCCAAAGAATTCCTTTGGAATTGTCGATGAAGGAAGAATGAAAAAAGAAACCGCGAATCTGTTCAGACAGCTTGGAATCACGGCGAATCTGACACAACCGATGAAAAAGATGTCGGTGTCTCAACGGCAGATGTGTGAGATCGCAAAAGCTATTTCATACCATTCCAAGGTAATTGTACTGGATGAGCCTACGTCATCCCTGACAGCGCCGGAGGTTGAGAAGCTTTTCAAGATGATGCGTCAGCTGAAAGCACAGGGAATCTCGCTGATTTATATATCACATAAGATGGACGAGATTTTCAATATATGTGATGAGATATCTGTCCTCAGAGATGGAAGTCTGGTTATGACAAAAGAGTGTAAAGATACCGATATGAATGAATTGATAGCAGCAATGGTTGGTCGGTCTCTGGACAACAGATTTCCACCGGTTGACAATGAACCTGGGGAGAAGATTCTCTCTGTACAGAACCTTTCATCAAAATACGCACCAAAAATCCAGAATGTATCCTTTGATATCCGCAAAGGAGAGATATTCGGATTTTACGGTCTGGTTGGTGCCGGACGTACGGAACTTCTGGAAACAATCTTTGGAATCCGTACAAGAGCAGAAGGAAATGTAATATACGATGGAAAGATCATGAACTTTTCCTCGCCGAGAGATGCAATGGATCATGGATTTGCGCTGATCACCGAGGAAAGAAAAGCCAATGGTCTGTTCTTGAAAGGTGATATTACATTTAACACGACCATCGCGAACATGAACCATTATAAGAACGGCGGGATACTGTCGAATGACAGAATGGTACGTGCAACTGCAGAAGAGATTAAGATCATGCATACAAAATGTATGGGGCCGGATGATATGATCACAAGTCTTTCCGGAGGAAACCAGCAGAAGGTTATTTTTGGAAAATGGCTGGAACGCTCGCCAAATGTATTCATGATGGATGATCCGACACGAGGAATTGATGTTGGTGCGAAATATGAGATTTATGAACTGATCATCAATATGGCAAAACAGGGTAAAACGATTATTGTTGTTTCTTCTGAGATGCCGGAGATTCTTGGTATTACGAACCGTATCGGTGTCATGTCTAATGGACGTCTGGCCGGAATTGTAAATACAAAAGAGACGAACCAGGAAGAATTATTGAGACTCAGTGCGAAATATTTGTAACAGAGAGGGGTATTGGATATGGCAGAAAAAAGCATTATTATTTCGGCTGAAGAAGAAGCAAAGCTTTTGAAACCGATTGACGAATATGTCGGAAAAATACAGGATCAGATCGATGCATTGCGGGTAGATGGATCTGACAAAGTAAACAGTTTAAAGAATCAGATCGCAATAGCGAAAGAGAATAAGAACCTGACAAAAGAACAACAGAATAAGATTATCGAGGAATGTAAGAAAAACCTGGAGAAGGCAAAAGCAACAGAAAATGCAAATAAACAGCAGATTGCAAAACTGATCGCAGATGCAGAAGGTTATCTTTCCAAACATTATAACAGTGAATATTATGACGTTGTTGCAAAGAGCTGCGAAGCAGAGAAAAAAGCAGAGAACAGTAAGTTTGAAAAGTTAAAAGCAGATCTGCAGGAAGAACATAAAAAGGCAGTTGCCAGCCTGAAAGATGCAGAAGATATCAAAGCAGAAAAATATACTTACAAGAATAAGCTGTATGATGCACAGATGGCACATGAGTCCAGAATTCAGGAGATCAAGGACAGAAGACATGATGCATTCATGCATAAGTTCCATCTGATCGATCTTCTGCGGATGTCAAAATATACATTTGCACAGAAACAGGCACAGAATTTTGAAAATTACAAATATACATTTAATATGACACAGTTCTTGTATAAGAATGGTCTGTATATTGTAATTATCCTGATCTTTATTGCATTGTGTATTATCACACCAATCGTAAAAAATACACAGCTTTTTACAGCCACAAACATTCTGAACATCCTGCAGCAGGCTTCACCGCGAATGTTCCTTGCACTTGGTGTTGCCGGATTGATTCTTTTGACTGGTACAGATCTTTCGGTAGGACGTATGGTTGGTATGGGTATGGTTACAGCAACCATTATTATGCATAATGGGATTAATACAGGTACGGTGTTTGGACATATTTTTGATTTTTCGAGTATGGCACCAGTATCAAGAGCTATATTAGCATTATGTGTATGTATACTTCTTACAACTGTATTTGCAATGACAGCCGGATTTTTTATGGCAAGATTTAAGATGCATCCGTTTATTTCAACAATGGCAAATATGTTGATCATCTTTGGTCTTGTTACATATGCGACAAAGGGAGTATCCTTTGGAGCGATCGATCCGACGATTCCAACTATTTTTATTCCGCAGGCGGGACGTTTCCCGATGATCATTTTATGGGCAGTAGTTGCAATTGCTGTTGTATGGTTTATCTGGAATAAGACAACATTTGGAAAGAATCTGTATGCGGTTGGTGGAAATCCGGAGGCGGCAGCAGTATCAGGAATTTCGGTATTCAAAGTAACAATGGGAGCATTTATTCTGGCAGGTATTCTTTATGGATTCGGTTCGTGGCTTGAATGCGTACGAATGGTTGGATCCGGTAGTGCGGCTTATGGACAGGGCTGGGATATGGATGCCATTGCTGCCTGTGTAGTAGGTGGTGTATCATTTACCGGTGGTATCGGTAAGATTTCAGGAGTTGTAACCGGTGTACTGATCTTTACATCCCTGACATATTCTTTAACGGTTCTTGGTATTGATACAAACCTTCAGTTTATCTTTGAAGGTATCATTATTCTGGCAGCGGTAACACTTGACTGTCTGAAATATGTGCAGAAGAAATAATTAATAAAAGACTGTTTGTACAGGTTAATACAAAAGAGAAGTAAACCGCCTTGCTCGTCGGAAAGATGAAAAAGGCGGTTTTTTCATCACCATGCGTCGTAAGGAGTTTCCAGAGGCAAATTCAGGCAGCATAATGTGTTCGAATGCAGCTTCCGGTGGCGGCAGATTTTGTAGATATAAATATGCTCTAAGAGACATAATTTTGTTATAATGGATGAAAGGATGTATGGTGGCCATAACAAAAGGGGAAAAAGATGGAACGATATAAAGTGATGCTCGTAGATGATGAAGCAGAAGTGATCGATATTATAGAAAGAAAAATTCATTGGAATGATCTTGGGTTTGAAGTGGCAGGCAGTGCGACAAATGGGGTGAAAGCGCTGGAACTGGTAGAGAAACTCCAGCCGGATGTAGTGTTGACAGATATTAAGATGCCTTATATGGATGGATTAGAGTTATCCAGAAGGCTGAATCAAGAGTATCCGAATATTTACATCATGCTTTGCACGGGATTTGATGAGTTTGAATATGCAAAAGAAGCAGTGCATCTGGAAATCAAGGAGTATATGCTTAAACCGATCAATGCAACAGAGCTGTCGGAAAGCCTGACAAATCTAAAACATACTCTGGACAGAGAACGAGAAGAAAAGCTGAATGTAAAAAAATTAAATGATTATTTTCAGGAGGTACTTCCGAAATTACAGTCTAATTTTTTTATTTCATTAATTGAAGGAAGAGTAGAAAAACATAACTATGAAAGATTTTTGCAGGCATATCAGGTAGATATGAAGGGACCTCTTTTCTGTTGTGTAATCTTCCACACATCGGAAAATCATGTGCCGGAGGGAATGAATCCACTGCTACTGTCAATGTCGGTAGAAAGGGAGATCAGGCAGAGACTGATGGATCAGTGGAACTGCCGGGAATTTATATATATGGGAAATACACTGCTGATTCTGGAACTGGATTCGGAAGATAAGATTGCCCAGATAACGGATGCCTGTGACAGATTCTGCCGGTGGGCGTACCGTATCATGGGAGCAGTTGTTACGGCGGGGATCGGAACCGTGTGTGACGACCTGTATGAGATCAGTCTTTCTTATGAGCGTGCAAGAGAAGCTGTCTCTTACAGAGTTTTATATGGAACAAAACGGGCAATTAATATTGGAGAGATTGTTCCAAAAGAACAGATAAAACCGGTTCAGTCGGAAGAGACAAGGATGCAGAAGCTGTTTCGTGCGATCCGTATAGGTGATTCGGAAGAGATAAAAAGAGCAGCATATAAGGAGATGGAAACACTTCATAAAAATACAGAGACCATGAGTCAGTATAATCTTGCTACACTGGAGATCGTCAGTGGATTTTTTAAGTTTTGTACAGATAATTCACTGGATTTCAATAAAATATCCGGTAATATGCAGAATATTTATGAAAAAGTATCGCAGATGGATGAAAGTTCACTGACAGCCTGGATTGTGCAGATGGCAGAAACAATCAGTGAAAGGCTTAAGTGTGCCAGAAATAGTTCTGCCAGACGGCTCATTGTGGAAGCACAGAACATTGTGAAAGAAAGATATATGGAAGCGGATATATCATTGGATGAAGTATGTGCAGTTCTTGGTGTGTCGAATTCTTATTTTTCTTCTGTATTCAAAAAAGAGGTGGGGAAATCGTTTATCTCTTATCTGACAGATTACAGAATGGATATTGCGGCAGAGCTGATATTGAATACAGATGAGAAAAGTTATACAATAGCAGAAAAAGTAGGCTATCTGGATGCCAATTATTTTAGCTATGTATTTAAAAAGAAATTCGGGGTATCCCCTTCGAAGTACAGAACATCTGTAAAGTAAATAAGTAATCCGTATGAAGGGAACAGGAAAAAGAGTGAAAAACAGAAAAAGAGATTCAGATCCAAAAGGAAATATTGTATTTAATATACAGTCGATTATTATGTCTGTTCTTATGGCGATTACACTTGTTACGATTGTAATTATGGGATTTCTTTTGTATCACAGGTTTAAGCTTGCGATTAATAAGATGGCAGTATCGAATACAGAGGCAACGGTAGAAAGTACGGTAGACCGGGTGAATTCAGACTTGTTGGATATCCGGCAGATTTTTAATGCGGCAAATTATAATATTGTTCAGGAATTTGATATCTCCAGCGGAAAATTTGCTGAACAGTTCAGTTTGTTGTACGAAGTGAACTCGGATAAGATAGAGAGTCTGGCATTATATGGAGATGGAGGCCGATTGATCGCTTCGGAACCGGTTGCTGTTGAAAAAGAAAATATAGATGTAAAAGGTCAGGACTGGTATAAGAACGCTGAGAGTGCAATCGAAAATATACATTTTTCTGTTCCACATATTCAAAATTTATACGAAGATGGTCTGTATCGTTATCACTGGGTTGTTTCACTGAGCCGTTATGTGGATATAAACGACGGGGAAATTCCGGGGAGCGGAGTCCTTCTTGTAGATATGAAATATTCGGTGATTGAAGATGTCCTAAAGCAAATTAATGATTCTTCGGAAGGAATCTATTATTATATGATCAGCCGTGACGGACAGATGATTTATCATCCGAGAAGGACGGAGATGGCTCGTGGTTTGTTTGAAGAAAATAGTCTGCAGGCTGCAGGTTATGAAGAGGGGACTTATGAGATTACAACAGATGGACACAAAGAAAGTGTAGTGGTTGGCAATATTGCCTATACAGGGTGGAAACTGATCGGAGTTGTACCGGAGAGCGTGCAGACTGCAAGGATTAATAATTTCAGATATTATATCTTTACGACAATCATGGTTCTTCTGATGATGCTTCTGGAAGGAAACCGGCTGATCTCCAGAAAAATATCCAAACCGATCCGGAATCTGGATGAATCGGTTAAGGCGTATGAGGCAGGAGGAAAAACGGATATTTACATAGGAGGCTCTTCTGAGATACGACATTTGGGCTATTCGGTCCAAAGATCGTATGAACAGATTGAGGAGCTTATGGAAGAAATTATCCGGCAGCAGAATGAACGGAGAAAAAGTGAACTGGATGCATTACAAAGTCAGATTAATCCACATTTCCTCTATAATACACTGGAATCTATTACTTGGATGGTGGAAGCACAGAAAAATGCAGAAGCTGTTGTTATGATCTCGGAACTGGCGAAGCTTTTAAGAGTCAGTTTATCCCGTGGAAAGACGATCATTCCGGTTAAAGATGAACTTCAGCACAGTAGAAGCTATATGAATATCCAGCTTGTGCGTTATAAGGAACGTTTTCAGGTGGAATTTCAGACAGATAAAGAGATAGAAGATTACTGCATTGTAAAACTAGTCATTCAGCCAATTCTCGAAAATGCAATTTATTACGGAGTAGGAAATATGGATGAAGATGATGAAGGAAAGATTACAGTCCGGGGAGAAAAGAAGGATGATGATATTTACATTACGATAGAAGACAATGGAATGGGGATGCGGAAGGAAGTTCTGGAAAATATCCTGACAGACAACAACAAAGTTCCAAAGCACGGTTCCGGTGTTGGTGTGATCAATGTACATTCCAGAATTAAGCTGATGTTTGGGCAAAAATATGGCCTGGCGATATATAGTGAACCGGACGAGGGAACCAAAGTTGTTATCCATATACCGGCAATTCCGTATACGAAAGAGAATGCGGAACAACTGGAGATGCAGAAATATGTACAGAGGAGGGATGTAGATGAAAAAGAATAAAATTACATTCCTGATACTGGAGAGTATTCTGCTGATACTGACATTATTTTTTGTATGGAAGATTTTTGACCGGGATGTACCGGAAAAACGAGTGGCGGTAATTCTTCCGGAATCAGGAGATAACAGGTGGAATTCGCTGATTAAAGGTATGAAGCAGTCGGCAAAAATAAATAACCTTCATATGATTATCTGTAATACAGATGAAATTGAAAATGCAGGAGTGGAAAAAGAAATTATAGAAGAACAGAAGCATAATGATATAGATGCATTTATCATATGTCCGGCACCGGGAAGCAGTACAAAAGACATGTTAAAAAAGCAGTGTGCCAAGATTCCGTACACACTGATCATGGAGGATGTATATTCCGAAGAAGCTGGTGAAAGTTCCGGTAATCCGGTAATTGGACCGGATTATTATAAGATTGGTACGGAACTTGGAAAGCAGATCAGAGAGAAAACGCAGAAAATCGGAGTTGTTGCAAACTGGAAGGGATCAAAATCAGATGAGGATGCAATTCAGGGATTAAAGGATTCGCTGAAAGATACGAAAAGTCAGATCAGCTGGTATTGTTACCGGAAAAAGGAACAGAATATCTGCGAAAAAGTGAGTAAAAAAGACAAGGTAGATGCCATTGTGGTTCTGGATACTCAGGCATTGGAAGAATTAGGTGAACAGTCAGAAGAAAATTCATATCAGGGAGCGGATATATATGGCATTGGGAGCAGTGTAAAGTCGATAGTGTTATTAGATAATGGAAATATCCATGGGCTGGTGGTTCCGGATGCTTATGAGATTGGATATAAAAGTGTCGGGGAAATGGCACAAAGACTTGAACATAGATTTTACAGGCTGAAAGGGCATGAGACAGCAGTAAAGGTGCTTGACAGAGATGAATTTTCATTGAATGATAATTTGGAAAGGTTCTTGTATTCTTATGAGTAAAAAAGGCAGAAAGAGAAAAAGTATTATTGCAGTTACCGTGCTGACAGCTTTGCTTATAATCGGTTGTGAAGACAAGAGTGTGAAGACGGATCACATTATCCGGATAGGAGTTGTAACCTATACGCAGGATGATCCATTTATCAATGCCATGACGGATCAGTTAAAAGAGAATCTGAAAAAAATGGAAACAGATCATATGAAGATTATCACAACGGTAAAAAATGGCGATGATAACCAGCAGGACCAAAATGAGATTGTCGAAGAGATGATTGATGCCGGGTGTGATGTATTATGTGTGAATCTGGTTGACAGAACGGCGCCATCCCGCATTATCAGGATGGCAAAACAGGAAGATATTCCAGTCATCTTTTTCAACCGGGAACCGGTCAGGGAGGATCTGATGCAATGGGAGAAGCTGTATTATGTAGGGTGTGATGCAGAGCAGTCCGGGATCATGCAGGGGGAAATCGTGGCAAATTATATTAAGAATCATCCGAAAGTTGATAAGAATCAGGATGGCAAGATTCAGTATATACTTCTGGAAGGAGAGGCCGGACATCAGGATGCAATCAGCAGAACGGATTATTCGGTTAAAACTCTGCTGGAACAGGATATTAATCTTGAAAAATTAAGTTATCAGTTTGCAGACTGGAACCGGGGACAGGCAGAAAACAGGATGAGTCGTCTTATTGAACAATATGGAGATGGAATAGAACTGGTTATTTCCAATAACGATGAGATGGCACTTGGAGCAGTAGCAGCCTGGCAAAAGGCAGGGTACGACTGTTCAGAATGGCCTGTTATCTTTGGAATTGATGGTCTGGATGATGCGCTGGAGGCAATCAAGACGGGAAAAATGCAGGGGACTGTTTATAATGATAAGGAGGATCAGGCATTAGAATTGGCAGAAGTGTCGGTGGAGATTGTCCGTGGAAAAGATACAAACCGGAAGCAGTTAAAAGAAGGCAGGTATTATGTTTCGGAATACCGCCGTGTAGACAGCAGTAATGTAGACGACTTTATAAAAGAGTGAGGAAATCAAAATGGATAACACATGGATAACTGCATTTTATCAGGAAACTGATCCTGTAAAAAGACTAAAGTTATTAAAAGAAAATATGGATGATGAGTCTGAGGAAGACGGATACCGGAAGCAGTTATGGATCGCAAGATATGGAAAGCGCGCACCAAGAAAAGATGAATTCATAAGGTGTCTTATGGAAATGAAATATCTGGCAGAAGGGACGACGGTGGATCTGGGAGGAAACCGGAGAAAGCAGGGAGCAAAGATAATTGCGACTTTGGGAATGTCGGAATCACAGCTTCAGGAAGAAGGATACAAAGAAATTCTTCTGGAAGAGCTACAGAATGTTTTTCTGAAATTTATCGAAGTCAGCAGGGGAGGAAGAGGATTTACGTCACTTGTATTTGGAATGGGACAGATGTCGGAAGAAGGGGTGACAAAAAAGATTGCGGAACAGATCAGTATGATTGCTTTCCGGGCACCGCATCTGCTTCATATGGAGAAAGAGTTTGCGCTATTGCAGGAGGCGGCACTTATGGCTTTCCGAAAAGAATATCCGAACCGGGAACATTTTCTGAAAAAATAAAGATAAGAATCATGCATGATAGAATTTATCTTAAAATTTTGTGAAAACTGAAGATGTGCAAAATTTGATAATAGTGTTATTCTTGATAAGGCAAAAATTATAACAATGATGAAGAGATGAAGGCATATGTTTCTTCAAATGTTGAAGAAGAATAAAAAGAGTTGATATTATAGGTAAGAAAGATTCTGTAGATAAAAAGAACAAATGTTCGAGAAAGACTTGAAAATAAGAACGTTTGTTTGTATAATGAAACTATGAATATAGAAATCAAAAACAACAATTATACAACCCAGGAGAAATTACAGATTCTCGCCGATGCGGCAAAATATGATGTAGCATGTACGTCAAGCGGTTCAAGCCGCCGGGGAAAGAAAGGAGAACTCGGCAATGCAGAGGCATGTGGCATCTGTCACAGTTTTGCAGCGGACGGAAGATGTATCTCCCTGTTAAAAATCCTGATGACAAATCATTGTGCCTATGATTGTAAATATTGCATTAATCGTGCAAGCAACGATGTGAAACGGGCAACATTTACACCCGAAGAGATCTGTGAACTGACGGTTGAGTTTTACAGGCGTAACTATATAGAAGGCCTTTTCTTAAGCTCCGGAGTTTTGAAAAATCCGACATACACGATGGAAAAGATGTGTGAGACTTTACTGCTGCTTCGCACAAAATATCATTTTAACGGATATATCCATGTGAAGACGATTCCGGGAGCTTCAGATGAACTTCTTGCCGCGGCGGGATATCTGGCCGACCGTATCAGTGTAAATCTGGAACTTCCGACGGAAGAGAGTCTTCGGACTCTTGCACCGAATAAGACGATGAAGACAATCCTTAATCCTATGGGAAAGGTTCAGAATACAATTGCTGCACACCGGATGGCCATCGGAAAGACAGCATATATGGAAAGAAGCAGGGGGAATCAACTGTTAAATAACGGCATTTTTTCGGAAATATCAAAAAGAAATTATCGGGAAACTCTGGAAGAAAAAAAGAAGATGGCCAGACTGGCAGGTGGAAAGAACGGAAGTCTGCCTTCTCAAAAAGAAATGGGGACATTGGATGGGCTCCTGACATGGGACAAAGCATATCAGCTGGCACCCCATGATATGTCCAGTTTAAAGCGTCGTTTTGCACCTGCCGGGCAGAGTACACAGATGATCATCGGTGCGACGGGGGAAAGTGACTATACATTATTGCAGACGACCCAGCAGTTGTATCAGGGCTTTGATCTGAAACGAGTGTTTTACTCAGCATATATTCCGCTGAATGAGGATGCTGCGCTTCCGGGGCTTGGAACGCCGACACCGCTTTTGCGTGAACACCGCCTCTATCAGGCAGATTGGCTGCTTAGATTTTATGGATTCCAGGCAGGTGAATTATTGTCGGAAGAAAAGCCGAATTTCAATGAACTGATCGATCCGAAGTGCGACTGGGCATTACGCCATCTCGAACAATTTCCTGTGGAAATAGAGACTGCAAGCTATGCAAGACTGCTTCGGGTACCGGGAATTGGACCCAAATCCGCCAGCCGGATCACACATGCAAGACGGTATGGAAGACTGGATTTTGCAAGTTTAAAGAAGATGGGTGTGGTACTTAAGCGGGCGCATTATTTTATTACCTGTGGGGGAAAACAGATGTATCATACACCGGTTGAAGCATCGTATATTACGAGACAACTGGTGAGTGTAGATAAGAAAGATGTATGGAATATAGAACATTCCAATGAATCTTATGTACAATTGTCGTTGGCAGACTTTGGGATTGGGTAGGAAATTATGAAGATATATACTTGTAAGGATCGTCTGGAGGACATTATGACCTGTATCTATGATGCCTGGTCGGAAGCTTTACGAATCGGTCATGATCAGATACAATTAAAGAAAGAACCGATATTACAGCAGACAATGTTTGATGAATATGTCCATGTAGACGGGGATAATGTGAAAGCAGAAAAAGTAATCCGTTCCGTTCGCAGGGATATTTCCGATGAAGCATATCTGGATGTATATTATGCAACCCTTTCTGCGGAGGAAGATGCGTTACAGGCAATCTATAATTTCCTGCGTGTCGGATTTGCTGTGGGAAGTAAGGTACTGGAACAGTATTCGAATCCTCATGTGATGCGTATAGTGGAACTTCGGCGGAAAGTCGGTAATGAAAGCCATCATTTTAATGAGTTTGCGCGATTCCAGTCGCTGGACAGAAAAGTCTATGTCAGTCATTTGGAACCCAAAAGTGATGTGATCATGCTGGTTGGCAGACATTTTGCGGACCGAATGCCATCAGAACATTGGATGATCATAGATGATAACCGGAAAACTGCATGCGTACATCCAAAAGACGGAACAAACTATCTGCGTTATCTGACGGATGACGAATTTGAGTCACTTCGTAAAACAGAACAGTATGAAGATGAATATACAGAGATGTGGAAGACGTTTTTTCAGGCAGTTGCGATCAAAGAGAGGGAGAATTATGTGTGTCAGCGGAATTTGTTCCCAATCTGGAAGAGGAAGCATGCGGTGGAATTCAGAACGCCAAGGATATGAGCATAAAAACTTGCGAATCCTGAAAGAAATACCTGTCAGGAAGAGAATCATTGAAAGGGGAACAAATCAATGCAGAAAAATTTAAAAGTGTTAATGTTAAATGGAAGCCCACGGGCTAATGGCAATACATCTGTTGCATTAAAAGAAATGGAACAGGTATTTAAAGATAACGGAATCGAGACAGAGATCATACTGGTCGGCAATAAAGATATTCGAGGCTGTATCGCCTGTGGTTCCTGCTATGAGAAAGGCAAATGTGTATTCAACGATATGGTAAATGAACTGGCACTAAAGTTTGAAGAAGCCGATGGACTTGTCGTTGCAAGTCCGGTATATTATGCGTCAGCGAATGCAACACTGATTGCCTGTCTTGACCGTTTGTTCTACAGCAGTCATTTTGACAAGACGATGAAAGTCGGAGCAAGTGTTGTATGTGCGAGACGCGGTGGTTGTTCAGCAACATTTGATGAATTGAACAAGTATTTTACAATCTCCGGAATGCCGGTTGCATCAAGCCAGTACTGGAACAGCATTCATGGACGTATGCCAGGTGAGTCAGAGCAGGATGGAGAAGGAAAGCAGACGATGCGTACACTTGCAAGAAATATGACATTCTTGATGAAGAGTATTGCACTTGGAAAAGAACAGTTCGGATTACCGGAACAGGAAGAACGAATTGCGACACATTTTATACGGTAATGGGATTGGAGAAAAGAAAATGTCAGATACACATAGTTTAGGAAGATTTGAATTTAGAAATATAAAACAGGATGAGGCCGAAGAGGCGGCAGAGATTGAAAGAATCTGCTTTCCGCCCAATGAAGCCTGTTCAGAGCAGCATATGAAAGACCGCGTTGCAGGGATCCCGGATTTATTTCTGGTAGCAATTGACAAAGAGAATGGAAAGATGGCAGGTTTTTTAAATGGACTTGCAACCGACGAGGTCGTATTAAAGGATGAATTTTTTACGGATGCAGGTCTGCATAATCCGGAAGGAAAGAATATCATGCTGCTGGGTCTGGATGTACTGCCGGAATACCGCAGTCAGGGGCTTGCAAGAGAACTGGTACGCCGATATCTTGAAAGAGAATGGGCAAAGGGAAGACAAGAGATTATCCTGACCTGTCTGGAATCGAAGGTTGCGATGTATGAGAAATTTGGATTTAAAGATAAAGGAATCGCGCAGTCAACCTGGGGCGGGGAAGAATGGCATGAGATGAGTGTAAGGAACCAGAATTAGAACACTGGAAGAAAATGTATCAACAAGAAAATAAATAGACAAGAATACAGGAGGTACAGCGTGAGCAAAATAGTAAATATAAATTCAACATCAACAAAAGAAGAAAAGTTAAAAGACCTGATAACATCCATCCAACAAGTAAAAGATTCTCTGGTAAATATACTGGATGAATATGAAGAAGCCGGTGAAGCGGATAAAGCAGACACTCTGACGGAAGCGTTGGATGCATTGGAAGATGCGTACGATGCGGTCAATGATGTGTTGTTAGATGACTGATAAAATAGTAAAAAATAGTCTGGAAGCTATAGTCTGAAATCAGAAATGAATCCCTGAAATCACAGTAAAACGACAAATGACGGTGATTTCAGGGATTTTTTTGCCATGCGTTTGAAAAAGCTGTTATTGGCAATTTTAACAAAAATATCATTCCTTTTACGAATTAACCCGCTCAGATTCTTGACGACTTCACCAAAAAAGTGTAAAAATAGAAAACGTTATTGAAAAAACATATGGATAGAATGAACTAACAATAAAAAATACAAGTTGTGCTATCAAGATGTATTTGGAGGAAGCAGACAAATGGAATTAAAAGACAAGATCGCAGGAGCATTATACGGAATGGCATTAGGTGATGCGATGGGAATGCCGGCAGAGTTGTGGGGGCGTGAAAGAGCGAGAAAGTTCTTCGGAGGAAAGATCACAGGATTTATCGACGGACCGAAGGAAAATGACGTCGCATTCAACTACAACAAAGCGCAGTTCACAGATGATACAGGCCAGGCCCTGGTACTTCTGGATTCATTAAAAGCGACAGATTATAAACCAGATGCGGCAGACATCGCAAGACGTATGTTAGAGTGGGCAGAGAAGGAAAATGCATTTGAAAATAACATTCTCGGACCGACGTCAAAAGTAGCATTAGCGAATTTTCGTGACGGTGTGGATGCCAGTGCGATTACGAATAAAGCGTTATCCAACGGAAGTTCTATGAGAATTGCACCGATCGGATGCTTATTTACACCGGATCAGAGAACCGAACTGATCGATTATGTATACGGTGTGTCGCAGGCAACACATACCAGTGATGTAACAATTGCCGGAGCAGCCATGATCGCAGAAGGCGTGGCATCTGCAATCGTAAATGACGATTTTGAACAGTTATTAAGTGATATCCTTTCGGTAGAAGAAGCCGGATATGAAAAGGGATGCGAGACATTTAGTCCGAGACTTGCGGAGCGTGTGAAGATCGGTGTACAGATTGCAAAAGAATATGCAGATGATGCAGATGCATTTTCAAAAAAAATCTATGATGTGATCGGATCTGGTGTGGGAATCATTGAATCCGTTCCGGCGGCAATTTCCATTGCATATTATACACAGGATCCGAATGAATGCTGCCTGATGTGTGCGAATCTTGGAGGAGACACAGACACCATCGGAGCTATGGCAACTGCAATCTGTGGAGCATTTACCGGATACTCCAAGATCAATCCGGAATACACGGAACTTTTAAGAGTACAGAATCCGGAGACGGATTTTGCGGAATATATCAATATTCTTGAAAAGGGAAGGGAGCTGGCCGGATGCGGACGTTAGTAGTCGGAGCGGCGATCGTTGATCTGATGATGAAGATCGACCGGCTTCCGAAGAGCGGGGAAGATATTCCGTGCAGAGAGACAAAGACGGTAGTCGGCGGCTGTGCCTATAATGTGGCAAATACTTTGCGGAACCTGCACTGTGAACATGATCTGTGTGTACCGGTCGGAACCGGATCATTTGCAGATATTATCCGCAGAGGAATGAAAGAAAAAGGATACGATCCGGTGATCGAAGAACCGGGTGAGGACAATGGATACTGCTTAAGTCTGGTAGAAGCGGACGGTGAGCGGACATTTATTACTGTTCAGGGAGCGGAATGCCATTTCAAAAAAGAATGGTTTGACCGGATTGACATGAGCAGATATGAGAATATCTACATTGCCGGTTATCAGGTGTGTGGAAACAGTGGCAGAATTATCGCCGACTGGCTGCAGAATGCACCGGATGTAGATAAAAAGAAGATCTTTTTTGCGCCGGGACCGATGATAACAGAGATTGCACCTGAGACGATGGAAAAGCTGATGGCATTAAGTCCGGTGCTTCATATTAATGAGGCAGAGGCCAAGAACTATACCGGTCGGGAACATGTAGAAGATGCAGTGAAAGATATTTTCGCAAAAAGTCAGAATACCGTATTTGTTACACTCGGCGGAGACGGAACAATGTTCTATGACGGAAATGAGATGGAGAAAGTGGCACCGTTCAAAACGGAAGTAGTAGATACGGTGGGCGCAGGCGATAGCCATATCGGCGCAGTGATTGCAGGACTTTCCAAGGGAATGGAAGTAAAAGCTGCAGTAAGACTTGCCAACCATGTGGCATCAGCGGTCGTAGGTACATCCGGACCGGTTATGGATTACGAGGAATTTCAAAAGATTTCGGAGGAATGGGAAAATGAATAAAATCAAGAACTTTTTTGCAGATTGGAGCTGGAAAGAAAAAGCGTGGCTGGCATTCGTGCTGATCGTACAGACAGTTGCATGGGGCATCCAGAAGGAAAGCGCATTCATGCTGATCATGACACTGACAAGCAGCCTGAACCTGGTACTGGGAGCGAAAGGTAAAGTAGCTGGTCTGTACTTTGCGATCATCAACAGTGCATTGTATGCGATCAATTGTATGGGAATTCCGCTTTACGGAGAGGTTATGTACAACCTGATCTACTCGATTCCGGTAAGTGCGATTGCAATCTTCACATGGAAGAAGAACATGACCAAGGGTGGCGAGGTCAAATTCCGTACCATGACACCAAAGATTATAATCACAACAGCGGTTGTAACAATTGCCGGTGTATTAGCTTACATGCAGATTCTGAAGTGGATGGGCGGAAATCTTCCATTCATGGATTCTCTGACAACGGTAGTATCTGTTGTTGCAAGTTTCCTGTACCTGCTTCGCTTCTCTGAGCAGTGGGCAATGTGGGCAATCGTAAATGCATTGTCGATCGTGATGTGGATCATGGTATTTATGCAGGGGGATTCATCCGCACTTCTGATTATTATTATGAAGTCGATCAACTTTATGAATTCTACATACGGTTTCCTGAACTGGAGAAAGATTGCGAAGGAAAATGCACAGTAATATAGAGTGAAGGATAAGAAAAATATACATGTAAAAGTGATTCTATGTTAAAAAAGAGAATAGGATCGTCATAGCAACCATGGATTTCAAAAAATATGAGATCCATGGTTGTTTTTGTACCAAAGTATGCAAAAGAACAGATTGAGGATAATATACTAAAACCAAATCAGGTAATCGAATTAGAAAACGAACTGTGCAGACGTTATGGTGTCAGCCGTGCAGAATGAAGGAAAGACGCAAGAAAAGAGTCGTATCAAGCAGGAAAAACTGCGATACGGCTCTTTTTTGTATGAAATTGAACCAAAAGGCAAAATAAATTTCCTTATAATTTTCTTGAAAATTTACATAAACACAATGACCCGAAAGGAGAATGCCATATGAAGACTAAGAAGAGAAGAAAATCTAAATTATCAAGAAAGAAAAAGAAAGAAACGAAGAAGAAGACAATGAGAGAGAGCATTAGCAAAATGAAAGAAAACCAGCAAGAATTGCAGCAGACGATCCAGGAACTGGAAGCAGACGTTGATCAGCAGGACGGAAAAATGAAAGATCTGAAAGAACAGACATCAGAAGTTCAGAACATCATGAAAACCCAGCTGGAAGAATTCCAGAACCTCATGAAAGCACAGGAAAAATGCCTGGACCGTTTTTACGATGAGTACGACTTCATGAAGAAATACAAAAAAGATGCCCGCGAAGACGTCAAGAACTATATGATGCTCCGTAACTGCATGTATCACAGTATGAAATCCTGTGAATCCAATGAGACAAAACAGATGCTGCGTATCTTTATGAAGCAGATTGATTACATCCTGGAGACAAAAGGAGTCAAGATCTTAAAAGCAAAGAAAATGGATGAATATGATCCAGAGATCCATACACCGGCTTCCATTGAATCCAGAGTAGATACCAGACACAAAGAAAAACACAATAAGATTGCCCGTGTATACGGATGCGGCTATCAGTTTGAAGAAGATTCCAAGCCGCTTCAGAAGGTACCGGTGGATGTCTATATTTACCAGGGAATCCAGGAGTACCTGAACTGACAGAGGATGACGGATAAAAGAAAGGAACAGATGCTTATGGGAACAGAAGACGCAAAAAAAACTTCAAGACTGAAGCTGGCCATTGATATCGGTCATGAAAATGTTGTTGTTGCTGTTTACAATCAGTCAGCGAAAAGAGCAGAATGCATTGCCACGAGAGACGGAGGTTATCAGTTCTCTTCCAGTGTATATTTTGAAAGCAATGAACACTGCATTGTCGGAGATGTAGCAAAATCACAGAGCAGCATCGAGCCGGAAAAAGTAGCACGATATTATAAAAGAGAGCTTGGCACAACAAAAACAATCCCAATCGCTGCAGACGGACAGACACCAAAATTATATACCCCGGAGCAGCTGACAGCACTCACGATCAAAGAAGCAATGGTCAATGTAGAACGTGAGTATGGCAAGAAGGCAGTGAAAAATGCAGAAATAACCGTCATGGTTCCGGCAGCATTTGGAACGACCAGAAGAGAAGCCGTATGCCGTGCGGCAGAAATTGCAGGTCTTCCCCGTATCGAAAGACTCTTTGATGAACCTATGGGAGGACTGATAAGCTATATCGAGTCACTGAAAGGGGAAACAAAAGCAGAGAACGTAGATGAAACGGTTCTTCTGGTGGACATCGGATCTTCGTCGAGTGATATTTTTGCTGCTGGATGTAAAGGCAATCGTATCCGTCCTATTTTAAAAGATGGTGACCTGAATCTTGGCGGCGAGGACTTTACCAATGCACTGACAGAACATTGCAAGAAGAAGCTGAACTGGCCGTCGGAAGCGGAACAGCAGAAGCTGGACAAAGCGCAGAAGAGACGCCTGAAGCAGGAAGAGTCCATGCTGGCCGCGGCAGTAGAAACCTCGAAAAAACGCCTGTCCAGACAGGAACGTGACCAGGCAGTTATCACACTGAATGGAAAACCGGTCCTGATGGAAAATACCAGAAAAGAACTGGATGCCTGTACACAGCATTTAAAAAAACGTCAGGAACGTAATCTTAAGAAGGTAAAAGAGAATCTGGGAAATACCAGAATTGACGTTGTAGTGTTAACAGGCGGCGGCAGCTGCATGGTTCAAACGAAAGAGACTGTAAAAAAGATATTTCCGGAAGCCGTAGTGAAAGAGCATGATCATCTGTATGCGGTCGCAAAAGGCGGAGCACTCTATGCGAATGCACCGGATCAGTTCAAGATGATCGGAAAGTCCTATGGACTCCGCGTGAAGACACAGTCCGGAAAGTACAAGCTGAACAATATCATCGCAGCAACCGACAGCTGTCCGGTTGAAAAGACCAAAGTATACGAAACCGAGGCCGACTGTCAGGAGAGTGTTCGTTTGAAGGTGTATGAATCTAGTTCTGTCAAAACCTACATGGATGAAATTGACGGGAGATTTGATGCCGAATTCCTTGGGGACTGCAGACTGTTACTCCCACCTGATCTGAAGAAAGGTTCTTCCATTGAGGTGAAGTTCAGATTAGACAAAAACGGAGTTTTAAAGGTCCACGGACAGGAACCGGCAAGTGGACGCAGTATTCATGCCGTATTCCGTTCAGAGAAAGAAATCAGTTACAGATCGGCAGAAGAACAAAAAGAAGAAATCAAAACATATTTAAAAAGTCTGGAGGAATGACAAATGGGATACAAATACTCAGATCCGGTTGCCTGGATAGACGAAGACAGTAAAAAAGATGTACTGGCAGCTTATCACGATGGATACATGAAGCCGCTTGTGATCAGCGACCATGGAATCCCGGAAAAAACACCTGTGGAGGCATCCGTGGTCTATACGACCGGAAGTACAAGAGAGGAACAGAAGCAGGTCGTAGACAGAGCAGAACAGAGAAATCTCAAGGTAATACAGGCCGTGATCGGGGCACAGTGCTGTGTGGAACACTACCGGTCACAGAAAGTGATCGGAACAGAAGACACTTTTGTAGTTACGGTAGAAGTCTACAAAGAATACACGGCAGTCAGCCTGTTAAAAGAAGAAGGATCAGCCTATTACATCAAGGACACCGCGCGCATCCCGCTGCGTGCCCCTGTTCCGGAAAATGAACACCGCTTCCTCTACCACATAGCCATGAATATCAACCGTATCAAATATAAAAATGGCATCAATCCAGCCCTGCACCCGGCTATGAAAGTTGTTCTTGCAGGAAGCTTCTGGGATGAGATGACCCGTGTGAAATACATGGAAGAAAGACTGACAGACTGCAAGGTGTTTTCTTATAAACCCGCGCACGCATTGACTCTGGGCGGATGTCTTTTCCTGAGAAAATACGGAAAAAGACACCCGGTGCGCGTGTTCTATGACGAATTTGTCTACGCACAGTGTACCCTTCCACTTTCTCATCTCGAAACACTGAGTCCGGAACGCCAGGAGGAATACTGGAGAAAGATAAGAGCAGTCTCTCAGAAAGACGAAAAATTTTACATTCAAAATTATAACGCACAGGACTATCTGGATGTTTACGAATCCATTCAGCGGGACTACCCCTGCTTCAGCTTTTACTATGAGTACGGCAGTAAGAAAACAATTTTAACAACGGAAGTTCAGAATGGAAAGTGTGTAACGGTTGAAAACATTGCATATCCGGATAAATGTGGTTGGAAATTGCAGGAGATTGAACAAAAGGCAGACGAAATTATCAGAACCTGTATCAATGGAAAGGTCTTGTCTGATGATGAAATTGTGGCAGCGGTTTACAGCTATATGGCAAAGAATTACAAATACACAAAGGAAGCAAGAAAAAACGGACAGTTTCCGGAGAATACCTACAGCATTGAATGTCTGCTCTCGGCAGGAGTGTGTTCCGGTTACAGTCTGAGTATGGTATTTATCCTCAGAAATTTACTTCAGATCCCGACATCATATGTGTCAGGAGAATGTATCCAGACGGAAATTCATAATGTTGCGTCCGGAAACCACGCATGGAATGCCATAGAAACTCCAAAAAAGCTTGGATGCCGTTATTATGATCTGACATTTGACCTTGGAGGATCTGACTTCGGATATTATGCGCTGGATGAGACACAGATGCGTTCTCGCGGGCATTTCATAGATGGAAACGAGAGACTGCTTTGTGCCTGCAGATAAGAAATGATAGACAAAGAAAGGAGGTGACGGCCGCATGAAAACGGCATTACCGGCAGCATTGACATCATTCATACCATGGAAGCAACTGACAGCATTGACATCATCCTGGAATATGGAACTGCTCACAATTGCCTCTATGGCTGTAGTGGTCATCATCATGTGGATCCAGTCATTTGGATGGGGAGAACACGGTCTGGATATAGAAGAGAAATTCTGGCTCCTGAAGGGCCGCACCGAAGGGCCTTCAGGACATGGGGGAGTATGGACAAGATATAGAGAACGCACATCAGAAGTATTACTGGGAAGGGATAAATATTTTATAGGTAATCGGTTATGGGATGACATTTACGTGCGGACTTCCGGAACAAGAAGAATGCGCTGCTACTTGAATGTCCAGAAGGATCAGATTGTTTTAACGATAATGCGTGGATACATTGTGCTTGGCCAGAGACGCTATGAAGCGGACAGTAAGAAGAAAATCCGTCTGAGTGAATTCTCAGATGTGCTGATGATGGACGGTGTAGAGATTGTGTTTCAGAAATTACAGGAGAAAATTACAGGATAGAAAGGAGTGGCGACAGTTATGTGTATGGCAGTGTATGCGGTTTTTAGTGCCGCTTTGTATTTATGGACGATCCGGTCAAAGCAATATGACACGATGTTTCCAGTGGCAGGCTGTCTGCTGGGAATTGTGCTGATCTTCTTTTTGGTATTAAATGTGTTCCTGTTCTGTGGAAATAAGAGGATCCGGCAGGGAATGATCATGGCTGGAGTACTTATGAATCTTGGAATGAGTATCTATTACGCGTCCTGGTCAGATCCATGGAAGCTGGCAGAGAATCCGGAGAAGGTGACATTCTTTACAATGTTAAAATCTATCGGAGTTGTGGATGTGATTCTGATGTCAGGTGTCTTTCTGGTTGTCAGCCTGATCATATGCAATACGAAGGTCTACCGGTTCCGCGTAGTGAACCTCATTATAATGGCAATGCTTCCGGTTATTGTATTCGGTGCCAGGCTTACAGGAAAGGCGACGAAAGGAAGTTACCTGGAATTCGGCGGGATTATGATCTTCTGCATCCTCGCCGGCTGGCCTTTTGTGGCAGCCACATTTCTTACGATGGAAGAAAGAAGATATCTGAATTCAGACGTGAAGATGCCGGGATGGAACAGTCTTCTGATGCTTGGTTATATGGGGCTGATCTTTATTGGATCGGCAAAGGCGAACGAATTTGGATTGATCCTCGTAATGGCCGTGACAGGAAGTATCTTGTTCTTTATCAGCTGTAAGAGTATGCGTGCGAAGCTGTTTTATTCCATTGCGTGTATGATGCTGGCCGGACTGGCTGCTTTGAAAGTAACACACATTCACACACGTCTGGAAGCATTTCTGGATCCGGTGGGGACATCGAATAAAGAGACTGCAGAAAGCATTCTTTATCTGTTTCGCAGTATTCCACACGCGGGATTCTTTGGATTCGGAATCGGAGACGGCTTTTCAAGAAAAATCATCGATGCGGTTGATTCGGATTATGCTCTGGATCTCATTATATTGAATTATTCAATCATAGTGGCGGCAATGCTGATCATTCTTATAATGCTCTTCTGCAAGTGGTTCTTTAAGGTGCAGGAAGGTCTCTGTGATTACGACAGATACCTGAATCTTACGGCAGCACTGATTATCATAACGCTTACGCTGACCCATGTAGCAAGCAACCTTGGATCATTTCTCTCAGCAGGCATTCCGTTAGCGTTCGTAAGTAAAGCACCGCAGATCAATATTATGTTTTCGATTTTTATGGGAATGCATACAGGGTTATTAGGAAAGGAGAGATTTCAATGGTCAGAAGACGTAGAAGATACAGAAGTGTGACAATTTTCCGATTGTTTCTGATTGCAATGACCGGAGTGGTAATTTTATTTGGATACCGTCTTGTCTCAGGGAAACTGAAGACCAGTTTTGACACAGCACAGACCATGCATCTGGCAGAAGACATTTATACGATGGGAAGAATCTACGACAGAAGCGGAGAAGAGATTTCCCCAGATGCAAGTTCATTTGCAGAAATCCTTGGAGCAGATATCAATAAGACCAAGGGAGACAAAAAATATCTCTGCAGTAATGCTCCCTGGTTGTACGGAACGGAGAACGAACTGACTCTGAAGACACTGGGGAAGACATTGAAGTCTCATTCCAACAAAAGAACAGGAGGGGATGTGAAGACGACCTTTGACCAAAAGCTTCAGGAACATCTGGAAGAGACAGCGAAAGCAAAAGGGTATAAGCGTCAGTACATCGTAGTCTCAAATTACAAGACGGGAGAGATACTCGGAATGTACAGTAATGCCAATGCCGGAAGCAGCCTCAGTGATGTATTATATTCACCCGGCAGCACAATTAAGCCTCTTTTTCTGGCGGCTGCTCTGACGGCAAGTCCGGAATTAAAGGATTATACATACGATTGTGTAGATGACAATTATCAGAATATAGCAATCCATTGCGCCGGACATCACAGACATGGATTGTGTGATTATAAACGAGGTACGGCATTGAGCTGTAATAAATACTTTCTTGGCATGCTGGACCAGATGGACAAAACGGAGAAACAAAAGACGTTAAAGACGTTAAGGAAAATAGGTTTCGACAATTCACACACGTTCAGCCAGCTTCGCTTTTCAGATCCTACTTTCACAGGCGGAGATGACAGTGAACGACAGTTATATTTTTCGGTATTAGGACAGGGAAACTGTAAAATATCACCTTTTTTTCTGAATGCAGCGACTGGGATGCTGTTCAATGGAGGCACGATGACAGAACCGCACTGGATTCTGCAAAAGCGTGTGAACGGACAATGGGAAGAAGTAACAACGGAAAAGAAGGAATACAAGATGTGTTCCAAAGAAGTAGCAGGTCAGGTCGTGGAAGCAATGACAGAAGTGACAGCGTATGGAACAGGCCGTTCAGCCGCTATGCCGGAATATGGGATGGCAGGTAAGACTGGAACAGCAGAGATTGAAGACAAGTATCACGCACTGTCCGGAACGAACACAGTCTGGTGGACCGGCGGCCTTACCAGTGAAGACACCCCGTATGCAATTACCGTGTGTTTGGACGATGTGATGCCGCAAGAAGCTGACAGCGGTACAGCTGCGGCATATGCGAAAGAAATCATGGAATATGTAGTGAGTACACGGTAGTAGGAAGGAGAAGATCATAATGAACAGAAAAATTGCGAGAAAGAGAAAAAAAGTTTCAAAGAAATTCATGGACAAGTTCTGGGAAGGATTCCCGGAGAACAGAAGTGTTGAGAAGGAACAGTACAAGGATCTGAATTTCTGCAAATGTACAGACAGTGAAGGAAACATACTTAAGGCGGCAGATGTTCTGTTTTGCAATAGAGATATGCTTCCGGAGATGCGGCAGAACGTTGAAATTGTAGATGGACATGAATCAACATACTACAACGTATACAGCCCGGGAGTGGACTTTATCTTTGACAAGAATGGAAGACACAATTTTCCAAGAGCATTGGAGACGAGAAATGGAACGATGTATTACAAATTCAGTGGAAAATCCGGGGAACTGCTTCCTTACAGTGCAGGAGAAGTAGAGGAATATACGATCGGACTGAAGGGCGCAGCGGCAACTGGTAAGACAACATTTTTCTTACAGACGACCAGTGAGAACTTCTACAATGCACTGGCCGCCGGCACGTCGGCCAGTTTTTTGAATGATACTCCTAAAAAATCAGAAGCAGAAGAGGCCGCAGAGGAAGCAAGGAAAGAATTTGAAGAAGGGGTGCTTCCGGAGCCTACAAGAAGAGGACAGATACCGCCGGCACATACGGTACTTGCTACACGTGGAACAGGCAGAGGAAAACGGCAGATGTTGATAAGGGTTCAGGATATAGACGGACAGGAATGTGTCGAGGACGTGTCATGGAATCCAGTGAAATATAACTTCGATATGATCTTTCTGATGATCGGAGCCGATGACCTTCTTTCACTGTCAGAAGGTAAAAGTGCACAGTGCCAGAAGGTAATTGAGGAATTAAGACCAAGACTGGAGGTGCTCAGAAGTCAGGAAAATGCGGATGTCGAGATCATGGTGATCGTAACAAAGGCAGATCTGTTGGACCAGACGAATCCGTATCTGAAAGGTGTATTTTCCAATTCAGTCACGACAGACAGTGATGGTAAGATCGTACAGCTGACACATAAAAAAGGCTTCGATATGGGAGCATTTGGAAAAAGAAGCAGAGCATTGAAGAACTATTTCAAGCATACAGCATCGATGTTTTTTAACAATCTTATAAGCATGGTCCCGGAGAAGAATATAACGTTCGCTGCAATTGCCTCCATCGGGGTGGAATGTGAAGAAATTTATGAACGCGGAGAGTATCATCCTTTCTGCATCGATGAGCCGCTTTTATACGTGCTTAATAAGCAGGGACTTTATCCAACTAAAGCAAAACAAGGATCCGGTAAAACAGGAGAGAAAACCGGTTCTGACGGGGAAAAGCAGAAGGATTTCTGGGAACGTATGTGGAAAGTGCTGGGATTCCCAGATGAGTATGACGATGAATTTGATGACGAATTAGATGATGCGTATGATGAGGAATACGGTGGGGAATACGAAGACGATGCATATGAAGAGGAAAGAGACGAAGATATGAATGAGGATGAGGACGAGCCGGAGAATACGACTGACAGGAAGAAAGAAAAACGGAGATTCAAGGTATATACAGGTGATGAAGAGGAGGATGAGGACGAATGGTAGATGGCAGATTCAAGAAAGGTACAAAGGCAGGTACATTCGTAGTAGACAGAGATGCAGCGAGAGGAGGGCAGCAGATCATAGCTTCCGAAGGACTTGACCAAAGCGTGAAGGAAGAGATAAAGCACCGCTGCAGTGAATTGATCGTAAGAACAGAAAAAGGGACATGCACTTGTGTATGCCCCTTGAAAGAAGACGGCCGTTTTGTCATTGCGATGGCTTATAAAGTGGGTGCAAGTTCAAGGGAGAGCCGCCCACATGAGATCGTCCGGGGGGTCGTGGCAGATGAAGATTTAACTTCTGCGATCTGCCGGTATTATCTTGCAGCCAATCAGATGGAAAAATTATTTTTCCCGACAGTTCCTGACCCAGATGATCCGGCGGACTGGGAGCTCCCTGAGCCACTTCTGGGATCAGACACCGGAATTGGATCAGAAGTTGGAGCAGGATACGGAGCAGGATACGGAGCAGGATACGGTGAGACGGGGGAGATCCTTTCTAATTATCTGGATCATATGGGATATGAGAAATTGATTGGTTTATCCCGTGGAGTCCAGGAGATTGGAAAGCACAGATACAAGTTCCAGCTGGTTGTGCCGGAAGGCATGCGCAGACTTACGATGGCCGTGCTCCATAATATAGCAGCCAGAAGCCACGTGAAACTTTATCTCGTAGAATCCGGGGAATGTACATTGGAAGACCCGGACATTGTGATCCTGGAAGAGAAGATCCGGTATATGGACAAGCGGCTTTTCCAGAGAGCTACACTGGAGACCCTGATTAGCTGGGGCTGCAGCCTTGGTGAGAATACGAAGAAAAAAGAAAGAACAGATGGACTCAGAGAGCAGAAGATGTCAGCACTGGTCGATCTGACCCGTGCGTACATACTGGAAGCAGATGTCTCAGCTTACGAGCTGGAAAGCCGTCTGACAGACTTCCGTGAAAAATACGGAAGACACGCATATGAGAATTTCCTCGGGAAGCTGCGTATGGCATTATACGAATTCGAGACAAGTATCATGTGTAGCGAACGATTTATGGAAATACTCTATCTGTGTTTTTATAAAAAAAACCCTTGTGAGGAAGAACAAAGACGGACGAGACTGCAGATCGAAAGTCCTTATGATTACGGTGAAATGCTTCAGTTCATCCGGAAGAAAGCCGGAAGTAAACGTGAAGCAAAGTCCATCATCGCAGCTATGATGGACCGGATGTTCCAGGCATGTGTAACAGATATGGATGAAAGATTTGTTCATAAGAGGTCTGTAAAGTTCCTGAATCAGTAATTTTTTGAGGGGATTTTGAACAAAAGGGAAGACATGATTTTGCTAATGTGTACCTGTACTTAACCGACAGGTACACAGATAACAGACCAATGGAAAAGTAAAAAAGGAGGATCTTACAATGGAGAAAAGATTAGCAATTGACCTCGGAAGCACAAACTGCATGAGCGCAGTCGTACACGAGAATGGAAGAATCGAATACGTGGAGAACAGCGAGACAGGAGCATACGCAACACCATCCTATGCACTGATCTGTGAGAAAGACGGAAAGGAACATGTGGTTCTGGGAGACCGTGCCAAAGAACAGGCCGTGTTGAATCCGGAGCACAGTGTGAGCCGCTGGAAGAGAATGATGGGCAGCACAGACCCGGTATACGACAAGGATGGAAAGACTTTCACGGCACAGGAATTATCTGCCATGATGCTGAAGAAAAAGAAAGAAGACGCAGAAAGCTATACCGGAACAGAACTGGATACAGTGGTCATTACAGTGCCAGAAGAGTTCGACGCCATTCAGCGTGACGCTACAAAGAAAAGTGGAGAGATGGCCGGTTTTCGAAAGGTATATCTTCTTACCGAGACAGCTGCTGCTGCGAAAGCCTGCAGTGAAGGAAATGACCTGGATCTGAACGGAAAAGATCTGTTGTGTGTTGACGTAGGTGGAGCAACGACGGACATTTCTGGTTTCCATCTGACGGACAAAAAAATTGTGACAAAATTCACCTCAGGTAATCTTCATTTTGCCGGAGCCGAGCTGGATGAGATCGTTATGAAGATGTCAGAGGCAAAAGTTCTGAAAGAGCTGAAGACATCCAAAGAACTGAATGCGGAGCAGAAGAAAGAGCTGATTGCCCAGCTTAAGAATCTGACTCCATTTGCAAAACAGGAACTCAGCCTTCGCGCAGAAATGGGCAAAGAACAGTTGTCCAAACTTACCAGAACTTCCTTTGTATGGTGCTTTGGAAAGGGCGAACACGGTACTGCCAATGTTGAGATCACTAGAGAAGAATTCGTGAAGGCAAGTGAAGCAGCATTTAAAACGTTCCATAACCTGCTGGAGAATGCCAGAAAAGAAGCAGAAAAACAGGGTATGAAACCAGATCTGATTGTGTTGACTGGCGGTACAGCAAATGTACCAATGATCCAGGATGCGGTGAAAGTAGTGTTTCAGGATACCCAGGTCCATGTGAAGAGCCCGGAGACAACCATCTGCAGAGGTGCAGCATTATTTGCCGCAGAACTCTCAAATGAAGAGCATGATCATGGTGCAGGAGAAGCCGGAAAAGAGCGTGTAGGAATGACGAGAACTCTGGTTCCGGTATGCAACAGATCTTACGGTGTTGAAGTCATTGTCGATGACATGGAAGCTTCCGGGGAAGAGCATGTCATGATCAGCAATCTCTTATACCGTAACACAGAGCTTCCGGCAGTCATGGATAATAAGACCTATTACACACGCGTAGAGAACCAGTCCGCAGTGCTGATCCGTATCTATGAATCCAATACAGCAGACAAAGAACTGTTGGAAATTTCTGAAGGAACGAAGATTGCAGAAGCAAAACTTCAGATTGAAGGAAACCTGAAAAAAGGTTCACCAATTCTTGTTTCCATGCGTCTTGACGAGGAACGCATATTGCATGTGAAGGCCGTGGAAGAAAGTGGACATACACATATCGAGACATCAGTGAAGACAACGTCTGTAATGAGCGACGAAGACGTGGAGAAAGGTAAAGAAAAGATCGAAGACATCTTCGACAGAGCCGGATAGTGGCCGGGAAAACGGTAATACGATTCACTTTTTCAGGCTTTTTGAACAAGAAGGAGTAAATGAAAGGACTAAGATGCCTTTATAAAATCAATGAAAGACGGAGGTGTTAAAAATATGAATGAAGAAGTGAACCATATCGGTATCTATACCGGGATAGATGAACTGGACGTCTATTATGATAACGAGGATGCGGAAGATGATCTCCTGAAGTCCTGTGATGCCGCCGGCACAGCCGGTGTGGATGTACCGGCGGCAGAGAAAGTCCCAGGATTGTGCAACCTGGAGGAAGGCTTCTGGAAGACAAGAGAGAAATATGGATACATCAATCTGAAGTACTGGGCCAAAATGACCGGTTACAAGATGGATGAGATCTTGCATCTTGCCAACGGCATATACATCTGGCAGGATCCGGTCCGCTATCAATTAAGTGGAGACCGCTATTCCGGCTGGATCACAAGAGAAGAGATGCTGACCGGCAATCTGGTTGAGAAATACCATAAGACAGAAAAATATCATGAACAGACCGGATTATACGAAGAGAATTTAAAGCTTCTGAAAGCCAATCTTCCGGAAGAAGTGCTGGGAGATGAATTGTATATAGGCATGGGTGTCACATGGCTTCGTGATATTACTCTGGAGGGAGTTGGCATCTACGCATCCTTTGTCTCATTCTTATTAGAGACCAAGGATGTTCCGGATGTCAGTTATGAGGATTATACAGGCAAATGGAAGGTCCTCTGCGATCGCAAGCCGGCCCACATTCTGAATGAAGTAATCTATGGTACTTCAAAAATGAGTGCGGTAAAGATCATCGAACACCTTCTGAATCTGAAACCGATCAAGATCAAAGATCCGGTAATGAAGCCGGATGGCTCCGGCGTAAGTTACGTGCTGAATAAGACAGAGACATTTGCTGCGCAGAAGAAAGCAGAACTGATCGAAGCAAAATGGCATGAATGGGTGAAAGGCTATATGCCTGAGATTATTAAGGCTTATATGGAACATTTTGGTTATTCGATCCCTTCATATGACGGTCACTGGATAGAGTTCCCGGACAGTCCGAAGTGCAGACTGAAAGACTATCAGAAGAACGCAGCAGCCCAGATCATTAGCTGTAAAAATGTGTTACTGGCAGATGAAGTAGGCTCCGGCAAGACTTACGAATATTGCGCCGGAGTACATAAACTGATTCAGATGCAGTTGTCGAAGAAGGCATTGATTACAGTACCGAATGATACGGTGAAAGCAGTGTATGACCTGTATACCGATTTATTTCCGAATGACAAAGTATTATGCTGTTATCCGAATGGAAATTTTAAGTCTTCCCACCGCAAGAAGACACTGGAAAAGATCCAGAACGGAGATTATGAAGTTATCTTTATGCCGCACAGTTCACTGGACAGACTGACACTGTCAAAAGAATATTTGAGAAAAAAGAAGAGGGCAGAGCTTAGAAACCTGCAGGCTTATATTGAGCAGGTGCATGTATATGAGTACCGCCAACAGCTCCGCCGTGTCTATACAGCGATGAAGCACAAGACGGACAAGTGGGAGCGTGAATACAAAGACACATATCAGACCTGTTTTGATGATCTTGGCTTCGATCTGCTGGTGGTAGATGAAGCACATCATTATAAGAACATTTCAATTAATCATTTTTGCGGCAGCGAGGTGATCGGTCTTCACACAGAAGGAAGCAAGAAAGCCGACAATATGCTGGACCGTGTCCGCTATATTGAGAAGACAGGTGGCCGTGTGATCTTCGCAACCGGTACTCCGATCACGAACTCGATGACCGACATCTATACATGGCAGTATTACCTTCAGCCGCAGGAATTAAGAGAGTCACAGACGTACTATTTTCATGCATGGCTTGCAACATTTACGAAGGCTGTCTGTGAGTTTGAGGTGGATGTAGACGCACAGCATTACCGGATGAGAACGAGATATTCAAGCTTCCAGAATCTCCCGGAATTGATGAAGATGTTTGCTTCTGTGGCACATTTTCACAAGGCAGACCACGAGGACAGACAGGAAGGCCTTCCGGAATTCGAAGCTTATAAGGACATTGTCGTGAAGAAGACGGAAGAGCAGAAGAAGTACATCGAAGAACTGGTCAGGCGTACCGAAGATGTCCGTGCAGGAAGAGTCGATCCGGCAGAAGATAATCTGCTTAAGATCACTCTGGATGGCAAGAAGATCGCACTGGATGAACGTCTTGTACGGGCAGACCGGACGACAGATCAGATGGCTGAGCAGACAATGCCGGATACAAAAGAAGAGAAAACGGGAAAAGACGCAGAACATACGAACAGGGTGTCTGCCTGTGCAGAGAATGTAAGGATGATGTATCAGAAACATCCGGGATTCACACAGGCGGTATTCCTGGATATCAGCACTCCGAAAGCAGGATTTAACCTTTATGACGAACTGAAGAGAATCCTTGTAGTAGACAAAGGAATTCCTGTCGGTGAAATAAGATTCATTCAGGAGGCTGACACGGCGGCAAAGAGAAAGAAGATGGAGAAAGACTTTAATGCCGGCAAGATTCGTATTTTGATCGGTTCAACCACAAAGCTTGGAACCGGATGTAACATCCAGGAACGTCTCGTGGCAGTCCATCATCTGGACGTTCCATGGAGACCAGCTGATGTAGGACGGATTTTGCGGACATTCAAAATAAAAAAGAATGTGGAGGTAACAG
>URTM01000029.1 GCA_900550865.1 uncultured Dorea sp. | reverse complement strand
GAGTCATCAAGAAAACGGTACCATATTTCACACCCTCGATGTTTCCTTTCAGACTAAATTGATAACGTGATGATTGAGAACAACCCACGCAACAAATTACTAAAAAAGCAATAAATAATCTCATAACTCATTCATTTTAATTTTACCCAATCCTCAACACTTATTCTTCGCCCATCTCTATCATCATCTTTTTCCCCTCAAAATTATCCTTCCATTTGGCAATCATGTCAACAAAGATACTATTATCATTCTTCTCAACAACCAGATTCATGATATCAAGAATTTTGGTACATTGCTCTAAATTACTCTCTTCCAAGATATAATTCACCATACTTCCAAGAATTACCCCATCAAACATCGTTTCCAAATCAAGCACGCCATTACCAGCCTTTTCTTTTGGGGAAGCTTCCGATTCAACAAACATATTTTCAAAAGCACCAATCATACCCGTTATATCCTTAACCTGCCAGTATTGCCACATTTCAATGGTTTGCCGTCTTACATTAGAAACCGGAATACCAGACTTCCTTAAAGCTGTTTGTAGGGAACTACAATCCATAATGGGACCTTTCTCATCTTCACGTTCCTTCATTGCTTCTTCTTCGATTGTAATGCCATTGGCAACCGCCATGCCCTGCGCCAAAGCTTCTTCCAAAGTAGCTCCTGTCACAACCTGTTTAATCGCAGATCCATGTTCTGCCGTATCCGGTTCCGTTTCCGTATATACCGGATTTTCTTCTACGACTTCTTCCGGAACTTCTTCTACAATTTCTTCCTGTGGAATCTCTTCCTGTACAATGGTTTCTTCTGCCGGTTCTTCCTGTACAACAGTTTCCTGCATCGGCACTTCCTGCGGAGGGATTTCCTGAACTTCAGATTCATCAACTCTTTCTGTCAATGGCTCTCCGGCAGTCTCTTCTGTACCTTCATTATATTCATTCTCGTCATCCACTTCTTCCAGTGTTGATTCCGGTTGTTTTTCCGGTTCCGTTTTCTTCTTAACCGCTCCCGGACGGCTGTCATATTTCTCCTGCTGAAGTGGTGTCAGTGGTTTGTACTTCATCTTTAGTTCCATTGCAAGGTATACATATTTGCCTTCACTAAACCACAAGATCAGATCATCACATTCTTCCAGACATTCTGCAGTCATTCCGGCTTCATCATACAATTTGGCAAGTTCATATGCCCACTTTTCAATATATTCCGCTTTTTTAAATTCTTCCAGTGCTGTAATCTGATCTGTCAGCGATGCCCCCTGTGTTCTCAGAATCTTATATTTCAAAATATACTGATTCGGATCTTTCGGTGCCAGCTTTACGAATTCTTCATAACAATCCGTTGCTTCTCTGATATCTTTGATCTTCAATGCCAGTGTGCCTAAGCGATATACAATTTTTCTGCTTCCCGGTGCTCTGTCAAATGCCAGGAATAAGATATCTCTCCCCTTCTTAAACTCACCGTTATATTCATAAATCTCACTGACCGTATTGAGCATTGATGCATTCTTTACTCTTCGCCAGTCTATACCATCAGCAACTTCCATTGCCTGCTGGTACTCCTTCTTTTCCAAATGATCAAGCATTTGCTCGGTCTTCACCCTATATTCATATTTATCCAATATTTCTCACCTCAAATGTTTATTTAAAAAAAGCGTATTTCCCTACAATTTTACTTATATAAGTTTATCATATGACCTGTTTATTGTCAAAATATCCCGCCAAATATGTTAAAAAAATATTACAAAAATTACAATTTTTTTATCTCTGTAAAATATCTGCCGGCTGCTCTCTGATATCACCGTAAAAAAACAGCCATCATAATCTTTGCTATGATGGCTGTTACATATTCAATTTTATCATATTTAATTTTTATATCGGAGAATGATTTTTATTTCTTGTTCCCTGTCGCCTTTGTATGCTTTCCGATGATCTTTTACTCATCTTCTTTGCACGTTCATTCAAATCTACTATTCATGTTTCTTTACACATATTAATAATATCTTTAAATATGTGGTATTCTGTTCAATATGTCTGCAGTTCTTTTTATCGTCCGGTGTATATTTTCTCCGTCTATTCTTTTCTTCTGAATCTCCTCTACCGGCCTTTTATCTATTATAATAAAGGCTTATTCTCTGGGAACTTCTACCTGCCATACCACTAACATATTGATTCGATGATTCTACTGTGTCCATTGGATTAAGCCTCCTTTTCATAAATTTCCAATCAACGATATCTCACCGACATATGAAATATTCTTCATCCTTGATAAACTTTTCTTTTTATTCTTCTATCATCTAAAATATAAGTTAGAATTTATTATCTCATCTCTTATATATGATTAAGATCTATATCCCCGTGATATTATTCTATAATCTTTATTCATCCATTCTCTTTCTCTACAATATACTTTACGATATCTAATATCTGATGCCTTACCAAATATTTAATATCCATACTTTGTATTTTCGATTCTTAAATGAATTGAGAATTATAATAAAAATACATCTTATAAAATATGTGATATTGAATTTTCAAGATTCCCTTTCTCGTCAGGAAGTCTTTTTTGGTTTATTTTGGATTTCCTTTGGATTGATTACATAATACCATTCAAGTTTTATTTTGTCAATACTTTTTATAATTATTTTCTTTTATTTTTCATTATTTGTATTTTATTCGATAATTGTCTGATTTTTATATATTTCTTTTAATGTTTACACAATACTATACATTTTAAAATCACACACCGCTTGTTAATCCCTTACATTTCAATTGTTAACCATTACAAATATGCAGTTGACATTCTGCCAGATTCATTTTATACTGCTGTTATATTTTTGATATGAATCTAAAGGAAAGGAGCTCTGCCGCCCGGCAGACAATTACTATTATGAACAACACTGCTAATAACACAACAACCAGCAAACTCTCCACCCGTAAACTTGTACTGATCGCCCTAATGACTGCGATCACCTGTATCTTCGCTCCTATGGCGATTCCGATTCCGGTCAGCCCGGTACCGATCAGTCTTACCAACCTGGTGATCATGATCAGTATCTATGTACTTGGTTTTAGAGATGCAACCATCAGTTACATCGTATATCTGTTACTTGGTCTTGTCGGTCTCCCTGTATTTTCCGGTTTTACCGGTGGATTAGGAAAGCTTGCAGGTCCTACCGGTGGATACCTGATTGGTTTCATCTTCCTTGCACTGATTTCCGGACTGTTCGTTGATAAATTTCCAAAGAACAGAATCCTGGCAGTCGCCGGTATGGTCATCGGTATGGCAGTCACTTATATCTTCGGTACAGAGTGGCTTGCAATCCAGTTGAAAATGTCATTCGTTGCAGCACTTTCTGTCGGAGTAATTCCTTATCTTGCCGGTGACGCAGTGAAGATTATCATTGCGATCATCGTCGGACCTGTACTCCGCAGCCGTCTGAGTCAGCTGCAGTAATAAAAATACACAATATCGGAATTAAGCTTCTGCTCATTTTCTGATATTGTGTATTTTTTTCTTTATAGCTTCCCAGTTAATAAATGAAATCCCAAGTTAAATTTATAATATGATATCTCCGCTTTTCATCCCCGTATTCATATCATAAGCTTCAATAATATTTCCGCTGATCACATACAGCGTATCTTCTATATAGATTCCCCGGACTCCCTGAGATGTATTTCCATTGACTTCTTCTTGCAGGATTGTCTCAAATTTCCTGTCTGACCGGTTGTATGTCAGCAGGTAATAGCTTTCCCCATTCTGACTGTAACCGGAGAATCCGATTACGTTTTTCTCCGAATCGGCAAGCACCGATTTATAATCGTATGCCGCATGGCTTCCGTACAGATCATCCAGCACCAGCGTAGATTCTTCTTTTACATCTGACCGGTCAGATATATCGAACATTGTTATCTTTACTCCTTCTGCCACGCCGGATTCTTCGTCGGTTGACATTCCGATACCGAGCAATCTGTCTTCTCCATAGAAATGCAGGTATTCGGAAAATCCCGGAATCTTTAATTTACCGAGAATCTTTGGCTTCTCCGGATCGGACAGGTCTACACTGAATAACGGATCAACTTGCTCATATGTCACAAAATATCCGGATTCGCCCATGAACCTCGCTGAATAGATGGTTTCGCCTTTTGCCAGATTTTCGATGGTACTGATCTTATCCAGTTTCTTATCCAGTATCGTCACCAGATTTTCGTCATTATCTGTTGTGAATAGTCTTAAATTTCCCTTGTATTCATCCAGCGAAAAGGTATCATTCAGATAGCCTTTCACCTTCCCCTGTGCTGCTGCCTTTAATTTCCCCTTATTATAAGAAATTTTTCTAAGCGTTGTCACAGTCTGATTACCCTGCTGCCACTCTGATTCATAATAGTAAATATTTTTTTTGCTGACATACATCTGACCGCCTTCTGAGAGAATCGCTTTATGATCTACTGTCTCATCCGGTTTACTGATATCCACGGAACTGATCACTTCGTACATCATTCCACAGTTTGCCGGCGGCAGGCAGATACTGCTCTGGCTCATTGCTTTGTCATTCACCATCGGTACATAGGTGACCGGTTTATCTTTAACTATGTTACTTCCTGTATAATACTCACTGAACAGATACAGGTATCCGTCTGCCATGCGCGATGAATTGTAAGTACCGCTCTGTGTTACTTCCCCTTCTTTTACCGGCTTTTTGATATCACTGATGTCATAGGTAACTGCCGCAGTTTTTGTCTGTTGCCAGACAGCTGTACCGGACTGTTTTTTATTGTCTGCATCTGTACATTCCTTCTGACATACCGCCACTAGTTTCTTCTGATCTGTATTTATATAAAACTCCTGGATCGTATATTCTTTTTCCAAAGTGATCTCACTGTATTTTTTCAGCTGCCCTTTCCCGGCATCTACGATGTCGATCGTCCGGCCATTATCTTCCCGTACATACAGGTACGTTCCATCCGTTTTTGCAATATCTCCTTCATCTACACCGGACTGCCGGACATTGGTCTGCGAATAACCGCCATCTGCGTCCATTGCTGCCGCTGATGCCTCGTTTCCACTGCCTACATCCACTGCTGCTGATGTCTCATTTCCACTTTTTGCGTACATCGCAATTCCTTCGTTACCTTGCGACCGTTTGATATATTTATAGACTTCATCATAACTTTCGGCTGTCCTTATCTTCCTGCTTCCGCTGATCTTCCTTTCTGTATTACCTGCTGACACCCTCTTAGAGTCTGTCATTCCATGATGCAGGCTTTCATACTGCCACACTATGATTCCCGCCACAACTGCTACACAGGCTGCCGCTGCAAGTCCGATCCGGTATGAGTGAAAATGTTTCTTCTGCTTTTTCCCTTTTAGTAACTGTTCTATATTTTCCGGTCTCAGACTGTCCGGCACCTCTGTGTTTTCTGACAGTCGTGCTATCTGATCCACCATATCCTGTTCGCAGTATCCGTTCTGCTTTTTTTCATGTTCATTCTCACGCTGCATACATTCTCACTCCCTTCTTCCCTGCTCTGCTTCTCCGTAACTGCCCAGCACACATTCCATCTTCTTAAGTGCCCGGCTCCGCTTCGAGCGTACCGTGTTCGGATTCAGCCGCATCATTTCCCCGATCTCCTGACTGCAATACCCGCCGAATACGGATAATCCGACTAATATCTGTTCTTCTTCCGATAATACGAAGAATGCCTTCCTGACATCCATTGCCAGATCATAATCCGGTACAACCGACTGCTCCGGAAGTTCTTCCTCTCTTCCCTGCTCTTCTCTTAATGCCTTCTTCAGTCTCTTCTTACATTTATTCGTAAGAATTGTAAATATCCAGCTTTTGAATGCTTCTTCTTTTTTTAATTTATGTATGTTCTCGTATGCCGCAACAACCGCCTCGCTCACCGCATCCTCCGCTTCCTGCGGATTCTTCATCAGGCACAGTGCGTAATGGTACAGATCACGGTAAACCGTTTCATACATTTCTGAGAACTTCTTTACACTGCATATCATATCGCGCCCTCCCTCAGATATGAATCTTTTATCACTATTTTAATCTTCCGGTAATTATTATAAATCCTATATAAATAAGAGTCTTTTCCCGCTCACATTGTTGCAGGTATTTTATCATATTATACAAGAACTTTCCTTATTTCGGCAGTGTCTACATCTCCGTATAAGGAAAAGAGGCTGTGCACTAATTGCTTAGCGCGACAGCCCCGTTGTTTATTTTCCCTGGTATATCTATATCTTTTCTTTATCCTCTGTAATAATTGATCAGACATCCTTTCAGGATGATCTCTCTTTCCGCATCGGTCATATCACCAAGCTTCAGCGTGATCTCTTTCAGAGAATCTCCAACCACATAAGCCTTGATCTCGGCGCTCTTATCTTCCACCGCTTTTCTGATCTCCGGCACAAAGATATAGTCGCCGTTACGGAAGCTTAAGTTCTCGTGATCTTCCTCTGTGATAAATGGAAGCATACCCCAGTTGATCAGGTTCGAACGGTATCTCTTGGTCGCATATTCGTTCGCAATATTTGCCCAGCCGCCGAGTACCTTCTGACAGGATGCTGCCTGCTCTCTTGCGGAACCATCTCCCGGTTTTACTGCAAAGATCGTACTTCCGATTCCGAGATTACCTTTTCCGGTCTCCGGATATGTCTCGTGGATCTTATCCATAACAGGTTTCAGTTCGTCTAATACTTCTAACGGACACTGTCCTGCTTCAATTGCTTTCTCAGCTTTCTGTACTTCCTTCGCACGGCCTACATAAGCAGGATCTTTTCTGGACAATGCAAATTCTGCAAGTCCCAGAGGGTTGGATCTGTAAGAAGAGGTCTCTCCGGATGGGATCAGTTCATCTGTTGTGGTGACCGGATCGTGGATCTCAGATACTACTTTCAGAAGTAAGTTTTCCGGAAGTGCTGCCATTGCCGGCCAGTCTTTGATATTTGGTCCGAACTTGATCTCTACCGATGGATCTGCTACGCCGTGGCTGTCAAATACACGGTTCGCATAAATGTTCTTATCAAAATGATAGGTCTGTCCTTTGTATTCCACATCCATATCAGTTGCAGGTGTAAGGAATCCCTTATTTGCTGCTGTTGCTGCAATGGAACGTGCATCCATAAGTGCAACCGATGCGATCTGTCCGCTCTGAAGCTTGGAACCTTCACGGTTCGGGAAGTTTCTGGTTGAGTGGCGGATAGAGAACGCATTATTGGCAGGTGTATCTCCTGCACCGAAGCAAGGTCCACAGAATGCTGTCTTCACGATCGTTCCTGCTTCCATAAGGTCCGCAACCGCTCCGTTCTTCACAAGTTCCATGTAGATCGGTGTACTTGCCGGATATACGCTGAATGTAAATTCATCGGAACCGATATAGTGTCCTTTGATGATATCTGCTGCGGCACAGATATTTTCAAATCCACCGCCGGCACATCCTGCGATGATTCCCTGATCCACATATAACTGTCCATTTACAATCTTATCCTGCAGAGAATAGTCGACTGCTCCGTCGAGACTTACCAGTGCTTTCTGTTCTACATCATGAAGGATGTCTTTTAAGTTGGTTCTCACTTCATCGATCGTGTATACATTAGATGGATGGAATGGCATTGCGATCATTGGTTTGATCTCACTTAAGTTTACATATACCATACCGTCATAGTAAGCAACCTCTCCCGGATTCAGTTCTTTGTAATCTTCACTTCTTCCATGAATGTCATAGAATTCTTTGATCTTATCATCGGTCTTCCAGATGGATGACAGGCAGGTCGTCTCTGTCGTCATAACATCAATACCGATACGGAAGTCTGCACTTAACTTACCTACACCAGGTCCTACGAATTCCATCACTTTATTGTTAACATAGCCATTGCCGAATGTCGCACCGATGATCGCAAGTGCCACGTCCTGTGGTCCGACACCCTTCATTGGCTCACCGTCTAAGTAGATTCCGACTACACCCGGCATCTTAATATCATATGTCTTATTCAGAAGCTGTTTTACAAGCTCCGGTCCGCCTTCTCCCATAGCCATGGTTCCGAGTGCACCGTAACGGGTATGGCTGTCTGATCCTAAGATCATCTTGCCGCCGCCTGCCAGCATCTCACGGGCGAACTGGTGGATAACTGCCTGATGAGGCGGTACATAGACTCCGCCGTATTTCTTCGCGCAGGTAAGACCAAACATGTGATCATCTTCGTTGATCGTTCCTCCGACTGCACACAGAGAGTTGTGACAGTTCGTAAGTACATAAGGAATCGGGAATTTCTCAAGTCCTGAAGCTCTGGCTGTCTGAATAATTCCAACGAATGTAATGTCATGGGATGTCAGCTTATCGAACTTGATCTGCAGACGATCCATATTTCCTGAGGTATTATGCGCTGCCAGAATGTTATATGCCATCGTATTCTTTGCAGCTTCCTGTGGAGTCACATCTTTTCCTGTCTTTGCAGCAACTGCTTCTTTTTCTTCCACAATCTCTGTTCCATTCAGTAAATAGACTCCCTTGTCATATAATTTCAGCATGTTTTGTCCTCCTACTATCGTATTATGAATATATTA
The DNA here is from genome assembly GCA_900550865.1 of uncultured Dorea sp. Classification (GTDB taxonomy): domain Bacteria; phylum Bacillota; class Clostridia; order Lachnospirales; family Lachnospiraceae; genus Dorea_A. Next base: position 24,276 of record URTM01000029.1, on the reverse strand, counting down.
AAATGTCTGAGTTCAGACATCTGCTAACCTGATTATTCTTTCATATATTTCATATGATCTGCTACCATCATGGCAATCTTGAATGTCAGTGCATCGTCAAATACACGCACATCCAGTCCTGTTTTCTTCTGAATCTTCTCCAGCCGGTACACCAGTGTATTTCTGTGCACATACAGGCGCCTTGCCGTCTCTGATATATTCAGGTTATTATCAAAAAATGTATAAACAGTCGTCAGTTCTTCTTCTTCGAAAATATCTGCCTTGCCATCTTCGAATACTTCATTCAGGAACATCTCGCAGAGTGATGCCGGAAGCTGATGGATCAGCCGTCCGATTCCGAGTTCATTATATGCAAGAATCTTCTTCTCTGTATAAAACACTCTTCCGACTTCCAAAGCCATATCTGCTTCTTTGTATGATCTGGATACATCCTTTAATTCTTCTACAATGGTTCCATATGCTGCTCTTACACTTACCATGGCTTCCATATTCAGTGTCGTGACCAGCTCTTTGGCGATCTGTTCTACCTGCGGATAGCTGTCGGTAGACTGCAGTGATTTCACAAGAATAATATGCTTTTCATCAATTGCCGTTACGAAATCCTTTGTTCCTGTCGCATACAGCCCTTTCAGGGTTTCCTGTACCAGGACATCTCCTTCATTCTTCGGTTCGATCACGAATACGACTCTCTTAAGTTCTGCCGGAATCTTCATCTTCTTTGCCTGATTATAGATATCAACCAGAAGCAGATTATCCAGAAGCAGATTCTGAATAAACCGGTTCTTATCCATCCGTTCTTTGTATACATAAAGAAGATTCCTAAGCTGGCTGGCTCCCATACGTCCTGCCAGTTCCATGCCGTCTGCAGTTCCATGCAGCATCAATATATATACCGGATCACTGTCTTCATAGATGCGGAACATTCCTATCTCATCCAGGATCATCTCTTCCGGTTCTTCTTCGTCATCACGGAAATCCTGGATCTGGATCTCATACCCGGTCAGGGCCTCATTCGTTCTTACGAGACAGAATCCCTGCACATCCCATATTGCACAGTCAAATCCTGTAATCTCCCTGATATCCTGTGCTGTTTTGTGTAATATCTGATTTGATAACACGCATTGTCCTCCATTTCCTATCCGCAATGCTGTTCTTTGTGTTCTTCTGCATACTTGTATACATTTTAGTACGCTAACGAACTGCATTACGAATACATTATAGCAGATAATCATGCTTTAACAAAGCAAAATTTTATTGTCTGCGGAAAAAAACGAAAAGACCGGACGCTTTCTTACGCCCGGTCCTCTTATATTCATCTGTTTTTCGCGATCATTGCGGCTCTTATATCAAGCCTTTCTTACAGACTAGTTTGTGATTGTAACCTGTGTCTCTTTGTCGAAGATATGGATCTTCTCAGCATCCAGAGCAAATTTAACCGTATCACCTGTTCTTGCTGTTGTTCTAGGATCCACTCTTGCTGTCATGCTTGATCCTTCATAATCGAAGTATAAGAATACTTCTGCACCGAGCATCTCATATACACGGATCTTTGCTTCGATTACTGTATTTGGAGAAGCTTCGATGAACATCTGCTCGTCGTGCACGTCTTCCGGACGGATTCCGAGAACAACTGTCTTTCCTTCATATCCGCCATCGATCAGCTTCTTAGCTTTTGCCGGTGGAAGCTCGATCTCTGAAGGTCCTGCTACCAGATATACTTTATCTCCGACTACTTTACATGTAGCGTCAACAAAGTTCATCTGTGGTGATCCGATGAATCCGGCTACGAACTGGTTACATGGATAATCGTACAGAGTCTGTGGTGTATCTACCTGCTGAACAATACCTGCGTTCATAACTACGATTCTGGTTCCCAGTGTCATAGCTTCTGTCTGATCATGTGTTACATAGATGATGGTTGTACCTAATCTCTGGTGCAGTTTAGAGATCTCGATACGCATCTGTCCACGGAGTTTTGCATCCAGGTTTGAAAGAGGCTCGTCCATAAGGAATACCTTTGGATCACGCACGATCGCACGTCCCATAGCAACACGCTGTCTCTGTCCACCGGAAAGAGCTTTCGGTTTACGGTCAAGCAGTGGTTCCAGATCCAGGATCTTAGCTGCCTCACGAACCATTTTGTCGATCTGGTCTTTTGGTACTTTTCTTAACTTCAGACCAAATGCCATGTTATCATATACTGTCATATGTGGATACAGAGCGTAGTTCTGGAATACCATTGCGATATCTCTGTCTTTTGGCTCTACGTCATTTACTACTTTGTCCCCGATCTTCAGTTCTCCGGAAGTAATATCTTCCAGACCGGCGATCATACGGAGTGTTGTAGATTTACCACATCCGGATGGTCCTACGAAAATGATAAATTCTTTATCTTCAATCTCAAGGTTGAAGTCTTTAACTGCTTCAAATCCGTTTGGATAAGTTTTGTTAATGTGTTTTAATGATAAACTTGCCATTGTTATAATTCCTCCTGATTTATAATCATTTTATTTCAGTTTTGTTACCTGTTTCGTTCTGATAAAAAGTATATAAAAAAAGTTCAACCCGGGTAATGCCCAAGTTGAACAATCTTTTTCTCATTTTCTATACAAGTTGACGAACGGGCCCGTATTACATAGTCAAAGTGTCTATAATAATGCCTGATAGATATCTCTTTTCCCTACACCCCTGTCTTTTGCCACCTGTTTCATCGCAGATTTCTTATCCATGCCCTGTCTGAGATAGAGTTCCATGTGTTCTTCGATGCTCATCTCTTCCCATCTGGCTTTTTCTTCACTCCGGATCTCTTCCCTGCTCTTGCCTTCGATCACCATGACACATTCGCCCTTCGGCTCCTGTACATCATAATATGCCAGTGCGTCTTCGATCGTTGTGGCAAATACCGTCTCATGCTTCTTCGTCAGTTCCCGGCAGATGCTGATGCGTCTGTTGCCAAACGTCTCCCGAAGTGTCTTCAACGTGCGGACCAGTCTGTGTGGGGCTTCGTAGATCACCATTGTTCTGGTCTCATCTTTCAGTTCATCCAGGACAGCCTGTCTCTCCTTCTTATCCGCAGGAAGAAATGCTTCAAATGCGAACCTTCTCGTTCCAAGCCCGGATATCGTAAGCGCTGTCACACATGCACATGCTCCCGGAACGGCTGTAACTGTAATTCCCGCCTCCTGACACATCTTCACCAGTTCTTCTCCCGGATCGGAGATTCCCGGCATACCTGCGTCTGTGATCACTGCAATATCTTCGCCATTCTGCAGCCGTTCTACAAGCTTGTGTCCTTTTTCAATCTTATTATATTCATGATAGCTGGTCATCGGCGTCTTGATCTCGAAATGATTCAGAAGCTTGATACTGTTTCTGGTGTCTTCTGCTGCGATCAGATCCACTTCCTTTAAGATCCTCACCACCCGGAAAGTCATATCTTCCAGATTCCCTATCGGTGTTGCACATAAGTACAATGTTCCTGCCATCTTCTACTCCTCCATCTTGTATTCTTACGTTCGTTCCGGCATCGTTCCAATCCGCATATTTTTTCGTTCTTCAGCCCGGATATCTGCCATCTTATGTCTAACTCATCCCGTACATCTCAAGCAGCTCTTCCGTATAGCTTCCGTCCTTCTGATATACGATCAGCGGCGGCTCCACCTGCATTCGCGGATTGCCGCCTTTCATTCCCTCGATCAGAACCATGTTCGGTTCTTTGTCCATATGCGGATATACCAGCCGCATACGCTTCGGTTCGATTCCATATGCACACATCTTCGTCATGATCTCCGGAAGGCGGAATGGTCTGTGGACCATGTAGAATCTTCCTTTGACCTTCAATATCTTCGCACTTTCCCTTAATATATCATCCAGCGTGCACAGTGCCTCGTGTCTGGCGATATACAGTGCCTTATTCTGATTCTTCAGTCCGTGGTCTCCGATCATGTACGGGGGATTGGTCGTAATAACTCCAAAAGAGGCGGCTCCGAATATGGATGCTGCCTCCTTGATATCTCCCGTTACAATGTCGATCCTCTCTTCCAGTCCGTTATGGCTGACGCTGCGCCTTGCCATATCTGCACTTTCCTCCTGGATCTCCAATCCTGTATAGTGCAGCCCCGGATATTTTGCTTCCAGAAGGATCGGAAGGATCCCCGTCCCTGTTCCGAGATCCAGTGCTTTTTCGTGCTTTTTCACATTTGCAAATGCGGACAATAGCACTGCATCCATTCCAAAACAGAACCGTCCCGGACTCTGAATGATCTCATATCCTTTGATCTGCAGGTCATCCAGTCTTTCATTCGGAAGTAATTTAGTCATCATTTAACTTTGACGCTCCGTTCTTTTCTTCTAACGCCTTCAGTTCCTTCATCTCTTCTTTGGAAAGTCTTACGTCTTTCTTCTTACGTCGCGGCTTGAATCTCAGTTCTGCTGCCGGATACTCGCGGATCTCTTTCTCGTCATTATCCAGTGTTACAACAACCTTTACAAGCTGACGGAGTACATTGACAGACTGGACATCTCCTTTTAAGCCTTCCGGTGTTGTGACATGATCACCATTTGCCGGAAGATGGCTGTTCAGTTCTTCGTATGTCTCCTCTTCATTCGTCAGACAGCACATCAGTCTTCCGCAGACACCTGAGATCTTCGTCGGATTCAGTGAAAGGTTCTGCTCTTTTGCCATCTTGATCGATACCGGTGCGAACTCGGACAGATACGTATGGCAGCAAAGTGGTCTGCCACAGATACCGATCCCTCCGCGGATCTTCGTCTCATCACGCACTCCGATCTGTCTTAACTCGATCCTTGTACGGAATACACTTGCCAGATCCTTTACCAGCTCACGGAAATCGATTCGTCCGTCCGCAGTAAAATAGAACAGTACCTTGTTATTGTCGAATGTATATTCTGCATCGATCAGCTTCATCTCCAGCCCGTGCTTATGGATCTTCTCCAGGCAGATCTTGAATGCTTCTTTTTCTTTTTCTTTGTTCTTTTCTTCTTTTTTCTTATCTTCGTCTGTTGCAAGACGGATCACAGATTTTAACGGCTGTGTGATCTTATCATCTTCCACTTCCTTAGGTCCGGTGACTACAGAACCAAATTCCACTCCTCTTGCAGTCTCAACGATAACCTTATCGCCCGTCTCTACCTCCAGTTTTCCCGGCGAAAAGAAATAGATCTTTCCGGCGGTTCTGAATCTAACGCCTATTACCTTCGTCATATGATTAGTTCTCCTTTATGGTCAGGAACAAAAGCTCCATAACCAGATCGAAGTTAACATTCGCTTTCAGTCTGGCCTTCGCTTTCTCAAGGCTCTCCAGGATCAGTTCGATTCCCTCATAAGAGCTCTTTCTCGCCTGTTCTTTTATACTCTGTAACTGGTCTTTGAATACGACCTTGTCAATCTCTTTTGTTGCTTTATATAATAAGACATCTCTGTACCAGATCATGATAATATCCAGATAGTCTGTGATTTCTAATTTATATACGGAAATATTCTTAACTGCAGCAACAATCTCGCTCAGTTCCATATCATGGATGTGTTTCAGAAGCTGTACCGCCTCTTCTCTGATCTCATTAAAATGATCCGAGTTTGCCAGCATGATCGCACGTCCCATATTTCCCTGGGCAAATGCAGTACACATATCTGCCTTATAATCCGGAATCTCCAGATTCTCCATCAGATACTTCTTGATCAGTGTGTCTTTGATATTACGCAGTTTCAGCATCACACATCTGGAGTTGATCGTCGGGAGTAATGTCTCTGCATTCTCCGTCAGCAGTAAGAATACTGCGTATGACGGCGGTTCCTCGATCGTCTTCAGGATCGCATTCTGTGCCTGCGGTGTCATCAGGTCTGCCTGTGGGATAATGTATACCTTGTATGGTCCCTGATATGGCTTGATATCTACAGTATTGTTCACCTGTGTACGGATATCATCTACACTGATGCTGTTCGGCTTCTCATGTGTCACACGAATAATATCCGGATGGTTTCCGCTCTCTGCCTGCCTGCAGGAATGACATTTTCCGCAAGGTTCACTGTTCCCGCTCTCACACAGAAGAGTCGTTGCGAACAGATTCGCCAGCATCTTCTTACCGGAACCTCTCTCCCCGTTCAGAATATACGCATGTGACACCCTGTTATTCTCCACTGCGCTACTGATATATTTTAATATGTCTTTGTGGCCAACCACATCTTTAAAGCTTCCCATCTCGTATTACCTCTACTATCTCTTCTTTGCATCGTACTTTGTCGTCATTCTGATATCTTCTCGTAATTCCTGCTGCCGCAAGATTCTCTTCTGAGAAATCCTTCTGATCTGCCAGAAATCTTCTGCAGACTTCTTCGTATCCCGGATGCTCCTGCTGTCGTTCTCTTGCGATCGCCCGCATCAGGCGTTCCCCGTCTTCCACTTCAATATAAAGCGGAACCAGATTCTCCTGTCCATAATACGCTTTCATCTTCATATAAGATTCCAGCGTACCGATCATCAGATAATCAGTTCCGAACAGATTAATCTGTCCATCATCTATTGTAGCATATTTCCAGTCACCATACACGGTCTGATAGGTACGAAGTTCAATTATTTTGCCTTCTTCTTCATACTTTTCCAATATTTCGTTCGAAACAAAATAATACTCCACACCGTCTTTTTCGCCTTCCCGCATCGGTCTGGTCGTATATAAAGTTAACGTCTTAAGTCCGGGAAGCTCTTTTCTGATCTCTTTGTAGATCGTATCTTTTCCCGAAGAGCTCTTTCCCATCATGTAATATATCTTACCCATCTATCCACACCTCTATGCCATCCTCCGACTGAAGGCCTTCAATCGAAAAATCATGTTCCTGATACCAGTGAAGAATCTCCACCGCTTCCTGTGTAATACGTTCTCCCGGAACGATCAGCGGACTTCCCGGCGGATAGAGATATGCATATTCCAGGGAAATGCATCCGATGCTCTCTTCAAAGCTACGTTTTTCTACTTTGCCCGGATGTCCGAAATGCAGGATTTCCTGTGGATCCTCCTGACGGCTCTGTGCCTCATCTCTCCGGTTTACAACCTCTGCGATCGTCCATACTTTTTCGAGTGACGGCTGTTTTCCGGAAAGCGGGAGATCGGTATCGTCTGTCTTCATAGCAAATTCTGTATCAAGCTCTGCATCTATCTCAAGCAGCGCATCTTTCAGTCTGTCCAGACCTTCCTGTGTATCCCCTACGGTTGTCATGGCAAGGACGTAGGTTCCAGCCAGCATCTCCATCTGCAGATGATATTTCTGAAGTAACGTCTCATACAATTCATGACTGGACATCGGTGCATGTTTTACGGAGATCACGAATTTGGATCTGTCGTACCTTTCTGTATTTTCCGTCTCGATGATCTTCAGATGCTTCAGTGCTTTCAGCTCTTTTCGGAGAGTGTCAATATGTGACGCATATTCTTTGAAAATATTATGCGTCCGCATCTGTGTCTGCTCTAACAGATGGATACACGCATCAATACTCGCCATCAATATATACGACGGGCTGCTCGTCTGCAGCATATCCAGATACCGCTTCACTTTCCTGCGGTTCACCCGTCCCCCGTTCACATGTAATAACGCCGTCTGTGTCAGGGCCGGAAGTGTCTTATGAAGACTGTTGATCACCAGATCTGCACCGTGCACATTCGCACTCTCTGGAAAATACGGATCAAATCCAAAGTGTGCCCCGTGTGCTTCATCTACGATCAGCGGACAGCCCGCTTCATGTACGATCTCTGCGATCTTTTCAATGTCTGATACCACCCCGTCATAGGTCGGTGACACGATCATTACTGCCCGGATCTCCGGATGCTCTTCCAGTGCTATTCGCACATCCTCTACATCAATCTCTATACTCAGTCCCAGTTCTGTATCGAACTTCGGATAGAGATAGACCGGATCCAGTTCATTCAGATATATTGCATGATACACAGACTTGTGGCAATTTCTTGCCACAAGTATGGAATCGCCTTTTTCAGTTGTTCCTAATATTGCACTCAAGATTCCGACGGTACTTCCGTTGACGAGAAAATGTGTCTCATCCGCATGGTACACTCTTGCCGCTCTTTCCTGCGCTTCTTTTAAAATTCCTTCCGCGTGATGCAGGTCATCAAAGCCATCGATTTCTGTAATGTCGATCCGGTACGGAGAGGTCCCGTCCATCAGATCCAGATTCCTTTTATGGCCCGGCATATGAAATGCGTAGTAGTCGGAATCGCTGTAATTCTTTAGTTTATCAAATATATTATTCATGCGTATATTTTAACAAAATAAACTTATATTATCAAGCCATAAACTCCCGCAGGATCTGTCGGATCATCTCATCCTTTGGAAGCTCTTCTGAGGTCTCTTCCTCCGTATCTTTATTTTGTATTTTGGTATTCTGTATTGCGGCATTTTGTGTGTCAGCATTTTGTATGACGGCATCTGATGATTCTTTTGGTCCTGTCTCTTCCGGACTTTTACTCCCGTCCGCACCGGCAAGTCTCGCCGATGCTTTTGCCAGATTTCTTGCGGTACCTTTGTTTCTTTCTTTTCTACGGTTTTCCCGCTGCATCCGGACTACACTGTGATCCGATGCCTTTGCAAATGTCTCTTCTGCTCCGGCTTCCGTCATTCTGTCTTCTGTGTATTTATCTTCCGCGTATTTGTCTTCTGCTGTTCTATCTTCTGCTGTATCCTGCTGTGTCTGCATTGCCGTTTTCTGTACCTGAGCCACATCCGGCTGTACTTCATCTTCAGCCAGTCCACTTACCATATTCACCTGTCCGGCGCGTTCCTTCTGGTTCACCTTTTCATACTTGTGAAGACATACATTTTCCAGATAATCGACCATATAATTCTTTGCCATCTCCATGCAGTACTTCTCATCCGTTGTCAGATGGAACAGCCACACCAGAATTCCAAGTCCACAGCCGGCTGCACCCGTCCGCAGCACTGCGTCTCCCATTCCGTAGACCTGATATGTAAGTCCGGCTCCCACAAGCCCCGTTACGATCAGAAGACCAGAACACATCTTTTCCAGTCGCCGCAGCGTGTGCAGACGTAATCCACATACTTTGTACTCGTACAGATACTTATCCACAAATACTCCTACATTTTCCACCGTGTCACTGATCATACATGCATGTTCGAATTTCGCCCGGACCAGGCGCATCAGCGGGTGATTGCTTTTGCTCATACTTCCCGCCGCCTCCACCATACGCTTCATCGTCATACTCACGATACACTTGTCCGCCACTCCAAGTCCCGTCAGAATCCCCATGAGCACGAACAACAACTTCTTGTCCAATAACATTTCCAGCATAATAAAAGCCCTCCTTTTTGATATGCATTATACTGTATATCAAAGAGGAGAGCGCTTTATTTCGTTCTTCATATTCTGCACGGGAAATGGCTCTTTCTGCCACATTCCCGCATATCTTGTAATATCCTGTATTCTTCTTTGATCACCTTATTGCTTAGATCATCGGAAGTAATTCCTTCATAAGCCTTACGCTGTGGGCAATTGCTTTCTTTTCGAATGTCGGATAGTCCATTGTCGCGCTGTTGTCAGCTTTATCCGAAATAGCACGAATGATGACATACGAAACTTTGTTCAGGTAAGCTGCCTGAGCGATTCCGGCACCTTCCATCTCCACACACATCGGGTGGAATAATGACACGATCTTTTCTTTTGCAGCTTTATCGGAAATGAACTGATCTCCGCTTGCAACTCTTCCTGTAAATGTATGGATGTCTGGATTGGCCTTTTCATTCGCTGCTACAGCCTTCTTCACCAGTTCTTCATCTGCCGGGAATGACAACGTATCCATTCTCGGGATCTGTCCTGCCGGATCACCGAATACGGTGGCATCCATGTCGTGATGCAGTGCATCTGTAGAAATGACCATATCTCCGATATCGATCTGTGCATCAAGTGAACCTGCGATACCTGTATTGATCAATGTATCCACACTGAATTTATTCACCAGGATCTGCGCACAGATTCCGGCATTGACCTTACCGATCCCGCTTCTTACGATGACAACATCTTTTCCGCCAAGCGTTCCCTTGCAGAATACCATGCCCGCCATCTCTACGGTCTCTTCAATCTGCATATCTTTCTTCAGTTCTGCAACTTCTTCTTCCATTGCACCGATAATACCTATCATATATTTATATCCTCCTGTTTTTCCGCAAACTTATCTACGCCTTATTATAGACGATAGGAAAATGGATTTCAACCAACGAAATGTGTGGATAATTTAACGCTTTTCTGTTATAATCGGGAGGTATGACAGTAAGCAGATTTTTCCTTCTGTTTCTGTCTGTTGACACGAATCATGTAGGAACATGTAAGAATATTATCAGGAGGTATCAGATATGGATTACAAACCAACTGGAGTCTGTTCTCGTCTTATCCACGTAGAACTCGACGGAGATAAAATCGCTAATGTAGAATTCGTAGGCGGATGCGCCGGTAACACATCCGGAATCAGCAGCCTTGTGAAAGGAATGGACGCTCACGAAGTCATCAAACGTCTGGAAGGAACAAAATGTGGCGCAAGACCGACATCCTGCCCTGACCAGTTATCCAAAGCTTTAAAACAGGCACTTGGCGAATAATTATTCATTTTTATATTTCACATATAATGATGCAAGAGAAAAAGGATACTCGTCCTCCGAACGGAGGATCTGTATCCTTTCTTAGGTAATTGGTAACTTTTTTGGTAATTTTTTACTTTTATAATTTTCTTTTTATTTTGCACTGTTTCCGGTTAGAACCCCAAAATTCACAAGTTGCAAATTATTATTTTTAATAGTTACATTTTTTATTCAATTTTGATTAAAAACTAATTTGCTCTCGTATTTGGTATTATTGCATTACTTATCGATGATATAATTATGGATACTATTTAGTTATGGTTTTTGTCTTTTTTTAAATTGCTTTGTCTTCTATCCTGTTGGATTATAACCTCTGACTTTTTTGCTTTAATTGTTCCTTTTCCGTTTTTCGTACAGTATTCTTATATTGGTTTTTCCGTCCACTTATTGTTTGATTTGTAATTTCGTAGATTTGTTTTTCTTCTCTGTTTTCTTCTTTTCTTTTTTATAGTCTTGTGTCGATTCCTTTTGCTTTGAAGGATTTTTTTAGTCGATGTAGATACCGTCGGTAAATGAGCTGCTCATGTCGCTGTTGGCAACATGGGTACAACGGACACGATAATAATAATCTCCGTCTACATAAAGCGTTCTATTAGAGCTCACTCTATTTGTATTCTTATTTTCTTTTTGCCATCCATCATAATATGACCATTCTGTATCCTCTTTTTTAGCACGTTCTACCATAACGGCAATTTGTACGCTTTTTACTTCCTGTGTTGCAATTGTAGTTCCACCAGCATAGATTTTTCCTTTTGCCAGTTTCGTACATTTAGAATAACCAGTCAGCAAATCCGCCCCTCTAGTAATTTTAGTGTCATAACCAATAGACTCTTCATCATGCGTCAATTTCGAGCCATCTATCTCTTTTATTTCTGCAGCCTTAATTTCCTGCATAGAAGTCATTGATAATCCACCAATCAACATTACTGTTAATAACATAGATACGATCCTTTTTTTCATAATTCACCTCCATTCTTTTCGTCCCTCATATATAAATACACATAACTTTTCAAAAACTGTCGCTTTTATTTTGAAAAAATTAAATTATTTATTATTTTTTCAAAATCATCCTTATTAATTATTCCAGTCAATACATATTCTATTCCTTTATATTTAAATCTTGCCACGCATTTTGGCAATTTACTTTGTTCCACATTATATACCTCAATCCCCACATCACATCCATTTACCTTTTTCTTATACTTCATTTCTAAAGAATCTTCAAAATCTATTCCCAGTGAATTTTCACTATATGAAATATTAATAATATATGCTATTGTTTTTTTATTATACTTATAATATAATTCTGCCGTTTGTTTGTTTTCGTCTAAATTCATTGTGTCAAATTTCATTCCTGGCAAACATACAAACACCTTAACTACATCTGTATTAAACGTATCACATATTTCCTGATATGCATTTTCTTCATCTTCATTATTGATAGTCTTCACATCTCGACTCACACTGGATTTCTCCACATCTCTATTCCCAACCGTCTGTGTCATCATCTGCACGACTCTTTCAGGTCCACCCATACTGGTAATTCCCATTGCCATAACACAGACGATCACTGCCGCCAATGCCAGATATAACTTTAATGGTTTCTTGCGATGACGTACTTTCTTTTCTTTATCTTCATTTTCCCCGGATTCACTTTGTCCAATCTCAGCCTTCAGCATCTTGCGGCCAAGTTCTAATGCTTTGCGGTCTTCCTCCGACAGATTATTAAGCGCTTCTTCTCTTTCTTTGGCTTCTTTTTCTGCCTGTTCCTGCTGATATGCCCGGATCTGTTCTTTTACTCTCGCAAGGACTGCCTCCTTCGTCCCTTCCGGTACAACAAGACTCGTGTCATTTTTCAGGAATTCTTCTTCTTCTCTGGCGATCTCTTCAAATTCTCTGGCAATGCATTCTTTAAATTCATCTTTCTTATCATTCATTTTGCTACCCTCAAATTTTGACTGGTCTGTAAATTTCTCCATAGTTTTGCCACTTGACCTATTTCTTTCAGAAAGTATAATATAGATATAATCTTTATTATATTTTATTGATTCGAGAATAATACATATTCAAGTCTGGAGGTAATTATGAAACGTATTATCTTAACCGGTGGCGGCACTGCCGGGCATGTTACACCTAACATTGCTCTTCTGCCACGCCTGAAAGAATTAAACTATGATATTCACTATATAGGTTCTTATAACGGAATTGAAAAAGAACTGATCGAACAGTTCGGTATTCCGTACCACGGAATTTCAACCGGTAAGCTCCGCCGCTATTTCAGCGTGCAGAATTTTACTGACCCATTCCGTGTGATCAAAGGACTCGGCGAAGCGAAAAAACTCGTAAAAATTCTACATCCTGATGTAATCTTTTCCAAGGGTGGCTTCGTATCCGTTCCTGTTGTTCTTGCCGGTAAAAGCCGTCATGTTCCAACTATCATTCACGAGTCAGACATGACACCTGGCCTTGCCAATAAGATTTCCATGCCATCGGCATCAAAAATCTGTTGTAATTTTCCGGAAACCATTGAGCATCTTCCTGCTGGAAAGGCTGTTCTCACAGGTTCTCCAATCCGTCAGGAACTGTTATCCGGTGATAAATATAAGGCATTGGAATTTCTTCACTTCACACAGGACAAACCAGTGATCATGGTCGTCGGTGGAAGTCTTGGATCCGTTGCCGTCAATGATGCTGTCCGCAGCATTCTTCCTGAACTGCTTCAGTCTTTCCAGATTGTTCATCTCTGCGGTAAAGGTAAAGTTGATGAATCTCTGAAAAATCTGGAAGGTTATGCACAGTTCGAATATATCAAAGATGAACTGAAAGATCTTTTTGCTCTGACCGACCTTGTTATTTCAAGAGCCGGAGCAAATGCAATCTGTGAACTGCTTGCACTGCACAAACCAAATCTTCTGATTCCTCTTTCTGCCAACGCAAGCCGTGGAGATCAGATCTTAAACGCACGTTCTTTCGAACGTCAGGGATACAGTGTCGTTCTTGAAGAGGAAGAACTGAATCATGATGTTCTTCTGAATGCGATCACGAATCTTTACCAGAACCGTGAGACGTACATTCAGGCAATGAAGAATTCTCCTCAGCAGAATTCTATCGACACGATCATCGACTTAATTGAGTCTGCTGCCAGACATTAATTTCAGATCCTGCCACTGGCAGTTTCTTTTGGACACATAACGATAAAAAAACAGGTGGTTGTATATCCCACCTGTTTTTTTCTATATATCGTGTAAGCGGTCATACAGATCTTTATACCTTTTTATCGTCCATTTTCTTGCTCTTTTCAACATACCTTCTAAAGCATATAATGTGATACCCATTTCCTTCGCAGCTTCTTTCTGCGGAACATCTCCGTAATAGACAAGTACTACCGCTTCATACCATCTGGCATTTTTCTGATACAACTCCTGAAAGATATCAATTCCAAGTTCACGGAAGCACCTGGTTTTGATCATGGCAATTACCTGTTCTTCTGAACTGTCATCAATCAATGCAATTGGATATTTATCATCCGACATCGTTACTTCCGCCAGCGAAACCTCCCGCTTGTGATCTCTTACATAATTCATGGATCTGTATCTTGCAAGCATAAGCATTCTTGTCTTAATCTGCTGTTTCGATTCATTTCCACACTGAACAAATGCTGTAAAGAAGGCATCCTGAGCAATCTCTTCTGCTACATGATGGTTTCCAGAGTATTTAAGTGCCTCTCTGTATACAGCATCAAAGTATTCGCTATATGCATCCACAAAGGCATTTTCCTCTGCAAACTCTCTTTCCACTTTACGCTCCTATCTTTTACCTACTGAATTTTCGATAAAACATCTTCTTTTTCTTCTTCTGTCAGTTCATGCATTGTCCATCCAAGACCGACTTTATCGTCCTTATGTCTCGGAATCATGTGTACATGATAATGAAATACCGTCTGTCCTGCCGCTTCACCATTGTTCTGAACAATATTGTAGCCGTCGCAGTCCAGTGCTTTGGTAAGCTTCGTGATCATTTTCTTTGCAAGTATCATAGATTTTCCTGCGAGCTCATCCTCGAGCTCATAGAGATTTGCATAATGTTCTTTTGGCAGGATCAGTGCATGTCCTTTTGCTGCCGGATTTGCATCCAGGATCACGCGAAAATCTTCATCCTCATACACCGTAGCTGTCGGAATATCTCCGTTTGCAAGTTTGCAAAAAATACAATTATCATCTTTCATAATTTTATCCTTCTTTCTCTGAAAATTAATGATTGATTATTTAAACCGCCAATGCTAAACTGATACCTCAGAAAGGGGCGGTAGTTATTATGTTATCATCGACAGACTATGACAAATTACAACAGATTATGCAGGAAAAACCTGAAACAAAAGAACTTCTCGGCAGACTTTTAAAGTCTCATCAGATGGAGATCAGCAGCATCAGTCATGAGATCCGGAATCCTCTGACACTTGTCTACAGTACTCTCCAGCTAATTGAATCTCAACATCCTGAAGTACTGGATTTTGCTCATTGGTCCGAACTTCATCAGGATATAGAATACATGAAATCTCTGTTAGCGGACCTGTCTTCCTACAATAACGGAGAACGACTGGAACTTATCCCGGTAAGCACAAGTACATATCTTCGTAGAATTGCCCTGTCTTTTGCAGCTTCTATTATCGATACGGATATTGAATTTACTTCCTGTATTCCGGAAAACCTTCCGGAAATATCTGTAGATTCTGTAAAGCTTCGTCAGGCAATCTTAAATCTTTTGCGCAATGCCTGTGATGCATTGAACAAAAAAGCTTCTGATTCCCAGAAGCCAGCAATTACATTCTCTGTCACTCTCGATGCAGATGCTCTGCATATTGAGATCAAAGATAACGGATGTGGTATTTCTCCCGAAGATCAGAAGACTGTCTTCGAACCATTTGTTACTCACAAACCGGACGGAACCGGTCTCGGACTTGCAATCACCCGTCGAATCATTCAGGCACACCACGGAACAATTGTCCTCAATTCAACTTTACATGTCGGAACTGCGTTTATCCTTACGCTTCCGGTACAATAACACTCCCATCAGGAAACCAGCCACAAGACCGCCAATGTGAGCCATATTGTCTACACCGCCACTTGTAAATCCATAATACAGTGTCAGTACAACCATAAATACCAATCCTCTTCCGGATATTTCACCAATTCTTCCCCTGTTGCGGATTGCAACATACAGAAGCGCACCAATAATCCCGAAGATTGCACCGGATGCTCCTGCTGATATAGCCATACTTCCTGTCTGTATGTCCCACCATGCAGACAGAACATTTCCTGCAAGACCACTCATAAAATATACAATGAGAAATTTTACCTTTCCTATATCAATTTCCAGATTCCATCCCATTGCAACAAGAACAACCATATTATTAAAAAGATGATCATATCCAAAGTGAAGAAACATGCTGGTAAACAGCCGGTAATATTCTCCCCTTTCTATCAGATATGGAACATACATTGCTCCGTGCTGCAACATGAATCTTCCATCCTCAGTCATTCCCTGAAAAGACAATGCCAGAAAGACTATTACATTCACAGCTGCCAACACCACAGTACACGGTGCTTTTATTGTGTTCTTATTCATTTTTTATGATCCGTTACCTTTCGATATATTCATTTTCTGTCTCTATTAGTATAACATAGATTACTCAGATTCTTCACCCTTTTTATTCATTATTATTAAATTATATTCATTGTTTGAATTTTCTTTAATAACCTCTTAATTATACAATACTTCTCCGATATTATAATTCCTCTTCTTCAATATGTAATCCATCCCAGTCGCCCCACTTGGATTTTTTATGTTTATTCAGAAAACGTTTAACCGGAACCCACAGATTATCTGTTTCTCTCATGATCGAACTGCCCATTTCCTGTTCTGCGATCCAGTCATGATCTTCTGTATCGTAATAAGACGTCTGCTCTCTTTTTTCTTCCAATAATTCATCTATCATTGTTCTTTTTACCGTTTCATCCACTTTCTTTTCACACTCTCTTTTCACACATTCTGTAATTAATTTTTCCAGGCTGTAATTATCCTCCATCGTTTCTTTATGTAACAGAAATGTAAGACGTATACACTCTTCTTCCTCATAATCAGCAACTTTCACCATATATTCCGTCAGTATATGAAACTGCTCCCATATATCCTGCCTGGCCGGCGGATAGTAGCAAAAAAAGAAGCGTCCTTCCTCATAAAATATGTATTCCGGGTCTAACAGAATACAGTGAATATCCAGCAGATATTTTTCTGTTTCTTTTAAAACATTTCCCAACTGATCCATAAATTGCCGGACATCTTCTGCCTTCATTTTTGCCCTTGCATACATTGCCTGCATCGACACTTTTCCGCTCACATCATAATCATAATAGCTGCTGCCATTCATTCCTCTTCCCGCTACTTTCAGAAAACCTTCAGGAGAATTGGCTTTCAGCATTTTCATCTGATAATCTTCTTTATATAATACGTGTTCTTCTATCGTTATCTTCCGTTCCATTCTCTAATCCTCATTTTTACTTTTTTATTCTGCGAATATCCCGTATATATTTTTCTGGTTCTGTTACTGCTGCGCTGCTTTCTACCGTAAGTATCATATGTCTTCTTCTTGAAACTGCGGACACATGGATTTTGTCTTTCTCAATAGAAATTACAGCACTCGCCCCCGGAAACAAAATACACTTTTTTCCCACCCGCTCCTTAAATAATGTATTTAATTCACCCTCACTGATTCCATCTTTTTCTCTTGCTTTTGTACTTCCCGTAACCGCTGTTTCATATGCCGCTCCTGCCAAAATATTTTTATCATGATAATAAAAGCAGGCCAATATACACCCCATGATCAAAAACAATATTATTGGCATTATCAGAGACATTTCCACGGTAAAACTACCGTTTACATAATTTTGCCTATATATTTTTTCCCATTTTCCTGTTCTTTCTTTTTTCAGGCTCACCTTATAGTCCTCCCGCACATACTCCAAACAGATATCCCATCGTCAGGAATGGATAAAACGGAAATGCCAGATTTCTTTTTTTATCTCTTATCACCAGACATATCAGGGCAATTACCGCCAATATAAAAAACGATGTCACAAGAACCACCAGAAGACTCCATATTCCCAGATAAATTCCTAAGATCAGAATTGCCAGACTGTCTCCGTATCCGATTGCTTCCCGTGTAAGTCTGCTCATGATCAGAAATCCCGCTCCAACAAATCCTCCCGCCACTGATAATCTCCACTCTACATCTCTTGTCACCACCTGATAAATAACGGATCCTGCCATACATGCCAATAATACATCTCTTGGTACTTTTCTTATCTTACAATCCATAACCGATAATCCGGTTAACACCCCCATTGCTATGACCCTGCTTACTGTCCACATCTGGAACAAGCCCCCTTTCCTGCTGCTTCCGATACCGGTATTGCATAAATTGTCCGTTTTAATCCGCTACACGATAACGAACTGTGATACCGGTCACCCGAATTGGTAATATATACATTTCCCATACTGCCTTTTATACAATGTTCACACGGGTAATATTTGCCTCCATTTTCATTCCGAAGTCCTTCTATAGTATTCATATGTGTCATTCTGACTGACAGATCCAGATGAGAACAATGATAATCCTTATGATATACAAGTCCAGTCTCTGTTATATAAACCGTATCGTTTTCCAACCCTCGGAATCCTTCTTTTTCGTACCCACTCCATGCTTTTATCTTCATTGTCTCACAACATTTTACCGGAGCTATTCCAAACATTGGCACCGGAATTTTCACCATATATTCCGCTGTCAGCTTTCCGATTCCTGTCCGGACAGACATCCTTGAACCGGAACAGTCGATCCCACTGCTTCCTCCCTCGATAATACTTCTTCCGAGTCTTGTCTCTCCAATTGTCTGTATAACATCCTTTTCTACCTGCGATGGCATCAGCATCTGTGTGATACAAGTCTCTTTTGCCGCCTTTTTTCCTGCATATTGCAGACCACTTCGAACTGCCGTATGTACTGCCATCATTTCCAGCAGATACAGCAAAGTCACTACAGCCAGAAAGAATACCGGCACGGCAACAGCCGCTTCCACCGTAACACTTCCCTTGCTTTTCTTATGTAATAATTTAGATAATAGTTTTGAGGTGGATAAAGACACCCTTTCAGATTCTGAATCATTGATAGGTTGTGAGGGGGAGAATAAATAATTTCTCATGTTGCGAATCCTGCTCCTTTCTCTTTTATTTTTATATTTTCGGGTTTTTATTCGATACCTGAAAGGGCATCTTTATCCACCTCATATAACTATTGATAGCCATAATAAGTCTGATAGCTGTATTGTATTCCTCTTCTCAATTTACATACTGTCTTCACTTCCATTCTTCCTGCGCAGTAATCGATCCGGAATGACGGCTGCCCGTAGATACTCTGCATATTTTTCTCGATGATTCCCATCGCCCGCATAGACATCTTCTCTCTGCCCTCCAGGAATAACAACATCCGTATATATTCCTTATATCCCATACCGCCGTCTATATCTGCCCCATCGCCCGGATCTTCTTCTGTTCCAAGCTTCATAAGTCCTGATAATGACAGCTGCCAGCTTGTATCATCTTTTACTGCTGCTGTCTTCTTCCCGTTTAACAATGTTCGCACATCCATGACCGATTCTCCATATGCCCATGCCAGCAGGATTCCCTGCGCTGCAGCTTCCGTAACTACCGGTACTGCAAGGAGTGCACACAATGTTCCTGCTGCCGCTCTGGCTTCCGCCTGTTTTGCACTGTTCGTCTGCAGATAGATATAATTTGGCACAAATCTTAAAAGTATTAGTTTCTTTGCAACGGTTTCAAGATTCTCTTTGTCGCTGCCTTTTCCTGCCAGAATATATTCCACTTCATAATCCAGCTTTCCACCCTTGGATTCATCTGAAAAATCCGTAAAATGCTCCAGAATATATTCCCCCATTAATACTGCGCTCACTGTTTCTCCTTCTGTCTCCACATCTTCAAATGTTCCATATCCCGTCTCATTCTTTCTGTGTTCCGGCATATCTGTCAGATCTATCTTCTTTTCCGACACCTGTTTTCCTTCTGGCATAATAAGATTTAAAAGTGGTGAACGCTTCAGTCCTGCTATATGTTCCATTGGATTTTCTTCACTTGGAAGTTCCGCCTCCTGTTCTCCAAGAAGTTCATCCAGACGATCCGCCTGTATTTTTTCTTCTTCCGTAAATTCATCTGCCCGCTCTTCCTGATTCTTCCAGATCGATGTACTGCCCAGATACTTATCTGCCCACGCAATGCCATATTTATGCTTCATATATTTTCCGGCCTGATCTATAAACAGTTCTCCATTCTTATCCGTAAGAAGCTGTATTCTCTTTATCTCATTTTCCATATCCGCTCCATAATAAGATAACCTTTCCAATATATTCTGCTCACTGTAAGCTCCCGTCTCATACCCGGCTTCTATTGCAAATACATCATAATTTTCCAATAATTCTTTCTGATATTCTGCAAACACACACTCTATCGCCCGGTTCATATCAGCTCTTCTATAGTTCTTGGCCATCTGGATCGATGCACTTTCCATCAGTGCTAATACAAGCGAGAGAAAGAGTACAAATATCAGTGTCAGATACACTGTGACCTCTCCATCCACAAACTCCGCTGCAGACACCTTGCTCCAAACACATGACAATTTAAATATTTTATTATCACTGTCTTTCTTTCTGACATTCTGACTCTTTAAATACCTGAACTTTCGCTGGTGATCTTTTCGAATATCGTCTGTACCAGACTTGTCAGCTGCGACTTGAAAATGATGACAAGCCCGATCAGAACCACCATAAATTTAGCCCCTGTCTTTTTCATGCCTTAAAAGCCTTATAAACACTGGATTTAACCATATAGACCAAAACGTATCATTCGTCTATTTTCTTTGTTTTTTACACTTTTGGTATGTTGTGTGCATTTTGTAGCCAGTATTTTTATTTATTCATATCTATACAAAACAAGACAGAATGTACTTGCTTTTTAACTGTACATTCTGCCTTGGATCATTCAAATTCAAATATTTAATTTTTCCTTTTATACTTTAGATATTTTTCTTACCCTTGCCAATTCTTCTCGCAACTCTGCATTTTCTTTTTCCAATTTTTTTATTTTTAGTTTCAATTCCTGTATAGTCATTTTTGCATTAACTAAAGTTCTTTCCATAGCCATATCAATAATAATCTGTTTCGGATTATACGTCACGCTCTGTTGATGCATAGCTTCATTTACCACCCTGCGCATTTCTTCATTTCGATAAAAAAATCCTTTAGAAAAGCCTGTTTTTTGAATCAATGCAGCAACTGTTATTTTTTCTTTTGATTCCAACATTTCTTGAATTTCCCGTTTTGCGGTTTCTACCTTCTGTTTGCTACGTTCCAAACTACATTCGACCATTTTATCGTATTTCATAGATTATCGTCCTCTCAAAAAACTTGTACCACACCATTCTCACAATCTTTTTAGAACAGAAATTTCTTTCCTACTGACCCGTTTATTCAATTTCTCCAGTTCTTGCTGCAACAGTTCATTTTTTCTTTTCAATTCCTGATTTTGTTTTGCTAATTTCTCGTTCTCTGCTTTGGCTTTTAACAATTCAATTTTCAACTCAATTACTGAATTTTCAAGTTTTCTATCCATTGCAACCGGATGTCTATTCTTAAAAATTGCTTCCTGTCTATGTATTGCGTCATCCATTTCTCTTCTGATAAGCTCATTTTTATAAAAAAATCCTCTAGAAAGCCCAGTTCTTTTTACCAGCTCTGCTACGGTAATTCTTTCCATATTTTTAAGCATATCAGATATTGTATTTTTTGCAATATTCATCTTCCTCTGACTCTCAGCCTGCGTAATTGCTACCATCTTATCATATTTCATAATCGTCCCATCCCTCTATGATATCTAATAGGATTATGTCCATTTTTTCTCTTACAGTTCTCGTTTCATCTGCCATCAGTTTGTTTCCAATTTTTCGATAATGATGTACCGAATATATGGAGGTATGTCCTAGTAACTTGGCTATCATCCAGTCATCCACATGCATTTCTGTCAATTTCTTTCCATAGCAATGTCGGAAAATATGCGTTCCAAACTTCAGAAGTTCTCCATTATCATCCCGGATATCTTCTTGACGAATCATTGTCATAATCTGATTTTGAATCATGCTATATTGATAAGGTCTTGTTGAATCATCTTTTTTTACAAAAATGTAAGTTGTTTCCCCATACCGCTCTTTTGTATAGTCAATTGCTTTCATAATCAGTTGTGCCACTTCCTCACTGATAGATTTTTCATAGGTAACTGACTTCACCTGGTCAATCCTTATAAAATATCGATTATTCCGCATGCTTAGGCAGTCTGTCTTTAAGGTCAGCGTATCTGAAATCCTCGTTCCCAGTAATTGATGGATAATCAATGCTCTGCATATCTGCTCATCCATTTTGAAAATGTGTTCGTTTAATCTTTTAATTTCTGCATCTGAGTAAAATTTGAATACATGCCTTGGTGTACTTGGAAAATCATTACTCAGAAATAATTCGCTCATATGCTGTCGTTCATATAAATTCCCAACATCTTCTATTACCCTTCGTAGTGCATACAAGTCAGATCTGTAATTTTTCCGATCATGTGCTTCCGTCTGAAGATATATCAGATACTCTTCTATATGCATTCGGTCTAATTCATGCAGTGATTGAATGTCCAAATATTTTCTTTTAAGAAATTTTGAAAACCGCTTTACAGCTGTCATTTCACTGTGGATTGTTCCTAATGGGGAGTATTTCAAATGCATAAAAATCACTTTTTTTACTTCTTCCCGGATATCAGGTTGTACAATTCCAGTAAAATTAAGCGTTTCCGTATTCTTGATCGGATTTCCATGAATAGGAAAATCAAAATTTTTAAGCGTCCAGATATCTTTTTCCTGCTCGTCTCGGTCATCCTCTTCTTCCAAAAATTTCAAGATTTTCTTCATATGCTTTACAATACTAGGCGTTTCATTTCCTACCTTGTCATATGCTGGCCGATATTTTTTACTTGATAAGGCGTATCCCTTTTCCATCATCCAGCCTCTCAGCATACGGATTATTTTTTCCTCTGCTTTCCCATCCAGCTTGCATATATTTCGATCAATCAGAAAATTCCGGATATTATTGTAATAGAGCAGCTCACTTGACAGGCTGGAGGGAGCAAGTTTTTTGCCTCTATCCCATATAAATTCCTCTAACAGCCTGCTGATCTCCTCTGTGGGCAGCCCTTCCAGATCAAAATACCGGTCCGGACGGATATGCATTTTTTCGATCTGTTCCTCCGATGCCTGTTTGTAACAATCCATCTCATAAACATAAATTCTTTTTTTCATTTCTTATCACCACGTTTCTTAACTGTGATTGCTGAGGCCAGGTCATTTCCTGGTTTCTTAAAGTAGGCATCACTCGCTTTTTCTATCCTCTTAGGCATAAAATCTACATACTGCTTTGTCATTTCCTCTGAGAAGTGTCCAAGATAATCCCGGATCGTCTGTATGGAAACGCCATCATCGTAAAACCGGGTAGCCAGTGTATGCCTATAATCATGGGTTTTGAAAATATATTCTCCATCTGCTATCTGATTCTTGGTGCAGTGATACTGAAATTCTTTTCGGAATGTCGCCACCCGGTATGCTCCGCCATTTTTCCCTTTGAATATATAATCTTTGGGGCGGATATGATTCTTCTCTATGTATTTCCTCATCACCATGTACAACATAAACGGTATCGGGATCATTTTATCTGCTTTCATTTTAATCTGATAAACTTTCAGCCATGCATCTTCCCCATCCCAATAATACGCATCCCCTTTTAGCGTGCATACCTCGCTGATTCTAAGTCCGGTACACCACAGATGTAAAAATATCAGTTTAGGAACCTGCGGAAATAGGTAGAGTTTATGCAGGATCTCCATATAAACTTCTTCTTCCACTGTTCTGTCATGATGCTCCGGGTATGTCTTTTTCAGATAATATTCCGGCTGAAACGGGATTTCCTTGATATATCCTCTCACATTCAAAAATTGGTAAAATTTTAGATAACACACAATTCTTTTATTAAACGTGTCATCCTTTGTATCCTTTTCTTCCTGCTCCCTGAAATAACCATCCAACTGATTTTCATCCACCTGGCAGATGGATATTTCGTCATTAAAATATTCCAGCAGTTTCTTAACCTCATACAGCTGCGCCCGAATATTTGCTATGGTAAGCCCTCCGATTCCGACATGATATTTGGCATATTCCTGTAGAAGCTCCCGGTTCTTTTGGTTGGTAACTTCTATAAAGCTCAATCTCTGCACTGGGCTGCTCGGATTCAGTCTGTCCTCTGATAAATGAAAACGCTCCATATACCACACGTTAGCATGCCAGTGGATTTCCGATGCAGCCAAAAATAAAATTTTCCGGCTGTTGTCTATGATCTGCATGGAATTTTTCACATTGACCACTTTCTGTTCCACGATTTTCTCAAATCGCTGGATCT
>URTM01000028.1 GCA_900550865.1 uncultured Dorea sp. | reverse complement strand
ATGGGCATTTGAGAAAACAGTAAATAAAAGTTGGCAAAACAGATGAACGCATAATATCATATTGTGTTAAATTTCTGAAATGATATAACCCTTACGAATGGTGGTGACACTGTTTGTGAGGGTTATTTTTTGCTGCTATGCATTATAAAGACAATTATCTGCTAAAGATAATTGCCAATCGCCCTTTCCCACGCCATAATGTCACTTGTACACAAGCTGAGAATCCGGACGTGATCGGCTGGATACGCTTTAACGATCAGGACTGAACCAGTCAGATTTTTCCGATTATTATAACATCATCTATGGTCACAACATGAACAATGGAACGATGTTCGGAGGACTGAAAAAATATAAAGACGAAGGATTCTGGAAACAGAATCAGTATTTCACGATCTATACAACAAAGACATTACAGCAAAGAGTCGGTATGCTGAAAATGAATTTTCTAAAAGAACAGAAATTTCATGGGTTCTTTTATACAAAAATCTTGTAATAGCAAAAGTTATATGATAACCTATCCTTACGCAGCACTCATTCGAAAAGCTGCAAACGTATCTATTAACATATCGGCAATTAATCTTACAAGCTCAGATGATCGAGCAGATAATCCGATGAGACAATTAAAAGATGATTATTGTTTGAAAGAATCTGCAGAGATACAGAGAATCAGCCATGCAGTAATTTATGCTTTTCTGATAAAAGAACTTATGTTAAGATATACTCAGATAGAGAATTCTTTACTTCAAACGATAGTTCGTCTCGCGAAAGAAGGGAGAATTCTTATGAGAAAAACCAAAGAAAAAGAATTGAATGGAACCAGACAGAGAAACGCAGCATCGAAGGTAAAAAGAACAGATGAACATAGCAAGGATGATTTTATCATGCTCCCAACGGTTGATTTCTGTTTTAAAGAACTGATGCATAATGAAAATGTTAGAAAAGGGATCATCGCAGCGATATTGAATGTAGATCCGAAAGAAGTAGAGGATACAATACTTATGCCAACGATTCTCCGAAAAGAATCAGAGGATGATAAGTATGGAATTCTGGACGTAAAGGTTAAGATGAAAAGTGGAGTACTAATCGACTTAGAAATGCAGGTAGTCTATTATGACTGCTGGGAAAAACGGACCATTTATTATTTGAGCAAAATGTATACAGAGCAAATTAAAGCGGGCGAGGATTACGATAAACTTCAGAAATGTATCCAGGTAAGTATTCTGGATCATGTATTGATTCAGGAAGATGATAAATACTACAGATGTATATCATTCTGCGATACAGAGACAGGAGAAAGATATTCTGACATGATGGAAATGCATATTCTTGAGTTACCGAAATTACCGCCGGAACAAAAAGATGAGACAGATTTGATGCAATGGATGCGTTTTCTGGGAGGAAAAAACAGGGAGGACTTGAAACGGATGGCAGAGAAAAATTCAAATCTACAAGAAGCATATGATGAATTAGACCGATTAAGTGCAGATGAAAGAAAACGGTTGGAATACGATGCAAGACAAAAAGCAATCAGGGATAAAAACATACTGTTTAAAACCGGAGTGGAGCGTGGCCGGAAAGATATCATTCTTTCGATGCTTAACGCAGGTATGTCGATAGAGCAGATTGCAGAAATAACAAAAGAACCAGTAGAAGATATTAAGAAACTGGCAAAAGCAGAGATGCCGTAATTCTTTGACAAAATATATAGTTAGTGAAAAAACAGAAATACTAGACTTTAGCAATGTAATAAGATAAAATATAATTAATTGTTTTTCTTAAAACAAAAGTTAAAGGAGTTAGAAAAGTATGTATGAAATCATGAGTGCAGATGAAGCCATCCGTTTGATCAGGGATGGGGACTGTATCTGTGTCAATTCATTTGTGGGAATAGAGAACCCGACAGAGCTTCATGAGGCTATCTACCGGAGATACCAGAAGATGCAGTCTCCGACACATCTGACGATCGTATCCAGTGCGGGGTTCGGTGTATGGGACGAGGAACACAATGCAGAAGGATATATCAGAGAAGGTGCGGTAGACAAGCTGATCTGTGGACATTTTGGAGCAATGATGAGTACGAAGAAACTGGTGCTGGAAGATCGGTTTGAAGCGTATAATCTGCCGTTGGGATGCATTTCCCATGCAATCCGTGCACAGGCCGGGGGACTTCCGGGTGCTCTTTCGAAAGTCGGACTGGATATTTTTGCTGATCCAAGAAGAGAGGGACCCGGTATTAACCGGATCTCCATCGATGATTCACTGGTAAAACATGTGGAAGTAGACGGGGATGAATTCCTATATTATAAACTTCCGAAAATCACAATTGCGCTGATCAAGGGAACGGCGGCAGACAGAAAGGGAAATATCACATTTGATGATATGTTTATGTCTGGTGATGCGCTTTCCATCTGTCAGGCAGTAAAGGCAAACCGGGGAAAAGTTATCGTTCAGGTAGACCGTCTGGTCGATACACCGTCACGTCCGCGTAATGCCATCATTCCGGGCTGTCTGGTCGATGCAATCGTTGTGGCAGAGCCGGAAGAGAGAAACGAAGCATATACAGCACTTACCGGAAGCTTTGAGATTCCTTACAAGGACTGGCATACGTGGAGTGAAAAGATTGACAATGTATCGACAAAACCACAGAAGAACAGTGTGACGGGAAGTATCATCGGTAAAAGAGCGGCCCAGGAACTCAGGGTGGATGATATCGTGAATATCGGAATTGGAATTCCGGAGATGGTATCCCGTTATGCAAGAAAAAGCGGGATGCTCGATATGGTAACGCTTACGGTAGAATCCGGCGGTATCGGAGGATTTCCTGTATCGGGAGAAGCATTCGGAGCCATGATCGGTGCAGCATCCGTCTATGATATGGCGAACCAGTTTGACTTATATGATAACGGAGGACTGGATATCTGCTTTATGGGAGCACTGGAAGTTGACAAATACGGTAACATCAACGCACACAGAGGTCCGGGAGCATTTGCCGGAATCGGAGGATTTGCGAATATTACGGCAAAGACACCAACGGTTGTATTCTGTATGACATTTAATGCAAAAGGTCTGGAAGTTACACAGAAAAAAGGTGTAGTGACAATTCAGAAAGAAGGAGAAATCTCCAAATTCGTAGAGAAAGTCAACAGCGTAAGCTTCTCAGCTAAACGCGCGATCGAAAACGGACAAAAAGTCCTGTACGTAACAGAACGCTGTGTGTTCCGACTGACACCAAAAGGATTAAAACTGATAGAGGTGTATCCGGGAGTAGATATGCAGAAAGATATTCTCGACAGGCTGCCATTTGAGGTGGAAATTTAGTTGCTATTTAATTCATCAGACGGGATACCCGGACCGGAATGACTTTCCAAACTTTATTCCGGTCCGGGTATCCACCCGTCTGATGCATTAAATCCCAACTAAAGAATATCAATATACTCCCCAGCCAATGCCTTATTCATACTTCTAACCGCACAGAACTTTCCACACATACTACAAGTATCACTGTGGTCATCTTCCGGACTCCGGCTGTCACGGATGGCTTTTGCGGTTTCAGGATCTAAAGCGCATGCATATTGTGCCTCCCAGTCAAGTTTCTGGCGTGCTTCAGCCATTTTGTCGTCGATATCACGTGCTCCAGGAACACCTTTGGCTATATCTGCAGCGTGAGCAGCAATTTTGGAAGCAATAATTCCCTGTTTTACGTCGTCTACGTTAGGAAGTGCCAGATGCTCTGCAGGTGTTACGTAACATAAGAATGCAGCACCGTTCATGGCTGCAACAGCACCACCGATTGCAGATGTGATATGATCGTATCCAGGAGCAATATCTGTAACCAGAGGTCCAAGTACATAGAATGGAGCGCCCATGCAGATACTCTGCTGTACTTTCATGTTGGCAGCGACCTGATCAAGCGGTACATGTCCAGGACCTTCTACCATTACCTGTACATTGTGATCCCATGCACGTTTGGTAAGCTCGCCGAGACGTACCAGTTCTTCAATCTGGCATACGTCAGTAGCATCGGCCAGACAGCCAGGACGGCAGGCATCTCCAAGAGAGATTGTAACATCATATTCTTCACAGATATCAAGAATTTCATCATAGTGTTCATAGAATGGATTCTCTTCACCTGTCATGCACATCCAGGCAAATACAAGGCTTCCTCCACGGCTTACGATGTTCATTTTACGTTTGTGTTTTTTGATCTGATCAATCGTTTTACGTGTAATTCCGCAGTGAAGTGTTACAAAGTCTACACCATCTTCTGCATGAAGACGGACAACGTCGATGAAGTCCTGAGCGGTCAGAGTAGCAAGGTCTCTCTGATAGTGGATGACACTGTCGTATACAGGAACAGTACCGATCATAGCCGGGCATTCGTGAGTCAGTTTCTGACGGAATGGCTGTGTGTTGCCGTGGCTTGATAAATCCATAATAGCCTCGGCACCAAGATTTACGGCACTCATAACTTTTTCCATTTCGATATTGTAATCTTTACAGTCACGGGATACGCCGAGGTTTACGTTGATCTTTGTGCGAAGCATGCTTCCGACACCCTCCGGATCAAGACTGGTGTGATTCTTGTTGGCACAGATTGCAACCTTGCCTTCTGCAACAAGTTTCATAAGTGCTTCTGTTGTCATGTTTTCTTTTTTTGCTACAATTTCAATTTCAGGAGTGACAATTCCTTTTCTTGCAGCATCCATCTGTGTTGTGTAATTTCTCATGTGTTTGCCTCCGTTAAAAAATTAAATATAAGGTTATAAAGCGTCAGCAAAAACACACAGATTTCGGTGCAGGAAAAACATTTCTCTACACAGATCTGCGGTTCATAAAAGAACTATGAAATTACTGACGCCTATATCAGATGGAAAATCTGATACTTGTGTATGCGGTACAAGGTGGTGTCCCCGATGTACCGTTTCTAAACAACTCTTAACGAGTCGTTTTGATCATAGACATTACGCCGCTTTTATTCAGCACTGTAATCAGCAGGAACGCAAGAATGCTTCCTACAATAGTGGAAATCAGAAATGGAACTACATAGACGAAGATTCCGGCAGGAGTGATTCCCATAATATATACTGCAACAGGATAAGCAGCCAGGCCGCCAAGAATTCCTGTGCCGAGTGCCTCGGCAAGACAAGTCAGGCTGAGCTTGTGGCAAATGGAGTATACAAGCCCGCAGCAAAGTGCTCCAACCATACTTCCGGGAAAAGCCATCATGCTGCCAAGACCAAGCAGATTTCGTAACAGGCTGGCACAAAATGCAATTCCTACACTGTACCAAGGTCCTAACATGACTGCTGCCAGGATATTAATAATATGCTGTACAGGTGCACATTTACTGCCTGCAACCGGAAAGCTTAAGAAGCTTCCGACGATGGCAAGAGCCGTAAATACACCGGCAAGAGTCAGTCGTCTTGTACGTGAAGAGTCTGATGATAAAGTTGTGTGTGTCATAAATAAACATTCCCTTCGTAAAAAATACCCTTCATTCATAAAGCGAATGGAGGGTACGAAAAGTAAAAAGAAGAGATACGGGGGCATCTCTGTCAAATCAATACATGGTATGAATCCCTCCGTTGGCATTATCCAAATCAGGTAAAGGGTCGAAACGGAATTACGCTTCCTCTCAGCCGGTTTTCTCCAGCTCCCCTGTTAAATATGAACTTTGTTCATGGTTTATTATAGCGCAGGCAATATCAGATAGCAAGAGAGAATGAGAAATTTTATATACATCTGATAGAAAATTATGGTAATATATAGAAAGATGTTGTAAATGAATCTGTTGCTTTAAAGCACAGATGTGTGAACTGGAGGTTCATAAGAATGAGAGAGAATAATTTGGTGAGGTTTATAAAAGCGCAGGAGTCTGATTATAAGACAGCTCTTGCAGAGATCAGAAGCGGACATAAGAGAAGCTGTTGGATGTGGTACATTTTCCCGCAGATTCAGGGACTTGGTAGTAGTGGTACTGCAAGGTACTACGCTGTTGAAGACTATGAAGAAGCGAAAGAATATATGGAAAATCCGGTAACGGGAGGACATTTGAGAGAAATTTCCGAAGCGTTACTGGAACTGGAATCAGATGATGCTACACAGGTAATGGGCTGGCCGGACGATTTGAAACTCTGTTCTTCCATGACGTTATTTGCACTGGCAACGAAGGAGAATGAGGTGTTTTTAAAAGTTCTGGATAAGTTTTATGATAATAAGCCGGATGCACAGACGATAGATATTCTGGATATGGGATATCTGGTGATGAGAATTGATGAACCGGATTTTGGATGTGAAGGAAGACCGGACGGGGTAGAACCGATGGCTAAAGTAACCCTTCTGAAGCTGAAAAGTGAAGAAGAAATCCGGTTAGAGATTCCGGATGCGGAACTTTACCGTAAAGAGATTGTTGAGGGGAGTGAAGTTGCAGTCAGTCCGAATGGAGTCATGATCAAGATGTAAACAGATCAGGGAGCCGGTTCAGAAGACGATAAGTAAATAAGACGGGGGATAATAAGTAATAAAGGGGAGTTTTAGGTGAAAGACAGAGATGAGAAAAAAGAGACCAAGAAGAAAAGAAAAGAAGAGAAGGAAGAACTGACCGGTATGGCGGCTGTATGGGATTACCTGAAGACGTTTCTGATCATATTCTGCGTTGTATTTGCGATGAACAAGTTGGTGTATATCAACGCAGTGATCCCGTCGGAATCCATGCAGGATACGATCATGAAGGGGGACCGTGTACTGGGGAACCGTCTGGCATATATAAAGGATGACCCGGAAAGATATGATATAGTAATCTTCAAATATCCGGATGATCCGTCTAAGATCTTTATCAAGCGTGTGATCGGACTGCCGGGAGAGACTGTTACCGTGAAAGATGGTAAGGTTTACATTGATGGAAAAGAACAGACACAGGCGGTAAGCTTCTGCCCGGAAGAGATGACAGGAAGCTTCGGACCTTATGAAGTCCCGGAAGACAGTTATTTTGTAATGGGAGATAACCGGAATAACAGTCTGGATTCCAGATACTGGGATAATACTTATGTAAAGAAAGAGGCAATTCTTGCAAAAGCCGGGTTTCGGTACTGGCCGCTTAATAAAATCGGATTTGTAAATAAATCTGTAAAAGAATAACAGAAAGTTATAAAGCCATTCCTTTTGTGAATTACACAAAACGGGATGGCTTATTGTATGATAAAAGGATGCAGGGAAGCTGGAGTTCCAATCTATGCAAAGTCGGTGATTCCACAGAGATGCAAAAAATCGGCAGAAGGAGAACTGAATGTCACAGTTACATGTGCAGGTGTGAAAGTACATCCGGGTGATCTGATCGTGGGAGTGAAAAAGTGAGCTTATTCCAAAAAGGAATGAGCTCATTATTTTATGCAATTTTACGTAGCGGGATGGTGCATTTTATAATAAGGGCAGGAAATAAGAAAAGACAAATTCAGGAGGTTGTCGAACATGGGAAAATCATTGACGCGTAAAATTATCGAATCGCACTATGTAAAAGGCAGTATGGTGCCGGGAGAAGAAGTATTTATCAAAGTAGACCAGACACTGACACATGACATCAACGCCGTTATGACGTATCTGGCATTTGAGGCAATCGGACTTGACAGGGTTCGTACAGAATGCAGTGTAAGTTATCTGGATCATAACTTAGTGTATGTCAACAACATGACACCGGACGATCACATTTATCTGCAGTCAGCAGCGAAGAAATTCGGAGTACATGTATCCAGACCGGGTAACGGAATCTGCCATACCGTACATGTATCAAGATTCGGAGCACCTGGAAAGATCAGCATGGGTGGTGACAGCCATACACCACATGGTGGATCCATCGGAATGCTCTGCATCGGAGTCGGTGGAATGGACGTAGCAACAGCTATGACGGGTGTACCGATGAGACTCAAGATGCCAAGAGTTGTGAAAGTTAATCTGACAGGTGAATTAAAACCGGGATGCAATACGAAAGAAATCATTCTGGAAATGTTAAGAAGAGTGACGATCAAAGGCGGACTTGGTAATGTCTACGAATATGTCGGACCGGGTGTTGCAAAACTGGAAGTTCCTGCAAGAGCAACGATTTCCAATATGGGAGCTGAGATGGGAGCAACCACATCGATCTTCCCGGCAGATGAACAGGTACATAAGTTCTTAAAGGCACAGGGAAGAGAAGACGCATATGTGGAATTGCTTCCGGATGAAGATGCAGAATATGATGACTGTATAGAAATCAACTTAAGTGAACTGGAGCCGATGATCTCCTGTCCGCATCAGCCGGATAATGTTATGCCGCTCAAAGACGTAGAAAAGAGAAAAGTACAGCAGGTATTCATCGGAAGCTGTACCAATGCAAGTTATGCAGATATTGCAAAGGCTGCAATGGTATTCAAAGGACATCATGTCAATGAAGATGTTAGTTGCACATGCGCGGTAGCATCAAAGCAGACATACAGAGAACTGGTAAGAGACGGATATGTGGATATCCTGTTGCAGGCAGGTGTCAGAATGCTTGAGATCTCCTGCGGACCGTGCTGTGCGATCGGACAGACACCGGCTACGAATGGTGTTGCGGTCAGAACATCAAATCGTAACTTCAAAGGACGTGCGGGAAATCCTACCGCAGACATTTATCTGGTGAGCCCGGAAAGTGCAGCAGCAACTGCAATCATGGGAACATTTGCGACAGCGGAAGATGTCATGGGAGAAGATGTAAAAGAACTTGCCAAAATTACAGAACCGGAAGAATATCTGATCGACGATTCGATGATCATCAAACCGCTGCCATTAGAGGAAGCAAAGAAGGTAGAACTGCTTAAAGGACCAAATATCAAGTTTCTTCCGATTCCGGAGCCGCCACAGCAGGATCTGTGTGTACCGGTCAGCTTAAAGACACTGGATAATGTATCGACAGATGATATCACTCCGGCAAGCGCAGAATTTTCAAGTATGAGATCGAATATTCCGCTCATGTCAAAATACTGTTATCACCGTTACGCACCGGACTTTGCGGCACGTGCAAAAGAAATGAAGAAAAGTGTTATCATCGGCGGAGAGAACTATGGACAAGGATCTTCCCGTGAACATGCGGCAATCAACCCGATGTATCTTGGAGTCAAAGCAGTCATTGCCAAGAGTATCGCAAGAATCCATAAAGGCAATCTGGTCAACCATGGAATCATCCCGATGCTGTTCGAAGATCCATCCGTATATGACCACATTGAACTGGAAGACTACATCGAGATCGAGAATCTTCTGGATCAGATTCCGACAAGAAGAATCAAAGTAAAAGATAAAACACAGGGATTTGAATTTTACGTTACATTAGACCTTACAGACAATGAAATCGAAGTTGTATTAAGCGGCGGGCAGCTGTCTTATCTTAAGAAACAGTTAAAAGAACAGGGGGAAAAATAAGATGGAAGATATCAAAAAAGCGCAGGAAGCATTTGGGGAACTGATCAAAGGTGAATATGAAAGAATTGAAAGAATGAAACAGGGAGAAGAGCCGGTAGACTTTTCAAAGAAAGAAAAGATCATCGTAGGTATCCTGCCTGGAGACGGAATAGGACCTATCATCATGAAGCAGGCAGTGCGTATCTTAAAAGAGCTGGCAGCAGATGAGATCGCATCAGGCAAGATTGAACTTCGTGAAATCGAAGGAATGACAATTGAAAACCGTGTGGCAAAACGGGAAAGTCTTCCGGCAGATGTACTGGAAGAGATTAAGAAATGTGACGTATTGGTCAAAGGACCTATGGTAACACCAAGAGCCGGAGACGGACTTCCGAACCTGGTAAGTGCCAACAGTCTGTTACGAAGATCACTGGAACTTTTTGCAGCTGTCCGCCCAATTAAGATTCCGGATAAAAATATTGACTGGACATTCTTCCGCGAGAATATCGAAGGAGAATATATCTGGGGTAACAAAGGTATTCAGGTAAATGATGACCTTGCCGTAGACTTCAAAGTACAGACAAAACAGGGGAGCGAAAGAATTGCAAGAGCAGCATTTGAATTTGCAAGAAAGAACGGTAAGAAGAATGTAACGATTGTTACAAAGGCCAATATCGTCAAACTTGCAGATGGTAACTTTATCAAAGCTGTCCGTAAAGTAGGAGAAGAGTATCCGGAGATCGAGATTCAGGAAAGACTTGTAGATGCAATGTGTGCAAAGATGCTGGATTCGGAATTCAACAAAGGCATCGAAGTAGTCGTGCTTCCAAACCTGTACGGAGATATCGTAACAGATGTAGCTGCAGAGCACCAGGGAGGACTTGGAACAGCGTCTTCTTCCAACATCGGTAACCATTATGCATTATTCGAAGCTATTCACGGAACAGCTCCATATCTGATGAGTCACGGAAGAGGTGAATATGCAGATCCAAGCAGTCTGATCCGTGCAATGGGACAGATGCTGATCCATATCGGATATGCGGACCGGAATGTACTTCTGGAAAAAGCAATGGATATCTGCACTGTAACAGAGAGAAAAGTCGTACTTACTACATTTACAGAAGATGCAAGCACCGAAGAATTTGCTGATTATGTAATTGAGACAATCCAGAAACTGAAAGCAGAGAAGTAAGAAACGAATTCGAGAACAGAATGTGAGTACCAGACAGAGTCTGATGTTTCCGAATGCATGGCAATAAAGAGAAGCGGAGCACGAATCAATTTTGCTCCGCTTCCTCTTGTGCCTTAAAAAAGCTTTGTTAAAATAGTATTTATATACGATGATACTATTGCGAAGGAAAAGGGGAAACAAAAGTGAAAGACTCTGATTGGGAAATTTTACATGAATTATATAAGAATCCGAATATGACCAAGGTGGCGAATCTTCTGTATATGACACAGCCGTCGCTGACGAAGAGACTGCAGCATATGGAAGCGGAATTCCAGGTGGATATTGTGAACCGTACGCCGAAGGGACTGGAATTTACGCAGGAAGGGGAATACCTTGCAGAACAGGCGGCAAAATATCTGGAATTTATAAAAGAGACCAAAGACAAACTGGAAGAATTAAAGGACAAATCAAAGGACAGTATTTTGATCGGTTCATCCTATACATACAGCAAATATACACTGACAGATATTCTGGTAAAATATACGGCGGGACATCCGCATACAACTTTTGAGATCATCAACGAGCAGAGCAACATTTTATTCCGGAAGATGCTGGAGGATTCCATCGATGTGGGATTCATCAGAGGGGATTATGACGGACCGGTGCATAAGACCCTGGTGGGACAGAATCAGGCATATCTGGTTACGAAAGAATCTGTGGAGTATGAAGAACTTCCGAAGATGCAGCGGATTGCATATAAGACCAATGACCGTACAAAGGAACTTCTGGACGGCTGGTGGGAAGATCATTTTCAGACAGAAGCTCCTGCGGGAATGTCGGTCGGATACATTGACTTTGCATGGCAGCTGATCGATAAGGGACTGGGATATACCTGTTGTTTTCTTCCGGAGAATTTCCAGAATGAATATAATCTGTGCCTGACACCGTTGGAGAAGCGTGACGGAACGAAAGTGATCCGTAATACATGGTTTGTATATTCGAAGAATAAGAGAATTTCGAAAACGTTAGAGGAATTTATTGAATATATCGAGAAAGAAGCAGCAGTTAAGCGTGTAGATGAATAGCTGGAATCAAAGGATAATACGTTTAAAGAAAACGGTTTATTGTATGCATTTGAAAAAACTGCTGACAGAGGATCGGTGAGAAATTATATGAAAAATATAGACTGGATGATATTGAAAGTACTGTACGAAAAGCGGAGTATGACGCAGGCTGCAGAAGTGCTTTATATGACACAGCCTGCGCTTACAAAACGGATCAAATCCATCGAAGCGGAATGGGGAATCGAAGTCGTAAAACGCAGCAGTAAGGGTGTTACTTTTACAGAAGAAGGCAAATATCTGGTGAAAAAATCAAGTATTATGATTGATTTTCTGAATGAAATACAGGAACATTTTGCCGATAGGAGAACATCAAAAGAACTTCTGAAAATCGGGATCCCGAATTCGTTCAGCCGTCTGCATCTCCCGGCACTTTTAAAGGCTTACAAAGACCAGTATGATCATCTGCAGATCAAGACTATTGCGAATTCCAGCGATGTGCTGATCCGGAATCTGACGGATGGGACGGTAGATATTGCAATTATCTGCGGGGATTACCCTTATATCGGGGAAAAGACGTGCCTGTTGGAAGAAAAGTTATTTGCCATTGCGCCCAAAGAGATGAAACTGGAAGAACTGGGGGATCAGCCGTTGATCGAATCATTTCTGAATCCGATGGTGAAGCTTACGGTAGACCAGTGGTGGAGAAGCCAGTTTGGCAGTATGCCGCATGAGGCACATCATGTACCATATACAGATATTGCAATCGAAATGGTAGAAAAAGGTCTGGGGATCACATTTGCATTTGGTGATACCTGGAACATTGATGAAGAGAAGTTACGGTTCATTCCAATCTACAGCAGAGATGAGCAGCAGGTGTCCAGAAAAGTCTGGATGATGTTGTCGGAAAAGTGCTATAAATCTGAAGATGTCATGGATTTTGTGACATTTGTCGAAAAATATTATCACGTGAATTAAAGGTCATTCCATTTTGGAATGACTTTTCTAGTCTTAACAAGAATTTCCAATTGACAAATAAATAACATACAATGTACTTAAAGAAAAACAATTGTCCTGACATGGCGGACGAATGAAGGATGATCGTTGGAAAGATAAGGGAATCTTAAAGGAGGAACATTGTATGAAATATGCTTATGTAGGAAGCAGAACAACCAAAGAAAGAAATGCAAGAGGAGAGGGTCTGAGCGTTTACGAGATCTCGGAATCCACAGGGGAATGGCAGAAAATCCAGAGTATCAAGGTGGCAGAAAATCCAAGTTATCAGTGCTTTGATCAGAATAAAGAATACATGTACAGCGTACATGGAGATTATACACTGGTATCGTCTTACAAGGTAAAAGAAGACGGAACACTGGAACATCTGAATACGATTGATATCGGCGGGAAGAATCCGGTAGATGTAACCGTTGACAAAGACAACAAGTTTGTAATCGTTGCGACGTTACAGGGCGGAACTTTATATACGATCGAGCGTAAGGAAGATGGATCTTTAGGAGAGGTAAAAGCAACATTTACATACGAGGGAAAAGAAGATGGAAAAGTATCTACCATCCATCAGTGTCTCTGGGATCAGAACAAGAACTATATCTTCGCCTGCGCACAGGGACGAGTGAACGGATTCGGACAGATGCGAGCTTTAAAGTTTAACCATGAAGATGGAAGCCTGACAGAGACTTCAAGATTCCTCTCAAGGACCTGGGATGAGCCGCGCCATGTAGCAATGCATCCGAACAACAGATGGCTGTATATGTGCGAAGAAAAGGGAAATAAAGTGTTATATTTTCAGTTCGATGAAGAGACCGGCAAGATGGAAGCACTTCAGGAATTAAGTACAGTTCCAGAGACAGTTACCGGCTATTCGGACGCAAGTGAAGTTATGATCGATCCAAGCGGCAAATTTGTTATCGTGTCAAACCGCTATACAGACAGCATGGCAGTATACCGTATTGATCCGCTGACCGGTTATCTGAAAACATCAGGCTTTTATCCGTGCCTCGGAAAGACACCGAGATTCTTCTGTTTTGGCGAGGATGGCAAATGTTATGTGGCAAATGAAGACAGTGATACGGTGATCGTATTTGATTTTGACCAGACGACCGGTCAGCTGATCCCGACACTGCAGATCATAGAGACCGGAAGCCCGGTATGTATTACATTCAGATAAAAGAAGGAGAATAGTATGAATTTAGGATTATTAAGTTTGATTTTACTGCTGGCAGCAATTGTCATCGGTTTTGTGAGAAATGTAAATGTAGGTATTTTAAGTATTGGTTTTGCAATGATCCTGACATTGATATTCAAAGATCAGATCGCAGCAGCAGATGTAATCGGCGGTTTTGGTACATCTCTGTTTATCCAGATGGTTGGAGTTACTTATCTGTTTGCGATCATTAATGGAAATGGAACGCTGGAACTTCTGGCAAAGAAGATTGTAAATCTTGTTCCGGCACGTGCGATTCCATTTGTCATGTTTATTATTGGTATGGTGTTAAGTGCGGCAGGTCCGGGATCGATTCCTTGTCTTGCAATCATTCCGGTTATTGCTATTCCGATCTCTGTATCGGCAGGAATTAACCCGATCATGACTTCCATCATCGGAGACATGGGAGCTATGGCAGGACGTATGAGTCCTCTGACACCGGAATCGGCAGTGGTACGAGGACTAATGGAAAAGCAGAATATGTCGGGCAATACCGTTCCGATCATGGTCTGTACAGCAGTAACAGCAGTGGTATGCTGCGTCTTCGTATACATTTATTACAAAGGCTGGAAAGTAGATCAGACAGCGGTTACAGGAGAAAAAGAAACACTTCCGCAATTCACATGGCAGCAGTACCTGTCACTGGTGGGACTGGTTGTACTGGCATTTGGAGTACTGGTACTTTCATGGAATGTCGGACTTACCGGATTCCTGATCGGATCGGTTCTGTGTATCGTTGGATGCGGAGATGAAAAGAAGGCGGTAAAAGGAATTCCGTGGAATGTGATCATCATGGTTCTGGGTGTTGGAATGTTGATGAACATCGTGTCTTTATCCGGTGGAGTAGATATCCTTGTATCAGGACTTGAATCCGTGATGAATATTAAGACAGCAAATCCAATCATGGCGATCCTGGCAGGACTTATGTCGTTCTTCAGTTCGGGACTCGGTGTGGTATTCCCGACGCTGGTACCGATCTGCGGAAGTCTGGCTTCCGGAATCGGAGCAAATGGAATCTATCTGGTAGTGATGGTAGTCATCGGTGGAACAATTGCCGGCTATACACCGATTTCGACAACGGGTGCACTGATTATGGCAGGTGTGGCTCAGCAGGAAGATGCAGAGAAGCGTTTCCCACAGAATAAATTATTCGTAGAGCTATTTGCAGTATCTGTGATCAACCTGATTGTTCTGGCAGTGATGGCAGCGATCGGAGTATATGGACTCTTTGTATAAAAAAAGGTTATAACTTCATTCCTTATGGCAATTTCTCAAATGAAGAAGCGTGTTTTAAAATAGAATCAGAAGATAAAAAGTTACGAGGAGGTAATGAAATGGAGATAAAAAGACCTGCAATGGCAGGAACACTGGAATCCAGTGACTGTCAGGTGACCGTAGAACCTGGGGATGGACAGGTAGAATTTGAACTGGAAAGTGCAGTGATGCATCAGTTTGGAAAGCAGATCCGGAAAGTAGTCATGGAGACACTGGATCATCTGGATGTAAAAGATGTAAGAATCACAGTTGTAGATAAAGGGGCATTAGATTGTACGATCAGAGCCCGTGTGGAAGGAGCGGTATACCGTTCTGTAGAACAAAAAGAAAATTTACCATGGGGAGGTGCGATCCGGTCATGAATCCAAATAAAAAAAGATTAAGAAGAACCATGATGTTCTTAAATGTACAGAAACCGGGACTGATCAAAGACCCGTACATTTACAAACCAGATTCCATCATGCTGGATCTGGAAGATGCAGTAGCAGAGAAAGAAAAAGATGCAGCAAGATTTTCACTTTATCATGCGCTACAGGAAATTGATTATCATGGAGTAGAAAGAGTTGTTCGCATCAATGGACTAGACAGCCCATACTGGAAAGAGGATATCCGCTGTGCGGTGGCCGGAGGATGTGATGCCATCCGTATTCCTAAGACGGAGAGCGCGCAGGATGTAAAAGCAGTTGAGACAGAAGTAGAAAACGCTGAGAAAGAATTCGGCATTCCGGAAGGCAGAACTTTGATCATGGCAGCACTCGAATCTGCAAGAGGAATCATGAAAGCCCTGGATATCTGTGAGGCTTCCGAAAGATTATTCGGTATCGCATTATCCGGAGGAGATTATACCAAAGACCTGCAGACACATATTACAGGAACCGGTGTAGAACTTATGGGAGCAAGACAGAACATGGTGATCGCTGCAAGAGCAGCCGGTGTACAGTGCTTCGATACCGTATACACAGATCTGGATGATATGGATGGATTCAAGAAAGATGTAGAGACAATTCATCTGATGGGATTCGATGGAAAATCGATCATCAATCCGAGACAGATCGAGGTGGTACACGATATCTTTACACCTTCTCAGAAAGACATCATCTTTGCAGAGAAAGTTGTAAAAGAGATTGATGATAAGAAAGCAAAAGGAATCGGTGTATTTACTGTAGATGGCAAGATGATTGATATCGCATTTTATGATGGCGCAAAGAGAACAATCGAACTTGCGAAAGCATCCGGTGTGTATAAGGGGGATTTATAAGATGTTGAATAAAGTTGGAAGAGAAATCCCTGAGGAGATTTTAAAAGCGACAGGAAAAGAAGTATTTCAGGGAAATTATTATAAAGACAATACAGAGTTCCAAAAAAGGGGACCAATCACAAAAGTAGTCATGAATCATGATACCAGCAAGATGGTAAGTTCTATTCATGAGGCACTGGTAAAATGCGGTGCACATGATGGTATGACACTTGGCTTCCATCATCATTTCCGTGACGGGGATCTGGTAGTGAATATGGTCATGGAAGAAGTACATAAGATGGGAATCAAAGATGTAACTATCTGTGCAAGTTCACTTGGAAAAGCACATGCACCACTGGTGCCGATGATCGAGGATGGAACGATCACCAATATCCAGTCATCCGGTGTACGTGGAGCAATCGGGGAAGCAATCTCTCAGGGTAAATTAAAAGGACTTGCAACGATGCGTTCTCACGGCGGAAGAATCCGTGCCATCCAGACAGGAGAGACAACAATTGACATTTCCTTTATCGGAGCACCGACATGTGATGATTACGGTAACTGTAAGGGAACCGGCGGAAAGAGCGACTGCGGTGTATTATCGTATTCATTTGTAGATGGGAATCATGCCAACAAGGTTGTAGCAGTTACAGACTGCCTGGTACCATTCCCGAACTATCCGGCAGACATTAATATGACCAAGGTTGACTATGTATGCGTGGTAGATCAGATCGGTATCCCGGAAAAGATCGCAACAGGTGCAGCAAAACCGACAACGGATGTCAGAAAGCTTATGATGGCGGATTACTGTACACAGGTTGTGGTAAACACACCATATTTTAAAGATGGATTTTCTTATCAGACAGGTGTCGGGGGAGCTTCTATCGCATCGGCAGCATCTCTTGGTAAGATCATGAAAGAGCGCGGAATCCATATGGGATTCGCAGTCGGCGGAATGTCCAAGGGAATGTGTGATCTTCTGGATCAGGGGCTGGTTGGAAAGCTTCTGGATACACAGGACTTTGATACGGCAGCAGTAGAATCAGTCAAACGCCCGAACCATCACAGAATCAGTGCAGGAGCATACGCAAATCCATTTAACAAAGGCGCATTCGTCAATAAACTGGATTATGTAGTGCTTGGTGCATTGGAAGTAGATGTGGACTTTAATGTCAACGTAGTAGTCGGTTCTGACGGAGTCATTACCGGGGCACAGGGTGGCCATCCGGATGCGGCCATGGGCGCAAAATGTACAATTGTGATTACACCACTTCTTCAGGGACGTATTCCGGCAGTGTGCAGTAAGGTTACAACGGTTACAACACCGGGAGAATCGATTGACGTAGTCGTTACCGATTATGGTGTGGCAGTTAACCCTGCAAGACCGGATCTTTTAGAAGCATTGAAAGAAGCAGGCAATATCCCACTTCATACAATCGAAGAATTAAGGGATATGGCTTATGCGATCACAGGAGAGCCGGAGCCGGTACAGTTTGGTGACAGAATAGTAGGAATCATTGAAGGCCGTGACGGTACGGTTATGGATGTCGTACGTCAGGTAAAAGAATTCGAATACTAAAAAGGAGAAATCAAGAATGGTTAAATTATATGATGGCGGAGCTTATCTGGTAAATGGTGATACCATCGTACCAGAAAAAGAAGCGGCAAAAGTAAAGTCCCTGACAGGAAAGAAAGCTTCGAAAGAAGAAGCAAGAAAAGGTACCATCGCATATGGCATCATGGAGGCACATAACACCTCTGGAAATATGGAAAATTTAAAAATTAAGTTCGATGCAATGGCATCACATGATATCACGTTTGTTGGAATCATCCAGACAGCGAAAGCTTCCGGAATGGAGAAATTCCCGATTCCTTATGTCCTTACAAACTGTCATAACTCATTGTGTGCCGTTGGTGGAACAATCAATGAAGATGACCATATGTTTGGCTTGTCCGCTGCAAAGAAATACGGCGGAATCTATGTACCTCCACACATTGCTGTTATCCATCAGTATATGCGTGAGATGCATGCGGGATGCGGCAAGATGATCCTTGGATCAGATTCCCACACCCGTTACGGAGCTCTCGGAACCATGGCAATTGGAGAAGGCGGCGGAGAGCTGGTAAAACAGCTTCTGTGTGATACTTATGATGTTGCATGTCCAGGCGTCGTCGGAATCTATCTGGACGGCAAGCCGAATCCGTGGGTAGGACCGCAGGATATCGCACTTGCGATCATTGGAGCAGTCTTCAAAAATGGCTATGTAAAGAACAAAGTTATGGAGTTTGTAGGACCTGGTGTGTCAAGTATGACAACGGATTACCGAAATGGTATTGATGTTATGACAACAGAGACCACCTGTCTTTCTTCTATCTGGAGAACAGATGAAGATACGAAGAAGTTCCTTACAACGCATGGAAGACCGGATGCTTACAAAGAACTGAATCCGGCAGATGTGGCGTATTATGACGGTATGGTATATGTAGACTTAAGCACTGTAAAACCTATGATCGCATTGCCATTCCATCCAAGTAATGCTTATGAGATCGATGAGTTGAATGCAAATCTTTCCGATATTCTTCACGGAGTAGAGGAAGAAGCAGCTAAGATTTCACAGGGAAGAGCCAAATTCCATCTGACAGATAAGATTACAGATAAAGGACTCCAGG
Organism: uncultured Dorea sp.; assembly: GCA_900550865.1. Classification (GTDB taxonomy): domain Bacteria; phylum Bacillota; class Clostridia; order Lachnospirales; family Lachnospiraceae; genus Dorea_A. The sequence continues at coordinate 14,074 of URTM01000028.1, read as the reverse complement.
TACAGCAGGCAGTCATCGCAGGATGTGCCGGCGGTAACTATACAAACGTTGTTGAGGCTGCTAATGCGCTTCGCGGAAAAGATACCGGAAGCGGTGAATTCAGTCTGGCGGTATATCCGTCTTCACAGCCTGTATTTATCAACCTGACAAAACAGGGATACATTGCAGACCTGATGGAAGCAGGTGCGATCATCCGTACAGCATTCTGCGGACCATGCTTCGGAGCCGGAGACACACCATGTAATGACGGCTTAAGTATCCGCCACACAACCAGAAACTTCCCGAACCGTGAAGGAAGCAAACCAGGAAACGGACAGATGTCAGCCGTTGCACTGATGGATGCAAGATCGATCGCAGCAACAGCAGCAAACGGAGGAATCCTTACTTCAGCCGAAGGCTTAGACTGCTGGGGAGATGTGCCGGAATATGAATTCGACCCATCTGTATACAACAAGAGAGTCTATTACGGATTCCAGAAAGGTGATGAAGAAAAATCACTGGTATATGGTCCGAACATCAAAGACTGGCCGGAGATGAGCCCTCTGACAGATAATATCCTTCTGAAGGTATGCTCTAAGATATTAGATCCTGTTACTACAACCGACGAACTGATCCCGTCCGGAGAGACTTCTTCATTCAGGTCCAATCCGCTGGGACTTGCAGAGTTTACACTCTCAAGAAGAGATCCGGAATATGTCGGACGTTCCAAAGAAGCAGACAAGATCGAGAAAGCAAGAGTAGCCGGAGAAGATGTGCTGAAAACAGAGCCGGAACTGGTAAGTGTATATGAAAAAATCCATACCATCGCAGGACAGGAAGAGGTTGTTCCGGCCGAGACGGAAATAGGAAGCATGATCTATGCCGTAAAACCAGGAGACGGATCAGCCAGAGAACAGGCGGCAAGCTGCCAGAGAGTGATCGGCGGTCTTGCCAATATCACAAAAGAATATGCAACCAAGAGATACCGTTCCAATGTTATGAACTGGGGGATGATCCCATTCCAGATGAAGGGAGAACCGGAGTTTGAAATCGGTGATTATATTTATGTTCCGGATGTAAGGAAAGCACTGGAAGGTGATATGAAAGACATCAAAGCTTATGTGATCGGTGATGAGGTGAAAGAAATTTCTCTCTATATTGCCGATATGACAGAAGATGAGAAGAAGATTGTAAAGGCAGGATGTCTGATCAATTACAACCGAAGCCGTTAACCGTCAAGGTAATTGACAATTGTTATATCTCCATTATTAAGAAAGAGCTGCAGGCAGCCATGAGCCTGCGGCTCTTTCTAATTCTTATTCTTGCATGGAATATCTGGATAACCAACGGGAATTAGATTCTGCGAAGTACGTCTGTTATAGTAAAGACAGAAAGAAAAATGAAACGCAGTCAAGAATAATAGAGGAGGAATTACAATGATGAAAAACAGACATTACAGAACAGGTGTAACGAGTAATATTTTCGGAAGTTATGTGATGAATATGAGACAGGTACCTGGAAGGGAAGAAAAGAACGATGCAGAAGCAAAAGAAAGAGAAAGACATTTGTTTGAGATGGTCGATGACTATATCGAACAGGCATAAAGAAGGATCAGGACGTATTGCCGGGTATATCAGGAATGCTCTGCTGGGAGAAGTATTTACAACACCGAAGCCGGGACTTGTAGATTTGTGGGACAGTGGTGCACACCGCGATATGAACTGGATAACGTTTCAGAAAAGTACAGATGCGATTACACCGTATCTGGTAGAGATGTACGAAGCAGGATACGAATCGGCGGAAGAAAAAGAGAACATATTGGAAGATCTGTTTTTTATTATCCGCCGTATCGGTCAGAGAGCAGAAAAGGCTATGTATCAGGCGACCAAAGGTGTGAACACGCATAAAGGAATGATTTTTTCCATGGGAATTATATGTGCGGCGTATGGATACTGCAAGGGGAAAAACAGACATACACAGAAGATTACCATAGATACAATAGTTGACACGGCAAAGAAAATGACCGGAAGAATTCTGGCGGAAGAACTAAAAAATCTGGAATATCCGGGAAAAAACGCACCGCAGACAAGCGGGGAACGACTGCTGCGGGAATCCGGTGAACGGGGAGTCCGTGGGGAGGTTCTGGATGGATTCCCAGTTGTCAGAAAGATTGCATATCCAAAGCTGGAAGAAGCAATGGCGAGAAAAGCAATGAATCCGACGATCTGCCAGAGTCAGGTCAATCTGCAGGTTCTTCTGTACATTATGAAAGATCTGAGAGATACAAATGTATTGAACCGCGGACAGGAATCGGGGCTTGCCTGGGTTCAGCAGGAGGCAGACCGGATATTAAGATGCGGAGGAGCATTTTCGGAAGAAGGAATAGACAGGATTGTCCGGATGAACCGGGAGTGTATCCGAAAGCATATCAGTTCCGGTGGAGCGGCAGACCAGCTCGCCCTGACACTGCTTTTGTGGCAGATAGAACATAAGCAGGAATTACCGGTTTACAGGACAAAATGTATCAGATAAAAAACATGCCGATGAATGACAGTTAAAAATGTTGAAATTTGGGTAGAAAAATAGTTGCAATTGTTTTCCTTGTTATATATAATGAATAAAGTTTTGCGAGAAAAGACTCTGAAGCGATATCAGGGTCTTTTCTTAACGTAAACATATTGAAAAAGAAAGTAACTTGAAGAAAAGAATGATACACAAAAGACACAGGAAAAGGAGGAAAACAGGATGGAAAAAGATATGACGGCCGGAAGCCCCGGGAAGATCATTTTCAATTTTACAATGCCGATCTTTATCGGTAATATCTTTCAGCAGTTTTATAACATGGCAGATACGGTGATCGTCGGGAAATTTGTCGGTAATGCGGCACTGGCTGCGGTAGGAGCCTGTGGAACACTGGTATTTCTGATCATTGGATTCCTGCAGGGAGTTACGGCGGGATTTACGGTTGTTACAGCACAGCACTTTGGGGCCGGGAACATGAAGGCAATGAGAAAATCGGTGGCATCCGGCGCGGTACTTACGGGGATCGTAACGGTTATCCTCACATTACTCAGCATGATCAGTATGGCGAAGGTTCTGCATCTGATGAACACACCATCGGATATGTATGGAGAAGCATACGGATATATCATGGTAATCTGCGGCGGAATTGTGGCGCAGGCACTTTACAATTATCTTGCAAGTGTGTTAAGAGCACTGGGCGACAGTAAGCGTCCGCTTTATTTTCTTGTGATTGCAGCACTTTTGAATATTGTACTGGATCTGGTGTTTATCATTGTATTTGGAATGGGTGCGGCAGGAGCTGCCTATGCGACGGTGATCGCACAGGGGATTTCAGGAATCCTGTGTCTGTTCTATATTGCCAAAAAGGTACCGGCACTGCATTTACACAAAGAAGACTGGGAAATAGATAAGAATCTGGCCGGATGGCAGCTGAAGATCGGACTTCCGATGGCATTCCAGTATTCCATCACGGCGATCGGAACGATTGTTGTACAGTCTTGCCTGAATATCCTCGGTTCTACAGCTGCAGCCGGATTTGCGGCAGCAAGCAAGATTGAGCAGGTATTTACGCAGGCATACGTTGCACTTGGAACGACGATGGCGACTTACTGTGCACAGAATATGGGGGCGGGAAAATATACGAGGATCCGTAAAGGATTCAAAAGTGCTACGCTGATCGGATTCGTCTATGCAGTTGTTACTGGTGCAGTCATTTTCTTTGGCGGGAAATACATGACGGTATTCTTTGTATCAGAAAATCTGGACCAGATCATGAGATATGTAGACGTTTATCTGAGATGTGTCAGCGTATCCTTCATTCCTCTTGTGGTTGTGAATCTGTACCGAAACGGAATCCAGGGAATGGGTTATGGTCTGCTTCCGATGACGGCAGGAATTGCGGAACTGGTAGGACGAAGCGGAGCGGCACTGATCGCTTCACATTTTGGAAGTTATATGGGAATCTGTCTGGCATCTCCGGCGGCATGGGTACTGGCAGGTACGCTTCTGATTGTCATGTACTTTAAGATCATGAAGGGAAAGAAAGACCGGAGTTAAAAGAAGAAAAAACGACAGGATGATCGTAAGAAAAGATTGCGAAACATGTAAAATATGATACAATAATAGCAGCTTTGAAAGAGATTCAGAGACGCTGTTAATGATATTTAAGAGGATTATAGTATGTTAAAAATTAGGGAATATGTGAAAGCAGAAAGCCTGGAGCAGGCATATGAATTGAATCAGAAAAGAACCAACTGTATTCTTGGCGGTATGCTCTGGCTTAAGATGTCAGACCGGAATGTCCAGAAAGCAATTGATCTGTCCGGACTTGGTCTGGATCAGATTGAAGAGACAGAAGAAGAATTCCGGATCGGATGTATGACGACGCTTCGTGAACTGGAATGCCACGAGGGGCTGAACCAGTGGTGTGACGGAGCGGTAAAAGATGCGGTCGGTGATATCGTCGGCGTGCAGTTCCGTAACCTTGCAACGATCGGTGGAAGTATATTCGGAAGATATGGATTTTCGGATGTGCTGACGGTATTCCTTGCCATGGACAGTTATGTAGAACTGTATAAAGGCGGGATCGTTCCGTTACAGGAATTTGTGCAGATGAAAAGAGATAACGATATCCTCGTAAGAGTGATCGTGAAGAAAGATGATGGGAAAAAGATTTACCTGGCACACCGCAATTCCAAGACGGATTTCCCGGTACTGACATGTGCGGTTTCGGTAAATGCGGAAAACGGATGTGCATGTATCGGTGCAAGACCGCAGAAAGCGGTCCGTCTGGAACTGACAGAAGCGGTCAGAGAAAAAGTATGGAGCGGAGTCTGTACCGAAGAAGAGATGAAGAAAGAGGCAGAATGCCTTGCTTCACAGGTGAAGACAGACAGTAATATGCGTGCGGGAAAGGAATTCAGAAGCCGTCTGGCATATGTACTGATCCGCAGGGCGCTGGAGGCATTGAATGCAAAAGGAGGAGATCAGTAGGATATGAAAGTAAAGATTCTTTTAAATGGAACAATGAGAGAAGCAGAGATATCCAGTGATCAGCTTCTGATCGATTTCGTCAGAGATCATGGATGCTATAGTGTGAAACGCGGATGCGAGACATCAAACTGCGGTCTGTGTACGGTATTTGTAGATGATAAACCGGTATTATCCTGTTCGATGCTGACAGCCAGAGTCGACGGATGTAAGGTAGATACGTTAGAAGGACTTCAGGAAGAAGCAAAAGAATTCGGTGCATTTGTTGCAGATCAGGGTGCAGAACAGTGTGGTTTCTGCAATCCGGGAATGATCATGAATGCAATCGCCATGTTCCGCGAGAATCCGGAGCCGACAAGAGAAGAGATCAAGGCATATCTTGCGGGAAATCTTTGCAGATGTTCCGGATATGAAGGACAGCTTCGTGCAATGGAAGCATTTATCGAATACAGAAAGAAAGGAGAAAGATCATGAAAGCAGTCGGACAACCGATAAGAAAAAAAGACGCAATGGCACTGGTGACAGGAAAACCGGTATTCATGGATGATCTTGCTCCAAAGGACTGTCTGATCGTAAAGGTACTCAGAAGCCCGCATGCCAATGCAATCGTAAAATCAGTAAAGACAGATGTGGCAAAAAGAGTGCCAGGAATCGAAGATATCTACACGTGGGAAGACGTGCCGCATGAAAGATTTACCACAGCGGGACAGACGTATCCCGAACTCAGTCCGTATGACCGTCTGATACTTGACCAGCATGTCAGATATGTGGGAGATCCTGTGGCAATTGTAGCAGGAGAAAACGAAGCATGTGTGGATAAGGCGCTTAAAATGCTGAAAGTAGAGTATGAGGTACTTCCGGCAGTGCTGGATTTCCATACAGCAAAAGATAATGAGGTACTGGTACATCCGGAAGATAACTGGAAGGCACTTTGCCAGGTCGGTGCAGATAATAAGCGGAACTTATGTGCATGCGACAGCACGGAAGACGGGGATGTAGAGGCGGTACTTGCTGACTGTGATGAAGTTGTGGAAGGGACCTATCATGTAAGAGCAGCACAGCAGGCCATGATGGAGACATTCCGTACGACATGCTTTATGGATGCTTACGGAAGACTGAACATCTTAAGTTCTACGCAGATTGTATATCATGTAAGACGTATCATTTCCAATGCGCTTGGAATTCCGAAATCCAAGATTCGTGTCAGCAAACCGAGAATCGGAGGCGGATTCGGGGCAAAACAGTCTGTTGTAGCGGAATTGTTCCCGGCATTTGTTACATGGAAGACGGGAAAAGCTTCGAAGATGATCTTTACGAGAGAAGAATCACAGATTGCATCGTCTCCAAGACATGAGATGGAGGTTCATGTACGTCTTGGTGCATCCAGAGAAGGAAAAATCCGTGCAATTGATGTGTATACACTGTCAAATACAGGGGCATATGGAGATCACGGTCCGACAACCGTCGGATTATCGGGACACAAATCCATTCCTTTATATAGTTCGGCAGAAGCACACCGCTTTGCATATGATGTTGTCTATACGAATCATATGGCAGCAGGAGCGTACCGTGGATATGGAGCAACACAGGGAATCTTTGCGGTGGAATCTGCAGTAAATGAGATGGCGCAGAGACTTCATATGGATCCGGTGGAGATCCGTCTTAAGAATATGGTAAGAGAAGGCGATGTGATGCCGGCATATTACGGTGAGACGGCGAAGAGCTGTGCGCTTGACCGTTGCCTTGAACGGACTGCAGAGCTGATCGGATGGAAAGATAAATATCCATACAAAGATATGGGAAATGGCAAGGTCAGAAGTGTGGGAATTGCAATGGCCATGCAGGGATCCGGAATTTCCGGCGTCGATGTCGGATCTGCAACCATCAAGATGAATGATGACGGATTCTATACGTTGATGATCGCAGCGGCAGATATGGGTACCGGATGTGATACGATCCTTGCACAGATGGCGGCAGAATGCCTGGATTGCCCGGTAGAAAATATAGAAGTCCTGGGGGCAGATACGGATTCGTCTCCATACGATTCGGGATCTTATGCGTCAAGTACGACATATGTAACAGGAAAAGCGGTAGAAAAAGCCTGTCAGAAGCTGATTGCCAGAATCCTTGAGATTGCATCGGGGATGCTGGATGCACCGGTGGAAGAACTGGAATTTGCAAGTGACCGTGTAGAATGGTCGAAAGCACAGAAGTCTGTATCACTGATAGATATCGGTACAAAATCAATGTGTGGAAATGGCTGCGCACTGGAAGCAACAGAAAGTAACAGTTCACCAACATCACCGCCGCCATTCATGGCAGGAGCTGTGGAAATTGAACTGGATAAAGAGACCGGTCATGTGGAGATATTGGATTATAAAGCAGTTGTGGACTGCGGAACAGTAGTGAATCCAAATCTTGCAAGAGTACAGACCGAAGGTGGTCTGGTACAGGGAATAGGCATGACGCTTTATGAGAACATCCAGTATAATGACAAAGGAACCATGTTGAATAATTCTTTCATGCAGTATAAGATCCCATCCAGAAGAGATATGGGAAACATCCAGGTGGAATTTGAAAGTAGTTTTGAGCCGACGGGACCGTTCGGAGCGAAATCCATCGGAGAAATCGTAATTAATACTCCTGCACCGGCACTTGCACATGCAATTGCCAATGCGACAGGAATCTGGTTTAAGGAACTTCCGATTACCAGTGAGCAGATCGCAATGGGAGTTTTTGAGAAGGAAGATATAAAATAGATCATATATAAAAAAAATATATGGATAAATGACTTGCAATCAGAACGAAAAGTCATTACAATATGGGGTAACGTTTAGAAAAATATGTGGAGGCCGCTAAGATGCAGTTATTAAAAGACAGAATCCGCAAGGATGGCAAGATAAAAGAAGGAAATGTCTTAAAAGTGGACAGCTTTCTGAATCATCAGATGGATGTAAAGTTATTTCAGGAGATTGGAAAAGAGTTCAAGAGAAGATTTGCAGATGAGGAGATTACAAAGATTCTTACAATAGAAGCTTCTGGAATCGGTATCGCATGCGTTGCAGCAGAAGTGTTTGATGTTCCTGTTGTATTTGCGAAGAAGACACAGACAAAGAACATTGCCGGAGATGTGTACACTACAAAAGTAGAATCGTTCACACATGGAAGAGTGTATGATATTATCGTTTCCAAAGAATTTCTCGGAAAAGGCGACAAGGTACTTCTGATCGATGATTTCCTTGCGAATGGAAAAGCTCTGGAGGGACTTGCAGAACTGGTTACAAAGTCAGGAGCCGAGCTTGTCGGAGCCGGAGTTGTGATCGAGAAGGGATTCCAGGTCGGAGGAGATGTCATCCGTTCCAAAGGCATTCATCTGGAGTCACTGGCAATTGTAGAAAGCATGGATGAAAAGACAGGAGAAGTGGTTTTCCGCGACTTATAGATAAAATTCAAAGGATTTTTAAGGGAATGTGAGGCTTTCATATTCCCTTTTTTTTATTCCTATGTTATACTTTATGATAAGTATGTGAATGCATAAAGAGAACTTATAGTAAGGAGTAAGAACTTATGAAAAGAGTATTGTTAAAACTCAGCGGGGAGGCTCTCGCAGGCGATAAAAAGACAGGATTTGACGAAGCTACCTGCATGGGTGTAGCAAAGCAGGTAAAAGAACTTGTAGATGATGGGGTACAGGTTGCGATCGTAACAGGCGGAGGTAACTTCTGGAGAGGAAGAACCAGTGAGACGATCGACCGTGTGAAAGCTGACCAGATCGGAATGCTGGCAACTGTTATGAACTGTATCTATGTATCTGACATTTTCCGTTATGCAGGAATGGAGACAGAAGTATTTACACCATTCGTATGCGGTGCATTTACGACACTGTTTTCAAAAGATGCAGCAGTAAAAGCCCTGAATGAAGGAAAGGTTATCTTCTTTGCAGGCGGAACAGGACATCCATATTTCTCAACAGATACAGGTGCTGTCCTGAAGGCAATCGAGATCGAAGCAGATGCGATGTTACTTGCAAAGGCAATTGACGGAATCTATGACAGTGATCCGAAGGTAAACCCGGAAGCAAAGAAGTATGATGAGATCTCAATTCAGGAGATCATTGACAAGAAGCTGATGGCAGTAGACCTTACCGCTTCTATCATGTGCCTGGAAAATAAGATGCCGATGCTGGTATTCGGACTGAACGAAGAGAACAGTATCGTAGAGACGATGAAGGGAACATTCACAGGAACGAAAGTGACTGTGTAGGAGATGATACAGGCTGTTTTAAGAGCCCAGAGTCTGAAAATAAAGAATAGAAAATGCAGATAAAAGGAGAACATATTATGAATGAAAGATTAAAACCATTTGAAGATAAGATGCAGAAAACAATCGGAAATCTGGACAGTGAACTTTCTGCAATCCGTGCAGGACGTGCGAATCCAAATGTATTAAATAAAATTATGGTAGATTATTACGGAACACCGACACCGATCCAGCAGGTAGCGAACGTATCTGTGCCGGAAGCACGTATGATCCAGATCCAGCCATGGGAGAAAAAAATGGTAAGAGAGATCGAGAAAGCAATCATGACTTCTGATCTTGGAATCAATCCGACAAATGACGGAACAACTGTACGTCTTCTTTTCCCGGAACTTACAGAGGACCGCAGAAAAGAACTGGTAAAAGATGTTAAGAAAAAAGGAGAAGCTGCAAAAGTTGCAATCCGTAACATCCGCCGTGACGGAATCGATTCAGTTAAGAAGCTGAAAGGTTCAGACGTGTCAGAAGATGAAATGAAGGATATGGAAGATGATCTTCAGAAACTGACAGACAAATATGTAAAAGAAGTAGATAAAGCAGTAGAAGCAAAATCAAAAGAGGTTATGACAGTATAAGACCTGTAAGAGATAAAAGCAGTATACAGCAGGAGGGGGATAAGATCCAGAGGCTCTGGAAACTGTCCCCTCTGTTCTTGTATACATAAGTATGCATGGCGGGAAAATAAAAATATGGATTTCCGGTTATGCAGGAATACGATTGATTATTTAGGAGGAAAAAATCATATGAATGTACCGCAGCATGTTGCAATCATATTGGATGGAAACGGACGCTGGGCGAAGGCGAAAGGAATGCCGCGTAATTACGGCCATGCACAGGGCAGTAAGAATGTAGAGCGTATCTGCGAAGAAGCCTGGAGAATGGGGATTAAGTACCTGACTGTCTATGCATTTTCAACAGAGAACTGGAATCGTCCGGATGATGAAGTGAATGCACTGATGAAGCTCTTGCGTAATTATATGAAGACATGTCTGAAGACGGCAGCAAAGAATGATATGAAAGTCCGTGTGATCGGCGATATCACCAGACTGGATGAAGATATTCAGAAGAGAATTCTGGATTTGGAAGAGGCAACGAAGAATAACGGAGGCCTGAATTTCCAGATCGCGATCAATTATGGAAGCCGTGATGAGATGGTCCGTGCGATCCGAAAGCTTGCAAAGGATTGTGTAGACGGAAAGGTGAATCCGGATGAGATTGAAGAACAGACATTTGAGCAGTATCTGGATACAAAGGGGATTCCGGATCCTGACCTGATGATCCGTACTAGCGGGGAACTCAGACTTTCCAACTATCTGTTATGGCAGCTGGCGTATACAGAGTTTTATTTTACAGATGTTCCATGGCCGGATTTCAGCAAAGAAGAGCTGGAAAAGGCAATTGAACAGTATAATCACCGTGACAGACGATATGGCGGTGTGAAGGAGGAAGAAGAACAGAATGTTTAAAACAAGATTATTAAGTGGAATTGTTCTGGTCATTATCCTGATTGCGACAGTTGGAACCGGCGGCGGATTGCTGTTCGGTTTTCTGGCACTGATCAGTCTGATCGGATTGTCGGAACTTTATAAAGTTGTGGATGTACAGAACAAGATATTAGGATTTACCGGTTATCTGGCAGCCGTTGTATATTACGGTATCTTATATACCGGACAGATGCAGTATGTGACATTTCTTACGATTGCATTTCTGGTTGTATTGATGGCGGTATATGTATTTTCATTCCCGACATTTAAAGCAGAACAGGTGATGACGGTATTCTTTGGCGTATTCTATGTTGCAGTGATGTTATCCTATGTATATCAGACGAGAATGCTGGATGACGGAGCAGTGGCAGTATGGCTCATCTTCTTAAGCTCATGGGGATGCGATACCTGTGCGTACTGTGCGGGTATGCTTCTTGGAAAGCATAAGATGGCGCCGAAGTTAAGCCCGAAGAAATCGGTAGAAGGCGGAATCGGTGGAATCGTCGGAGCAGCGCTTCTCGGGGCAATCTTTGCATTTGCAGCAAATAAGATCACGGGAGCAGGCGTGAATCCGGGACAGTATGCGATCATCTGCGGAGTCGGCGGTATGATCTCACAGATCGGTGATCTGGCAGCATCTGCGATCAAACGTAATCATGACATCAAAGATTACGGAAAACTGATTCCGGGACATGGCGGAATCCTTGACAGATTTGACAGTGTTATTTTTACCGCACCGATCATTTATTATCTTGCAACATTCCTTGCAGGAAGATTGTAGGAGGTGCGTATGAAAAAGATAGCAATTTTAGGTTCGACAGGTTCGATCGGAACACAGACGCTGGAAGTGGTAAGAGAGAATGGAGATATTGAAGTACTCGGACTGGCAGCGGGAAGTAATATTAAGATGCTGGAAGAACAGATCCGGGAATTCCATCCGCAGATCGTGGCCGTATGGTCGGAAGAAAAAGCAGACGAATTACGTGTGAATGTCGCAGATACGGATACGAAGATCGTTGCAGGCATGGACGGACTTCTGGAAGTTGCAACCATGAACGGAACAGAGATTCTGGTAACAGCGGTTGTCGGTATGATCGGTATCCGTCCGACGATCGAGGCAATCAAGGCAGGAAAAGACATTGCACTTGCCAATAAAGAGACACTGGTAACAGCCGGACATATCATTATGCCGCTGGCAAAAGAGATGGGAGTATCGATCCTTCCGGTAGACAGTGAGCACAGTGCCATCTTCCAGTCGTTACAGGGAAATAGTCACGGAGCACTTCATAAGATCCTTCTGACGGCATCCGGCGGCCCGTTCCGCGGAAAGAAATCGGAAGAACTGATGGAGATCAAAGTGGAAGATGCATTGAAGCATCCAAACTGGTCAATGGGACGTAAGATCACGATCGATTCATCGACCATGGTCAATAAGGGCCTTGAGGTCATTGAGGCCAAGTGGTTATTTAACGTGGATGTGGATCAGGTACAGGTTGTGGTACAGCCGCAGAGTATCATTCACTCGATGGTAGAGTATGTGGACGGTGCGATCATTGCAGAGCTTGGAACACCGGATATGAAGCTTCCGATCCAGTATGCATTATACTATCCGGAGAGAAGATTCCTTCCGGGCGACAGAGTAGATTTCTGGACACTGGGCAAACTGGAATTCGAGAAGCCGGATACAGATACTTTCTACGGGCTGGAACTTGCATACGAGGCAGGAAGAAAGGGCGGAAGCCTTCCGACTGTATTCAATGCGGCAAATGAACTTGCAGTCAGCCAGTTCCTGAACAGAGAGATCAAGTATCTGGAGATCACAGAGATCATCGAAGACTGTATGAAGGCACACAAAAATATTGAAAATCCAACGTTGGAACAGATCCTGGAAACAGAAGCAGCGACCTATGAGAGAATCAACAGCAGGAGGTAATTGGAAATTTGGGAATTATATTAGCAATCTTATTATTCAGCTTCATCATATTTTTTCATGAGCTGGGACATTTCTTACTGGCGAAGAAAAATGGAATTGATGTAGATGAGTTTGCTATAGGAATGGGACCGGCAATTTATTCAAAAGAATATAAAGGGACCAGATACGCAGTGCGAATCCTTCCGATCGGAGGATTCTGTGCGATGGGGGAAGATGAAGAGGCGAATGATTCGCCGAATAACTTTAATAACAAATCCGTATGGGCGCGAATCTCCGTCATAGCGGCAGGACCGGTGTTCAACTTTATCCTGGCATTTATCTTTGCTGTGATCATAACGGCAATGGTTGGTTACGATAAGCCGGTAATCGGGGCAGTGGAATCCGGATATCCGGCAGCGGAAGCGGGCTTAAAAAAAGGTGACGAGATCGTGCAGATGGGGAATAAAAAGATCCACATTTTCCGTGAAGTCAGCTTTTATAATCAGTTCCACTCAAATGAAGATGTGGTTGTCACTGTGTTAAGAAACGGAAAAGAAAAGACCGTTACACTGACTCCGAAGATGGACAAAGAACTGGGATATAAGAGACTTGGAATCGGAAGTTCCGGCTATACCAAAGCCAATGCACTGACGGCGGTCAAATATGGCGGCTATGAAGTGAAATTCTGGATCTGTACGACACTGGACAGTCTGAAGATGTTAGTGACCGGACAGATCGGAGTGAATGAACTTTCCGGACCGGTCGGAATCGTCAGTACAGTAGATACAACCTATAAGCAGAGCCGTTCGTATGGCTTGTTTGTTGTCGTTGTGGAAATGCTGAATCTGGCAATTCTGTTGTCGGCAAACCTTGGCGTGATGAACTTGCTGCCGCTTCCGGCACTGGATGGGGGACGACTGGTATTTCTGATCATTGAAGCAATCAGAGGAAAACGTGTGCCGCCGGAGAAAGAAGGGTATGTACATTTCGCAGGGATCGTGCTGTTGATGGCGCTTATGGTGTTTGTGATGTTTAATGATGTGCATCGGATATTCTTTGGGGGATAGAAGAAAATTTATTTTATATGTATAATTAAAAAATCGGAAAGAAATCAAAAATGAGATCTTTCCGATTTTTTGTGCATCTGACTATGCACGTTGCTAATGTATGCAAGTGTTTTGAGGCTATGAAAAAGGAAAGTGTTATTGATGTGAAGAATAGTTTATGATATTCTGATAAAAACAGAAGTTTTCTAATATATCAAATGGGATTCTTGCAAATAGATGTATTAGTATACGAAATAAAGAACGATGGTAAGCATGGAATAATTAATGTATATTCATATACAGAAAATAAACAATTAAAAATA
>URTM01000027.1 GCA_900550865.1 uncultured Dorea sp. | reverse complement strand
TTTTCACAAATAGCACATTTTGCCATGACTGCACCTCCTAACGCTCATAATAAGTTCTTTGTCCGAACTCGCAACAATAGTTATTCTAGCAGACTGTTGCAAGAATTGCAAGAGTTATTTGATATTTTTTTGTTTACTTTTCTATTTTCAGCAGCAAAACAGGCAATATCCCACTGCAACGCACAGGATAATACACAGGATCTGGCAGAACAAACCCGGTATGACCAGTGCCAGAAGCATCCCTGCCGCTACCCAGAACAACGCAAATCCTACGATTCTTTTCACAGACACACACCTGCTTTTTGTACATTATATGTACGTTGCTTCGAAAAATGTCTGTTATTTTTCTGCTTCGTCGAGGATCTTATTCACATCTTCTTCTGTGACATTGTCTTCTTTTCTGGATGTAAAACGGTCCATCACATCCGGTACCATATCCAGAAGCTTCGTGATCGTATCCTGATTCTTGATGTTCACAAGCTTGGTGTGGCCATTCTGAATGACCAGTACTGCGCTCGGTGTCATCTTTCCACCGATACCGCCAGCACCTTTTTCTTTCTTATCTGCATTGAATGCACCTGCTCCTACTGCAAAGGATACATCCACCAGCGGTAATATGATCGTATCTCCGATGTGGATCGCATCTCCTACTACCGTCTTGGACGATACCACTCCGTCCATGCCGTGGAACAGTGCTTCTACGGTTCCTTTAAAATTATTCTCAGCCATCTTCTTTCCTCCTTGCATTATCTATAATTGAAATTCCCGGATATCATGATACGTTTTCCGGATCTCCTTACACCATACCAGATTCCACAGAAAGCTCACCAGCGGCGCCATACGGAATCCGCCGCGGACTTTGACGTCTCCCTTCAGGATCCGTCTTTCAAAATCCGGCTCCACTGATAAATGATCTCCGATAAACGGATAGATCATACTTAAACCTGCCAGTGCCTGTCCTGTATGATACGGATCTTCGAATCCAAAATGGACTGCCCCTTTTATTACTTTCGGTTTCCAGCGTTTTAACAGCTTGCCCGCTTCTTTTTTTACTTTCGAAAAAGCTTTCCTGTGCACCGGATCTTCCAGTTCTTTCATAATTCTTTCCTTCTTTTCCGATATGCTGTCCAGCTTTTCTTCCGCACGTACAATCGTATGTTTTATCTTATCACAGAATTTTACGATTGTACATTTGATCTTCTCAAATCTCCCAGCTTTTTCAGGAATACTTTCCGGGCTTTTTTCAGTCTTTTCCCCGGTCCCTTTTTCCACATTCTCCGGAACCGTTTTACTGCTCTCCACAGTTCTTTTTTCTTCTTCAGACTCTTCTTCCATTTTCGATAATCTGCTATTGCTTTCCACTCTCTGTTCTTTCCGATTTTCTTTCGGAGCTGTATTCCTTTTTTCATGAGCTTCCTCCTTCTCAGATTCTATCTTCCCTGTGTCTGTTTTCACCGAATGATCTTCAGGTTCTTTCTTCTCAATATCTGTTTTCACCGGACGTTCTTCCGGTTCCTTTTCCCTGCTTTCCGCCTGTCCGTTTTTCTGCGGTTCACTTCCGAAAGATTTCCACGCAATCCTTACACGCCATTTTAACTCCTGATCTTCAACCGACGCATCGATCCGTATCAGGCGCAAGAGCCACGTCACGCGGCCGTATGCGCTGCTTTTCTTTATCTCTCCGGGCATCGAAGCATCCAGCCGGTATCTCACCGGAACACACACAAGAATCACCAGAAGCAGAAGTAGCAGCCCGAAAATCACTGCAATTATGATTCCTATTATTTTTAAAATGATCAAAAGAATATGTAACACCATCTTATCTTCCCTGCTCTTTTTCTAATATATAAGACCGTATATCACATCCACCTGTCTGTTCATATACTTCCTGCACGATCTGTTCCACCAGCTCTACTGCTTCCTCATATCCTGTTGTAATTCCTACCACGAACAGATCCTGTTCCGGAAATGCAGGCTGCTTAAACTGGATCGTCGGATATATCTCCAGTTGATTCTTCTCACTGACTGCCAGTGTGATCACATGCACACTCGGCTGCAGTTTTCCGGCTTCCAGCTTGCGGATGATTTTCTCTTTTTTCTTTTCCAGTCCTTCTGTCAGGTACAGATGCTTATAGTATCGCATATTTTCCGTCCTTCTATACATTTCTACATTTCTAATAGTAATACGAGTCAAAAATCTCTTTTGCAACATTTACCGCCTTTGCAGTTCCATCCGAAGATTCGATGATCACACTCACAACCAGTTCCGGATCTTCCACATTTGACATTCCAATGAACCATGAGTGATCTTTTTCTTTATCTGAACTATATTCTGCCGTACCGGTCTTTCCTGCTGCCGTGTAGCTCTGTCCGCTTAATACAGATGCAGTTCCATAATCTACTACGCTCTTCATATATTCTTTGATCTGAGCAGCTTCTTCCGCTGTCATAAGCTGCTTATATTCTTCCTGATCCGTCTTTTTCATAACCGTTCCCGATGCATTCGTCACCTTATCAACCAGATACGGCTTCATCAGTTTTCCACCATTTGCTATCGCAGATGTGATCAGTGCCATATGATACGGACTTACCTGTGTCTCTCCCTGCCCCATCGCTGTCATCATCTTCGTACCATTTCCGGCAGACCCGTCCATTGTAAAACTGCTCTTACTGTACGGAAGATCCGAAGGCAGTTTTGAATCGAACAGAACCTCTTCTGCCGTCTTCTTAAACTTCGCCGGATCCAGCGAAAGTCCGATATTCGAAAATGACGTGTTGCACGAATATGCCAGACTGTCCTGCAGGCTCACCTGCCCGTGGACATGTCCGTTATAGCAGTGGATCTTAATCCCACTGTTCTCGATTGAGCCGGTACAATTATAAGAATAAGAACTGTAATCCGGATTCTCACGCATGAATTCCAGTAATGTCACAACTTTGAACGTAGATCCCGGCGCATACTGTCCCTGCGTCGCACGGTTTAAAAGTGCACTGTTTTCATCCGTACTCAGAGCATTCCAGTTGGCTTCCACTGTATTCGGATCAAAATCCGGCTTGGATACCATGGCAAGAATCTTTCCTGTCTTCGGCTCCATCACCACTACCGCACCCTTTTTATCTCCCAGCGCCTGATATGCCGCTTCCTGAAGGTCTGCATCCAGTGTCGTCACGACCGTATTTCCCATATTTTTTTTATCCTGGAATTCATTCTTCAATTTGATCAGGAAATTCTCGTCCGAAGTCAGCAGGTCGTAATTCTCCAGTGATTCAATTCCGGATTTTCCCTGCACGCTGTAACCAACAACATGTGCAAATGCATTTCCGTAAGGATATTCTCTCGTCTCACTTCCGTCTGCTGCCGTGTCGGTCTTCGCAAGTACATTTCCATTCTTATCGACAATGGTTCCTCTGGTCACTCTCTTGGCATTCGAATTCTGTCTGGCATTATAAGGGCTTCTTATAATTTCCTGACTTTTTTTCACCTGAAAATATCCGATATATCCCAGCAGCACCAGAAAAAGTCCGACAAACACATATGTGACTCTAGCGAACTCTTTGTTTCTTGCTCGCTTGGCCTTGAGCCGCTTCTTTTCGCGCTTTTTGGCTTCTCTGCGCTCTTTGCGGGTCATATTCTGCCTCTCGATATCTCGCCGCATTCTCCTGTCGGCTTCTCTTTGCTCGTAACCGTTCTTTCTTCCTTCTCTCAATATCCTCTTCCTCGTCTTCTCTTAAAATATACAGTCCCTGGATAATTGCAAACATGATCAGCGTACTGATCAGAGAGCTTCCGCCATAACTTACCAGCGGAAGTGTTACACCTGTTGACGGAATGAACTTTGTCGCTCCTCCGATCGTTAAAAACACCTGGAATATGTAACAGGTACCAAGTCCCAGTGCCACCATCTTATAAAACAGATTATGCAGCTGCATTGCGATATTTAAGAACATCACATAACAGCTCACGCAGATCAGGATCAGACACATCGCATAGATCAGTCCCATCTCTTCTGAAATCGCAGAAAAGATAAAATCCTCTGCCGATACCGGGATCGTATCCGGCTGCCCCTGATAAAGGCCTGCTCCAAACCATCCACCGGTTCCGATGGCAAATAACGACTGTGCCACCTGATAGCCACCATTATCATAAGTTCCGAACGGATCTCTCCATACATTTACACGCGTCTTAACATGCGTAAATAAATGATATGCCGCAACCGCTCCGACACTTCCCGCACCAAGTCCCGCAAGAATATAAAGCGGCTGATGTGTCGCTACATACAGCATGACCAGGTATACCACAAAAATGATCAGTGCCGCGCCAAGATCCTTGGACACCACAAGGATCAACACATGAAACGCTGCAATTGCCGTCGTTACCACAAGATCTTTGAATTCTGTAGACCGCTTAAAGCTCGATGCCACGAAGAATACAAATACGATCTTCACAAGCTCCGATGGCTGGATATTGATTCCGGCAACGGTAAAGCCAAGCATCGCACCATAAGACACTTTGCCGACTACCACTACCACTGCCAGTGATACAATACCGACAATTCCGTAAAAGATCCGCCATTCCGATAAGAACCGGACCTTGCGGATAATGATCGGGATCACAAGGCAAAGTACAATTCCCGCTGCTGCAATCAGATACTGCTTTGCTGCCTTATCATAATTCAGTCTGGTGATCATGATAAAGCCGATGCTGAGTAACATACACATATTATTTACAACCAGACGCGATACTTTCGGATAAATAAAGCTATACAGCAGAATCGTTCCTCCAAGAAGCGTCACCTGCATCAGATACAATGCCAGAATCTTTGTATCCTTTTTTTCCAGATACATTACAAGAAACGCCGTCAGATGCATCACAAACATCAGCACATTCTGCTTCCTGAGACATCGTTTCTTTTTATCCGGATCATAATATCCGAAGATGCTGAAACACAGATAGGTATACGCTGTGATCAGCAGGATCATCAGATATTTTGATAACTGTACGATTATGTTTACCAACTTTTCACCTACTTTACTCCTCTTTTAAAATGACCTCTTGTATACTCCTGTATCTGAGGTTCCATCCTGCGGTCCTTCATAAATGCGTCCGCATATATCTTACAGATTTCTCCTACCTGCTCTTTCTTCTC
The DNA here is from genome assembly GCA_900550865.1 of uncultured Dorea sp. Classification (GTDB taxonomy): domain Bacteria; phylum Bacillota; class Clostridia; order Lachnospirales; family Lachnospiraceae; genus Dorea_A. The sequence goes on along the minus strand of URTM01000027.1, from coordinate 28,484 downwards.
CATTGTAAAATCCAGACGGATCTCTGCCGGTCTCAGGCTTTTGATTTCTTCTGCCTTGTCCGCCAGGAATAACGGTGCCGAATTGTACATGACATTATAGCAGTCTCTGCAATAGCGTCTGACAGCAAACTGCTTCTGATAACGGTCCGAGATCGTAAGCACGCCGCTTTTCCCGTCACAGGAAGCGCTGGTCTTCTGGATGCATCCTGCACTGACCATCACCGGCTGATACCCATATGCAATAAATGCCTGCTCTTCTATACCAAGTCTTGCCAGTTCACGGTCATTCAATTCCACCGGTGCCGTCCCCTGTCCGATTCCCTGTTTTTTCAACTCTTCTTTTGCTTTCTGGTTAAAAATATAAAGATTATAATCACTGCGGATCTCTTTCGGATATGCATGCTGCTTAAGCCACGCATAGCTCTCCCAGTTACGTATCAGGATTCCATCGTATTTTTGCTCGATCTCTGCATACATTTTTTCATATCTGCGGATCGTATTCTCTCTGAAAATGTATGGCATGGCGAGGAAATACTCTACCTCATCCTCACGTTCGAATTCTATCTCTTCATCCAGATATACACACCGGACTCCACTGGCTGCCGCTGCCTCAAGCTGGGCTTTTGTCTGCACGCTTGCAGAGATACAGCAGTTCTTTTTGCCCGCTGTTTCTTTTGCATAATCCGCGCCGATGCCTGATTCTGCTGTTTCTTTTGCATAATCCGCACCGATGCCAGCTTCTGCTGTTTCTTTTCTCATTCCACAGCCGGCCTGACCGGATTCTTCCCGCCGGTACTGCATCTGTATCTTCTCTGTCAGCTCTTCGATTCCTTCTCTTCGCAGTTCGTTCAACGCCTGCATCGGGAGAAACACATTTCCTTCGGTCTGAATCTTTAGAGTATCAAATGAAAACTCTGTATTACCGGTTTTCCGCATCTGCTTTTCAATTCTTACCGGATCTAACGGCTGCTTCTGCGCCGCCTGCACTTCCTGCCCGGTACATTCTGCGGTAATATCACCACACGATACTGTTAGTTTAGCACGGTTTCCAACAGAAAGTGTTAAAATACCATTAATTTTTTCTTGTACTTTTATATCCTGCCATGGTTTTGCTTCTGTGCTGCCGTCTTTACCGTTCTTCGGCCGTTTCAGTGATACCATGTCTCTGCCATTATGCTGATGGTAGTAGCCCTCACAGTAACCACGCCTCTGATAAGCTGCAATCAGTTCTCTTTTGTCTGCTTCTGATACACGGTATGCCGATTTATCTTTTCCTTCTTTCTGAAGCCGCAGATACTGATCTGCATATTTACGGTACATCTTCACAACCGTATAGACATATTCCGGCTGTTTCATTCTTCCCTCGATCTTAAATGAATCAATCCCTGCATCGATCAGTTCCGGTAAAATGTCGATCGTACACAGATCCTTCAGACTCATCAGATCCGCCGGTTTCTTTCCATCTACCTGATATGGCAGACGGCACGGCTGCGCACACTGTCCTCTGTTGCCACTCCGGCCGCCGATCATACTGCTGAGCAGGCATTGTCCCGAATAGCAATAGCAAAGTGCCCCATGTACAAAACACTCCATCTCCAGTCCCGTCTGCCTCTTCATATCACGGATTTCCTTTAATGAAAGTTCCCTTGCCGGAACGACTCTCGTAATTCCATATTGTTTTAAAAATTCTGCTCCGAGCGTGTTGGTAATGGTCATCTGCGTACTTGCATGTACCGGCATCTCCGGAAAATGTTCTCCGATAAACTTCACAGCACCGATATCCTGTACGATCACTCCATCCAGTCCTGCTTTGTAATACGGGAGCAGATAAGCATACAGCTCCTTCATCTCCCTGTCTTTCAGAAGCGTATTCACCGTCATATAAATCTTTCTTCCGTGAATGTGTACATATTCTATTGCCTGCACCATATCTTCCTCCGAAAGATTCTGTGCATATGCTCTCGCTCCAAATCTGGTGCCGCCCAGATACACTGCATCCGCACCTGCGGCTACCGCTGCCCTCAGGCATTCCATCGATCCTGCCGGGGCTAATATCTCTACCACTCTGTTCATTGTTTCTTATCCCGTCTTTTTATTTATTCTTTATTTTTCTGATATTCCTGTTATTTGTTCTGTTTTTGTTTCTTCTGTTTTCCGACTTGTAAAAAAGGCTGTCATACGACAGCCTAATTCTTACTTATTATTCTTAATCTCTGTTTCCAGCTGTACGATCTTCATCTGAAGTTCCTTATTCTCTTCCTTCAGCTTGTCCATCGCTTTCTCTGCATTCTCCAGCTTGATCTGAACGGATATCAGTTCATGCTTTAAGTCATACATCTCTTTATCTTTTGCTTCGATATCACTTTCCAGCGTGCCGCCCTGCTTCTTCGCTTTAAAATAATCATCTGCAATGTTCAGCGCCAGCAGAATACTTCTGGTCTCTGCGCTCTGCTTGCGGTATCCCTCGCTGTTGCTGCACTCGTCCAGTTTATGGTTCAGATATGTAGAAACCTTCTGTAAATAGTCCTCACTTTCAAATCCACTTAAAGTAAAAACTTTTCCTCCTATTAATACTTCTGTATAGTTTTTTGATGATGCCATAAGAAGCCTCCTCGAACTTTCATAATTTCTGATAACTATTATAAACTAATCTGTAAGAAAAACCAACTGTTTTATTCATTTTCCTTACAAATTCCCAGATGCGCATATGCCGCATCCGTCACAACTCTTCCTCTTGGGGTTCTCTGAATGAACCCGTTCATTAATAAATATGGTTCGTATACATCTTCGATCGTACCCGAATCCTCGCCGATCGACGCTGCCAGTGTCTCTAATCCCACCGGACCGCCGCCAAATTTCTCGATCATAGCCAGAAGGATTCCTCTGTCTGTCTGATCCAGGCCTTCTTTATCCACGTCCAGAAGATCCAGTGCATAATTGGCCACTTCTTCTGTGATATAGCCGTCATATTTCACCTGGGCAAAATCCCGGACACGCTTTAACAGACGGTTGGCAAGTCTTGGGGTTCCTCTTGAACGTCTTGCCATTGCATATGCACCATTTTCATCAATACCGACTTCCAGAACCTTTGCCGAACGCAGGATGATCGTCTTCAGTTCTTCGATCGTATAATATTCCATCCTGGTCACCACGCCAAAACGATCCCGCAAAGGAGCCGTCAGCATACCAGCTCTTGTCGTTGCCCCTACCAGGGTGAATTTCGGAAGATCCAGACGGATTGATCTTGCCGAAGCCCCTTTTCCGATCATGATGTCGATCGCATAATCTTCCATCGCCGGATACAATACTTCTTCCACCTGACGGTTCAGGCGGTGGATCTCATCTACAAAAAGGACATCGCCCTCCTGCAGATTATTCAGGATTGCCGCCATCTCTCCCGGCTTTTCAATCGCCGGTCCCGATGTGATCTTCATATTTACATTCATCTCATTAGCAATGATTCCTGCAAGTGTCGTCTTGCCAAGTCCCGGAGGTCCATAGAACAAGAGATGATCCAGTGCCTCGCCCCTCGCCTTTGCCGCTTCAATATAAATCTTCAGCATTTCTTTTGCTTTTGCCTGACCGATATAATCTTCCAGAAGCTGAGGTCTTAAATGATTCTCTATCTTAACATCTTCTTCCAGATTCTCAGTCGTCATAATTCTTCTGCTCATCTGTCTGCCTCACCCTCTACAACATATATTTCAGAGACTGGCGGAGAACATCTTCTACATTCATTTCTTCTGTAATCTCTACCTGTCTGACTGCTTTTAACGCCTCGGTATTACCATAACCAAGCGCAACCAGTGCCTGTACAGCCTCGCTTGTCATCTCATTTGCCCCACCTGCGGATGTGTCCGCTGTATTCTGCGCCACATTTACCGTGTTCTCAAGTGCATCCTCAAGTTTTAACTTATCCTTCAATTCCAGGATCAGCTTTTCTGCCGTCTTTTTACCGATTCCCGGTGCCGCCTGGATTGCCTTTACATCATTCGATGCAACTGCAAAGCGCAGATCATCCGGTCCAAGTGCCGAAAGGATTCCAAGACCACCCTTCGGTCCAATGCCGCTGACACCGATCAAAAGCTTGAACACACGGAGTTCATCCCTGGTAAGGAAACCATACAGCTGCATCAGATCTTCCTTTACGTGCAGATACGTGTGGATCTTCACTTCTCTACCAAGAGCCGGAAGTCTGCCCATTGCAGTACCTGCCATATAGATCCCGTATCCGACACCGCCTACATCTACGATGACCTTGTCCTCTTCCATTCCTTCCAGAATTCCACGTATATATCTAATCATAGTTCCTCCATCAAAACTGTATATTCTTAATCCTCTTCAACATTTCCGCTGACACGATCCCGATCACCAATCCGGTAAGCAGTCCCGCGATCAGAAGTACCGAGAAATAATATCCGACGCTGAACGTCTCTACCACAAGCATCGCAACGATCAGCTGTCCTACATTGTGGAACACACCTCCGGCCACACTGATTCCCATCACACTGAAGCCTTTGCTCTTCTTCAAAAGTGCCATCACCGTCAGACTCAGAAGTCCTCCCGCCAGGCTGTAAATGATACTGAAATAATTTCCAAATATAAATCCGGATAATAATACTCTGACCACAGACAACAGATATACCTCCGGCAGTTTCATCTTATATAATGCGATTACGATCACCAGATTCGCGAGTCCGAGCTTCACTCCCGGAATCCCGAAATTGATCGGAATCAGTGTCTCTACATAACTGAATATCAACGCCAATGCTGTAAATACTCCAAAATATGCCACTCTGTTCTTCACGATGTTCCTCCTAATTCGCTACTGCATCAAATTCACTTTCTTCACTTCCATCTACCTCAACGACCACTTTATTCGGCAGACAGATAATGCTCTCATGATTCTTGGACGCCGCTTTCTGATGCACGCACAACTGATCCGGACAATCTGCATCTGTCATCTTCGCTTTTCCGTTCTTTATCGTAAGTATATTCGTACCGCCATTAATCTTAATCTTCTGGTCCTTTGCGAGCGGATAGGTTCCTGTCACCTTACCATCCACCTTCACAGTCACGGTATCAGCTCCATCCCCACCGGCAAATTCATGTACTCCGAAAGCTGCACCGGCGATCAAAAGTACTGTCAATATAAGAATCGCATCTTTTTTCTTCCAATTCATACGTTCTCTCCTTGTCCACTAACGGTATTATTCTATCACAAGAAATTGTCCCATTCAACAAAAAAGAAAATATGTTTGGTTTGCATCTGTTTTTTTTCATGTTATACTACAAGTTATGTGAATAAATGACAAAAATCATCAAATACGAGGTTATTAGTATAATGAAATGCAGAAAAAATAATATCATAAAAAAGCTCAGTGCGGTTCTCACTGCCTCTGCCCTTCTACTGACCGGATGTTCCGGAGCAAAAAGCAGTACACAGACCAGTCAGGATCTTACTTATACCGACATGCTCTTTGACACTGTCATCAAGATCCAGATTCTTGATCCGGCAGATGAAAGTATCCTGGATGGTCTGAAAAAGCTTTGTAAAAAATACGACACGATGTTCTCCACTACCAATACAGACAGTGAACTTTATAAATTAAACCACGCAAGCGGGCAGCCCTTCACCGTCTCTTCCGAAACCGCCAGCCTTATTCAGGAGGGTATCCATTACAGCGAACTTTCCGGAGGTGCCTTCGATCTCACCATCGAACCGGTATCGGCTCTCTGGGATTTCAAAGCAGCCAAACCAACGGTTCCATCTGCCGATGCCATTGCCCAGGCCGTAAGCCACGTCGATTACACAAAGGTCGACATTCAGGATAACACCGTTACACTGGAAGATCCTGAAGCCGGCATCGATCTTGGAGCCATTGCCAAAGGATACATTGCCGATCAGGTGAAAACGTATCTCAAAAAACAGGGTGTAAAACACGCGATCATCAATCTTGGCGGAAATGTAGACGTCATCGGCACCAAGCCTGACGGAAGCAAATACAATATCGGAATCCAGAAGCCATTCGATGAATCCGGCGAAGCCATCACCTCTGTACAGTTAAAAGACCAGACGGTTGTAACTTCCGGGATCTATGAACGGTATTTTAAGAAAAACGGAAAACTATATCACCACATCCTCGATCCCCGCACCGGATATCCGTGCGAGAATAACCTTTACAGCGTCTCGATCATTACGGACTCTTCCACAGAGGCAGATGCCCTCAGCACGACCTGCTTTCTGCTGGGATATGAAAAAGGAATGGAACTGATCCAGAGTATGGATGGAGTGGAGGCAATATTTATTACGGATGATGAGAAGGTGCATCGAACTGACGGGATTTAATGCATCAGGCGATGGCTACCCGGACCGGAATAAAAGTTAGGAATTCTTTCCTGTTCAGGTTCCGTCTGCGGGTAATACTAAAGGGCAGCTGCGTAACCTTTGTGATACCGGAAGGATGCTGTAATTACCTGTCACATAGTGGTTTTTTAGTTTCATTAGATAGTGTACCGTAGTGGTCTCTGTCAGGTTACCACTCCCGGCATTTCATTCATTAACTTCCGCAGCCAGTCACGACTTGAAGAAAACAGTATAAAGTGATTCTAGTGAATGTGAAATGTTCTTAGAAAAAGTTAGAGAGCCAGAATCCCCGTTAAAGGAATGTAGTGAACTTGTTTGAGCCCCGGAGGGGTGAGTTGTGAACGTAATTCCTTTGTTTTTAGGGGATTCTGGCTCTCTTAGTTTTTCTTAGGGCATGGAACCTGAACAAGAAGCACTTTATACTGTTTTCTTCGAGGACCGAGAGGCCATTTCCGTTAATGAATTAAATTTCCAATTTATTTAATAAAGCGCCGCCCCAGTAAACGCAACCGCCCCGAACAGCACAAATAACACCAGATAAATCCCCAGCAATGCTGCGAATATAATCAGCTGTGCTCTGCAGAAATTCCTGCGGTTAATGTTGCCACTGTTTCCGAATGCCCATACGAAATACATAACAATTCCAACACATGGGATCAACAATACAACCAGTGTCAAGATCCAGTCCTTCAAGTCCATCGGAGCATTGTCTAAATGTTCACTCTGACTGTTGCTCTGATGATACTGCTGACTGTAATCGTAATGATTATCCTGATATGCGAATTTATTTTCCTGTGAAGCTGTTGATTCTGTCTGTGCAGAGTCCTGTGTACCAGCTTCCTCTTCTTTCATCTCATCATTTCTACTTTCTTCAACTGTATTCTCTGACTGAGTCGGTTCTTTTATTTCACTTTCTCCGCAACTATTCTCTGGCTGAGTTTGTTCTGTCTGTTCCGGCTTTTCTTCCGATTCTACTGCCTGCTCACCGTAGCTGTAGACACCATTTCCGGTTACCTGCTTATTTTCTTCATCCATCTGTCATTTCTCCTTTGCCTTATTTCTTTTTGCGTCTATCTTATCATTTCAGGGTTCCGAACGCAACGTCTGTGATCGTCCTAAGCAGATTATACTGGTAATAACTCATTGGCGGCTGATCCGGAAAATAGCGGTACATACGCCACACGTAGTAAATCACCATAAGAATCACACACACGACACACCCTGTCTTAAACCATTTTCCAACCGGCTTCTTACAGATATACCGTTCCCATGCAACTATCACCACACCTGCTGCAAATGCATAGATAAACGGGTGCATCTTCCATGCTCCTTTAAAATCCAGATGTAAAAGCCGGATCCCGGCTCTTGTCAGTCCGCATGCCGGACATGGAAATCCCGTGATCCAGACCATCGGACAGATGCTGTGTAAGATTCTACTTCCAAATACAAAATAGGCGATTATAAATATAACCGCCCATTTTGCCTTCCTTATATCATTTTTTAATAATACAAATCCGTCTTTCAATATCTTTTTCATTTTGTTATGAAATAACCTTCTATGAGATAACCTTCTTCGGACATTTAGCTGCACATGCGCCACAGTCTTTACATTTCTCGTAGTCGATGTGCGCAATGTTATTTTCCACTGTAACAGCTTCAAACTTACATGCTTTTTCACACATCTTACATCCGATACATCCTGCTGTACAAGCCTGCATAACAGCTTTACCTTTATCCTGTGAATTACATTTTACCAGATGTTTCTGGTCGTATGGTACGATCTCGATCAGGTGTTTCGGACATACAGCTACACATTTTCCACATGCTTTACATGCTTCTTTATCTACAACTGCCACACCGTTTACAATGTGAATCGCATCGAACGGACATGCCTGAACACAGCTTCCGTCTCCAAGACATCCATAAGAACAGGCTTTCGGTCCGCCGTCCTGCATCATGTTGACCATAGTACAGTCGTTCAGTCCGTGATATTCATATTCCTGTTTTGCTTTCTCACAGTCTCCGCCACATTTTACAAATGCAACTTCGTGTACCTGTGCGCCTGCAGCAACGCCCATGATCTCTCCGACTTTTGCTGCTACCGGAGCGCCTCCGACCGGACATCCGCCGACTTCAGCTTCTCCTTTTACGATAGCTGCTGCAAGTCCGGAACATCCGGCATAACCACAGCCACCGCAGTTATTTCCAGGAAGAACGCCAAGGATGGCTTCTTCTCTTTCATCTACCTCTACCGCAAATTTCTTACCGGCAACGCCGAGGAATACACCAATGAATAATCCGGTGCCTCCTACGATAACTGCCGCAAGAATAATACCTGTAACACTCATTGTCTGCCTCCTCCTAAATTAATCCTGAGAATCCACAGAACGCGATCGCCATCAGACAAGCTGTGATCAGTACGATCGGAGTTCCCTGGAAGGATTCTGAAATATCATTGTATTCCATCTTCTCACGGATACCGGCCATGATCACGATTGCGATCAGGAATCCGACAGATGTACCAATACCATTGACAACACCTTCTAAGATAGAATACTCTTTCTGAACGTTTGTAAGTGCCACACCAAGAACCGCACAGTTTGTTGTGATCAGTGGAAGATACACACCAAGTGCATTGTAAAGGGATGGCATACTCTTCTTCAGGAACATTTCTACAAACTGTACCAGAGCTGCGATAAACAGAATGAATACGATTGTCTGCAGATATTCAAATCCCAGCGGAACCAGGATGAATTTATAAATCAGTCCCGTAAAGAATGATGATAATGTGATAACGAATACAACTGCTCCACCCATACCGGTTGCAGTCTCAACCTTCTTCGAAACACCCAGGAACGGACAGATTCCAAGGAACTGGCTGAGTACAACGTTATTTACGATAGCTGAACCAATTGCAATAATCAATAACTCTTTCATACTATGTACTCCTCCTACTCTTCATTCCCTGTCGGGAATACTTTGCTTCCGCATCCGCCGCATGATGCACAGTCCGCGCCGCATCCCTGTGGCTCGGCAATCTTCTTGCCTTTCTGTGCTGCGTGTCTCTTCAGTCTGTTCATACCTGCAACCAAGAATGCAAGAACAAGGAAAGCTCCTGCAGGCAGGATGAAGATTGTTAGCGGTACATATCCGCCTTTTCCTGCTGCTGCGTCTGCAAGTGGAAGAATCTGAACACCGAAGATTGCTCCGGTTCCGATAAACTCACGAACGATCGCGATACAGGTAAGACCAAATGTAAATCCAAGTCCCATACCAATACCATCGAAGATGGATGGAAGTACCGGGTTCTTAGATGCATAACTTTCTGCACGTCCAAGGATGATACAGTTAACAACGATCAGCGGAATGTAAAGTCCAAGTGAATCATACAGACTTGGAACGAATCCCTCTAAAAGGAACTGTACAATTGTTACGAAAGATGCTACGACTACGATGAATGCCGGCATTCTGACTGAATCCGGAATCACTTTACGTAACATGGAAATCAACATATTTGACAGTACAAGTACGACTGTAGTAGACAGTCCCATACCTAAACCGTTAATTGCGGATGTTGTTACCGCCAGGGTCGGACACATTCCTAACATCAGAACGAAGGTAGGATTTTCTTTGATCAGACCGTTATATACTCTTTCAGTACATTTATTCATGACTTACTACCTCCTATTTAAATGCATTCTGATAATATCCGAGTGCTGCATTGACAGCTCCTGTTACAGCTCTTGAAGTAATGGTTGCACCACTTAAGGCATCAATCTGTTCTCCGTCGCCACCGTCTTTGGAAACCACGAATTTATCAGCCTGTTTATTTACATACTGGTTATAGAATGAAGGCTCTGTCGCTTTCATACCAAGACCTGCTGTCTCGCTGATAGAAAGGATAGACACACCATTGATGGTTCCGTCTTTCTTAATACCAACCGTGATCTGGATGTTACCGCCGAATCCGTCTTTGTCTGTTGTTGTGATGACATATCCTGCATCACCTGCTGTACAGACTTCGTCGATCGTTGCATTGACACCCATATCTTTTACAGCCTTATCAGCTGCCTTCTGATCTACATCTTCTGCTTTGAAATCATCCAGTTTTACATCTGAAAATACTGCCTGCCATGCTTCTTTCTTGGCTGTCTCCTGTGCCTGTGCGATTGGAGTCTTTGTAACTTCATATACCGCACCGAGCAGGAAACCTGCGATTACAGTAATCAGTGTAAGGATCAATGTATTCTTAACAATCTTATTCATTATTTTTCTCCTCCTTTACCGAATGGTTTTGGAAGAGTAACTCTCTCGATCAATGGCACCAGAAGGTTACTGATGATGATCGCATAAGAAACTCCTTCTGCGGAACCGCCAAACAGACGGAACAGACCTGTTAACACACCAAGGATGATACCGTATACATACTGTCCCTTCGGTGTGATCGGAGATGTTACATAATCGGTTGCCATGAACCATGCACCAAGCATCAGTCCGCCTCCGCAGAGATGTGCTGTGATGTACTGTGGATCAAAGAATCCAACATCCGGATTTGCAATATGTCCGAAGATTCCGACAAAGATCACAAATGTTACGATGTATGTTCCAGGGATACGAAGATCAATGACTCCCATCAGGATCAGGAAGATTGCTCCGATCACAATCGCGATCACAGAAGTCTCACCGATGGTTCCAGGGATCTTACCGATCAGCATATCCATTGTATTTACTGCATTTCCAGCTTTTAACTGTGCAAGTGGTGTAGCTCCTGTCACACCGTCATATACAAAGCTTGTCATCTGGCTTGTAAATGAAAGCAGAAGGAAACATCTGGCTCCGAGGGCAGGGTTCATGAAGTTCTGTCCCAGACCTCCGAATAACTGTTTTACGATCAGGATTGCAAATACACTACCGATTGCTCCCATCCACCATGGAGCTGTAGGAGGCATATTCAGTCCGAGTAACAGTCCTGTTACTGCTGCACTCCAGTCATTGATCGTAATCTTCTTGTGCATTAATTTCTCGTATATGTATTCCGTCAATACTGCTACAACCGTTGTTGTAACCAGCATTCCGAATGCCGGCAGTCCAAAGTTCCATACACCAAATGCAGATGCCGGCAAAAGTGCGATAGCCACCAGCATCATGATATTACTGGTAGTCGCTTTGGAACGAATATGTGGTGAAGATGACATTTTCAAATTGTTCTCACTCACTTTTGTTCACCTCTTCTTCTTTCTTGTTTTATTTTTTCTTTCTACGGTTCGCTAAAGCAATCTTTCTCATAGATCCGATCGCCTGTTTCAGCGGCCGTTTTGCCGGACATACGAAACTGCAGGAACCACATTCCATACATTCAAGTCCTTCGTGTTTTGTAAACTTCTCTTCGTCATGATGTTCTGCATAATCCGCCAGTCTCGATGGGATCAGGCGGCTTGGACAGGCTTCTACACAACGTCCGCAGTTGATACATGCAGACGGCTCCATCTTAGCCACTTCATCTTTGGTAAATCCAAGAATTGATGAAGAAGTCTTTGTTACAGGTACATCTAATGAGAACATAGAGAATCCCATCATCGGTCCACCGGAGATCAGCTTCTCAGGCTCTGTCTTGAATCCACCTGCTGCCTCTACCAGCTCCTGCTGATTGATACCAAATGGTACTCTGAAGTTACCAGGTTCTGTAACCGCATCTCCACTTACTGTTACAACACGCTCCATAGAAGGCTTTCCTTCTACAACAGCCTGATATACACTTACCATAGTTGCAACGTTGTCTACGACACATCCTGCATCTGCCGGAAGCATTGCAGAGTTGATCGCACGTCCTGTTGTTGCGTAAATAAGCTGACGCTCACCACCCTGAGGATACTTGGTCTTCAGTGCCATAACTTCAATACGTGGTTCATCTTTGGTCAGTTCTTTTAATTTTTCGATACAATCCGGTTTGTTGTCCTCTACGCCAAAGATTCCCTTTGCGTTGTCGAACAGACGGAGAATGATCTTCATTCCTCCGACCAGCTTTTCCGGAGTCTCGATCATTGTTCTGTAGTCAGCGGTGATATATGGCTCACACTCTGCACAGTTTGCAATGATATAATCAATCTTTTCCGGTTCCTTCGGTGAAAGCTTTACTCTGGTAGGGAAACCTGCACCACCCATACCTACAACTCCCGCTGTTCCAATCGCATTCAGAATGTCTTCTTTGCTCATATCCTCTAACGGAGTCACTTCCGGATATTCCACTTCTTTGTACTCGCCATCATTCTCGATCACGATACTGTTCACTCTTCCGCCTGTCGGGTTCAGATGCGGTGCAATAGCCTTTACTGTTCCGGATACAGATGCATAGATCGGAGCAGATACGAATCCTCCTGCTTCTGCTATCATCTGCCCTTTTAAAACATGATCGCCAACGGCTACCACAGGATTTGCCGGAGCACCGATATGCTGTGATACAGGGTACACTAGATCGCCCTTAGGTTTTACATCGACAATTGCCTTATCTTTAGCCAGGCTCTTGCCGTCATCCGGGTGAATACCACCCTTAAATGTTAACAATGCCATCCTTTTTTTCCTTCCTTCCTATTTACTCTTTATATAATATACAGGAATTTTCAACAATTTTCTATAGAAATTGACTAATTCCATTGTATATTTTCATAAACATCTTGTCGCATTTTTAACAAATGCATACACGCACAGAAAACCTGCCGTGGGCAGGTTTTCCAAGATACTGATAAAATGAGCCGATTCACGAACATCCGATAATCTGCAGCGACAGATTATCCAGCTCATGATTCTCTTTAGGTTTAGAAAGGATAGAGGGGATTCCTCTATCCTTTCCTGTTATCTATATGTCTTGTAACAATATTATTCAGCGTCTGTCTCTTCAGAAGCTTCTTCCGGCTGTTCTAAAGCTTTCATGCTCAGGCTGATTTTCTTCTCAGCTTCGTTCAAGTCTACGACCTGAGCTGTGATCTCCTGTCCTACTGAAAGTACGTCTGATGGTTTGTCAACATGAGCTCTTGAAATCTGTGAAACGTGAAGTAATGCATCTACTCCAGGAGCTAATTCAACGAATGCTCCGAAGTCTGTCATTCTTGCAACCTTTCCTGTGATCACTGTTCCTACTGCATAATCCTCTGCTGCATTTGCCCATGGATTTGTCTCCGGGAATTTCAGGCTGAGTGCGATCTTTGTATCATGGATATCTTTGATCATCACTTCCACTTTATCTCCAACCTGGAATACTTTCTTAGGATTCTCAACACGTCCCCAAGACATCTCAGAGATATGAAGAAGTCCGTCTACTCCACCGAGGTCGATGAATGCTCCAAAATCTGTAACGTTTTTTACAGTTCCTTCCATTCTGTCTCCTACGCTGATCTTAGCGAACAGTTCTTTCTGCTTTTCAGCACGCTCAGCAACGAGAAGCTGTCTTCTGTCACCGATCACACGGTTTCTTCTAGGATTGAATTCGCTGATCACGAACTCGATTTCCTGTCCCTGATATTTGCTCAGGTCTTTTTCATATGTGTCAGAAACAAGGCTTGCAGGAATGAATACTCTTGCTTCATCAACTACTACGCTTAATCCGCCGCCAAGAATCTGAGTTACAGGAGCTTTTAATACTTCATGATTCTCGAATGCTTCTTTTAATCTTTCGTTTCCTTTTTCTGCTGCAAGTCTCTTATATGTCAGCAGAACCTGTCCTTCTCCGTCATTTACCTTCAGGACTTTTGCGCTCATCTGGTCACCAACAGATACAACTGTTGTAAGGTCAACATTTGCCTCGTTAGTATATTCACTTCTTGTAATGATACCGTCTGCTTTGTAGCCTATATTCAAGATGATTTCATCAGGTTTAACGTCGATGACTGTACCATCTACAACCTCTCCATTTCTTATTGTCTTAAAAGACTCTTCCAACATTTGTTCAAAAGTTAATTCTGACATTATTTTGAACCTCCTCAATTATTTTATTGGGCGTGGATGCCCCTGCTGTAATACCTACTGATTCCACGGACCTTAATTGATTAATATCCAAATCGTCAAGTGTCTGTATATAGTACGTATTCAAACATTCCTCTTTGCAGATTTCAAATAGCTTCTGAGTATTCGAACTACGCTTATCACCTATCACAACCATAGCATCTACTCTCGCTGCAATTTGACGGGCTTCAGTCTGCCTTTCTTTCGTCGCATTGCAAATCGTATTTAAAACAACTATATCATACCTCTTTTTTGAAATAATTTCAACTAATTCTTTGAATTTATTGTAGTTAAATGTCGTCTGGGACACGATGCATACTTTCTGATCTTTCTCCGGCAGTTCAAATCGTTCTGCGTCTTCCGGTGTCTGCACGACCGTCACCTGTTCTCCCGCCCATCCGCGGATACCTTCCACCTCCGGATGCTCGCCATTTCCGACAATTACAATATAGGACCCCTTTGCGCTTTCCTCTGCAACGATCTTATGGATCTTCTTCACAAAAGGACAGGTCGCATCCACACATGTGATCCCGCGTTCTTCCATGATATCATAGATATATTTTGCCACACCATGGGAGCGGATCACAACCACATCCGCATCCACCGTTTTCAGCTCTTCTTCATCATTCAGAACTTCCACACCGTGGCTTCTCAGATCTTTGATTACTTCTTCATTGTGGATGATCGGTCCGTAGGTAAATATCTTCTCTCCCCGATGTTTTTCTATCTGTTCATACACGGTATCTACCGCACGTTTTACTCCGAAGCAGAACCCTGCTGTCTTTGCAAGTTCGACATTCATATACTGCAATTCCTTTCTGCTGCTTTTTATCGCTTTTATCGTTTTTACCTGTCTGTGGTCTTTTTTGTCTCCACGGTCTATTTGCACAGATCTACGATTGCTTTTACCACTTCATCGATCGTCATATCAGAACTGTCTATCAGGACTGCATCTTCCGCCTGCTTTAACGGTGCGATCTCGCGCGTCATATCTCTGTGGTCACGCTCTTCAATATCATGCGCGATCTCTTCCAGATTGCAGTCTTCTCCTTTTTCCTGTAGTTCCTGATAACGTCTCTTTGCTCTTGTCTCGACACTTGCTGTCAGATATACCTTCACATCCGCATCCGGCAGAACACAGGTCCCGATATCTCTTCCATCCATGATTACATTCTGTGTCTTCGCAAGATTCTGCTGCAGTTCCAGAAGTTTCTTACGCACTTCCGGAATCGCAGAAGTCACAGATGCCATATTTCCTACTTCTTCGTTTCTCAGACGTGATGAAATATCTGTTCCATTCAGATATACATGCTGTACACCATCTTCATACGCGATTGTTACTTCCGCATCTTTGCACGCCTCGATCACTTTGTCAGTCTCTCCCGGCTTAATCCCTTTGTCCAGGAAATGAATCGCAAGTCCTCTGTACATTGCTCCTGTATCTACGTAAATGTATCCTTTTTCTTTTGCTACAAGCTTTGCAATTGTGCTTTTTCCGGCGCCTGCCGGTCCGTCTATTGCTACGTTATATCCCATGATGTATCTCCTTTATGTCTAATTTCTTTTTATTCCCTTTTGTACTTATCCTTATGCGGTATTTTCCTATATTTACACCCGTATTCCGGTTCCTGCCGCATAGGCTGTCGACCATGCGATCTGGAGATTAAATCCTCCCGTCACCGCATCCAGATCCAGAACTTCTCCGGCAAAATGTAATCCTTTCACCAGTTTCGACTCCATCGTTCCCGGATCGACTTCCTTGATCTTAATTCCACCTTTGGTGATAATTGCTTCGTTATAATCTCTCAGTCCTGTAAGCGTACATGTCAGTCCCTTGATCAGTCTGACGAATCCAAGGCGTTCTTCTTTCGTGATCACATTGACTTTCTTCTCCGGATCGATTCCGCTCAGTTCAATCATAACCGGGATGAGTTTTGATGGAAACAGCTTATGCACCGCATTTTTAAACTGACGGTTCTGATTCTCTTCAAATTCCCGGAGCACCCTGTGATCCAGCTGTTCCTCTGAAAGTGCCGGTTTCAGATCAATCTTAAGTGTCAGTTCCTTTGCCTTCAGTTTCTTTCCGACATAACTGCTTGCACTTAAAATAAGCGGCCCGCTCACGCCATAATGTGTGAATAACATTTCTCCGAAATCATCATACAGCTTTTTCTTGCCGTCACAGATCGTTACATTGACATTTCTAAGAGACAGTCCCTGCAACTCAGGCACCCAGTCCTCTTTACACTCCATCGGCACCAGTGCCGGCATACACTCTGTCACGGTATGTCCGAGGCTTTCTGCGAACCGGAAACCATCACCGGTTGAACCGGTTGACTGATAAGACAGCCCGCCTGTCGCCACGATACATGCATCCGCATAGACCTCTGTCTGGTCTCCCAGTATTATTTTTTCAAAATGTCCGTCTTTTTCCACTATTTTTTTAACCACAGTCCGCAGATGCACTTCCACACCCAGGCGGTCCATCTCCCGTTCCAGTCCGCGGATCACATCCGACGAATGATCCGAAACCGGGAATACGCGGTCTCCACGCTCAATCTTTACAGGCACGCCGATCCGCTCAAAGAAATCAATCACCTGCTGGTTCGTGTATCCATAAAAACTACTGTACAAGAACTTTGCATTCGATCTGACCGCTTCAAATAAACCTTCTATATCACACGCGTTGGTAATGTTACATCTTCCTTTTCCCGTAATATAAAGCTTCTTTCCAAGCTTTTCATTCTTCTCATATACCACGACCTGATGCCCGCATTCAGCCGCTGCGATGGAAGCGAACATTCCTGCCGCCCCGCCGCCGATGACAACCACTTTACTCATCTTCTATTATCCTTTTCTGTCTATCTTTTTTCTATCTTTCTTCTACCGGTTTTCCTGTTTCTTTATATTCCTTTTCCGGCATTCCTACTCTTTTTCATTCCCTGAAAGTTCGACTCTGTCACCTACCATATTCAGCTCATCCTTGCTGTATACCTGATACTCATCCCAGATCTGTTCCAGCGTCTCAAGCGTTGTGATGACTTCTTTCTGTTTCTTCATGCAAAGTGCTACCACCAGCGCATTGATCACACTCAGCGGCGCCACCAGCGAATCCACGATAGATGCCATATCACTTCTGGCGATCAGGTTACAGGAAGAATATAACGTCATCGGAGAATGCACACTGTCCGTCAGTGTGATCACCGTTGCTTTTCTGTTGCTCGCAAATTCCAGTGCTTTTAACGTACGCATCGAATATCTTGGGAAACTGATTCCGATCACCACATCATCTTCACTGACACGGATCAGCTGCTCAAAAATCTCACTGGAACTATTCGTATTGACAGCCGTTACATTCTCACAGATCAGATTCAGATAAAAGCTTAAGAAACTTGCGAGTGGTGAGCAGCTTCTGATTCCGATCACATAGATCCGTTTTGCTTTCAGGATCGTATCTACAGCCATCTCAAATGCTTCATGGTCGATTGCTTCCATCGTAAGCTTGATCTTCTCAATATCCGAATGCAGAACCGAAGTAAGGATCTCCCCCTGACTGATCCGTCCGTATGTCACTTCCATACGCTGGATGGAATTCAGCTTCATCCGCACCAGTTCTCCCAGAGCTTTCTGGAACTCCGGATATCCGTCATATCCAAGGGCGGTTGCAAATCTCACCACCGTCGATTCACTGACACCAACTTCTTCCCCCATCTTCGCAGCCGTCAGAAAAGCTGCTTTATCATAATCCTCACGGATAAAATCCGCCAGTTTTTTCTGTCCTTTGCTGAATTTCTGATATCTTTCATCGATCATCTTCAGCAATTCATTCTTTACGCTCATGCGATGTACCTCTTTTTCAAACAATGGTTTTATTATATAGCTTTGTGGGGGAATAGTCAATCGGATGTCGGTGTCAGGGTGTTTTGCAAGGCGTTGGTGAAAAAAAGACGATAAAATAAGATTTGGGATGTGCCGCAAGCACATCCCAAAAGAATACCTGAGGCGGGAAATCATCAGATTTCCCGTCCGAATGTATTCGGTTCTTATCTTATCGTCTTTTTTCGCTTACGCCTTGCAAACACCCGAAGTCGCATTGGACCAGGCATTTCTACACTTGGCGTCCGCAAAAACTATACAGGATAACTTCCGTTTTCCGTATCAGCTACAGTCGCATCCACCTTCGTCTGCTGTGCTTCTCTATACTTAAAGAATTCAACAGCAACCTGTGGGAACAGTGCGTAAGACAGTACATCTTCATCCTGCTGGATCCACTGCTCGCATTCTTTGCGGAGTGTGTCTAATTCGTCTGGAATCAGGTCTGCAGGACGGCATGTGATGATCTCAGGATCGTCTCCAAGTACTTTCTTGATTACGTCTGGGTTCATTGGTTTAACTGTCTGTCCGTATTTTCCACTTAAGAGGTCTTTTGTCTCTTTTGTAGCAACTTTGTAACGTTCTCCCATCAGTACGTTGAATACAGCCTGTGTACCAACGATCTGTGAGGAAGGTGTAACAAGTGGTGGTTCTCCAAGATCTTTACGTACTCTTGGCACTTCCTCAAGTACATCGTAGAACTTGTCTTCAGCACCCTGCTCTTTTAACTGTGATGTCAGGTTAGAAAGCATTCCGCCTGGTACCTGATACAGAAGAGTCTTGATATTAACACCAAGGTTCTTTGGATTCAGGAGTCCACTGTCAAGAGCTTCGTCACGGATCGGACGGAAGTAATCAGCGATCTCTGCCAGAAGTTTCTGGTCTAATCCTGTATCGTAAGGTGTTCCCTTGAATGTCTCAACCATAACTTCTGTTGCAGGCTGAGATGTTCCAAGTGCGAATGGTGACATTGCTGTGTCAATAACATCTACACCAGCCTCTACAGCTTTCATGTAAGTCATAGAAGCAACACCTGATGTGTAGTGTGTATGAAGCTGGATCGGAAGATCTACTGCTTCCTTCATTGCTCCAACCAATTCTGTTGCTTTGTATGGTGTAAGAAGACCAGCCATATCTTTGATACAGATAGAGTTTGCACCCATCTCTTCAATCTTCTTAGCGATGTCTACCCAGTAATCCAATGTATAAGCATCACCTAATGTATAAGATAATGCAATCTGAGCTTCTACTTTTTCTTTGTTTGCAGCCTTAACTGCTGTCTTCAGGTTACGAAGATCATTTAAGCAGTCAAAGATACGGATGATGTCGATTCCGTTTGCAGCAGATTTCTGTACGAAATATTCTACCACGTCATCAGCGTATGGACGGTATCCTAAGATGTTCTGCCCACGGAATAACATCTGAAGTTTTGTATTCTTGAATCCATCACGGAATTTACGAAGTCTTTCCCATGGATCTTCTTTTAAGAAACGAAGAGATGCATCGAAGGTAGCTCCACCCCAGCACTCTACGGAATGATATCCAACCTTATCCATCTTATCAACGATCGGAAGCATCTGCTCTGTTGTCATACGCGTTGCGATCAGTGACTGATGCGCATCACGCAGGATCGTTTCTGTAATCTTTACAGGTTTTTTTGCTATATCTGCCATTTTCTTTCCTCCTAATTATATATCGCTTAAATTCCTACGCCAAAGATCGCCATGAATGTTCCGGCGGCTACGGCTGTACCGATAACACCCGCAACGTTTGGTCCCATAGCATGCATCAGAAGGAAGTTTGTCGGGTCTGCCTCAGCTCCGACCTTCTGTGATACTCTGGCTGCCATTGGAACTGCAGATACACCGGCAGAACCAATCAACGGATTAACCTTACCATGTGTTGCAACACACATCAGTTTACCGAACAGTACACCTGCGGCTGTACCGAATGCGAATGCGATCAGACCGAGAATTACGATCTTGATCGTATCCATATTAAGGAATGCCTCGGCACTCGTTGTTGCTCCTACGGATGTTCCCAGCAGGATAACTACGATGTACATCAGTGCATTGGAAGCTGTCTCTGTCAACTGTCTTACAACTCCGGACTCACGGAACAGGTTACCAAGCATTAACATACCAACCAGTGGTGCTGTTGTAGGAAGGATCACACACACAACGATCGTAACGATGACCGGGAATAAGATCTTCTCAAGCTTGGAAACAGGTCTTAACTGTTCCATCTTGATCTTACGTTCTTTTTCTGTTGTCAGAAGCTTCATAATTGGCGGCTGGATAATCGGTACCAGTGACATATAAGAATATGCTGCTACTGCGATTGGTCCAAGTAATGCTGTCTGCTGTAACTTACCTGCAAGGAAGATAGAGGTAGGTCCGTCAGCTCCACCAATGATTGAGATCGCTGCTGCCGCTTTGTCAGAGAATCCCATAGCCATCGCTCCAAGGTATGCTGCAAAGATACCGAACTGAGCAGATGCACCAAGCAGGAAGCTCTTAGGGTTCGCGATCAGTGGTCCGAAGTCTGTCATCGCTCCTACACCCATGAAGATCAGGGAAGGAAGGATTGACCACTCATCCAGTTTATAGAAGTAGTAAAGCAGTCCGCCTGTTCCATTTGCCGCATCTTCTGCATGGAGCATGATGTCCGGGTAAATGTTAACCAGTAACATACCGAATGCGATTGGAACAAGAAGCAGAGGCTCGAATCCATGCTTGATTGCAAGATAAAGGAAAACACATGCAACCGCGATCATGACTACATTGCCCCATGTAAGACTGAAAAACGCCGTCTGATGCACGAGGTTTCCTAATGTTGTCGTTATATATTCCATTTTTTAACCTCCAGTCGTGTTAGATAAACACCATATAAATGATGTTAGTTCAATGTAGCAAGAACAGCGCCTGAATCAATTGCATCGCCTACTGCTACATCAATGCTTGCAACGGTTCCGTCTTCCGGTGCTACAACTGGGATTTCCATCTTCATAGCCTCGATGATGACAACTGCATCACCCTTCTTTACAGCCTGACCTACATTTGCTTCGATCTTGAATACCTTTCCTGCTGCTCCGGCTTTTACTTCGATGGATCCTGCTCCACCTGCAGGTGCTGCCTTTGGTGCTGCTGGTGCTGCCGCAGGAGCTGCCTTCGGTGCTGCTGCAGGTCTTGCAACTGGTGCTGCGCCTGCTCCGTTTTCTTCTACTGTTACATCATATACATTGCCATTCACTGTGATTGTATAATTTTTCATTGAATTCATCCTCCTAATTAATTATGCGTGCCACTTATTTGATGGACGACGCTTGATGCTTCTTACTACGAAGCCGTCTGTGCTTCCACCAGCTTCTGCTTCATAAGCAGCGATCGCTGCGGAAATAACTGCTGCCAGTTCATCATCATTCGATGCTTCTTCTACTACAGGTGCTGCAACTGCTGCCGGAGCCGGAGCTGCTTCCTGCTTTGCTTCTGCTTTTCCTTTGTTCTTGAATTTTTCTTCAAGTGCAGGAATGTATTTGAACAGGGAGATCAGAATTGAGATAAAGATCAGGATTACGAACACGGTACCCATTCCAAGGATTGTATTCAGTCCTGCTTTTTCCATGATCTCACCGATGCTGTAATGTGCATCGATCGTTGTACTGTCCAGATAAAGGTCCTCATCAAAAACAAATGTAATATCTGCATCACGGTCTTTGAATTTTGCACTGGTCGTTACTTTCAGTTCATCAGAGGATGGTTCGAATTTGTAATCACCGTGGCTTACATATTCCCCACACTCTTTTGTTCCCTGCTGCCATGCATCCAGAGCTGCAAGGAAACTATCTTTTGTAAATGGAACACCTGCCTGATTCAACTGAGACTCGATCTGGAAATCCGTCATCTTGTTCCACTGTTCGATAGTATCTGCATCTGCACTGTTGCAATACTCGATCAGAAAATCTGTTGCCTGTGTGATGGTTGATTTATCATACTGAAGATTTTCCTTCTTACTTCCGCAAGCGGTAAAGCAGAGCATTGCGACAAGCACACAAAGTAATACGCTTAATTTTTTCTTCACTTTGCCTCACCTCTCTAAACCGTACCGTGTTTCTTTGCCGGACGATCCTCTCTTTTTGTGAATAACATCTCAAATGCGCCGATCACATATTTTCTTGTATCTGCTGCTTCGATGATCGTATCCACATATCCTCTTTTCGCTGCTGATAATGGGCTTGACTGCAGATTCTTATATTCTGCTGCTTTTTCTCTGATTGTTGCTGCATCAGCGTCTGCATACATGATCTTGGCTGCCTGGTTTGCATCCATCATTCCGATCTCTGCTTCCGGCCATGCATATACCATATCTGCTCCGACTGCTTTGCTGTTCATTGTCACATAAGCGCTTCCGAATGCTTTACCGATCACAACATTTACCTTCGGTACTGTTGCATCTGCAAATGCATAAGTAAGTTTTGCTGCTGATTTTGCAATACGTTTCTCATCGTATTTGCTTGCTGTAAATCCGCTTACATTCGTAAGAGTCAGTACAGGGATGTTGAATGCATCACAGAACTGTACGAATTCTGCAGCCTTTTCAGCTCCGTCAGCAGAAAGTGAGCCGTCAAATTCAACCTCTACTTCAGCTTCTTCATTATATACTTTTGAACGGTTGGCAACTGCACCTACAGTCATGCCATTCAATTTGATGAATCCTGTCACCATATCTTTTGCATATGCTTTCTTCACTTCGCAGAAGATGTTGTCATCAGAGATCATTGTAAGAGCGATCGCTGTGTCTTCTTTTGCATTCGCAAGATCTGCACATACGCGGTTCAGATCATCGTTACATTCTTCATAAGAAGAATCCTCTTCGTTGTTGCCTGGGAGCATACATACAAGAGAACGGATGTCTGCAAGGATATCCTCTTCTGATCCTGTCCCGTCCACAAGACCTGTTGTCTCGCTCTGGAATGCCGCAGAAGATGTATCACATTTGGAAATGTCATTTCCAGGAATTGCATTCGGAGTATTGGTAAATAATTTACCATTCTTTGTCTCCATGAATGTGAAATCTGTCAGAGCAGGTACGATAGAAAGTCCACCGCCGCATGTTCCGAAGATTGCTGTGATCTGAGGGATCACTCCGGAAGCCATTGACTGTTTCTGATAAAGCTTACCGAATGCTTCTAATGCATCAGTTGCTTCCTGAAGTCTGAATCCGGCGCAGTCAACCAGTCCGATGACCGGTGCTCCCATCTTCATTGCCATATCATAGATATTAGAAATCTTCTTTGCATGCATCTCGCCGATCGCACCATTTAAAACAGTAGCGTCCTGGCTGTATACGTATACCAGATTTCCATCGATCACTCCATATCCGGTGATAACACCATCTGCTGGAGTTTCTTTTTCCTGCATGTTAAAATCAGTTGTTCTTGCTGTTACAGCTCCACCGATTTCAACAAAACTGCCTGCATCAAGTAAACTGTTGATTCTCTTACCTGCTGCATTGTCTGCTGCCATGTTGCCCATAGTCTAGCCCTCCATTTTCATTATTTTAAATTGGGTTTTCCTGATTATTGCATCAAAAAGTAAAACCAAATTTTTTCCAATTATATTATACTGTTTTTGACACTTTAGCGCAATACCTTTATATTGTTTTTTGTTAAATACTTGACGATTGGTTTCTTCCTATTAAATATAGTTGAAATTCTGTATTTTTGCATGCAAAAGTCAACCAGTTCTGCGTTTTTAGTTAACTTTTAAATATGCATTTTCATGAAATAATATACCTTTTTTCTATACGCAAACAAAAAGATCATGTGTTCCGTATATCTTTGTACACACATGACCTTTTCTATCTTTTTTCTGTTTTCTATTTTCCCCGAAAGCCTTTTTAAAACTTTTTCACGCTCTTTCGTTTCATATTCCTGCATCTTGCCAGAAGGAACTCTGCCAGCTCGTCTGTATTATTTCCTTCCAGTGCCGTCTTCGGAAATCCGATCATCGCTCTTGCCGAACCCATCGTCTCTGGATCTGCCTTTACAACTACACCAAATGCTTCTTTCGTCTCCAGAATCTTGGTAACATCCTCATATGAGAATGATCTTGTCTTCTTCGCAGTTACACTGTCAAAATGATCATCAAAGAAATGAATCTCGGAACTGACCGGTCCCCTGTTCAGCTTACATCGTCTGTCAAACTGATCTTCCGCATCTCCGACTGCCGTTGTTGCCAATATCTTTCTCCATATTGTTCTGTTCACCAGTATCGCAGCAACAAATGCCAGTGCCCAGCAGGCAATAAACTTAATAATAAAAAAGGTCATCCCACCTGGTGTGTTTCCACCATGACTTCCATATTTCCACATATAATAGAACACCAGTGGTCCCATCACTGTCACTACAAACTTAATCGTAATATCACTGCTGTCCACGCGGAAAAGCTCGCAGATCTGCTTCAACGTATTCTGTGACTCTTTATATGCCACACGGTAATAATTCGCCATATTATTTTTCCCCTTTACAAAATCTGAATCTTATTATATCCTTATATAGATGATTATTCAAGAAAATCCTCTATAATTGTTTATAAATTATCCATAAACTTTTCTATATATCGTAAGATTTATTTTTGATTTCTATGATCATTTAGTTACTTTTACTCTTTTACTTTCCATTTGTTCTACCAATTTATTACATTTTCACATATGAATTTCTAAAAAAATATGAAAAACCTTAACTTTTTCTTAAACAATTAGTTGTACTTTAATCTAGTTTGTGATAAGATTAACTGCGTTGAGAGTTTTAATCATAAGAGGGGATTTTCCTCGTATCGTTAAAACCAAAGAAAAATTTCATATTGGAGGGTGAATCTCATGGAGAACACTAAGAAAAAATTACCATTTGGTTTCTATGTGTGCTGTCTGACTTTCTCTTTTGAAAGACTTGCATACTATGCAGCTAAATGGGGGCTTTCGATCTTTATCGTAGCCACAGCAGCTCACGGTGGTCTTGGACTTGACAAATCCGTTGGTGCTGCAATGAGTTCTAACCTGGTAGCATTTACTTATATCACACCTATCATCGGTGGATATATCGCTGACCGTTGGATTAGTCCTCGTATCCTTGTTCCTGTTGGTGAGATCCTGATGGGTCTTGGTTATCTGTGTGCATGGAAGGCAACAGAGGCCAATGGTATCGCAATGATGTGGGCAATGATTATCCTCGTTTCTATCGGTACTGGTTTCTTCAAAGGAAACGTATCTGGTATCAACGGACGTCTTTTCCCATTAGCTGATCAGGACGAACTGGACACTGTATTCAACTTACAGTATATGTTCGTTAACATCGGTTCATTCTGTGGTACTACATTCCTTTCACTGATTGGTACAAACGCAGGATACCGTACAATGTTCCTTGTTTGCGGAATCTTCCTGTTCATCGACTGTGTATGGTGGTTCATCGGAATGAAATCATTCGGCGAAGCCGGAAAGAAACCATTCCTTGTTGACAACCGTACTGAAAATGTTGACACAGCAGATAAAGAGAAAGACAATGCACCGCTCACAAAACTCGAGAAAAACCGTGTTATCGCTATCCTTATCGTAACACTCTTCTCTGGTATCTTCTGGCTGATCTGGTACATGGCTTACATGCCAGTTTACTACGAATTCGGTCCAGTATCTCAGGGAGGATCTGGATGGGCTAACTGGAACCTTGGTTCTTTCGAAATGCCTACCGCTTGGTTTGACTCAATGAACGGACTTCTTTGCATCATCCTTTGTCCTGTATTCGCAGGAATCTGGGCTAAGATGAGACAGCGTCCACAGGGTGACTGGGGTATGTTCACAAAGACTGCTATCGGAATCATCGTTCTTGGTCTTTGTACAGCATCCATGGTACTTGCAGCTGTTCTTTCCGGACAGGGATCAAAAGATCCAGTTGGTATCTGGGTAATTATCCTGACTGCTGTATGTATGACAGTCGGAGAAGTTATCTTCTCACCACTTGGAAACTCATTCATCAGCAAATATGCTCCTAAGAAACTTCTTGGAACTATGCTCGGTGTATGGCCACTGATCATCTTCTTCTCTGGTAAAGCTTACGGACCACTTTATAACTGGCTCGGAAACTTCGATTTCGTAAAAGCATATGGTGTTGTTACACTCATCATCATCGCCTGCGGAGTTATCATGTTAGCATTTACTAAGAAGTTCGACCAGATGGTTGAAGGTAAATAATTCGTGAATTAAATACCGTACATAAAAATAAGACTTGCATAAGCAAGTCTTATTTTTTTGGGGACGGGGTTTTCCGGCTTTTTTGTTGTCCCCTCCGGCTCAATCTATCATATTCTTTTATTTTTTACGATACTTTTTATTCCCTGTACTGTAACTTCTTTTAATCTGATTATTATTTTTCTTCGTCTTCTTCGTGCTTTCTTTCTTATTTGCCTTCGCACTGAATGAATCTCCGGACCCACGTGGTGTAATATTCTTCTTTGTTCCGATCTCTTTCTGGTCTTCAAACGCAGGCTTCAGAAGTAATTCTGCACCGATTACAAAGCAGGCAACTTCTACTGCCAGCTGAACCATCTCTCCGTTCTTTCCGATCCCTTCAAAGAAAGGATCCAGAACTCTTGCCCCGGAAAGGATCACCAGTGTCAGTCCGGCATAAGTAAATAATGAATAGAACATCATCGTCTTTCCTCTGCCTTCATTCTGCTGCATGAAGTAGTATCCTGCGATAAAAATCACACCGCCAAGGATCATCAATATGTACTTTAACATTTCTGTCTCTTCCTCCCAATCATGTTTTCTTAAAGTCTATTACATATTATACATGAAATCCGTTATAATTCCTATCTTTTTATATGTATATTTTCTAATTTAAGTTTCAAAAAGGGATGCACCACCGGCACATCCCTCACAACTTTTCATTACTTATTCTATTTCTGATTTCTGAACTGCATCGGAGTCATATCATACGCCTTCTTGAACAGTCTGTTGAAATGCTCCACGTTCTGATATCCGACTGACATCGCAATATTCTCAACCGTCATATTGCTGCTCTTCAGCAGGGCTTTCGCTTTCTTCATACGGATCTTCTTCACCAGCTCGCCGAATGTCATTCCGGATTTCTCCTTAATATATTTTGACAGATATGGCTTTGACAGGAAGAATTTTTCTGTCAGGTCATCTAACGTAATGTCAATATAATTAGCCTGCACATAGTTCATGATCTCAATCATTCTTGCATCCGTACATGCATCAGCACTCCCGAGTTCTTCAATCTTATTTACCGCAACGATCAAGGCTTCGATGGAAGCTCTGATGATATCCGGATCGATTCCTACACCCCAGAATGTCTTTCCATTGCAGATAATTCCCACATAAGCCACGGCCTTGGAAGAAGATCCCTTTGTAAGCGAATGCTCCTCATAGAAGGATAATTCATAGCTGATGTTAAAATATTGCTTGATCGCATTGCTTACCGCATCCAGACGTCCATTTCCATTCGAAGTGATCACTTTACTCTCTCCCGCATGGTTGATCGTTACTTCTGCAGTAATTCCATCTATCTGTTTGAAATGACACTCATCAATATGGAAGATGGATTTTGTATTGATATAATGATCGGAGAAGATCTGGTATACCCAGTCCGGCGTCAGCTCTTTGTGTGCTTTATCCGATACATCTTTTACCATATATCCCACTTCTTCACGCATTGCCTTTGGAAGATTGATTCCGTGGCTGTGCATTAAGATGTAGTTTACGCCACCCTTACCGGACTGGCTGTTGATACGGATAACGTCTGAATCATATTCTCTTCCGACATCTTTTGGATCGATCGGCAGATACGGAACTGTCCATTTATCACATTTCTTCTCATCTCTCCATGCCATACCTTTGGCGATCGCATCCTGATGTGATCCGGAAAATGCGGTAAATACCAGATCTCCGGAATATGGCTGACGGTCATATACCTGCATTCTTGTCAGACGCTCATATGTCTCACGGATCTTCTTCATATTCGAAAAATCCAGTCCCGGATCTACACCCTGTGAATACATATTCATACCAAGTGTGATGATATCCACGTTACCGGTACGCTCTCCATTTCCGAACAATGTGCCTTCAATACGGTCTGCTCCTGCAAGGATACCAAGCTCTGCTGTTGCCACACCGCATCCTCTGTCATTATGCGGGTGAAGAGAAAGCACGACATTCTCTCTGTGTTTCAGGT
>URTM01000026.1 GCA_900550865.1 uncultured Dorea sp. | reverse complement strand
AAGGTGATAGGTAGGATGAAAGAAATATTTCTTGTATGCAGTTTTGAAGGTATATAAAAGGGAAAAAGCAATCAACATATGTTGGTTGCTTTTTAATTGTTATTATGCTGAAAATGTGCTAAAATTAACAAGAATACGGTCTGACTCATGACCGTAAAGATCATATTTATTTTTTTGAAGGAGGAATCTAATATTATGATTACCTGGAACAACTTAGATACCCTTACATCATTCAAAGAACTTGAGAAGGTTGAACGAGTAAATCTTGTAGAGGCAATGACAGGAGAAAGCGGAGCAGAACGAGTAAAGAATTACAGCGTTCCGATGGCAGAAGGACTTACTTATAATTATGCTGCAAAGCAGGTTGATGATAAAGTACTGGCAGCACTTGCAAAATTAGCAGATGAAGCACAGCTGGCAGAGAAATTTGAAGCACTTTATAACGGAGAAGTGATCAATACAGGCGAGAAACGTCTGGTACTTCACCACATGACACGTGGACAGCTTGGAGAAGCTGTAGAAGCTGACGGAGTGGACAAGCGTGCATTCTATACAGAACAGCAGGCTAAGATCGCAGACTTTGCCAATAAAGTACATGCCGGAGAGATCACAAACGGCGCTGGCGAGAAGTTCACAACGGTTGTACAGATCGGTATCGGCGGAAGTGACCTTGGACCTCGTGCGATGTATCTTGCACTTGAGAACTGGGCTAAGAAGAATGATACATTTAAGATGGAAGCCAAATTCATCAGTAACGTAGACCCTGATGATGCAGCCGGTGTGCTGAATTCTATCGATGTTGCACATTCTATCTTCGTACTGGTATCAAAATCAGGAACAACACTTGAGACATTAACAAATGAATCATTTGTTAAAGACGCATTAAAGAACGCAGGACTGGATGCTTCCAAGCATATGATCGCGGTTACAAGTGAGACATCCCCTCTTGCCAAGAGTGATGACTATCTGGCAGCATTCTTCATGGATGACTATATCGGAGGACGTTATTCTTCTACATCAGCAGTCGGCGGTGCTGTATTATCTCTGGCATTCGGACCGGAAGTATTCGCACAGTTCCTGGACGGTGCTGCAGCAGAAGATGCACTTTCCAAGAATAAAGATGTATTCAAGAACCCTGCTATGCTGGATGCACTGATCGGTGTATATGAGAGAAATGTACTGGGATATCCAAGTACGGCCGTACTTCCATACTCTCAGGCACTGAGCCGTTTCCCGGCACATTTACAGCAGTTAGATATGGAATCTAATGGTAAATCTGTAAACCGTTTCGGTGAGCCGGTAGATTATCCTACAGGTCCGGTTATCTTCGGAGAGCCTGGAACAAACGGACAGCATTCTTTCTATCAGTTACTGCATCAGGGAACAGACATCGTGCCATTACAGTTCGTTGGATACAAGAACAGCCAGATGGCAACAGATGTTATGATCCAGGACAGCACAAGCCAGCAGAAGCTGTGTGCGAACGTAGCTGCACAGATCGTTGCATTTGCATGTGGTAAATCTGACGAGAACCGCAATAAGAACTTCGAAGGCGGACGTCCTTCAAGCATCATCATCGGAGAGCAGGTAAATCCGGGATCTCTTGGTGCACTCCTTGCACACTTCGAGAACAAAGTTATGTTCCAGGGATTCGTATGGAACGTGAACAGCTTCGACCAGGAAGGTGTTCAGCTTGGTAAAGTGCTTGCAAAACGTGTACTTGCCCATGAGACAGACGGCGCACTGAAGGTGTTCAGTGATCTGCTGAATATCTAAACAATACGGTATTTTACAGAAACTGCAGGGGAAGATTCTCTGTATAAATAAACGGACAATCACTTGTTAGAGTAATCGAATAGTGGTATGATAGTGCTGTTAATCGGAAATATCCGGTTAGCAGCATTATTTTTTTCAAACGAAAGGAAAATAAAGACGTGACCTATAAAGAAGCAAGGGTATATTTGGACGAGATGTCGAAATACGGAAGTGTACTTGGCTTAGATACGATTCGAGGTCTGTTGCGTGAACTTGGGAATCCTCAAGATGATCTGAAGTTCATACATATTGCAGGAACGAATGGAAAAGGATCTGTGCTTGCATACACTTCAACGATATTAAGTAAGGCAGGATACAAAACCGGGCGATATGTTTCACCGACAGTTATTTCTTATCTGGAGAAGATACAGATAGATGGAAAATGGATCTCTGAATCAGAATTTGCAGAAATCACGGAGGAGATAAAAGAAGCGATCGACCGGCTTGCATGTAAAGGAGAACCTGTCCCGACAGTGTTCGAAGCAGAGACGGCGATGGCTTTTTTGTATTTTAAGAAACAAAATTGTGATCTGGTTGTACTGGAGACTGGTCTTGGCGGTGAGACGGACGCAACGAATGTGATTCGGAATACGGTCTGTGCAGCATTTGCAACGATCAGTGTGGATCATCTGGGTGTGATCGGTGATACGCTGGAAGAGATCGCACAGATAAAGTCCGGAATCATCAAACTGGGATGTACGGTAGTATCTGCAAGACAGCAGGAGAATGTCAGACAGATCCTGCAAAAGAAAGCAGACGACATGGGCTGTACATATACAGAAGCAGAGTCGGACCGGATGAAAGTCGAAGCAGAAGATTACAAAGGACTTACATTTTCATATAAAGGATATGCACATATGCAGAGCCAAATTGCAGGAGAGTGCCAGAGAGAGAATCTTGCGACGGCACTGGAAGTGATCGATAGTCTTAAGAAACTGGGATATCAGATCACGGAAGAGGCAGTGAGGGCAGGCATTAATGCAACAAGATGGGCGGGACGCTTTACCTGCCTGTCAGAGGATCCGGTGGTGATCGTGGATGGTGCGCATAATGAGGATGCGGCGAAGAAGCTTAAGACATCGATCGAGCGGTATTTTACGGGCGAAAGTCTGCCGGAAGAAAAGAAAAAAGAGATTATCCTGATCATGGGAGTATTCAAAGATAAAGAATATGACAAGATCGTACACATCCTGTGTCCAGGTGTAAAGTGTGTGTATACAGTAGATCTTCCGAATAAGGATCGCACACTGCCGGCAGAGAAGCTTGCAGCGTGTGTCAGAGATAGTAAAAAAGAACGGATGAAATATATGGATCCGGGCGTACAGGATCCGGATGGAAATGACAGAGACAAAACAGACGATAAGATGGATGTATCTGCAGAAAAAAGTATAGAAGATGCCGTAACAAAAGCATATACATATGCAGTAGAAGATGCAGAGAACCGAGCCGTGATCGCATGTGGATCGCTGTCGTACTTAAGTGAAGTGATCCGGTGTGTAGAAGAATGTACAGAGAATCCGAATAGAAAGGAAAGAATATGATAGATCATGAGAAGATAGAACAGGCAGTGCGCCTGCTCCTGGAAGGAATGGGAGAAGATGTGAACCGGGAAGGGCTGATCGATACACCGGACCGGATTGCAAGAATGTATGAAGAGATATATGGAGGTATGGATGAGGATGCGGGAAAGCACCTTTCCAAGACATTTACCGTTGACAGTCATGAGATGGTAATAGAGAAAGATATTACATTCTATTCGACATGCGAGCATCACCTCCTGCCATTTTATGGGAAAGCACATATTGCATATATTCCGGATGGAAAAGTAGTAGGACTTAGCAAACTGGCACGCACGGTCGAAGTATTCGCAAGAAGACTGCAGCTTCAGGAACAGCTTACCGGACAGATCGCCGATGCTCTGATGGAACATATGCAGCCGAAAGGTGCCATGGTTATGATCGAGGCAGAGCATATGTGTATGACGATGCGCGGGATCAAGAAGCCGGGAAGCCAGACTGTGACGATCGCAAGACGTGGTGTATTTGAGACGGATCCGGCGCTGGAAGAGAGATTCTTCCGTATGCTTGGACGGTAAAAAAGAAAGAGATACAGATATAGATGAAAAAAATAACAGGAACACAGGACAGAATGCCCCGCCTGAATGCTGTGGTGAATCATGAGATATATCAGACATACTATAAGCGTATTCAGGAATGTGAGGCAGACAGGATCTTCTGCTGTCATCAGATGAACCATCTTCTGGATGTGGCAAGAATTGCCTATATTAAGAATCTGGAAGAGGGACTGGGATTTAACAAGGAGCTGATCTATGTGGCAGCAATGCTGCATGATATTGGAAAATATTTCCAGTACCGCCATCAGATCCCGCATGAGATTGCAGGAGAGAAAATAGCGAAACAGATATTGGATTCGCTTCCGGACGGGATTACATTTACAGACGAAGAGAAGAAACTGATCTGTTTGGCGGTCAAAGGACACCGCAGACGGCACGAACATATGCAGCCGATAGAAGAACTGTTTTATGAAAGCGACAAACGCTCCAGAATGTGTCTTTCCTGCGCGGCAGAGAAGAAATGCAACTGGAGTGAGGAAGAGAAGAATATGGAGATAAGAATATGATCATAGGCGGAAAAAAATTTGATACAGTAAATCACACATATATTATGGGAATCCTGAACGTGACGCCGGATTCCTTTTCAGACGGTGGAAAGTTTAACGGAATGGATGCCGCGATGGCACATGCACGCCAGATGGTAGAAGAAGGTGTGGATATCATCGATGTTGGCGGGGAATCTACGCGTCCGGGACACATTCAGATCACGGATGAAGAAGAGATTGCAAGAGTGACGCCAATTATTGAAGCACTTAAGAAAGAATTTGATGTACCGGTGTCGATCGACACATACAAAAGTCATGTGGCAGAGGCTGCACTTCAGGCAGGAGCAGATCTTGTGAATGATATCTGGGGATTGAAATATGACGAGAAGATGGCGGGCGTGATCGCAAAGTATCAGGCTGCATGCTGTCTGATGCATAACCGGGAAAAAGCAGAATATCAGAATTTCCTGAAAGATTTCATGGACGATATGAAAGAATGTGTAAGACTTGCAAAAGAAGCAGGAATCGCAGATGACAAGATCATCCTGGATCCGGGAGTAGGATTCGGAAAGACTTATGAGATGAATCTGGAGATCATCGACAAGATGGAGATTCTGAACGAACTGGGATATCCGGTACTGCTTGGAACATCGAGAAAATCCGTGATCGGACTGACACTGGATCTTCCGGTGACGGAACGGGAAGAAGGCACGATGGTTACTACGGTATATGGAGTACAGAAGGGCTGTGCATTCGTGCGTGTTCACGACGTAGAGAAGAATAAGAGAGCCATTCAGATGACGAAAGCAATCATGCGTGGTCATGAGGTATAAAAAGAGTGAGGAATGAGATGAAACTGGACAAGATAAAGATAGAAGACCTGGAGGTATTTGCCAATCATGGTGTATTTCCGGAGGAGAATGTACTGGGTCAGAAATTCGTGGTATCGGTGGTTATGTATACAGATACCAGACAGGCCGGACTGACGGATGAACTGACTGCGTCCATCCACTATGGGGAGGCAAGTGCATTTATCACAGAGTACTTAAAAAGTCATACATTTAAATTGTTGGAGAAGGTTGCGGAAGGTCTGGCAGAGGAGATGCTGGTACGTATAGCAGGACTTCAGAAGGTGCAGATCGAGCTCAAGAAACCGTGGGCACCGGTCAGACTGCCGCTTAAGACGGTCAGTGTGGAGATCGAGCGGGAATGGCATACGGCATACATTGCACTGGGATCGAATATGGGGGACAGCAGAGGGATACTGGAAGATGCAGTCCGTGCACTGGATGAGCTGAAGAATACGAAGGTAGAGAAGGTATCGACATTCATTACGACACCTCCGTACGGGGTGACGGACCAGCCGGATTTTTTAAATGGATGTCTGAAGCTTTCTACGCTGTTTTATCCGGAAGAACTGTTAAAAGAACTGAACCGTATTGAGAAGGAAGCGGGAAGAGAACGGATCATACACTGGGGACCGAGAACACTGGATCTGGATATCATTTTCTATGATGATCTGGTTATGGAGACGGATACTTTATGCATTCCGCATGTGGAGATGAATAAGCGGGAATTTGTACTGGAGCCGCTTCACGAGATTGCACCTTATAAGCGTCATCCGGTATATGGAAAGACAGTCAGAGAGATGTTGGAAGAACTTCAGAAATAGGACAACAGTACTTGAACATGACAGAAAATTTACAGAAATAAAGGACAAGATGGGAAAGTAAGATGGATATTCAGGATTGGATTATATTTGCAATTGAGCTGATCGGAACGGTGGCGTTCTCAGCTTCGGGAGCAATGGTTGGAATTGAGTGCAGCATGGATATATTTGGAGTCATTGTACTTGGTGTGTCAACGGCAGTTGGCGGAGGTATGGTTCGTGATGTTATACTTGGGAAGGTACCTTCGGCACTTCTGCATCCGGTATATGTGATCTATGCGGTACTTGCTGCGGTACTTGTGTTTTGTATTATATATTTCCGCAGAAAATACTTGCAGGATGGATTTGGTGAGATCTATGATAAAATTATGTTGGCAATGGATTCTGTAGGACTTGGAATCTTTTCGGCAATGGGTGTGACAAAAGGTATCAGCTGCGGCTATATCGATAATACATTCCTGCTGGTCTTTCTGGGAACTATGACGGGAGTCGGAGGAGGACTCTTGCGGGATACGATGGCGGGGGTTGCTCCGTATATATTTGTGAAACATATCTATGCATGTGCGTCGATCGCCGGTGCATGGATCTGTGTGATCATATATAGAAGTTATGGAGAACTTCCGGCGATGATAGTGTCGGCTCTGATCGTTATGCTGATACGTTTCCTTGCAGCACATTACAGATGGAATCTTCCGAGGATCAGGGAATAGAGAATGAACATCCGGATGAGGGAGGAGCATATATGAGTGATATCATGACAATGGAACAGGTAAAAGAAGAAATGCGTCATTTCCGGAAAATATTTCAGATGGTGCGTCTTTTCCGGATGAAGAGGAATACAGATCAGGGACTGGTGGAGAAAGAAGTGGTCATAGAATGGGGCCGCGAAGAACTTCAAAGTGCCTGGAAGCCGTGTGAAGAGTGTATAATTGAAGAAGCATTCACTGCCGGGGAAGAAAAAGGAAAGTTTGAGATAGTTGAAGGAAAGCTTTATCAGGTAATTGCGCGGTGTATTGAGATTGATGGAGAACCGTATGTGCTGGAGCTGATCCGGAGTCTGGATACGAACTGGTCACTTGGAAAACTGAACCATGAAAGAGTGGTCAACCTGTTCATGCATTATAATGATAAGCTGTATAAAGATGCAGTTACAGACGCCTATAACCGCAGGTATTATGAGGATGAGGTGAAGGATTCGGATGAATTGGCAGGAGTCGCACTCATAGATCTGGATGATTTCAAATTATATAATGATACATACGGACATAATGCGGGGGATACGGTATTATGTGCAGTTGCGGACGTGATCAAGAGCAGTATCCGGAGATCAGACCGTCTGATCCGTTTTGGCGGGGATGAATTCCTGCTGGTGATGCCTGGAATTGAAGAGGAAGTATTTACAAAGAAATTAAACGGAATCCAGCAGAAAGTCAATACGACGGTAATTCCGGGGTATTCCAATATCCAGTTGTCGATCAGTGTCGGCGGTGTGATCAGTAATGCGGAGAAGATTGAGGCGGCTGTTGAGCGGGCTGATCATCTGATGTATCAGGCGAAAGACAGCAAGAATATGGTTGTGACGGAACAGGATCAGAAACTGCCGGATACAACAGGCGGACAGAAGATTCTGGTCGTAGATGATTCGGAGATGAACAGGGCGATCCTGATCGAGATGCTGAAGGAAGAGTTCGAGATCATTGAAGCAGAGAATGGAAAGCAGGGACTGCAGCTTCTCAGACAATATGGGAAGAAGATATCGGTGGTATTGCTGGATATTGTGATGCCTGTGATGGATGGATTTGAAGTGCTGACTGTTATGAACCGGGATCATATGATCGATGATATTCCGGTAATAATGATATCGAGTGAGGAGTCGGAGACATATATCAGACGTGCATTTAACTTTGGAGTATCGGATTATATCAGCAGACCGTTTGACTGTGATGTCGTGTATCAGAGAGTATTTAATACGATTAAACTATATGCAAAGCAGAGACATCTGGTTGCCATGGTATCTGACCAGATGAAAGAAAAAGAAAAGAATAACCAGATGATGGTTGAGATATTAAGCCAGATTGTAGAGTTCCGTAACGGAGAAAGCGGACTTCATGTCCTGCATATTAAGACACTGACAGAGATGCTGATCGAACAGCTGGTACAAAAGACGGATAAGTATAAGTTATCGCCGAATGACTGCCATATGATCGCAACAGCGTCAGCATTTCATGACATAGGAAAGATTGGAATTGACGAAAAGATATTGAACAAGCCTGGAAAACTTACGACGGATGAATTTGAACAGATGAAGCAGCATACGTTGATCGGAGCATCCATGCTGGAAAAGATGGAACGGTATAAGGATGAACCGCTGATCACAATTGCTTATCAGATATGCAGATGGCACCACGAACGTTATGATGGAAGGGGATATCCGGATAAACTGACCGGAGAAGAGATTCCAATCTCCGCCCAGGTTGTATCACTTGC
This sequence comes from uncultured Dorea sp., assembly GCA_900550865.1. Lineage (GTDB taxonomy): Bacteria > Bacillota > Clostridia > Lachnospirales > Lachnospiraceae > Dorea_A. The sequence continues at coordinate 30,665 of URTM01000026.1, read as the reverse complement.
GGATGTATATGATGCCCTGATCAGTGAACGTGCGTACAAGAAAGCATTCTCTCATGAGAAGGCAATGGAGATGATCCTGGGAGGAGAATGCGGCACATTCAATCCGATGCTATTAGAGATTTTTGTGGAAATGCAGGACAGGATCAAAGAGAAGATGGAGAAGATCAGATAGCTGTTTTGCAGGATTGAATGTAAAATTATGCAAAAGTATGAAAATTTACACTTGACTTTTGAAATATCAGGTTTATAATAAGGACTTGTAAAAAACACATATAGTTCACCGAAATTCGTTGATGAGAACAATGCCGTATCTATCGTTATTTCACAGAGAGCCTGCGGTTGGTGGAAGCAGGTAATAAGCAGATAAGGATATCCTCTCTAAGAAGCGGGTTGAAAGCAATATCAAAGTAAACCTCGCCGGTATCCCCCGTTACAGGGAACATGTATGATGGTACGTGAATAAGAGCTGTAGAAAGATTCTACAGAATTAGGGTGGTAACGCGGATAGATTTCGTCCCTTTTCAGAGTATATTCTGGGAAGGGACTTTTTGTATACCAAAGTATACAGGAGAAATTTGGTGGACAGTGATTGCTTAAAGGAGGAGAAGAGTAATGAAAGCATTACAGAAAGCAAGTAAATTTTTATCAGACTACACGTCAATTGTTGTAATCGCAATCGCAGTGGTTACATTTTTCCTTCCGTCTATGATGGGCTGGGTAAACCTGGCGCTGTTCACAGATATGGTATCGAACAAGTTCACATGTCAGTCGATTATCATTGGTATTATCATGTTCAGTATGGGACTGACACTTACAACAGAAGACTTTAAGATTCTTGCACAGCGTCCGTTTGACATTTGTGTTGGTGCGGTTGCGCAGTATCTGATCATGCCATTCCTTGCATTTGCGCTTTCAAAGGTATTGAATCTGCCGGATGGAATCGCACTTGGACTGATCCTTGTAGGCTGCTGTCCGGGAGGTGTATCTTCCAACATCATGTCTTATCTGTGCGGCGGGGATGTAGCCTTTTCCGTAGGAATGACAACAGTATCCACACTGGTATCACCGGTTATGACACCACTTATGGTATCTTTCCTGGCAAGCGGTACACAGATCACGATCAAGGGACTTCCGATGTTCGTATCAATCATTGAGACCGTTATCCTTCCGGTTGGTGTTGGATTTTTATTAAATTATCTGTTAGGAAAGAATAAAACATTCCAGGAACTTCAGAAAGTTATGCCGGGAGTTGCCGTTCTCGGACTTGCATGTGTTGTCGGCGGAGTGGTATCTTCACAGGGAGCAAAATTCTTCCAGTCAGGAGTTGTGATCTTTGTAGCAGTATTGCTTCACAACGGTCTTGGATATCTGCTTGGATATGGAGCCGGAAAACTGGTTGGTATGAATACATCTAAGAAGAGAACGATTTCTATCGAAGTTGGTATGCAGAATGCAGGACTTGCAACAAACCTTGCAACAACGACAGCCCAGTTCGCATCTACACCGGAATCTGCAATTATCTGTGCGGTATCTTGCACATGGCATTCGATCTCCGGAACATTACTTGCCGGATTATTTGCAATGCATGATAAACGCAAAGAAAAAGTTACAGGAAATGTAGAGGCAGCAGCACATTAAACTGCTCCTGAAATGCATGAAATAACAAATTTATAGAATAGAAACAAAAAAGAAACAACACGGGATGTGCTGTTTCTTTTTTTAGTGTACGCCAATATGGATAAAGATTATCAACGAAATAAAAAAATAATTCAAATAAAATATTGACTACTGGTCATTTTTGATTATAATAATAAATGCATAAAGAAAATAAGAGGAGATGGAAAGAATGGTCAAAGTTGGCAAATGGATTGCCCGACACAGAATATTGGTGCTGCTTATAGGAGTCTTATTAATCGTTCCGTCAATAATCGGCATCGCAAAGACAAAAGTAAATTATGACCTGCTGAGTTACCTGCCGGATCACCTGGAGACGGTAAAAGGACAGGATATCCTGGTAGATGAATTTGGAATGGGTGCATTCTCCATGGTCGCGGTTGAGAACATGGATATGAAAGACGTACAGAAGCTGGAAAAAGAATTTGAGAAAGTGCCACATGTACAGGATGTACTCTGGTATGACGATGTGGCAGATATCAGTCTTCCGACAGAGATGATTCCAAAAGATATAAGAAAAGCATTTATCAATGGAGATGCAACGATGATGCTTGTATTATTTGATGATACGACATCATCTGATAATTCCATGGAGGCACTGACACAGCTTCGTAAGATCGCAAATAAGCAGTGTTTCATCAGTGGTATGACAGGTATCGTTACAGATATTAAGAATATCGCAATGAAAGAACTTCCGATCTATGTAGTGATCGCAGCATTGTTGAGTCTGGTCGTACTGGAGATTACATCGGGTTCATTTGTAGTTCCGTTCTTATTCCTGCTTAGTATAGGTCTTGCGATTTTATACAACCTGGGAAGTAATATCATACTCGGTGAAACTTCTTATATTACGCAGGCATTGACAGCGGTATTACAGCTTGGTGTAACGATGGATTATTCCATCTTCCTTCTGAATAGTTATGAAGAGAATAAGAAGAGATTCCCGGGTGAGAAAGACAGAGCCATGGGGCATGCGATCGCCAATACATTTAAGTCGGTTGTTGGAAGTTCCGTAACTACTGTGGCCGGATTCATCGCACTTTGTGTTATGACATTTGCACTCGGACGTGACCTTGGTATTGTAATGGCAAAAGGAGTTGTGATCGGCGTTATCTGTTGTGTAACGATCCTGCCGGCACTGATCCTTGTATTTGATAAACCAATCGAGAAGACAAGACACAAGTTGCTGTTAAGTAATATGGATCGTCCATCAGCCTTTATCACAAAACACTATAAAGTATGGATCGCAGCATTCCTTATACTTTTACTTCCGGCAATTTATGGAAATAACCATACAAAGATTTACTACAATATCGCAGATTCACTTCCGAAGACATTGAACAGTAATGTATCAATTGCAAAAGTAAAGGATGACTTTGGGGCAAGCAACATGCATATTATCATGATGGATAAGAACATGGATGCAAAGGAAAAACAGCAGATGCTGAATAAGGTCGATAAAGTAAAAGGTGTGAAATGGACCATCAGTATGAGTTCACTTATCGGGCCTAGTATACCGGATTCCATAATTCCGAAGGATGTCCGGAAGATGCTGCAGAGTAAAGATTATGAACTGGCATTTGTAAGTACGGAATACGAATCCGCAACGGATCAGGTCAATACACAGATTAAAAAGATTGATAAGATTGTAAAATCATACGATAAGACGGGAATGGTCATCGGAGAAGCACCTCTGATGAAAGATCTGCAGGATGTCACAGATGTCGATCTTGTTAATGTAAATATTATCTCTATCGCAGCAATATTTATCATCATCCTGATCATTTTCAAATCAATCTCACTGCCGGTCATTCTGGTGGCAGTTATTGAATTTGCAATTATGATCAATATGGCGATCCCGTATTATCAGGGAATCAGCCTTCCGTTCGTGGCAAGTATCGTTATCGGTGCGATCCAGTTAGGAGCAACCGTTGACTATGCGATCCTGATGACAACGAGATATCAAAAAGAACGAAGCCTTGGAAAAGATAAGATGGAAGCAATCAGCATTGCGCATAAAACAAGCATGCCGTCCATTATCAGCAGCGGACTTAGTTTCTTTGCAGCAACATTTGGAGTTGCCTGCTACTCACAGGTTGAGATGATCGGTTCGATCTGTACATTGCTTGCAAGAGGAGCAATTATCAGTATGATCGTAGTTCTTCTGGTATTGCCGGCAATGTTTATGATATTTGACAAATTAATCTGTAAGACATCCATCGGATTTCTTGGAAAAAAGGCAAAAGTACAGACAAATGAAGCAAAGTAACCTGTTATTAACAATCCATCATAATTAAGAAAGGAAGCAGGAATTATGAATAAGAATAGGAAAATGAAAAGAAAAGTTGCAGCATCTGTAGCAGTCGGAATGTCAGTGATGATGGGTGTGACACCGGCTTTCGCAGCAAATGGAACTTCAGACAGTGATGTATATAAAGAAGAAACCGTATATGTAAATGCCAAAGCAAGCGGTAAGACAGACAAAGTAACCGTATCCAACTGGCTTAAGAATTCCGGAAGCGTATCCGGGGATCTGGAAGATGAGAGCACACTGAGTGATATCAAGAATGTAAAAGGCGATGAGAAATATACCGCAGACGGAGATAAACTCACTTGGTCAACAGACGGTGAGGATATCTATTATCAGGGAACTACCGATAAAAAACTTCCGGTATCTGTAAAATTAAAATATTACTTAGACGGAAAACAGATGAAGCCGTCAGAGTTAAAAGGTAAAAGCGGACATCTGAAGATCACGGTAGATTATAAGAACAATGAAAAGCAGAATGTATCTGTAGACGGAAAAGATACAGAAGTTTATACACCATTTGTGATGATGACTGGCATGATTCTTCCGAATGAGACATTCAGTAACGTAACGATCGACAATGGTAAGATCATTTCCGATGGCAATAAGAACATCGTTGTCGGATTCGGAATGCCGGGATTAAAAGACAGCCTGAACTTAAGCAGTGAGGAAAGTGATAAAGTAACCATTCCGGAAAGCTTAAGTATTGAGGCAGACGTGACAGACTTTACAATGTCTTCTACTTATACGGTAGCATTATCCGATCTGTTAGATGACATGGATATGGACAGTATTGTAAATGTTGATGATCTGCAGACAGCATTGGATGATCTGGAAGATGCGGCACTTCAGTTAGTCAGTGGTTCCGGAACACTGGCAGATGGTGCAGGAACACTGGCAGATGGTGTGAATACTTATACAGAAGGTGTTGACACATTGAATGCCGGTATTCAGAAATATCTTGGTTCTAACGGAGAGTTAAGCGGCAGCGTTACAGAGTATGTGAATGGTGTGAATAAAGTTGTCAAAGGGGTACAGGATTATACGGATGGAGTGAATACACTGGCAGACGGTGTAAGCAGTTACGTAGACGGTGAGAAGCAGCTGGCGGCAGGCGCTTCACAGCTGACACAGCTTAGTGCAGGACTGAAGAAAGTGCAGAGCGCTATTGCAAAAATGGAAGCTTCTACAGATGGAAGAGGAAAAGATACAGAGGATATTAAAGTTGCTTCTTCTGAACTGGCAGCAGGAACACAGGCCTTAGAAGATTCGCTTGGAACAAAACAGGTGCAGGCACTGATGGCACAGGTTGGTTCCATGGTGCAGACAGGAAATGAACTGATTGCACAGACAGAGCAGCTTGAAAGCGGTATGCAAAAGGGCATTGCAGAGCCAGTTACTAATATTGTAAAAGAACTTACTGTATTGCAGAAAGAACTGGACGGACTCAATATCCAGTTAACGAATCTGAAGACTACTTGTGAAAGCAAAGTCACAGAATTAAATACAGCTATCGATGATTATAACAATAAAGTTGCAGCAGCAAAGAGTGCGGCAAATACAAGTTCAGAAAAGATCAGTCAGTCAATCCAGGCACTGGAGACACAGAAGAGTAAAGCTACCAGTGATGCAGAAAAACAGCAGTTACAGCAGTCTATCGACGCACTGAAAAATGCAAAAACAGCAGCTGACGGTCTGAAGAATGTGAATACAGTTGAAAAAGCCAGCATTTCCATTGATAATATTGATACTTCTGATATTACAAAAGGAATTACAACTTTAACCGGAAATCTGCAGACAGCTTCAAAGACAATGGATGGTCTTGGAAGCCAGCTTGGTGAAATGCAGACCAAATTAGATACAATTACGGCTGCAAAAGACAAGATCCCGGCAGATCAGTTAAATAGCCTTACAAGTAATATTACAAAATTAAATGCCGGTATGCAGGGGCTGGATGCAGGAATTTCTGAACTGGCAGCAGGAATCTCTACATTAGACAGTGAGACATCTGCACAGTTCCCGACAGCAATCCAGGGAATTACAGCCCTGAATAAAGGCTTTGCCCAGTTAAGTGGATACAATGATTCTCTGATAAGCGGTGCAAATAAACTGAAATCCAACAGTCCGACATTAGTAGCCGGTGTCAATACACTTCAGAGTGGAACGAATCAGTTAGCAAGCGGACTGAATACATTGGGAAGCCAGATGTCTTCCGGATCTGCAACACTTGCGGCTAACAGCAGTACACTCAGAAGCGGAGCTTCCGACCTTCAGGCCGGGGCAAAAGAACTTGCAGAAGGCATGGCGAAATTTGACAAAGAAGGAACCAGCAAGTTAAAGAGTACCGTGGAAGATGAACTTGGTGATGTACTTGACAGAATCGATGTGCTGACATCAGAAGATTGCAAATACAATACATTCAGCGGTAGGGATAAAGCGATGGATGGTAATGTGAAATTTGTGATTGAGACGGATGCGATCGAGTAAATAAAATATTCCCTATCCTATAAAAATATACAGGGAAGCTGTTAATGGCAGCTTCCCTGTATATTTTTTGTTTTTGAGGTATATTTGAGAAGACAATAAACTAGTCTTACTATCTTTCCTTGAAATTCCCTCGGTATAGTGCTAAAGTATACTAAAAAGCTATGCTTTAGCAAGTGTGTAAAAAACATGCACCAAGGAGGAAAATTCATGAGCGAATACAGAATCGGAACTAAATGTGTACAGGGCGGCTATACTCCGGGAAACGGAGAACCAAGACAGATCCCGATCGTACAGTCAACAACATTCAAATATGCAACCAGCGAAGACATGGGAAAATTATTTGACCTGGAAGCGTCAGGATATTTTTATACCAGACTTCAGAATCCGACCAATGATATGGTTGCGGCAAAGATCGCAGAGATGGAGGGCGGAACGGCAGCAATGCTGACTTCATCCGGACAGGCAGCCAACTTCTTTGCACTGTTCAATATCTGTGAATGCGGAGATCACATTGTAGCATCTTCATCCATTTACGGAGGAACATTTAACCTGATCGATGTAACGATGAGAAAGATGGGAATCGATGTAACATTCGTATCACCGGACGCAACAGAAGAAGAGTTAAATGCAGCATTTAAGCCAAATACGAAAGTAATGTTTGGAGAGACAATTGCCAATCCGGCACTTACTGTACTGGATATTGAATTATTTGCAAAAGTGGCACATGCACACGGTGTACCACTTATCGTAGATAACACATTCCCGACACCGGTCAACTGCAGACCGTTTGAATGGGGAGCAGACATCGTAACACATTCTACGACCAAATACATGGACGGACATGGTGCAGGAGTCGGTGGTGCAATCGTAGACAGCGGAAAGTTTGACTGGATGGCACATGCGGACAAATATCCGGGGCTTTGCACACCGGATGAAAGTTATCATGGAATTACATATGCAGAGAAATTCGGTAAAGAAGGTGCATTTATAACAAAATGTACTGCACAGCTGATGCGTGACTTTGGATCCATCCAATCACCACAGAATGCATTTATTCTGAATCTTGGTCTGGAATCCCTGCATGTACGTATGCCGAAGCACGTAGAGAACGGACAGGCAGTTGCGGAATTCCTGGAAGCACATCCAAAGGTAGCATATGTGAACTATTCAGGCCTTCCGTCCGATAAATATTATGAAAGAGCACAAAAATATCTTCCGAACGGAGGATGCGGTGTTGTTTCATTCGGATTAAAGGGTGGAAGAGAAGCAGCGTCTACATTCATGAAGACATTAAAGCTCGGTGCGATCGAGACGCATGTAGCAGATGCAAGAACCTGTTGTCTGAATCCGGCAACGTCTACACACAGACAGATGACGGATGAACAGTTAAAAGAGGCAGGAGTACCGGCTGAACTGATTCGTATCAGTCTTGGTCTGGAAGATAAAGAGGATCTGATCGCGGATATTTCGAATGCGTTGGATGCAATTTAAGGCAGGGTTGAATGAGTAAGGCAAAATTTCGGAAAAAACTCATATAAATATATTGATAATACCTATAAGTAGATGCACTTATAGGTATTATTAATTTGAAAATAATTGGATTCAAGTCTATACTATTCAATATAGATAAAATTTATTAATGGGAGGAACAATATCTATGAAAAAGAAATTGATGTCTGTCCTTCTTGCGGCTGCAATGGTTGCATCAATGGCTGTAGGATGTGGATCAGATAAAAAGGCATCTTCTGACTCTGGAGATGCAAAGAAGACAGAGAGCACAGAGAAGAAAACAGAGAGTAACCAGATCTTATTTAACGGATCATCTACATTAGCACCGGTCATCACATCGATTGCGACAGATTTCTTCGACACATATGGAACATGGGATGCATATGATTCATCACTTCCAAAAGAAGACATTGCAATCTATGTATCAGCAGGTGGATCCGGACAGGGAACAAAAGCAGTCATCGATGGAACTTCTACATTTGGTATGGTGGCAAGAAGTGTAAAAGATGAGGAAAAAGAAGCAATTAAAGACGAAAAAGAATACCAGGTAGGTATCGATGCATTAACAATTGCTGTTAATCCAAAGAACCCTGTAACAGGTGTATTGGATGATCTTTCTACAGATCAGATTGTTTCATTATTCTCAGGTAAATACGCTACATGGAAAGATCTTGATCCTTCACTTCCGGATGAGAAGGTTGTAGTGATCACACGTGATATCAACGGTGGAGCACATGAAGTATTCCAGAAGAACATTATGGGAGATACAGAAGTATCCAGTGATGCAATTCAGGCTTCTTCCATGGGAGAACTGGTACAGGATATCATTGATAACCAGTATGCAATCGGATACGCATCATTTGGTGTGGCAAATCAGAATGCAGGCAAGGTAGTTACCATGAAAGTTAATGGTGTAGAGCCGACAAAAGAAAATATTCTGAACGGTTCTTACATTATTCAGAGACCACTTCTTATTGTAGGATCTGGCAAGCCGACAGATGTTCAGCAGGCATTCCTGGATGTTATCCTTGGAGAGACAGGACAAAAGACTGTAGAAGATATGGGATTCATTCCAATGAAATAGAAAAATATGAAAAAGGGTGTGTCGCATAGATACATCCTTTTTTTTATCAAAGTATGCAAGAAAGGACTTTGTTATGTACAGAAAAATAGCAAATACATTTTGTAAAGTCTTGATATATATGATTGCTTTTGTGGTAGCGGCACTGATGGGGATTATGCTGATACATATTTTGAAGGAAAGTATTCCGGCATTAAGAGAAGTAGGAATCAAAATGTTTCTACCATCATCGGAATGGCGTCCGGTAAGTGCGACCCCGCAGTATGGTCTTCTCCCGGCTGTTACAGGTACTTTGTATGTGTCCGGACTGGCGGTACTGTCTGCGATGATATTGGGAGTGGCATGTGCCTGCTTTCTTACTTTTTTCATGCCAAAGAAACTGGCATCTGTCTGCCTGGCCTTTATAGATCTGGTAGCAGGTATTCCATCGGTAATCTTTGGCTTTATCGGATTAACCGTACTGGTAAAAGCATTTGCAAAATATCTGAAGATGGCAGCGGGACAGTGTGTACTGGTGGCAGGTATTGTACTGGGAATCATGCTTCTGCCGTACATCATATCGACATGTCAGGAATCACTTGTAAATGCAAAACGGACATATGAGAAATCCGGACTGGCACTTGGCTTATCAAGAGAATATGTGCTGATCAAAGTGATACTTCCGGCAATCCGGCCGGGTATTGTAGCAAGTGCGATGATGGCATTCGGACGTGCGCTTGGGGAGACGATGGCAGTAATGATGGTGATCGGTAATTCTGCGATTTTCCCGAAGCTTCTGGGACGCGGGCAGACGCTTCCGGCGCTGACAGCTCTTGAGATGGGAAGCATTGAATACGGAAGTATACATCTGTCGGTGCTTTATGTGGCAAATCTTGTGCTGCTTGTGATACTTGCTGTAGTGACACTGGCAGGGCAGCTGTTGAAGAGGAGGTTTGCAGAACATGAAAAATAAACTGACAAAGTATATGATACGCATCCTGACAGGGATCCTTGGAATTCTTACAATCGCAGTGACGCTGTTCTTATTCCTGTATATCTTCTGGAAGGGAAAGAATGTGATGAGTCTTTCGTTTATTCTGGATAAACCGGCGGGGGTACCGCTTGGAACAGCAGGCGGGATCTATCCGGCATTGATGGGATCCATCTATCTTGGCGCGCTTTCGGCACTGATGGGAGGAATCGTCGGAATCGGAGTGGCAGTTTATCTTGTATTTTATACAAGGGAGAGTATATTTTATCATGTGATCAGTGCCTGTATTACAGGACTGTCTGGAATTCCTTCTATTCTGTTCGGTCTGGTCGGCTATACGTTGTTGATCTATCAGTTTGGTCTGGGAAGAAGTCTCTTGTGTTCGGCTATCTGTGTGGCTGTGATGATCGTGCCGTTTATTGCGATCCGTGCAGAAAAGATACTGAAAGAAAAGGGCACAGAATACATGAAGAATTCACTGGCACTTGGAATGTCCAGAGAATATGTGGTTATACGATTGATTCTTCCGGTCTGTGCAGTGGAATTGCTTGGAACGGTAGCGCTTGGAATGGCATATGGAATGGGAGCGGTTGCACCGATTCTGTATACGGGTGCGGTTATGGTCGCAGATGTTCCGGGAAAACTTACGGATCCATTTATGTCATTGCCGTATCATCTGTATATGCTGGTAAACAATGGATTTTCTCTGGATTATGCGTATGGAACGGCGTTCGTACTGATGTTATTCTTATTGGTCATACAGATCATATGTAAATGTATTACTTATATACGAAAGGATTACTGATATGTTAACGATAGAACAGATAAGTTGTGGATTTGGCAGACAGGAGATATTGCATGATATCAGTCTTACGATACCGGAAGGAAAGATTACAGCAATCGTAGGACAATCCGGCTGCGGAAAAACAACATTTTTAAAGACATTAAATCGAATGATAGAAGAGGAAGGCGGTTTTTACAAAGGGAAGATCACTATTGATGGTGAAGACATTAAGGGATTTTCAACGGAAGTATTAAGAACCAGAATCGGAATGGTATTCCAACAGCCGATCGCATTTCCATACAGTATAGAGAAGAATCTGTCATATGTCCTGAAATATCACGGAATCAGAGAAGCCGGAGAAATAGAGCGAATTACCAGAGAGTGTCTGCAGAAAGCAAGACTATATGATGAAGTAAAAGACCAGATGAAGAAGTCTGCAAAAAAATTATCCGGTGGACAGAAACAGCGTCTTGCCATAGCAAGAAGTCTGTGTGTGAATCCGGAAATATTGCTATTGGATGAGCCGTGTTCTGCGCTTGATATGAAAAATACCATTGCGATAGAAGAAACACTTCTGGAATTAAAGGGAAAATATACATTCGTGATCGTAACACATAATTTGGCACAGGCAAAAAGAATTGCAGATCAGATTATCTTTATGGATCAGGGAAGAGTACTGGAAGTGACAGACACAAAGACATTCTTTGAGCATCCGTCATCCGAACCTGCAAGAGAGCAGATACAGTATATGTAAGAGTGAAGGAGGACGTATGAGAATAGAAATTCCCGGATATAAAACTATGGATCTTAAGTATCTGGTTCTGGATTATAACGGAACCATTGCGAAAGATGGCATAATATCCGAAAGTGTAAAGGACTACCGTTAAAGATACAGACATTTCCCGGTAATGCGGCAGCAGAAGAAAAAAGAAAAATCATAGAGCAGTTGGGCGGGGAACAGTGTATTGCAGTAGGAAACGGGCGAAATGATCTGCCTATGTGCGAAAAAGCAGAACTCAGTATTGGAATTATAGAGGCGGAAGGTGCGTATGGAAGACTGATTGCAAATGTTGATATCTGTACCAGATCGATAGAGGAAGCACTGGATGTGCTTGCAATGTCAAAAAGAGTGGTGGCGACACTAAGGGGATAAGTTTATATTCCCTTTTTTTTGACGTCTTTATAGCACTCATGGTAGAATAGAGAAAGTCTACCATGTGTATGGAATATTTTGAGCCGGCAGGGACAGTAAAAAGACCAAAAACCCCGTCCCCAATGGCTGGAGAGGAAAAATTATGAATAAAAGAGAATCATTTAGCAGCAGATGGGGATTTATCTGCGCCTGTATCGGTTCAGCAGTCGGTATGGGAAATATCTGGATGTTCCCAACCAGAGTATCACTGTATGGAGGCGGTTCATTTCTGATACCATATTTTATATTTGTAATACTGATCGGTTCGACGGGAGTAATCGGGGAGATGAGCTTTGGGCGTGCGGCAAAGGCCGGGCCAATCGATGCATTTGGAATTGCCTGTGAGAAAAAAGGAAAGAGAAAAGTCGGAGAAGCACTGGGGATGATCCCGGTATTCGGATCACTTGCCATGGCAATCGGATATACGGTTGTAATGGGCTGGATCCTGAGATATGCCGTTGGAACATTTACAGGAGCAACACTTTCGCCTGAAAATGTGGATGAATTCGGGGCTGCATTTGGTAAGATGGCATCAGCATTTGGCAATAATATATGGCAGATATTTGCGCTTGTGGCCTGTATGCTGATTCTGATGTTAGGTGTCGGAAGCGGTATTGAAAAAGCAAATAAGATCATGATGCCAATATTCTTTGCATTGTTCGTGATTCTGGGAATCTATGTCGGATTCCAGCCGGGAGCAAGTGAAGGATATCGTTACATTTTCAGAGTAGATCCAAAGGCATTCAAAGATCCGGCAACGTGGATCTTTGCACTTGGTCAGGCATTCTTTTCCCTGTCGGTGGCAGGAAATGGAACATTGATCTATGGATCTTATCTTTCGGACGAAGAAGACATTCCGGCTTCTGCAGGAAGAGTTGCATTATTTGATACGATTGCAGCAATTCTTGCCGCACTCGTTATCATTCCGGCGATGGCAACGACAGGAGCACAGCTGAATCAGGGTGGTCCCGGACTATTGTTCATCTTTCTCCCGAATCTGATCAAAGGAATGCCGGGAGGATGGCTGATCGCAATCATCTTCTTTGTTGCGGTATTACTTGCGGGTATGACATCGTTGATCAACTTGTATGAGGCTCCGATCGCTACGGTGCAGGAAAAATTCAAGCTTGGAAGAGTGCCGGCATGTGCATTTACAGGAATTGTGGGAGTAATCGTGTCCCTGCTGATCCAGGGCATCGTGTCAGACTGGATGGATGTGCTGTCTATCTATATCTGTCCGCTTGGAGCCGGGCTTGCAGGAATCATGTTCTTCTGGGTATGCGGTAAGGCATTTGTGGAAAAACAGGTCAATACAGGAAGAGAGACACCATTTACGAAACATTATTATGCAATATGTAAATATTTTTATGTACCGGTATGTTTTATCGTGCTGATCCTTGGAATTGTACTTGGAGGAATCGGTTAGAAGAATAGAGAAAGTTGAAAGCAGAGCCAGATGTATTTGTGGATGTCTGGTGTGAAAGGAATGAGAGGATAAAGAATGAAAAAAGGGAATGCAATAGCACTATTGCCGATCGGTGTATTTTTGTGTATTTATCTGGGACTTGGAATAACATTTGAATATGTGATGAAGATTCCGATGGGATTCTATAATGTCCCGATCATTATCGCATTTCTTGCGGCGATTCTGGTTGCGTGCCTGCAGAACCGTAAGGTGAGTTTTGATGAGAAGCTTGGAATCATGGCGCAGGGACTTGCAGATAAGAATATTATTACAATGCTTCTGATCTTCCTGACAGCGGGATCATTTGTCGGAGTAGTAGGAAGAAGCAGTGCGGAAAGTGTGGCATACTTTATGTTGTCACTGATCCCTGCAAGATTTTCGGTTGCGGTATTATTTGTAGTAGCATGTTTCGTATCGGTGGCGATGGGAACATCGGTTGGAACGATCACACTGATCACACCGATCGCGGTAGCAGTATCGAAGGCGTCTGGATTTGACATGGCACTTTGTATCGGTTCGGTCATGGGCGGTTCGATGTTCGGAGATAACCTTTCTTTTATCTCGGATACAACGATTGCGGCATGTAACGGACAGGGATGCCAGATGAAGGATAAATTCCGTGAGAACTTCGGGATCGCACTTCCGGCGGCGATAGGAACGCTGGTGCTGATCCTGGTTCTTTCGTTCCAGACGGATATCGCAGGACGTGTGACGAAGTCATATAATTTAATACAGATCATTCCGTATGTGCTGGTACTGATTGGTGGAATCATCGGGATTAACGTATTTGTGGTACTTTTGATTGGTATCGTATCCGGATCGGTGATCATGCTGGCTGGCGGTCATATTGCAGCAACAGATCTGCTGGCGAATATGGGATCCGGTGTTTCCGGAATGTTCGAGACGAGTATGGTGGCAATTCTGGTAGCGGCTATGTGTGCGCTGATCCGTGAATATGGCGGGTTTGATGCATTGCTTGCAGGAATCCATAAAGTATTCAAAGGACGCAAAGGCGGTCAGCTCGGTATGGGACTTCTGGTCGGAACGATGGATATCGCAACGGCGAATAATACGGTAGCAATCGTTATGGCGAACCCGATCGCAAAGGATATGGCGGAAGAATACGGGATCACACCGAGAAAAGCAGCTTCGATCCTGGATACATTTTCTTGTATTTTTCAGGGGATCATTCCTTATGGAGCGCAGATGCTGGTGGCGATATCTGCGGCGAGTGAACTGGGATATAATGTGTCGGCATTTCAGATCATGCCGAAGTTGTTTTATCCGTTTTTGCTGTTTGTGAGTTCTATAATATTTATCTTTGCGATCCCGGCAAAGAAGCAGGCGAAAAATGAATCTGAAAAATAGACATAGGATCTATGTAGTTGTGGATTACTGTTTTATATCAACGTATGCAAGAGCAATATCCTGAGAATAAACAAAGAAGAAAAGGGGAACGGATATCATGACAGAAGAAATCAGACAGAAACTGACAGGTGCGGTCATCGGACTTGCGAGAACCTGTGAAAATAACGAAAAGACAGAGAACACCAACAGGGTATTTCTGGAAGCACTGATGATGGCCGGAGACTGGTCGGCAAGTATTTTTGATATGAGTGAGATGTTAGAAAAAGTAAGAAACGAAAAATACACAGTCTCACCGGGATGCGTAACGTGTGCGGCACCATGCGGGAATACAGATGATTATGATATGGAGAATCTGTGGAAAGAATCGGAAGAGATCGGAGCCTTCAAATCTGCAATTATGATGGCAATCTGTCAGGTGGCGGCGAAATTGTATCATGCAGATCAGACAGAAGAATCTGAGACAGTGAAGTTATTATTCCGAGCATTATGTATGATCAGCTTTGAGGGCTGGGATGTTGCAGGGCTTACACCGGTGATGGTGGAGCTTGGAAAAGCCGGAAGGATGTAAAGATAAATAGAATAATATTAGCAGAAAGACTTTGAAAGGGATTCGAAAAAATCTGTTCCAAAGTCTTTTTTGCTGTCATTCATTCAAAAGAAGCATTACTTATGATAGATAAGAAAAATTATCTGATTTAATAGAAGATTAATGAGAAGAAATGCGTTATAATAACGATACACTGTATATATCAAGGAGGAACAAAAACATGACAGTACCAGAAAGACTTTCCGCACTTCGTAAGTGCATGGAAGAAAAGAACATTGATGTGTATGTAGTACCGACTGCCGACTTTCATCAGAGTGAATATGTTGGGGAACATTTCAAAGCGAGAAAGTTCATTACAGGGTTCTCAGGATCAGCAGGAACAGCTGTGATCACAAAGACAGAAGCAAGACTCTGGACAGACGGACGTTACTTCATTCAGGCAGCAGCACAGTTAGAGGGGACAACTGTAGAACTCATGAAAATGGGCGAGCCTGGAGTGCCGGAGATGAATGCATACATTGAAGAGGTATTACAGGCAGGAGAGACACTCGGATTTGACGGAAGAGTCGTATCTGTCGGCGAAGGAGAAGGCTATGCAGCCATCGCTGGAAAGAAGAATGCAAAAGTAAATTATCAGGTAGATTTAATCGATGAGATCTGGGAAGACCGCCCGGTATTATCCGAAGAGCCTGCATTTGATCTGGATGTAAAATATGCCGGAGAGACGGTAGAAAGCAAACTTGCAAGAATCCGTGAAGAGATGAAAGAAGCAGGCACAAATGTACACGTTGTATCTACGATCGACGACATCTGCTGGACGTTAAATATCCGTGGAAATGATATCGACTTCTTCCCGCTGGTATTATCTTACGGAATCATTACGATGGACAGCTTCGAACTGTACATTGATGAGAGAAAATTAGACGATGAGTTAAAAGCTAAACTTGCAAAAGATGGCGTAAACTTACACCCATACAACGACATTTACGAAGACGTGAAGAAATTCGGCAGTGATGTAGTTGCAATGATCGATCCTGGAAAACTGAACTATGCATTATTCAATAACATTCCGGAAAATGTTAAGACAGTAGAAAAGAGAAATCCGGCGATCCTCATGAAAGCACTGAAGAATCCGGTTGAGATCGAGAACATCCGCAAGGCACAGATCAAAGACAGTGTTGCACATGTAAGATTCATGAAATGGCTGAAAGAAAATGTCGGAAAGATGAAGATCACAGAGATGAGTGCATCCGACAAGCTGGATGAGTTCCGTGCTGAGATGGGTAACTTCATCCGCCCAAGCTTCGAGCCAATCTCTTCATTCGGAGAACACGGTGCGATCGTACACTACACATCTTCACCTGAGACAGATGTAGAGTTAAAAGAAGGTCAGTTATTCTTAACGGATACAGGAGCAGGATTCTATGAGGGATCTACAGATGTTACCAGAACATACGCTCTCGGCGAAGTTCCGCAGATCATGAAAGATCACTTTACACTGGTAGCCATCAGTAACTTACAGCTTGGAAGTGCAAAATTCCTGGAAGGATCTACCGGTATGATTCTTGATATCCTTGCAAGAAAACCATTCTGGGACAGAGACTTGAACTTTAACCATGGTACAGGACATGGAGTCGGATACCTTCTGAACATCCATGAAGGACCTGCAGGCTTCCGCTGGAAATATCGTAAGGGCGAGACAGAAGTCTTACAGGAAGGCATGATCATCACAGACGAACCGGGAATTTACATCGAAGGATCCCACGGAATCCGTCTGGAGAACGAACTTCTGACCCGAAAAGGAACACTGAACGAATACGGTCAGTTCATGTACTTTGAAGCAATCACCCTGATCCCAATGGATCTGGATGCGATCAACCCGGATATCATGACACAGGAAGACAAGAAACTGTTGAATGATTATCATGCGAAAGTATACGAAGTGATCGCTCCTTATCTGAATGAGGAAGAGCAGGAGTGGCTGAAGAAATATACGAGAGCTATTTAAGCAGCCAGTCACGACTTGAAGAATGCAGTATCGGACACTTCTAGTGAATGTGAAATGAGACTTAGAAATACTAAGGGTGTGGAAATTTCCACACCCTTAGTATTTCTGTCTCATAGAACCTGAATTAGCAAATCAATCTTCATTATCAAAAATCCTGATCAATTGTGAATTAGAATTTGTTTCCCGAAAATCAGCCAGTGTATTTTTTAATGTTGTACGGCGGTAGAAGTATGTATTCCACAAAAAGCATACAAATGTAGCAATCCAGAGTACAGGCCACAATAAGATACATTTGTGAAGTTTTGGAAAGCGCACTTTCATCTGCACATGTCCCTCTTTGAAATAAGTCCATAGATTTACTTTTGCATAAGAGCCGCTTCCGACAAGTGTTGCGTCAGTTAATGTGCCCACATCACGTTCTTCTAAAATTCCCAAGATGAAGGTCTCGCAAACATCAGCCTGATAGTGGATATCAGGTTCAATAGAATCCGAAAGCCCAAGGTAAGAATGAAGACATTCTATAATAATTTCATAAAAATGCGTGATTTTTGATTCTTTGCACCAATTATGTAATTGATCAAAATCAATATCATTTTTTCTGGAAATAAGAAATAATGTAAAATCACACAGAAGCCGAATTCCAAATCCACTGAAAAGGTAATGCTTTAACATATGGTGAAGCATATAGAAGGTATATTCTGTAGGCGGAAGTACCCGGTAAGTGGTGTCTCCGACAGTCTGATATTCAGGGGTAATTCTATCCGCTGAGAATACAGAATCTATCATTTGATTCGCCTTATCATATTGATATACTCCGACAATCCGGAAATGAAGTTCCAGAATGTAGGTGCGTCCGGTTTTCGGAAACGTATATAGATAAGTTACATGGTGATCACTGAGTTCAGGATTCAGGACAAAACCATTGGCTTCTAATATTTCTTCGGCTTTTCTTAAAGCATCCGGATCCGGAATATACAGATCGACATCTCCAAGTTTCCGGTATTCAGGAACCGGGTAATAAGTGGCCAGACTGATACCTTTTAAAAGATAATAAGGGATCCCGGCCTGTTCCATCAGAGAGATGATCAGTTCGGTGAAATGTTCAATCTGATAATATTGATACATGGTCATCTTTGTCTGCTGCTTCAGTGTCTGTAATGTGTTCGGATAAGATTGCATATAAGGAAGGATAAACGGAGCAGTAAAATGTCTCTGGGCAAGTGCCAGGAGAGACGGTACATCTTCCGGATGAATGGTTATATTTTCTTTATGAGAAGTATATGTATTGCGTATCATGCACATATAAGTGAAAAAAAAGGTGTCCATAATTAGCTCCTTAACAGTCGTTCTTTCATTCAGTATAACATAATAAAAAAACTTGTGAAAAGAGAATTGCATTAGAAAATGATAAAGATTATACTGTATACGTTAACATTTTGAATAAAGAAGGTATACGTATGAAAAGGTCGGAAAATTATGTTCTGCGCAGCCTCGGAGATGATTTTTTTCTGATTCCGAGAGGTAAAAAAGCAGAAGAAATAAAAGGAGTTCTCACTTTAAGTGAGACGGCGGCTTTTATTTATAGTAATATAGAAAGAATAGAAGATTCGGAAGCACTGGCAGAATTGGTCGGAAGAGAATATCATGTGACGGAAGAAGAAAGAGAAGAAATGAAGACAGACATAGAAGAAGTACTCCGATTTTTTTATGACTATGGAATTATAGAAGCGGTGAGGTGAGAATATGGTCGTATTACTGGTTGGCGGTGGCAGCAGGCTGATGGATGTCATGATCAACAAGCTGAATAAGTGTGGACACAGGGTGTACCTGCTTACTGGAAAAAAGGAAAGTCATTTTACTTATCCGCGGGTATTCGAACGGTATGATTTTCCGTATGACAGCGACAGTATTAAGGAGATTTTTGAAAGTATCAGACCGGATGTGACGATATTTTTAGGGGCATATGATACAAATTATAAATGGGAACATACAAGAAAAGAATCGGTACAATACGCGGCAGATCTGACGAATATTTTATCGGCATATTCCGTGTGCAGAAAAGGACGGTTCATCTATCTTTCTTCTCAGGAAGTATATGGAAAATCTTATATCGATGATATTCCGGAAGAGGAAGCCAGTTCAGCGAAGAACTTCCGCTCCATGGCTATCGCGCAGGGGGAAGATATCTGTCAGACTTACAAAAAGACACAGGATATGGACATGGCTGTTCTCAGGATAGACCATTTTTATGCGGTACCGAAAAAAGGGGAGAAGCAATACAATCCTTGTTATCAGATGACGGTCGAAGCGCTGAAAAATCAAAAGATCTCTGCCAATAAGAGAAACCAGTTTTCAATGATCTATCTGGATGATGTAGTGGAATATATTTACCGGATACTGGAAGCGGATGAACTGGAGCATATGGTTTATAATATCTCTTCCAACCGTGTTATCTCACAGATGGATCTGGCTGAGATGATCCGGAAATATATGAAAGAGAAGATTGAGACCGCAGATGCAACCGTTGGGGAGAGATTCCGGCTGGTATTGAATGGAAACCGGTACAGAGAGGAATTCGACCAGAAAATATTCGTAGATTACGAAACAGGCGTAAAGCAGACTGTGGAATATATGGGAAAACACAGAGAGACATATCTGGCGAATCAGAAGGAGACGACACAGTGGAGTAAGCGCATCTGGAATAATATTAAGATCATAGCAAAACTGCTGGTCCCTTATATTGAAAATATGATCTGCTTTATACCATTTTTTATGTTGAATAACAGGGCAGTGGGAAGCCAGTATTTTGACCGGCTGGATTTTTATCTGCTGTATGTATTGTTATTTGCCATTGTTTACGGGCAGCAGCAGGCAGTATTTTCAGGGCTCCTGGCGACGGCAGGATATTGTTTCCGACAGATGTATCAGCAGAGCGGATTTGAAGTACTTCTGAATTATAATACGTATGTGTGGATGGCACAGATATTTATCCTGGGGATGGTAGTAGGGTACATGCGGGATCAGCTGCATTTTATCAGGCATGAGGACGAAGAAGAGATAGGATATCTGAATGGGCAGATCGATGATATTGCAGACATCAACGACAGCAACGTCCGGATGAAACATATATTTGAGACACAGATCGTGAACCACAAAGACAGCCTTGGCAAGATCTATTCGATCACATCCAAACTGGACCGGTATGAACCGGAGGAGGTACTCTTCTATGCGGCACAGATTCTGGAACAGCTGATGGATAGCAAAGATATTGCAATTTATTCCGTTGCGAATGGCGATTATGCACGTCTGTTTTCGTTTACCTCAGAGACAGCGAAGAAGATGGGCAATTCCATTCATTACAGCGCGATGACAGAGATGTACGATGAATTAAAAGAAGACAGAGTGTTCATCAATAAAAATATGAATCCGGATTATCCGCTGATGGCAAATGCCATTTATTCAGAAGATGAGATGCAGATCATCCTGATGGTATGGGGAATCCCGTGGGAGAGAATGAATCTTGCGGAGGCCAACCGTCTGAGAGTGATCGGATATCTGATCCAGAATGCGGTTGTACGTGCCAACCATTATCTGGATGTATTGCGTGAGGAACGTTATCTGGAAGGAACGACGATCCTGGAAGAAGAGGCATTTTCACATCTGGTTACTGCGTTCACGAATGCGAAGAAAGACGGTCTGGCAGAATGTACATTGATCGAGCTGGATGTAAAGAAAGGAAAATTCCGCAAGAAATCAGAAATCCTCGAAAAGAATTTAAGAAAATCCGATTATCTTGGAATCATGGATGGAAGACTGTACGCATTGCTTACGAATACGAATGAAGAAAATGCATCTTATGTGATCCACAGATTCCGGGAAATCGGATGTGACAGCACCATTGCCGGCAGGGAGGTGGCTGAATGTTAAACAGAGAGGAGATCATCTTTCTGGTCGTATGCATTCTGAACCTGCTGGTGGCGGTGATCTATCTGTTATATGGTATCGGGATAATAGGGACGATCCATGGCAGACAGGAAAAAGACGTCGAGAAGATTGATAAGAAAAAAGAGAACAGAAGAACATATCTGATCCGTTTTATCGTGATGGTATTGTGCCCGGTTATCGGTCCGTTCTATTTTCTGATCAGTTATCTGGTCTATATCACGATCTTTCGTCAAAGTGTAGACCTTGAAGACGTCGTGTTCAGTAAAGAACATGTGAAGACACGACTGAAAGCAGATGAAGAAAGAGAACGTGACATGGTTCCGCTGGAAGAAGCACTGGCAGTCAGTGATAAGAAAAGCGTCCGTATGCTGATGCTGAATGTGATCCGGGGAAATGTAAAAGAATCTTTGGAAACGATCATGATGGCATTGGACAGCGAGGACTCGGAGACGTCTCATTATGCGGCTTCGGTTTTACGTGATGAACTGAATGAATTCCGTGCAAATGTACAAAAACTGTACGGTGAGATCAAAGAGGAAGAGGAAGACGAGACCGAATGTGAAGAGATGCTGATCGATTATATGGATATGGTTCTTGGACAGAAGATATTTGACCAGATGGAGCAGGAGCGTTTTGCGCAGATGATGGATGAAGCAGGGGAGTCTTTATATAAAAAGGATGCCGCGCGTTTTAATTCAGAACGGTATGAGAGTCTCTGTCTGAAACTTCTTGAACAGAAGGAATTTGAAAAAGTAAAAAAATGGTGCACAAGACTGGAAGCGCAGTATCCGGACGTATTACCGGCATATACATGCAGGCTGAAATTATATTTTACAATGAATGACAAAGTACAGTTCTTCGAGGTCCTGGATGCGTTGAAGCGGTCAAGGGTTGTGATCGATCAGGAGACGTTGGAACTGATCCGTATATTCAGTTAGCCGTCTGCATACAGGATAAAAATGACGAAAAGGAGGTGAAAGCAATGTCTATGAATACGCTTACACTGATACAGATTATAGAAGTGCTGGCAGCATATACACTCATAGCATTGCTTTTGCCGGGAATGGCACTTCGGAAGGTTTTTCATAAATTTACGATACCGGAACGTATCATGGGGTATTTTCTGGCGGGGAATTTTTATGTGATCTATCTGGTGTTTTTGATGGAATTCCTGCATATCTCGGGAAGAATTACACTGACAGCAGGGAGTATTGTTCCTTTTCTGTTTCTTTTATATAGAAAATGCAGGGGACGGATTCCGGAAATAATCGAAAAGCTGCTGTTGAAAATACAGTTTGTCCTTCATGGTGAGATTGGATGGAAAACGCTGCTTTTCGGCAGAAAAGAAAAAAAGAAAACACTGTATAAAAAAGAAGATGTAAAAAGATGGATCAGCTATATACCGGATCTGATCCTGACAGCACTGATCGTAGCTGGAGTGTGTTACGTCTATGGAAAGAATGCGGTTACGGTGTATGGATATAAAGCATCGGACATGCCGGTACATACATACTGGGTCAATCTGATGGATAAAAATCATATCTTTGGTGCAGGTGTATACCCACATGGTTATCATTGTGTAATCTATTATCTGCATAAAGTGTTTGGATTCAAAACTTATGTGGTGATGCGGGTATTTGGATTTGTGCAGACGATATTTGTTCATCTGGCGATCCTGGTGCCGCTTCGTGCACTTTGTAAGAACCGATACACACCGTATATAGGAACTGCGGTTTATCTGTTTGGTAATTTCTTTTCGACACAGACATATTCCCGGTATGCGAGTACACTGCCGCAGGAGTATGGAATGCTTTTTATCTTCCCGACGGCATATTTTGCGATTGCATTTTTCCAGAAATATGCAGCTGTTCTGAAAGCAGAGACGGAAGAAGAAAAGAATGAGTGGACAAAAGTCACGAAATGGTATCTGTTAGGTCTGATTATCAGTTTTTCACTGACGTTAACCGCTCATTTTTATAATACGATGATAGCCGGAGTATTATGTGTGGGTATCGCTATCGGATATTTCTTCCGCTGTTTCCGCTGGAAATACCTGAAACAGCTGATCGTTGCAGCACTGTTAAGTGTATTGATTGCGGTTGCACCGATGGCGATCGGAGTAGCGATGGGGAATCCGCTGCAGGGGTCCCTGTACTGGGGAATGAACGTCATCAAAGGAACGGCGAATGACAGTGGAAATCTAAGTACGAAAAAGAAAGTTGTAAAAGACAAAAACGGTAATGAGGTAACGGTTGTCGGTGACGTGGATGATGAGACCATAGAGAAGATTAAGAATGGCACGATCATGACGGAAAGTGATGGCAAGACACCGGTAACGCCTGAAGCGGAGAAAACGCTGAAGCAGAAGGTGGAGGAAAAGGCACTGGCCGTTTTTAACCAGACGAAATCCTTTGTGTTCAACGGACACCAGAAACTGACAATGGCGCTGGTGGCCGGTGTCGCCGCAAGTGTGCTGCTCGGCCTGCTCTGTGTTGTATTCCGGAGAGTCGATCAGGCGGGAACGATATGGTCCATTGGTGCATATACCGGTCTGATGTTCCTGATGCAGTCAATGGGGGTACTCGGACTTCCGGCACTGATGGATCCGGCAAGAAACAGTATCTTCTTTGCGTATTCCGTGGGTGTTCTTCTGGCTGTAGACGTGGACACAATCCTGTATCTGATCTTTGGATGGTTCAAAAAACCATGGCTTATGAATCTGGCAGCACTGGCTCTGCTGGTGGTGACAGGGAATTATATATGGGAGAATCAGTTATACAAA
Source organism: uncultured Dorea sp. (assembly GCA_900550865.1). Taxonomy (GTDB): domain Bacteria; phylum Bacillota; class Clostridia; order Lachnospirales; family Lachnospiraceae; genus Dorea_A. The sequence goes on along the minus strand of URTM01000026.1, from coordinate 6,545 downwards.
GAGCCGGTCAAAACGAATGCGTTCGAGATGAATGAGGCAATCATATGTCTGACAAATATTATAAAAAGCAATGAAAAGAATACCTGGACGATCTGTTCGGCGAATGATGAGACGCAGATGGTATATGGAAGTGGCTATCATTATGAGACGATCACGTTCCTGAAAGGAATGAGAAATATCGAAAAGAATCCGGTAGTAAAGATTCCGACGGATACGGTATATTTTTTCATCGAAAAAGAACCGCTCAATTATGCACAGACGGTGAATCCGGCTGAATGGAAGGATGTAAAAGTTTCAAAAAAATATGCAAAAGAAGAACTGAATTATTCTTCCGGCCTGACGCCATATATGGGAGAAAACCGGGCTGTGACCATGTCACATATGTATTACTGGGCACAGGAATTTATGGAATTATATCCGAATGCAATGGATGTATATATGGAGACGGATCAGTTTATATGTTACAGAGTTAGTCAGAATGGTTATAACCTTTATAATTTTGCTATTGATTATGGCTATAATAATCCGGTACAGAAAGATAAAAAAGAGACAGAGACCGGACAGAAATAAAAGGAGTGTAAAGAATGGTATCACGTAGAAACTTCTTTGCGATCACGATCGTGATGGGAATCATCTTTTTCTTATTTCAATTTTCTAATATTGCAAAAGAAAGATGGAACCATTATGAAGAAAATTCGTATGTTGTAAATAAAGAAGACCTGCCAACGGACAGAACCGTGTATCAGGCAGGGCAGAATGGAAAAACAGCAGAATCCATCGTATACATAGGAAAAGATTCTAAGAGTTCCTGTGCGGAAGTAGTTTCGAACTGGGCTTTATACACCAAAAAAGAAAGTATGGTTTATACGACTTTTTCAGGATTAGATCAGGCAGTGTCAGCAGGAAAGACAGAGCTGCCGGAAATTGTACTGATCGAATCTTCCGATATTAACTGGAATGATAAAAAAGAACTGGAAAAGATGAAAGATTATGCGGATAACGGGGTTACTCTGGTATTCGGTCAGCTGCCGGATCTGAAGCTGATAAAAGACAATGAAACGATCAGGGACCTTCTGGGAATCTATTCCGTAGAAAAAGACAAAACAAAAGTAAAAGGGATCCAGCTGTATGAAGGGCTTCTGCTTGGTGGAAATACGTTCTATGAAGCAGAGACAAAAGAAGAGAAGAAGAATCAGGATTTCAATCTGGAATTTCCGTGGTACAAACTGGAGACAGGAACGAAGGCTTATATGCGTGGAATCCCGAAAGATTCAAAGGTGAAGAGTGAGAATTATCCGCCGGTGATCTGGAGTAAGAGTTTTAAAACAGGAAATGTATTTGTGATCAACGGTGATTTTATGGGAGATGCTACGGGACTCGGACTGCTGACAGGAATCCTTTATGAGACAAGTGAATATGCGCTCTATCCGGTGGTGAATGCACAGAATCTGATCCTGGCCAATTATCCGGGAATGGCAAATGAAAATGATGACCGGATGCAGAAGATATACAGTCAGTCTCTGAGAGGGGTGTTCCGGGATGTTGTGTGGCCGTCGGTAGCATCGGTATATGAGAAGAACCGCTTCGGACTGACCTGTATGCTGACACCGCAGTTTGATTACGAAGATAAAAATGAACCAAAAGAGAGCGATCTGGAATACTATCTGAGACTGATCAATGAGGAAAATGGAGAAGCCGGAATATCTGGTTACCGGGTGTCCGATACTTCGATAAAACAGAAATTAAAAGCAGACGATGCGTATATCCAGAAAGAGGTTCCGGGGTATCAGTTTGCATCCCTGTACAAAGGCAATATGAGCGATACAGAACTTACGAAAGCGTTGGACGAGCAGGTGCTGAACAGTGTCAGAACCGTGGTTGAAGACGGAAATAATGACAGTGATATGATCGGATATCAGAACAGGAATGTGACAAAACAGAAGTCGGTGATCAGTGGATTTAAACACACATACCGTGATGATTTCCGTGTGAAAAGTGTGGAGTCGGCACTGGGATACACCAGTATTCTGGCAGATATGTCAAAAGTGGCATATCCGGAGGACAAGGAGGACAGATGGGAGAAGTTAAGTGAAAAATTTGCTTCCTATACGGATTCTTACTGGAAAGCATTTCAGGATTTTGACGGAACAACAACGGCGGAAAGTGATCTGCGGATCCGCAAGTTCCTGGCATTAAATTATGCACAGGAGACGAATGAAGATACGATCACGCTGGACGTCAGCAATGTAGGAGATACTTCCTGGTTTATTTTAAGAACACATAACAGAAAGATTGAAAAGGTAAACGGGGGAAGTTATAAAAAGATCGAAGATGATGCATGGCTGATCCAGACGGAAAAGAGTCATGTGACGATCAAGTTAAAGTCAGAAGATGGTATGTATTACCGTTAAAAGTTAAAGGAGAAAAAAATGCGAGTATGTATTGTGGCAGAAGGATGTTATCCTTATGTCGTCGGCGGAGTATCAAGCTGGATACACAGTCTGATCAAGTTATTTCCGAAAACTGAATTTGTAATTCTTGCAATTGTGGCGAACCGTTCTCTGCGTGGCAAATATGTCTATGAGCTTCCGGAGAATGTCTCAGAAGTTCATGAACTGTATCTGGAGGATGTGGACTGGGAGAAGAAATGCGGACGCAGGAAAAAGATGTCAAAGGAACAGTATAAGGCACTCCGGAGCCTGGTACTGAATCAGGATGTGGAATGGAATGTATTGTTTGATATGTTCCAGAATGAAAATGTGTCGGTAAATGATATTCTGATGGGAGAAGATTTCTTAAAAGCGGTCAAAGAATGTTACCGGTTAAAATACAGCCAGATCGTTTTCTCGGATTTCTTATGGACGATGCGTTCCATCTATCTGCCACTGTTCTTTACCCTGCAGATGGAAATCCCGAAAGCAGATCTGTATCACTGTGTTGCTACAGGATATGCGGGTGTTCTTGGCGCGATGGCAAAGCATTTATATGGCAGCAGACTGCTCGTCTCAGAACATGGAATTTATACGAGGGAGCGAGAGGAAGAACTGATCAAAGCGAAGTGGGTACAGGGTGTTTATAAGAATATCTGGATCGAACAATTCCGGAAGATGTCGAAACTTGCCTATCAGGAAGGAGAACTGATCACCAGTCTGTTCGAGCATGCGAGAGAACTGCAGATCGAACTGGACTGTCCGGAAGAGAAGACAATGGTAACGCCGAATGGTATCCGTGTTGAAAATTTCCAGGGAATACAGGGGAAGACAGAAGAAGATGAGGGAATGGTGAATATCGGGGCGGTACTCAGAGTAACACCGATCAAAGATGTGAAGACGATGATACAGGCATTCGGATTCGCCAAGAGAAGAGAACCGAAGCTGAAGCTTTGGATCATGGGACCGTGTGAAGAAGATCCGGAATATGCACAGGAATGTTTTGATCTGGTAGAGAGCATGGAGATCAAAGATGTAGTGTTTACCGGAAGGATCAATGTAAGAGAATATCTGGGAAGGATGGATATGACGATCCTTACCAGTATCAGTGAGGGGCAGCCGCTGACGATCCTGGAAGGATTTGCGGCGCACAAACCGGCGATCGCAACGGATGTCGGAAACTGCAGCGGACTGATCTATGGAGAGAGTGATGACTTTGGAGATGCGGGAATCGTTACGCACATCATGAACGTAGAAGAGATCACAGAAGCGATGCTGCTCCTTGCAAGGAAGGAAGAATTCCGTCTTCAGATGGGGGAAAATGGATATAAACGAGTCATGGGAAAATACAGGATCGAGTATATGCAGAATACATACTGGAATATATATAAAGATTTTGCGGAGAGTCTGGAACTTCCATGGGAAGAAGATCCGGTAACCATTCCGGAAGACCGGACGCAGCAGGAAGTACAGGAATAATTTTCAGAAAGGATCATCACAGATGGCAGGAATAGGTGTAAAGCTTAATAAAATATTTGAGAAAAATACATTGACAACGGATATGCTTGGTTTTATCTACAGTTCGGTTGTGACAATCGCCCCGATGATGGTAGTGATCCTGAATCTGGTACTGATGGAATATGTTCTTGGCTTTTCGAAAGTAGGATATGCGCAGAGAGAGTTATTCTCCTGTACCGTGTTGTACACGTTTATCTTCTCTCTGCTTACGGCGGCACCGTTTAACAGTGTGCTGTCAAGATATATGTCGGATATTATCTATGAAGAGCGCTATCAGGATATCCTTCCATGTTATTATCTGGGGATGGTATTGAATATCGGGCTCAGCTGCCTGGTGGGAATTCCGTTCTGCATCCGGGAACATTTTGTCGGAGGCGTATCGGTTGCATATGTATTTGTCGGCTTTTGCGGATATATCAGTCTTGTACTGGTATTTTATTCGATGATCTACCTGTCGATCTGTAAGGATTATCAGAGAATATCGAAATATTTCTTCGCCGGAATGGTGCTTGCATTTATCGTGGCAGTGATCTTGCGGTTCCTCTTTCACTGGGGAGCATGCCAGAGTATGCTGCTGGCACTGGCGATGGGATTTTTCCTGACGGCTGTTCTGGAAAATGCTCTGATCAAGCGGTATTTTAAGGAGAACAGTAACCGTTATAAACCGGTACTGTTGTATTTTAAGAAATACTGGCAGCTGGTGATCACAAACTTTCTGTATATATTGGGACTGTATGTACATAACTTTGTGTTCTGGACAACAGATGCCAGAATGACGGTGGTAAAAAGTTTTGTATGTAACCAGCCGTATGATATGGCAAGCTGTCTTGCCATGTTCACAAATATTTCGGCAACAGTAATATTTATAGCACGGGTGGAGATGCATTTTCACGAAAAATATAAATTCTATTCAGAAGCCGTGATCGGAGGAAGAGGGGCGGACATTGAGACGACCAAGCAGAGAATGTTCCGGCAACTGGCGAGTGAACTGATGACATTAGTCAGAATTCAGTTTATTATATCAGTAGTGATCTATCTGCTCTGTATCATATTCCTTCCACAGATGGGATTTGGCGGAATGACGATGAAGATCTATCCAATGCTGGCAGCAGGATATTTTGTATTATTTGTGATGTATTCTGCGATCATCTTTTTGTATTATTTTAATGATCTTATGGGGTCTGTATATACTGCGGCAGGATTTTGTCTGGTTACGTTTATCGGAAGTATCATTGCTTCACATCAGTCCATGATCTGGTATGGAGCAGGTGTATTTGCGGGGGCACTTACCGGATGGACGATTGCATATGCAAGAATCCGCTGGGTAGAAAAACATATGGATGCCCATATTTTCTGCAGGGGAACATTGATTCCGAACGGAAGAGGATTAAAACCGTCCGGACTTGTATATAAGAAAAAAGTATCTGAAGGAACTGCAGAAGAAAATATAGAAAAAACTGCGGATTAACGAGAAGGAGGAAATGAAATGATAAGTACAGCAATCATTATGAAAACAGGATTAATCGTGATCGGGGTTGTTATCATGGCATTGTCATTCGTGCTTCATGCCAGAAGAAAACTTACCGTGAATCTTGCTGTTGTGTGGGAATTCTTAGGATTTGCACTGATCCTGGTCGGAGCTGTCCCGGTATTTTCCAGCTGGTGTCATCTGCTGGCAAAGGGAACCGTGATCGCAATGTTTGTAATTGGTGCGCTTGCATTATGGGGAAGTTACATTTTATGTATCCTGATATCAGATCTTAGTATGAAGAATCAGGAGCTTGCGATGCAGGTATCCCTCTTGAATCAGGAAAATGAACTGATGCTGCATGAACTGAAAAAAATCCGGGAACAGGATAATAATAAATAATGGAGATGATGAGATGAAAAAAGTACTATTTGTGATCAATACTCTTGGATGTGCCGGTGCCGAGACTGCACTGATGGAATTGCTGAAATCGTTGGATGAGAAGGAATATGAGATCTCGCTGTATGTACTGATGGGGCAGGGAGAGATGATCGATAAGATTCCGGGAAATGTGAAATTACTGAATGATCATTACTGTAAAGAGTCTGTGTTATCCAAACAGGGAAAACAGGCGATGATAAAGACTGTATGGCGCACATTTTGGAAAAATGGCGATGTATTTGGAAAAATTTCCTATATCATACGTACATTTTCTGCTATGCGGAGCACGGGAAAGATCCAGCCAGATAAAATCCTGTGGAGAGTCATATCAGACGGAAGTCCAAGATTTGAAGAAACGTATGATCTTGCAGTTGCGTATCTGGAAGGCGGCTCGACATATTATGTGGCAGAGCATGTAAAAGCAAAGAAGAAAGCCGCATTCATACATATTGATTATGAAAGTTCCGGATATACAAAAGCTATGGATCGGAATTGCTTTGATAAGATCGACCGGATATTTACGGTATCGGATGAAGTGAAGAAACATTTCCTGAACGTATATCCGAAATATCAGGATAAAGTAATGGTTTTTCATAATATCATTAACCAGGACGAGATCCGTAAGAAAGCGGAATGTACTGGTCAAGCTTTTTGGTAACACTTTGTTCGGAAATCATGCTCTATATCGA
>URTM01000025.1 GCA_900550865.1 uncultured Dorea sp. | reverse complement strand
TGGCAGGTTTTGTGCTGAAGAACACACTGTCCGATAATGGTGGTGTGACTCGTGGCATCTGCAAGATGGATGAGAATGGAAACTTGACAGAGGTTGTGGAGACCAAGAACATTGTAAAGACTGCAGATGGAGCAGAGGCAGATGGTGTGGCAATTGACACGGATTCTCTGGTTTCCATGAATATGTGGGGACTGACACCTGATTTCCTGACGGTACTCGAAGAAGGCTTTAAGGAGTTCTTTGAGAAAGAAGTGGCGAAGAATCCGCTGAAAGCAGAGTACCTGATTCCGATTTTTATCGGTGAGCTGCTGGCTGAAGGCAAGATGTCTGTGAAGGTGTTGCGGAGTAATGACACCTGGTATGGAATGACCTATCATGAAGATGTTGCAGCCGTAAAGGACAGCTTCAAGAAGATGTTAGAAAAAGGCGTGTATAAGGCTGATTTATTTGCAGACTTCCGGTGGAACTTTTCTGGAAAAAGGTGTGTGTGTCATGTGGTAAAATTTTTCATACATAGTCCGCTACACCTCCCGTTTGTATGCACCGAACGAGATCGCATCAGCGCAGCGCCTGACTGATTCCTTATGCTGCTTTTCGAGTACATCCAGAAATCTTGAGGTCTCAGGTTCTTCTTTCTGCATTTCTTTTGGAATCATTCCCCGTGGTTCGCAGTATTCACCAATCTTTAAAGGCCTTACCTGAAAAGGTTCCATTCCATGTGCGGTCACAGTAATGATCTCAGGTGATAATGGAGCATAAGCAATCTCAACAGTACGTCCAATCAACTGAGTTTTTGTCTCGTAACGTCGTCCTTGGAAACTAATGCACCCGCCTTTATCAACTTTACGGGATTCATGATAAAGGAATGCTTCTCCAACAACAGTACTGTCCAGAAAAACAAGTGGACGGTTGTCCCGGTTGAATTCCTGCAACGGAGAGATCCCTTCTTCAGGAACGGATACTCCAAGACTTTGATAGTATTCCCGGATTCCTTCGTGTGATCGGTTATGGTAGTATTCTTCCAGATAAATGCTCCAATAATAATTCAGTTCCTCCAGTGTGTAGATTTTTTTCGCTTTTGCCTCTGCAATGAAATCATCTACTACCTGATGTAACTTTTCTATTTTTCCCTTTGACTGACCGCTTGCTACAGGGGCATGTGCAACCCGTATAGATAGCTTTGCTAAGGACAGCTTTAACTGTTTTGCAACATACTGGGTTCCATTGTTGAAATAGCACTTATCAAATCGGCCAAACTTCAGGATTACCTTATGAAAAGTGTCTTCCACGATGGTTTCTTCCTGATTATCATAGAATTGTGAAGCCAGGATCATTCTGGAATGATCGTCAATCGCAGAAGAAAGATAGGTTTGTACCATGGCTCCATTTTTCCCAATGGGAAGTTTCGGGCCATACTTGATATCTCCCTGGACTAACATCATTCGATGCGGCTTGCAAAAACGTTTTGATGAGCTTCTTCTTGCATCTTGATAAATATCCATATGAGCAGAGCCGAATCCGGCCTGATATAGGTGCCGTTGTAAAGTTGGACGCTTTAATACGCCCGGAGCGACTTTTCCTTCTGATTCGAGAATAAAAATGATCTGTTCTACAGATCTGCGAGGGACCTCTCGTCTGAGTTGGATTGCTTCTTGCAGGATTTCATCGTAATTATCAGGCATCACTTCTTTTTTATACCGGACACGTTCTGCCGGTTTTAATCCTTCAAATCCTTTTTTCTGATAAGCGTTGACATATCTACGTAATGTACGTTCGGATAATCCGTTCTGTTCTGCCAGTTTACTTCGCAATTCTCTTACCGCAGCCGGATCAATATTTTCATCCAATAGTGGTGAGATCATCGTATACTTCTGTAAAGCAATTTCATCACGGTTCTGCTTTCTTATTAAAGCTGTATTTTGATTCATAACTGTATGCATCTCCTTTCTGAGATCATCATACAGTCCTTTTCCCGGACAGTGAAAACAAAGTCGGTAAAACTCACGAATAGCATGGCTGTAAAGAATTCCCCGAATTATATAGGTAACGGAGAATGGTTCTCAGCCAGGCATCTGGCATGGAACTCTTTATGTGGCCGAGCAATGAATTACTGAATTTTAACAGTTCCTCTTTAAAACCCAGTAATCTGTAACCAATCGATTTCATATGTCCTTCTATGTTGAATTGATTTAAAATAAACCAGTGATGCCAGCGGAGCATCGTTTTTTCGGAAGGATAAATTTCAGAATCTTCATCATCAGGATTAACGATATCATCCAAAACGCCAGAGATTGTTTCCTCATTATAGTGTTTATACGGAACCAGACAATCTGGCAGCATCCGGTGAATTCTCTTGCATTTCGGATTATTGCATCTGTGTCTCGGGATTTGAATCCATTCATGAGAACCATCTTCGTAGCGGATGATTCGTTTGCAGTAATCTCTGAAAATCAAATTTCCTATTCGACATACAGGACAAAGAAATTCATTGCTCTCTTGTAAAAATATGTTGTCCAATCCGGGTGTAATCTGTTACAATAAACATGGTTATTGACCAGGGTTCCAGAGTACGATCTTGCTAGGAGGGTGCTTTGGAACCTTTTTCTTTTTCTTGATAAGGACAGTATACTAATCAATTGGTGGACAATCAAGCAGATCTGGATTTGGACAATTTAGGAGATCATAAACAGTATAAGTGCATATCAAGAGTATCAATATAATAATTCGGGAATACCGGACGTTGTAAATTCTATTTCTATGAATCAGGAAGAACATTTGACAGTGGTAGCAAACACCAGAGAGATTGAGGATGCAGAATCATTTGCAAGACAAGTAATAAGAATGTGCCAGGATAATTCTTTCAAATCCATCCGGTTTTCCACGGATGTGAATGGATATCCTCATTCTCTTGAAATTTCAGTATATCTGCGAAAAGATGATGTTGGAGAAAAGGAACCGATACATAAAATTGAGTTTTTGCCGGATGAGTGGAATCAGGGATATGATATAAGGAATGATGTGGAACACTTCCTGTTGTTGGATGGGAAAGAAATCGAATTTTCATAGATTAGCAAAACGGTAATAGGACGGTATTATTGCCGATATGATAAAACCAGATTTTTTATATAGGGATGTCTATTTTGGTCAAAAAGAGTTATAATGAAAGAAAAAATATACGAGGTCGAATATGAAGGAATTTATCTATAAACACTGGTTATTGGTAGCTGGTGGAATTTTTTTGACTGGGATAGCAATGGATTTAGGTGTCCATTTTACCGGAATATATTTGTGTGAAGCAACGGAATCATTTATGGATTATATATTTGCAGCGATTGTTTCCATTGCATTAATCAGCTTTTCTATAATAGCCTTGATTTCTGGACTTCTTCAAAATAAATTTTACGGTTATAAGCTAAGTGAAATATTGTCTTTTAAAAGTTTAGGAAAACGAATAAATCTGAAGCGCTATATTGTTGTATCACTTATTTATATTATTGTAGGAAGCTTGTTATTGGCAGCTTTCTCAGAAGTGAGTTGCGTAAATAGCTTGTTGATGTTAATGGTTTCTGTAGCTTTTTCATCTGGAGGTATAGCGTATTATGTGTTTGATCTTATGGTTAACGATGAATCCGTATATCGTTCTATAGAAGAAGGTTATGAAGCGTTGGTATCAAATCCAGATGTAACTAATAAGCAGCTAAATTATCATATTAACACAATTGCTAACGAAATGAATGAAGCAGTTGCCCGATGTGACTTGGAGGAAAAAGAAGTCCTTTGTGGTTTGCTATCAGTGCTGTTAAAAGTGGTTACCAGTAAAAAGAGAGACTGGAATTCAATCACTTATTTTGAATCTAGCTTAGGAAAATGTGGTTTGAAAATTAGTGAAGAATTTGGCTATCAGGAGATGCTGAAAGATGTTAATAGGATATTTACTGATTGTCAGGAATGGGATTATTTAAAAGCAGACATATATAACAGACCACTAAATGAAATTACTTTTTATGATGATAAAAAATTATATGAAATAGATTATACAAATCAAATTCTAGAAATTGAGTTGATGGAGGATTACAAGGATGGAAAAATAAGTTCATCAGATTGGCAAAATATTATGAGTCAATTTTTGAAAGCTATTGCAGAAAATAATGTTTGTTCAATGGCGATAAAGAAAAAAATAATCAACAAATATCTTGCAAAATTAACCAATCTGTATGCGGCTAAAAATGATGAAGTATTGACACAAGAAGAGTGTGCAGTATTGTATATATTGCGTGATAGGGTTTTGACAAGTGAAGTTGATGAGGATATAAGAATATATATTTTTGAACGATTGATAAGAAACATTGCAACAAATAATGTGTATCGAAAAAGTGAAGATTATTATATTTTCTTATCGATTTTTTTTGAAGCATTTTATGCTTATACATATAAAGAATTAGCAGTAAGGTCGAGGGAATACAGAGAAAATATAAGAAATCTTTTTCAACATGAAATTACAGATTCTATGGTAAGCAGGTTAAAAGCCTCCAGAATTTTAGAAGGGAATATCAGTGGAGTTTTGGAGGCTTTTAAAAAGCGCATTCCAGTAGATGTAGCACAGGCAGGAAATTTTGAAGCTTATCCAGATTTTATTATGGCAAAGCAACTGGTTTGGTCAGAAGAATTTAATATCTTGTTCTTTATGATTTTATATTGCCTGTATTACAAAGAAGGTATTGGAATATATGCTCCGACGAGTTATCTGGATTGGAATAAATATTCGGCTTCTGTGAAGAAAAGCATTTTACGGTACATGTTAGAATTGTATGATCTAAATACAGGTACATTTAAACATTCATTTGTAAACGAATGTGAGATGGCAGGAGAACTGTTTGAACGAATGTTGGAAATGGGTGACAGTGAGCAGGAAAATTTATTTAAGTTTATCCAAGCTGAACTGGAAAAAGTTGTTGATGAAGAAATTCATGATACAGATACAGAGGATAATAATTCTTTAGACAAGAATAAAATAGTAAAATGTTTAAATGAAAAAATGCAGAGAGAAAATGTATTTGGCTGGAATCCGGAATTAGATACAGATTTTTATATAAAATATCAAACTGTGCAGGGGTCTTGCAGAGAGAGTAATTTTGAGGAAGAAGTAGCCGATATGTTAAAATATTGTGCAATTTCTGCGTTGAATGGATTTATTAAAGATAGAGGGAATTGTGTAAAACTATCTTATGATGAAAAAGGAATGGAGGAGATGGTTGAATATCTTAAAGAAATCACTTTTGATGTGAAGAACTATTCTTATTCTGCAGATTGGGCACTTGGAAAATATTATGAAAGTAAAGTATACAAGGAACTGGCAGATTTAGATCATAAGATAGAATTATGTATGATGCCATCAATACAGGAGCATATTTTTACATATAAAGACAAATTCTCTTTTAAAGTGGTATTATCCAGAATTAGCAAACGAAGATTAACAAATAAAGAATGTGCGTCATATGCGGAAGGATTTAAAAAGTACCGAGAATTTTATTATATAAATGGCGTATTATTTAATAAGGCTAATGCAATAGAATATATAAAAAAACGGTACTACATATATGAATGTACTTTTAAGTTATATCTGGGATTTTCAAAGGACGATGTCGTTTACTTTGTGCATGCATAGTTGTTAGAAGAATAAGGGCAAGCGGGAATGGGAATATTTCCACTTGCCCTTGTGCTCTTTATTTGTAAGTAGGTAATCATCCGTAAGCGCCAAGTATTAGGGTATCCCAACACCTTTACCCCGGCATCACTACGTGATGTCAGGGTTGCAAGCATTTTACTCTGATTTTTTGCTACATTCTAGCCTCGCTTTTTCACTCCACGGTGCGAGTTCCTCGAATTCTGCATCGGTTGTGTCTTTGCCAGAACGGCTCTCGAGCAGGTATTGCAGATAGTTGTATGGATGAAGCCCATGGGCTTTCGCCATTTCTACCATGGTATATACTACCATGCTCGCATTTGCACCATCCTGGCTGTTCTGTGATACTCCAAACGGCGCCCAGGCCAGTGCTATCGTCTACACAATGGTAGAAATGGCGAAAGCAAATGGAGTAAACGTCTATCACTATCTAACCTATCTTCTGGAAAAACTCCCGAATGATAGGATGAGCGATGAAGAGTTAGATAGGCTTGCCCCATGGAACGAAGAAGTCAAAGCTGAAATCGAACGTCGTGCAAACGACTCAAATCAATAATCAATCATATGTGAATTGTCAAGGTGCTCCGGTTGCAGAAATGTGGCCGGGGATTTTTATATCCATGTCTAAAATTTAAGCGCTTACAAAAAAACGGCAAGCCCATTTTCGGACTTGCTGTTTTTGGTATGTGCGCCTGGCGGCGCACGTTTCTAGGCAGTAAAGTCTGCGTAATCCGCCCGGTAGTGGGAAGGATATAGCCGAAGGCAAGGGTGTCCATCGTGAAGTGGAATCTGAAGGAAGCTGGATGTGGGGAACATACTAACCCATGGGCAAATCTCTGGTCTGACGAACAGAAATCACATAAGAGGCTATTCATGAGGGTAAGGATGCACACCAAGTCGAAGCCCAATAACTACACGGAATCATGGATGGTAGATGTGGCAGATAGATGGAGAGGAAAGAAACGTGTGGTACCCAGGGAGGTCTGTGTGAAATGCTCTGAAAGGAGTAACCACTGTACAAGGAAAACGAGGCAGTGCTGAACGCACAGAAGTCAGCAGAGGTCATAGTAATCGAGAGGTGAAGGACCGAATCAGTGGCATTGATGCAGAAAGGGTCAGGCCCTGTTAACAAATTGTTAACAGGGTGGCACGAGGACTGGATGTGGATAAACCGAGGAATTTGGCGAAATCGGTTACAGTGGAATAGAGTGGATTGAATAATGCTATCATGAATGGAAAAACATCTGTGATAGCATTTTTTGATGGAACGGGTGAAGGACTTATTAGAACTATCATATACGATGGAGTGTGAGCCGGAAGAATACAAGATGATTCAGCTTGAGAAGTTTATAGCTAGAGAAAAAATCCAGAACTGAAAGAAGCATTAGAAGGCATGGATGATTTTTTCTGTAGCTAAGTATTGCGATTTAGTTGTAAAAAAATGGAAGTTCACAGATTAGGCGCTTATGTAACAGATAGGACATGGCGATTTTTACACAAATGATACACTTGACAAAAAAGTGTATCATTTATATAATTAAGAAAAAACTTAAGGAAGGAGAAGGCGTGCATGATCCCCATGGGCAATATAATTGCTCAGAGACTTCATGAAGTAGTGTTAGAAGGGGAATTTGGATTCGATTATACATTTGATGCAGAGCGAGATAAGAATAAAGCTTTACGCAGAAAGTATTGTGTAAACGATTCAAAGATGAAAGAAATTCTTCTGGAATTGAATGAAACTCACTATATTAAAAGTGAAACTAGTACAAATGAAAATCATTTCAATGATGTTATTCATGTGTTTAAAATCCAAGAAGATTTAATTCCTAAATTTGAGGAAACATCTGATTATGTAAATGTTTGTATTTACATAAAGGTAGCTTGGCCGGATGGAGAAGAGCCAATGTTTATTATCTCATTTTATGAAGATGAAGAGTAATTTCTAATTTTATCAATTATTGGGTTAAAACTAAATACGAATGATATATATATTAACTGTGGAGTTGCAGGAATGCAACTTCATGGATTGATATATTCAAAAATAGGAAACAATACATAAGAAAACAATCAAAAAGAGAGTGAACAGTTAAAAGGAGAACTAAGATGAATGCGGGAAAAAGAGAACTTTTATGCAGTAAATGCCGTAAAAGAGTTTCATACCATATTTTCAAAAGACCTGCAAAAGCGATAATCAAAGACTATGAAGTTGAATATGAGGAATTTTATGGCGTATGCGATGAATGTAAGGAAGAATTATTTGTTCCTGGGTTAGATGACAGGAACGAGGAAGAGATCGAGAATAAGTATCGTAAAGATAAGGATTTAATAACAGTTTCTGAAGTAAAACAAATACTTGAGAAATACAATATTGACAAGAGACCTTTATCAAAATTATTGGGATTTGGAGAACTTACAATTACAAGATATATTGATGGGCAATTACCTTCAAAGAAATATTCTGACATTTTGAAAGAGATTTTATTGAATGAACAAGCAATGAAGAAGATTGTGGAGGAGAACCAAAGCGAGGTTTCAGATGTTGCAATAAGCAAGGTACAGAGAGCCATCGAGAATTGTGAAGATGAAAAGAAGGTTAATACTTCTGCAGAAAGAATAGCTTTATATATTATAAGTTCTGGAAGAGAGATTACTAATCTCTTGTTACAAAAAGTTCTGTATTATGTAAAAGCAATCAGTGAATTATTTGATGGTGAATCTATTATTCTTGAACCATGTGAGGCATGGAAATTTGGACCTGTTTTCCCAGTTGTGTATGAAAAATATAGGAATTATGGAAAACAAGAGATTGAGATTAATCTTTCAAAAGAATATGTGAATAACTTGCTTTCTGAAAAAGAGAAAGAAATAACAGATTATGTGTTAAGTACATTTGGCATTTATAATGCATGGTTTTTAAAAGATTTAACTCATGCAGAGGAGCCTTGGATTGAAGCGAGAATCGGTTTGGCTGAAGATGATGCAAGCCGAAATCGAATGGATGACAAGATTATTTCCGAGTATTTTACAAAAATGAATAAGAAGTATGATTTGAAAAGAACTTCTGGGGTTGAAGCTTATATAAAAGACATGAAGCAAGAAATGTATTCTAAAAAAACAAACTAATAAGATATTTATTTCAATGGATAAATGAAAAAGATCTACTTATACATTACACACATGTAAATAATTTATATTATGCAATTGTCGAAATTATAGATTCTATAATGTCTCCGGAAGAAATTGAAGAAATGGGATTTGATTATTTTTCAATAAAAAATACGTTTTATGAGATGCTCCATGGAAAAGAGAAAGAATTACAAGACATAATGTTTCGATATGAATTTCCCAATATTAAAAAAGAAAAAATAGAAGAATTTATATCGGATTTGTTAAGGCTATTTCCTGCAAGATGTGAACAGAGCTTAGAAGAAAAATTTATTACAACTTAAGCAAAAATAAGGCATAATCATGGCGCACATAATTTGATATTTAACAGGAAAATTTATCAGAAACTATATCGAAATTTTTATTTGAAAAAAAGCGTACTTTTCCAGAGACTTTTAATTAAATTGGTCTCTGGAAAGTGAATGTTGAATTAAGATTTTGAAATTAAAAAGCAACTTTAAGGTTGTTATAGAGGAAACGATGAAGTAGGATGGCTGATGCATGATTTTAACTGTAAAGATTATCGTGAGATGCACAATCCTAAGATTGCAGAAAGAGTCAGATATTTTAAGAAAGAACCGAAAGGAGTTTATTGTATGAGAAAAAAATATATTACATTTATGATGACAGCAGTCATTTCCGCAGCGCTTTTGACAGCCTGCGGCGGTTCCCAGAGCGGCACAGCCTCTGCAGTCACCGAGGATGAGGCCAGGAAGACAGCTCTCTCCGATGCCGGTGTGACGGAGGAACAGATCACGGGAATCCGCGTGAAAAAAGACCATGATGACGGACGTCAGGTCTACGATGTGGAATTTTATTCCGATAATAAAGAATATGATTATGAGATTGACGCTTCTACAGGCGAAATATTAAGCTCTGATTTTGAGATTGAAAATGATTTTAACAAGGACAGCGCATCAGACCTGAACCTGGCAGTAAGCCGGGAGGAGGCATCCGCGGCAGCTCTTGCAAAGGTGCAGGGAGCCAGTGAGAAGGATCTGCGCATAAAGCTGGATGATGATGACGGAAAGATGATTTACGAAGGTGATATCTACTACAATGGTACGGAATATGAGTTCGAGATTGACGCCGCCACCGGTGACTTCCTGGAATGGAGCGAGGAGCGGAATTAAACAGCAAAAAACAGGGGAGGATTTCCATATACGGGAGTCCTATCCTGTCGTATGTAAAGTGTCAATTATTACAGTTAGGAGTTTCGAAAGTATCGATTATCTCTGTCAATGCATGAGCATGCTTATTTTGATGCGTCTGGAAGAACCAGAGAATATATTTGACAGAGTGTCCAAGATATTTGGATAAAGAAAACCGATGGCTTTGACTGTTATCAGTCTACACCATCGGTTTTCTCAAGTCCAGCTAACCCCTGAACCAATGTCATTTATAGCACTCCCAAAAAATAAGATGCTTTCAAAATTTTGTTGTATTTTTGACTTCAAGTGGGTATAATAACAATAGAGAAGATAAGAACTTCCCATGTGTTAATGGAGGTGACGGGAATGTTGGTATATGATTATTTGTTAAGTAATTACAAAGAGAATGAACCTATATTTCTTGCTGATATAGAAATTGAAGGAATGACAAATACCAATCTGAGGCAGCAGATAAAAAAACTTACAGATGATGGAAGAATCAAAAGGTTTGATACCGGAATATACTTCCTCCCGAAAAAGACCATATTCCGGTCAGGTTCCCAGTTGTCAAAGGACAAAGTGATTGAGCAGAAATATTTGATGGAAGCAAACAAGCGTTGCGGTTACATTGGTGGTATTATGTTTGCAAATCAGATGGGACTGACAACACAGGTTCCAATGACTTATGAGGTAGTGACGAATAAAGCAACAAAGGATTTCAGGGAAACATCACTTGCAAATTCAAGGGTTATTGTTCGAAAACCCAGAACAGAGGTGACAGAGGAGAATTATAAAATTTTACAGTTTTTGGATTTACTGAAAGACGTGGATGTAATAGCGGAGCTTGCAGGGAAAGAATTGGAACAAAGAATTTTGCGGTATATGAAAGAGGCTATGCTTGACTTTACTATGATAAAACCATTTTTAAAGTATTATCCGGATAAGATTTATAGAAATATGTATGAAACGGGGGTTCTATATGGTGTATCTGCATGAGGACAGGGAACAGTTTAAGGAAGCTGTGGACATTGCTGCTTATCAGTATGGTATTATGGCACAGGCAATCGAAAAAGATTATTATGTGACGATGATTCTGCGTCTGCTGTCACAGGAGATGCCGTTCATCGTATTTAAGGGCGGAACCTCATTATCAAAATGTCACAATGTTATTAAGAGGTTTAGCGAGGATATAGATATTTCAATAGATACATCTATCTCTCAGGGACAAAAAAAGAAACTAAAGCAGGCAATTGTTTCCATTGCAGATGAGCTGGGTATGAAGATCACAAATCTGGAAGATACGAGAAGCAGAAGGGATTATAACAGGTATGTTATTGCGTACAACTCAGTTCTTCCTTTGTTAAATGAAACATTACAGCCGGCTGTACTTATGGAAACGTCTTTCACATCTGTTTCATTTCCAACAATTCAATTACCGGTAAATAATTATATCGGAAGAATGATGGAAAGTGAAGCACCAGAGGCAATCACAGATTTTCATTTAAATCCATTTGTGATGAAAGTGCAAGGATTAGACAGGACTTTGGCAGACAAGGTATTTGCGCTCTGTGACTACTATTTGCAGGAGAAGGTGCAAAAACATTCCCGGCATTTGTATGATATATATAAGCTGCTTCCATTAGTGCCACAGCAAGCAGAATTTAAAATTCTGGTGGAAGAAATAAGGAGTGTGCGGAAGCAATCGAATATCTGCCCTTCAGCTCAGGATGATGTGAATGTACCAGAACTTTTGAAAGAAATTATCCAAAAAGAAGTGTACAGGCAAGATTATCAAAATGTTACAGACAACTTATTAGAAGAAAAAGTCGATTACGATATGGCAGTTCAGGCATTAAAACAAATTGCACAGAATGGTATGTTTGATAAAAAGTAGGTATCTTAACGCAGGGAGGTAGGTTAACTGCCTCCCTATTGTCTCAAAGAAATTATCTGTTTCTGGACTTTTCATGCTCCGGTTCCCGCAACAGAGTGTTCCCCAAGATGGCTTCCACGTTTTTGCAGACAGTCCGAAGTTCTGTAAGTACGTAATCATCCGCATCTGTCCGCAACTATATTTTTCTGATACACTCTTTTCATAACAAAGGAATGAAACTGTATCATTATGAAAACAGATGAAAAAATCACGCTGTGGTCAGGAATTCACTATTCCACCATATCAGCAGATGTTTTATACGAATCGGGGCTGGGAACTTCCTAAAAGATGCAAGGCTTGCAGAGAGAAGAAAAAGCAGGAGCGTCAAAAGAAGGAAGCAGAAGAAGCTACGAGACAGTTTGAAAAAGAACTGTCTGATTCACCATATGCAATAAGAGGAGTTTCAAATATTGAAGTCAAATCGCCAGTGACCACACTGTATGTAATAGGAAATGGCTTTGATTTGGCGCATGGTGTTCCATCATCCTATTCTAAGTTCCGAGATTGGCTGGGAAAACCTGGCGCAAAATATCTTAATTTTAATTACACAGAGTTTGCGGAAACACTCTATGGTGCAAAAGGTGTGTGCTATATACACGAGAGCAGGAAGAACCGCAAAGCCAAACTGATTCTTGGCCACTCTTATAAAAAGTATGTATCAGATGTCAGCGTCAAAATGCCAAGATTCAAAGACGGCTTCAAACGTGGAATAGTGAATGCTGCCTTTGATGATGCTATGGTTCACGCTGGGTGGTATGATCAAGCAACAACAAAAAACAGCAGACAGATAATAAAAGAACATGAAGGCTTCTTTGATGGCCTTTCTGACATTGATACAGTCATTGTTATAGGACACTCACATTCGAAAGTTGATATGGAATATTTTGAGAGAATTTGCAGTGAAATTCATAGCGACGCAAAGTGGATTTTCAGTTGCCATGACTCTGCCGGATTGAAGGCGATTAATGCATTCGTAAAGACCATGGATATTGGAGCAGATAGGGTTACGTTAATTAGGCTGTAAAAGCGTAGGACGGAGTGAGGATACCTAAAAGATATTATACGAGGAGATATCATTATGAAAGACCCAGTGCCGGCTACAGAGCGTAACTTGTCATTTTACTTGTTAGATGATAAAATCAAAATATACTGGGCAGAGTGTTCGGACTCAATTATACAAAAGCATACGACATGCTGACAATGGTAATTGCGGCCTTGTTCAATAAGCATTCTAATAAGAAGCGTTGTCTGGTAAAGAAAAAGAGTTAGGGGACAAATAGAAAAATGAAAAAGATGAAAACAATGACAGAAGGAGTTATCTGGAAAGAGATATTGTTCTTTGCGATACCGCTGATTCTGGGCAATCTGTTTCAACAGCTCTATAACACAGTGGATTCGATCATTGTTGGAAATTATGTAGGAAGTAATGCACTGGCAGCAGTCGGATCCAGCGGTGCGATCATCAATCTGCTGATTGGATTCTGTATCGGTGCATCCACGGGTGCAGGAGTAGTGATCTCGCAGTTTTACGGAGCAAAGAATGCAGAAGGCGTGAGAAAGGCCGTACATACGACGATGGCGATTGCGCTGGCAGCCGGAGTACTTCTGACAGTAATCGGAATTGTGGTGACACCGTCTATGCTGCGTCTGATGGGAACACCGGATAAGGTGTTTGAACAGTCTGTTGTCTATCTGCAGGTATATTTCGGCGGAAGTTTATTTTCGGTAGTTTATAATATGTCGGCGGGAGTTCTGAATGCAGTGGGAAATTCCAGAAGATCGCTGGTGTATCTGATGATCGCAGCAGTTTCAAATATATTCCTGGATCTGATCATGGTTGTCGGTCTGAAGCTGGGAATCGTAGGCGCGGCACTGGCAACAGATATCAGCCAGCTGATATCCTGTATTTTCATATGGGGATTTCTGATTCGGAGTGAAGATGTGTATAAGCTGAAGATCAGGGAAATCCGCTGTTATGATCATCTGCTTTCTAAGATTATCCGTATCGGAATACCGACAGGGATCCAGAATATTGTAATCTCACTTTCGAATCTGATCGTGCAGACGAGCGTGAATAGTTTCGGGGCAACGGTTATGGCAGGCTTTGCGGCCTATATAAAAATTGATGGATTTAATATTCTGCCAGTGCTGAGTATCAGTATGGCGGCAACTACGTTTGCAGGACAGAATATTGGCGCAGGAAAGCCGGAAAGAGTGAGAAAAGGAATGCACATATCCACTGTAATGGGTGCAGGGTATTCAATCGTAACCGGAATTGTTCTGCTGATATTTGCTCCACAGGTAATCGGCGTCTTTACGACGAATCAGAAGGTTGTGGAGTATGGCGTATATATTATGAGATATTTCTGCCCGTTCTACTGGATGCTTGGAATTCTGCATGTGCTGGGCGGAACGATAAGAGGAACCGGCAAGACGATGCAGGCAATGGTCGTATTCCTGATTTCGCTATGTGGCTTCCGTGTGATGTGGATTGCAGGAGCGATGGCATGGACAAAGAGTCTTGGACATGTGATGATGTGTTATCCGACTTCATGGCTTCTTGGAATGGTTCTGATGATCCTGTATGTATGGAAGGGAAAATGGATGGACATAAAAACTGAAAAAGTATAACGAAAATGCAAAAAAAAGTTTGAAGACAAACAATTAGGTCTTCAAACTTTTTTTGCCGTAAATCAGGATTAAAACATACGGAAAAAGAGTTCTGTTATAGTGCTATTGTATTTTTGCGAATATATCAGACATAAATAGGTCTAAGAAATTAAAAAAAGAGGTTTTTAGTGATAAAATTATTGACAAACAATACCTAATGTTTTATCTTAGGTAAAGTAAAAATATGAGGAGAGTAGATTTATGAACAGGAATGTTATTATACAGACACTTAGAAGATTCAAAGTCACATCGTGCTACAAAGGCTATTATTATCTGCGGGATGCTGTGAATACCATCAGTGAATTCCATGCAAATGAAAAATCATTTGCAACGCAGAATGATATCTATATTCCGATAGGGGAAAAATACGATACGAATTTTTATAATGTAGAACGTGGAATCCGCGTAGTTGTTGATAAATGCTGGAAAGAAGATAAGGAATTCATGATGGAGATTTTAGGATACCGAGCAATCAAATGTCCAAGCAATTCGGAATTTCTGGATGCGTTTACATATTTCTGTGAAAATCTATAAAATCAATATGATCCAAAACGAATACATTTTATCCGTATGTAATTAGGAGAAAATCCTGTGAGTTCCCTTGTTTCATTATATTTTTTATGATAAGATAATGAGCATAATGTATAGTTAAGACCTAAGGAGGATACCATGGGAGAAGAAACAACAGTTTCCAAAAATTTTATTGAACAGGAAATAGATAAAGATCTTGCAGAAGGAGTGTACAACGAAGTCTGTACGAGATTCCCGCCGGAACCGAACGGATATCTGCATATCGGACATGCAAAGTCAATTCTTTTGAATTCCGGCCTTGCAAAGAAATATAATGGAACATTTCATTTGAGATTTGACGATACGAACCCGATGAAAGAGGATATGGAGTTCGTAGAATCTATAAAGGAAGATGTAAAATGGTTAGGTGCCGACTGGGGTGATCATCTTTATTTTGCATCCAATTATTTTGACCAGATGTATGAATGTGCAGTCAAACTGATCAAGAAAGGAAAAGCTTTCGTGTGTGATCTGACAGCGGAAGAGATGCGGGAATACCGTGGAACACTGACAGAGCCGGGAAAGAACAGCCCGTACCGTGCCCGTTCCGTGGAAGAGAACTTAAGACTCTTCGAAGAGATGAAGGACGGAAAGTACCAGGATGGAGAGAAGGTCCTGCGTGCAAAGATTGATATGGCATCACCGAATATCAACATGCGTGATCCGATCATCTACCGTGTGGCACATATGACACATCACAATACAGGAGATAAATGGTGTATTTATCCAATGTATGACTTTGCTCATCCGATTGAAGATGCGATCGAGCACATCACACATTCCATCTGTACACTGGAATTTGAAGATCACAGACCGTTATATGACTGGGTAGTGAAAGAGTGTGAATTTGATCCGGCTCCGAGACAGATTGAATTTTCAAAACTGTATCTGACGAATGTTGTTACAGGTAAGAGATATATTAAGAAGCTGGTTATGGATGGTATCGTAGACGGATGGGATGATCCGAGACTGGTATCCATTGCCGCTCTCAGAAGAAGAGGATTCACACCGGAATCAATCAAGATGTTCGTTGAGATGTGCGGAGTATCCAAGAGTCAGAGCTCTGTAGATTATGCAATGCTTGAGTATTGTATCCGTGAAGATCTGAAGATGAAGAAGCCTCGTATGATGGCAGTTCTGGATCCGATCAAACTTGTGATCGACAACTATCCGGAAGGAGAGGTTGAATATCTGGAAGTAGAGAATAACCTGGAGAATCCGGAGCTTGGTATGAGAAAAGTGCCGTTCGGACGCGAGCTTTACATTGAACGCAATGACTTTATGATCGATCCGCCGAAGAAATATTTCCGTCTCTTCCCAGGCAATGAAGTACGTCTGATGCATGCATATTTTGTAAAATGTGTAAGCTATGAGACGGATGCAGAAGGTAACGTAACGGTTGTTCACTGTACGTATGATCCGGAGACAAAGTGTGGAACCGGATTTACCGGACGTAAGGTCAAAGGAACAATTCACTGGGTAAGTGCTCCGCAGGCTAAGAAAGCAGAAATCAGATTATATGAGAACCTGATCGATGAAGAGAAGGGTGTATATAATAAAGAAGATGGTTCCCTGAACCTGAATCCGAATTCACTGCAGATTTTAAAAGAGTGCTATGTAGAAGACAGCTTTAACGAAGCTGGTCCGTGCGACAGTTTCCAGTTTGTAAGAAATGGATACTTCTGTATCGATTCAAAAGATTCTACACCGGAGAACCTGGTATTTAACCGTATCGTGTCTCTGAAGAGTTCTTTTAAACTGCCGAAGAAATAAGCCGTATGAAATAATGAGTACGAGATAAATCATACGATAAGTGACGTGGAAAAATAAAAAATGAATGAATTAACGATAAATCTTAACAGTCGTTCGAAGAAGCCGCTGTATGAGCAGATTTATGATTATATCAAGTCTGATATCCAGAACGGGAGGATCCCCTATGGGGAGAAACTCCCGTCTACCAGGGCTTTATCCAAGCATCTGGAAGTCAGCCGGAGTACGGTTGAACTGGCATATGAACAGTTATTATCAGAAGGATATATCGAATCCGCCCCATACCGCGGTTTTTTCGTGGCGCAGATTGATGAGCTGTATCAATTGAAAAAAGGGGATAAGATACCGGAACGGAAGCAGGAAAAGAAAAAAGAGTACCGATATGATTTTACGCCGAACGGAGTAGATCTGAACAGTTTTCCGTATAATGTGTGGAGAAAGTTGTCGAAGGATATTTTGATGGATGACAGGATCGAATTATTCCGTTCGGGAGATCCACAGGGAGAATATGCATTCCGCAATGCTATCTGTAATTATCTGTATCAGGCGCGTGGCGTGAACTGTACACCGGAACAGATCGTGATCGGTGCGGGAAGCGATTATATTCTGATGCTGCTCAGTATGATCATAGGAAAAGAACATATGATTGCATTTGAAGATCCGACGTATAAACAGGCATACCGGGTGATACGGTCACTGGGATATGATACGGTTCCGGTGGTGATGGACCGGCAGGGCATGGAGATACCGGAACTGGAAAAAACCGGTGCAGATATTGCATATGTTACACCATCACATCAATATCCGACCGGAATCATCATGCCGATCAGAAGAAGGATGGAACTTCTGAAATGGGCATATGAAAAAGAGGGAAGATACATTATAGAAGATGATTATGACAGTGAATTCCGTTATAAAGGAAAACCAATTCCGGCATTGCAGGGATATGATGCAGAAGATAAAGTCATTTATCTTGGAACATTTTCAAAATCGATTGCACCGGCCATCCGTCTGAGTTATATGGTTCTGCCGAAGACGCTTCTGGATGTATATCAGACGAAAGGAAGTTTTGTGAATTCGACGGTTTCTAAAGTGGATCAGACCATTGTGCAGCATTTTATTGAAGAAGGATATTATGAGCGTCATCTGAATAAGACGAGAGCACTGTATAAGAACCGGCATGATATTCTGATCGATGCACTGAAGCCGTTGGAGGATATCTGTACGATATCGGGAGAGCATGCAGGTGTCCACATCCTGTTGTCATTTGAAAACGGGTGGAAGGAAAAAGAACTGATTGAAAAAGCAGCAGAAAAAGATATCCGTGTCTATGGCCTTTCGGATTACAGGATTCAGAAAGCAGAAAAGGAAAATGCGACGATCCTGCTTGGGTATGCAAATATGAACGAAGGGGATATTAAAGAAGCTGTAGAGATTCTGAACCAGTGTTGGAGAAATTAAAAGAGATGTCGGACTGACAGTGCTGGCTGGAAAAAAGAAGTAGATTGCGGAAACCGGAATGAGGTAAGCAAAGGTTTCGCAATCTACTTCTTTTTTACCACCACGCGTTCGTAAGAAGGTGCCGTTGGCAGGTCCTCTGTGTGAATTAATCCTCTTCGCCGGCATCCTCTGAGAGATCTGTCTGATTGTCGTCAGCGGCTTCTTCTTCAATAGAATTCTGTCCGGCCTCTGTTTCATCCTTGGTTCCGTCATCCTCAGTTTCTTCATCTTCAGTTTCTTCTTCGGAAGAAGTCTTGGTGGTATTCAGATCTACGTATCCGCGGTCAGCAGGCTGAAGATCATTATCGAGATCGAAGTCTTCGTCTTCAAAATCATCGTTAAAATCTTCTTCCTCGTTATTTTTTGATTTCTTTAAATAATAAACCAGACCTGCTGCGGCACTGCCGATTGCAGCGAGACCTAATAATTTTTTGCTCCATTTTGCCATGATCATATGACTCCTTTCAAGTTTTTTCTTTATCATAGCACATATTATATGTGTTTTTCCATTAAATTAAAATAAATTATCTGCAAGTTGAGAAGAAAATAAAAATATGATACACTGTATAGGATATCTTGAAAGTACAGGAAGTCGAAAACCGGTATCGGAAGACTGTGAAAAGAAAAACTGTACCGTTCGGGATAAAGGAGAGAAAAAAGTATGAAAGAACAAAGTACAAAGACCGCAGCAAAGAAGAAATTCTTTAAAATGGTGTTCAGCCGTGCCGGGATTTTTGTAATACTGATCTTGATACAGATGCTGGTCTTTCTGGGGATTCCTTATTATCTGAAAGAGTATGCGACGTTTATATACAGTGCGATGACGGTGATGGAAATCGTAGTGCTTGTATATATCATCAATACAGAGGGAAATCCGGCATTTAAACTGACCTGGATCTTGTGTGTAATGGCACTTCCGGTGATCGGAACGATATTTTACATCTATGTGCATCTGCAGCTGGAGACACGGTTTGTACAGAACCGGTTGGCAGCACTGCGTATGGAGACAGAACCTTATATGGATCAGGATCAGAAGATCACAGATGCGCTCTGGGCAGGCAAATCAGCAAATGCACAACTGTCCTATTATCTGTCTCATCAGCTTGGATTCCCGACTTACAGGAATACTGAAGTCGAATATTTCCCGGTTGGAGAAGCAAAATTTGCATCAATGATAAAAGAACTGGAAAAAGCAGAAAAGTTCATCTTCATGGAGTACTTTATCGTAGAAGAAGGCATCATGTGGGATACGATCCTTGAGATCCTGAAGCGGAAAGCAGAGGAAGGCGTAGAAGTCCGGTTTATGTATGACGGAATGTGTGCATTTGACCTGCTGCCATATAATTATCCGAAGAAACTTCAGAAATTTGATATCAAGTGTAAGATGTCGAATAAGATCCGGCCATTTGTCTCAACGATACAGAACAACCGTGACCACAGAAAGATCTGCGTGATCGACGGTCAGGTGGGCTATGTCGGAGGCGTGAATCTTGCCGATGAGTATATCAATGAAAAGGAACGGTTCGGACACTGGAAGGATACGGCAGTTCTGTTAAGAGGCGATGCGGTCCAGAGTCTGACAATGATATTCCTGCAGATGTGGGATGTCGATATGAGAGGCGTGGAGCCTTATGGAAAATATCTGACCAGAAAAGCAGAGACGCTGAATGAAGAACTGGGTTATGTGATCCCGTATGCAGACAGTCCGTTTGATCATGAAAATGTTGGAGAAGAAGTGTATTTCCACATTTTAAACCATGCAAAAAAATATGTGCATATCATGACACCATATCTGATCCTGGATAATGAGATGCTTACCACACTGACCCGTGCGGCGAAGAGTGGCATCGAGGTGATCATCATCATGCCGCATATTCCGGATAAATGGTATGCATTTGCAGTGGCAAAGACCTATTATAAGGAATTGATCGAGGGTGGTGTGCAGATCTATGAGTACACGCCTGGATTCGTACATGCAAAAGTATTTGTATCCGATGATGATACGGCAACGGTGGGAAGTATCAACCTGGACTTTCGGAGTCTGTATCTGCATTTTGAAAACGGAGTGTTCATCTATGATAATCCGGAAGTGCAGAAGGTAGAAGAAGATTTTCAGAATACGCTGGCAAAATGTCATAAGGTTACGGTGACAGAAGTAAGAAACAGAGGAATTCTGATGAAGATGGCGGGACAGGTATTGAGACTGGTCGCACCATTAATGTAAAGAAATACTGGAAATCCCGTGGATTTTCTGTAAAAATATTATTGAACCAAGGTAAAATGTATAGTATAATGCTTAAGGTGGTTTGATTAGATCCGCTAAAGAAGACTGATAAGTCATGTTAATAACGCAGGAGGAATGGATATGGTTAAAGCAGTAGTCGGTGCCAACTGGGGCGACGAAGGAAAAGGTAAGATTACAGATATGCTGGCTGAACAGGCTGATATCATCGTAAGATTCCAGGGAGGCGCGAATGCAGGTCATACAATTATCAATGATTATGGAAAGTTTGCATTACACACACTTCCATCAGGAGTATTTTACGGTCATACAACAAGTATTATCGGAAATGGTGTAGCACTGGATGTGCCGGTGTTATTCAAGGAAGTACAGTCTATCATCGATCAGGGAGTTCCGATGCCGAAGATTCTGGTATCTGACAGAGCTCAGATGGTAATGTCTTATCATAAGAATTTTGATGCATACGAAGAGGAAAGACTGGGAGGAAAATCTTTCGGTTCTACAAAATCTGGTATTGCACCATTCTACTCAGACAAATATGCAAAGATCGGATTCCAGGTCAGTGAGCTGTTTGATGATGAGCTGTTAAAAGAGAAGGTTGTCCGTGTAGCAGAGCAGAAGAATGTATTACTGGAGCATCTTTATCACAAACCATTGATCAATCCTGATGATTTATATAATGAACTTCAAGAATACAAGAAAATGGTTGAGCCATTCGTATGTGATACATCACTTTTCCTAAACAATGCAATTAAAGAAGGAAAAGAAGTATTATTAGAAGGACAGCTTGGATCACTGAAGGATCCGGATCACGGAATCTACCCAATGGTTACTTCATCTTCTACATTAGCTGGATATGGAGCAATCGGAGCAGGAATCCCACCATATGAGATCAAGAAGATCGTAACTGTATGTAAAGCATACTCAAGCGCAGTAGGTGCCGGAGCATTCGTAAGCGAGATCTTTGGTGACGAGGCAGATGAATTAAGACGCCGCGGTGGTGACGGCGGAGAATTCGGAGCAACAACAGGACGTCCGAGAAGAATGGGATGGTTTGACTGTGTAGCTTCTAAGTACGGATGCAGAATGCAGGGAACAACAGACGTTGCATTTACCGTATTAGACGTACTCGGATATCTGGATGAGATTCCGGTATGTGTAGGATATGATATCGACGGAGAAGTAACAACAGACTTCCCGACTACACATCTGTTAGAGAAGGCAAAACCGGTTCTTAAGACACTCCCGGGATGGAAATGCGATATCCGTGGAATCAAGAAATACGAAGACCTTCCGGAAAACTGCAGAAACTACATTGAGTTCGTAGAAGAGCAGATCGGATACCCGATTACAATGGTATCTAACGGACCGGAAAGACACGACATCATTTACAGAGAGTCAAAGTTTTCAAAATAAAAAATCATAAATAAATGAAGACAACAGCTGTAAGATAAAATGCTTATGGCTGTTGTTTTTTTATGCAAAAGCAAGCAATAGAGTCCGGTGCTGCGCATTTAAAATGAGCTGCCGATTGGGGAGTACCTCAGATCGGAGTTATGATTTCTTTAAGAAATATCTTATGCTTTATTCAGATTTCTTCCATAATGTCGACACATTCCATGCATATAATGGAACCATCGTAAATATAATAATAACGTCGGGGTAATCAGATACCGGAGGCGTAAGAGGGGATACAAATAATCAAAATGGAGGTATGCACTATGAATACAAGAGACTGGACAAAAGAGGAAACAGAAGTGATTTCAATGGAAGAATACCTTGCAAAAAGAAAGAAAATCAGAGAAAATGAAAGAAAACATAAGAAAAAAGGCTCAGACGATCACGAAGAAAGTCTGATGCCCTTTGAGTTCTACATGGTATCATTGCCTGCATGGTCGTGAGACGAAGAAGGCTCAGATGCGTTGTCCGGGATATGCCCGTGAAGGCTGTCGGCCGGGTCATCGGATGGAGTGTCATGCCGTGTGAGTCTGAACACCAGCATGTAACCATAGAGCAATACCGGCAGCACGATCGTACATGCGACAGATGCCCAGAGAAGATCGATGGAATGAGGACTTCCGCTCAAGGCAAATATTAATGTACTGAGATACATACCGAATAATAAAACCGCGGCAATGAGTGCCAGGATACGTTTTGCATTTTTCATAATAATCATCCTTTACAATGAATCAAGACTTTAGTATATTATATAGAGAGCAGTGAAAAATTGCAAATGAATATCGTACAAAGGAGTATAGAAATATGAGTACATTATATCAGCAGTGGCAGAACATCGCTTATGATGAGACTGCAGACAGAAGTCAGTTAGAAAAGTTCTGGGGAACATATTTCCAGATTGAGAAAGAGATTTACGAAAAGCTTCTTTCTGATCCGGATGAAGTAGTAAAAGGAACATTAAAAGAACTGGCTGAGAAATTCGGACAGGAAGTTCTGACTATGATTGGTTTCCTTGATGGAATCAATGAAAGCCTTCTGATCGAACTGGATCTGGATGCAGTAGAAGAGGATACGGTGGTAAGCCTTGCATTTGATAAAGAGAGACTGTACAAGAACATGGTAGCAGCGAAAGCTGACTGGCTGTATGAGCTTCCACAGTGGAAAGAGATCTTTTCTGAAGAAGAATTAAAGAAATTCTATAAAGAGCAGAAAGAATCTACAACAATCCGTAAACCGAAAAAAATCGGAAGAAATGATCCATGTCCGTGCGGATCAGGTAAAAAATACAAAAAATGCTGTGGCAGATAATTTTCCTGGCAGCAGGTATTCTGAGTCTCATTTATTACAGTGCGATCTGTATCGCACTGAAAAAATGGGACTCAACTTTTTCCAGATTCTGGCTGGTATGCGGAAGTATCGGAATTGCAGGAAGTATTCTGCTCCGGTTATACGGAATGCCGTGGATAGTAGAATTACTGACCGGTATCACAGTGTGCCTTCTTTTGCTTGCAGAGATGAAGATTATAACGGGAATGTGCGGAAAACCTTTGGAAAAAGGAGAGGCAGGAACCGGTAAAAGATGGATCATTGTACTGGGAGCACAGGTGAGAGGAAGAAAAATTACGGATTCATTAAAACGAAGACTGGATTGTGCATTAGCTTATCTGACAGAACATCCGGATGTGCATGTGATCGTCTCCGGCGGACAGGGGAAAGGTGAAGAAGTCACAGAAGCATATGCGATGGCACAGTATCTGGAGAATGCCGGGATTGACCGTGGGCGTATCGTGCAGGAAGATGCGTCGGTAAATACACTGGAGAATCTGAAATTTTCCAGAAAACTTATAGAAGATGTAGATACACCGGTCGGGATTGTCTCAAATAATTTTCATGTATATCGCGGATGCAGATATGCAAAATATGCAGGATTTAAGAATCCATTTCCGATAGCGGCAAGCTGCCATCCGTTATTATTTCCGAATTATTTTGTGCGGGAATGTTTTGCAGTCTGGAAACTGTGGCTGAAAAAATATTGACAAAGTATAACCGCGTGTTATAATGAGAGCGTATGAAAACACGTTGAAGAGAAGAGTAAGCTGGGAAAGAAATACCAGAGAGAGAAGCCGCAGGCTGAAAGCTTCTTATTTTGGAACCTTCTGAAAACTACCTCTGAGTGGCTGAAAAACAGTCCGGTGATTCCGTTATCATCATAATTAAGAGGTTCTGACATAAGAAGTCTTGGAGATAGAGAGCTTGAAGTGTCAGTTCAAACAGGGTGGAACCGCGAGATAATTCGTCCCTTACAGCAATTGCCTGTAAGGGACTTTTTTTATCACTATGTAAAAAACAAAAAGAGAGGACATGATAATTATGAAAATCACATTAAAAGATGGATCTTTCAAAGAGTATGAAGGAAGTATGTCAGTGCTGGATATTACAAAAGATATCAGCGAAGGTCTGGCAAGGGTGGCAACTTCCGCAAGAGTAAATGGTGAAGTAGTAGATCTCAGACATGTTGTAGATGAAGATTGTGAACTGGAGATACTTACATTTGATAACGAAGAAGGAAAGGGTGCTTTCTGGCATACCACTTCCCATATTATGGCACAGGCAATCAAACGTCTGTATCCGGATACAAAGCTTGCGATCGGACCGTCGATCGAGAATGGATTCTACTATGATGTAGACCGCGAGACACCATTCGCAGCAGAAGATCTTGAAAAGATTGAAAAAGAGATGAAGAAGATCGTCAAAGAAGCCCTTCCAATCGAAAGATTTACAAAGACAAGAGAAGATGCAATCGCATATTTCAAAGAAAAAGACGAACCATACAAAGTTGAATTGATCGAAGATCTTCCGGAAGGAGAAGAGATCAGCTTCTATCAGCAGGGAGAATTCGTTGATTTATGTGCCGGACCACACCTGATGACAACAAAGCCGGTAAAAGCATTCAAGCTTACAAGCCTTGCAGGTGCTTACTGGAGAGGCAGTGAGAAGAACAAGATGCTTACAAGAATCTACGGTATCTCTTATCCTAAGAAAGCACAGTTAGATGAATATCTGACAATGCTTGAAGAAGCAAAAAAACGTGACCACAGAAAACTCGGCAAAGAACTTGGACTTTTCATGATGTGCGAAGAAGGTCCGGGATTCCCGTTCTTCCTTCCAAAGGGAATGGTGCTTAAGAATACATTGCTTGATTACTGGAGAGAACTTCACAAAAAAGCAGGTTATGTAGAAGTATCTACGCCGGTAATCTTAAGCAGACACCTATGGGAGACATCCGGTCACTGGGATCACTATAAAGAAAATATGTATACAACACAGATTGACGGAGAGGACTTTGCGATCAAGCCAATGAACTGTCCGGGTGGAATGCTCGTATATAAAGCTGAGCCACGTTCATATAAAGATCTCCCGCTTCGTGTCGGAGAACTTGGACTGGTTCATCGTCATGAAAAATCAGGACAGTTACATGGTCTGATGCGTGTGCGCTGCTTTACACAGGATGATGCACATATCTTTATGATGCCGGAGCAGATCCGTGATGAGATCAAAGGTGTTGTAGCACTGATCGATGAAGTATATCAGCTGTTCGGATTCAAGTATCATGTAGAACTTTCTACACGTCCGGAAGACAGTATGGGAAGTGACGAAGATTGGGAACTTGCAACAGAAGGTCTTCGCGGCGCACTGAATGATCTTGGTCTTGACTATGTAGTAAATGAAGGAGACGGAGCATTCTACGGACCAAAGATTGATTTCCATCTGACAGACTCTATCGGAAGAACATGGCAGTGCGGAACAATTCAGCTTGATATGCAGCTGCCACAGAGATTTGAACTGGAATATACAGGTGCAGACGGAGAGAAACACCGTCCGATCATGATCCACCGTGTAGCATTTGGATCCATCGAGAGATTCATCGGAATCCTGATCGAACATTTTGCGGGAGCATTCCCTACATGGCTCGCACCGGTACAGGTTAAGGTGCTTCCAATCTCGGATAAACATCTGGAATACGGACAGAAAGTACTGGAGACATTAAATGCGGCAGGTATCCGTGCAGAGATTGATACACGTGCGGAAAAGATCGGTTATAAGATCCGTGAGGCTCAGATGCAGAAGATTCCATACATGCTTGTAGTAGGAGCAAAAGAAGAAGAAGAAAATCTGGTATCCGTAAGAAGCAGATTTGCAGGAGATGAAGGTCAGAAGAGTCTGGATGCGTTTGTAGCATCTGTTGCAGAAGAAATCGCAACAAGAGAAAGACGAGAAGTTGTAAAAGAAGATAACTAATTTATTTTTGCAAATGTATAAGAAATAAAAAGAACTGGCATAATATATCTTGTATTTGAAAGGAGGATATATTATGCCAGATTTACGATGTACCGTACAGACTTGTACGCACAATCAGAATTATTACTGTAATCTTGACAGTATTGTGGTAGGAGGAAATTCTGCAAAGAAAGCTGCTGAGACAAGCTGTGACAGCTTTGAAGAGAGAAAAGGCGGAAGCGCCTATGCGGATGCATACTCGGATATGGAAGGCAAAGAGGCTTCGGCAAAGAGCAGCGTAGACTGCAAGGCAACAGATTGCATGTATAATAAAGAATGTCAGTGCCATGCCGGAAAGATCAGTGTAGAGGGCGGCAATGCCTGCCATTGCGGTGAGACGGAATGCGCGACATTTAAGTGTGGATGTGCATAAGATAAACAGATGAAAGAGATCAGAGCAGGAGTTTTTATAGAAGTTTTATAGAAACTCCTGCTCTGATCTTTTTTTGTTGGTTGACGTAAATTTATGGTAAGGGTATAATAATTTTATATGCCGAAACAGGCAGGAAAGAAGAGGAGTTTATGAACAAAGAAGAAAATACATATTATAAAGACCGTCCCAGGTTTGGCAGAAAAGGCCCGTCCAAATTAAGACAGCAGTTTAACCGTGGAATGACATATTTCCTGGTGATCGTTGCCTGCATTCTGGTCTATTTTGCGATGCTTCGTGTGACTGCGATCTCGGATACCGTGTCAAAGATCCTGTCTATCTTAAAGCCGGTGCTGTATGGATGCGGAATTGCATATCTGTTGAATCCGATCGTGAGAACGGTAGATGCATATCTGGTGCCGGTTCTGGAAAAGCATATGAAGAAGAAGGAAAAAGCGAAGACGGTATCCAGATGTGCAGGAGTGATTCTGGCATTGGTCGTACTGATCACCGTTGTGACAACGCTTATCAATATGCTGATCCCGGAACTGATTTCAAGTATCCGGAATCTGATCTTTACGCTTCCGGCTCAGATCAACCAGCTGGTGAAGCAGGTGAATCATATACAACTGGATGATTCGGCGATGACGACAATGCTGAAGAATGCGATGAACGAGGCATCTACAAGCCTTCAGAACTGGATGCGTACGGATCTTCTGAATAAAGTAAATGAGCTGATGACACATCTGACGGTTGGATTATATACATTGGTTATGGAATTGTTCCATGCGGTAATCGGAGTGATCGTATCTGTATATATTTTGTTCGGCAAAGAGACGTTTATTAATCAGAGTAAGAAAGCAACATATGCGATCTTTCCGACAGAAAGAGCCAACCTGTTGATCCATATTGCAGTAAAGACAAATGAGATATTCGGGGGATTTATCATTGGTAAGATCATTGATTCTGTCATTATCGGGATCCTGTGCTTTATTGGTACGTCAATTTTGAATATGCCGTATGCAATGCTTGTCAGCGTGATTGTGGGTGTGACGAATGTAATTCCGTTCTTCGGACCATATATCGGAGCAATTCCGAGTGCGATTCTGATCGCACTTGCAGATCCGATGAAGGGATGCTATTTCCTGATTTTCATCCTGTTGCTGCAACAGTTTGACGGAAATATACTGGGGCCAAAGATTCTTGGAAATTCTACCGGACTGTCTGCTTTCTGGGTAATTGTATCGATCCTTCTCGGAGGAGGATTGTTTGGAATTCTCGGAATGTTATTCGGAGTGCCGGCGTTTGCAGTCATTTATTATATAGTAAAACTTTTTCTGGATAATCAGTTGGAGAAAAAGAAATTGCCGACAGAGTCAGAATGCTATAACGGAGATAGTTATGTAGATAATGATGGGACATATTTTCAGAAAAAAGATCATATGACCGAAAAAGAAGAACAGAAGACAGAAGAAAATAAAAATGAAAAAGAGGAATAAATTATGCCGATCAGAGTGCAGAATGATCTCCCGGTCAAGGAGATCTTAGAGAGTGAAAATATATTTGTGATGGATGAACACCGTGCAATGCATCAAGATATCCGTCCGATCAAGATCGGACTTTTGAACCTGATGCCATTAAAAGAGGAGACAGAGCTGCAGATATTACGTTCATTGTCTAATACACCGCTTCAGGTAGATGTGACATTTGTTGCAGTTGCATCACATCAGTCGAAGAACACTTCGATGAGTCACCTGAACAAATTCTATCAGAAATTCGATGAGATCAAGGATAAAAAGTTTGATGGATTTATTATTACCGGAGCACCGGTAGAGCAGATGCCGTTTGAAGAAGTGGATTACTGGGATGAATTAACCCGTATTATGGACTGGACCAAGACGAATGTAGTATCCACATTGCATCTTTGCTGGGGAGCACAGGCAGGCATGTATTATCATTACGGAATTGATAAAGTCCAGCTTGACAAGAAAGCGTTCGGACTGTTCTGGCACAAGGTGCTGAACCGCAAGATCCCGTTGGTGCGTGGATTTGATGACGTGTTCCTTGCACCACATTCCCGTCATACAGAGACCCCGCTGGATAAAGTACATGCAGACAAGAGAATCACAGTTCTGGCGGAATCTGATGAAGTAGGTCTGTTCCTTGCCATGGCGCAGAACGGTCGTCAGATCTTCGTGATGGGACATCCGGAATATGACCGTGTAACACTGGATGGAGAGTACAAGCGCGATAAGAGCAAGGGACTTCCGATCGAACTTCCTAAGAACTACTACCGTGATGATAATCTGGAAAATGGACCGCTGCTTACATGGAGAGCGACAGCGAATAATCTGTATACGAACTGGCTGAATTATTACGTATATCAGGCGACTCCGTATGACCTTGAGGGAACACCGGATTTCACTTGGAAATAAGCCGGTGGGGACGGGAAAAGAGGCTTTTTCTCTAGCCCTTATGGCTTGTAGTTCCCTGCACAGCGTGCTATAATAACAAAAATAATATTGCGAAAAAAGACTCCGAGGATGGAATATCCGAGGAGTCTTTTTGCGTAATATGGAATAAGAGGAGGAAAAAGACATGAAGCTATTGAATGCAGTAATCACAACCGTAAATGGAGTGGTCTGGGGCTGGCCGATGATTATCTTATTACTCGGAACACATATCTACATGACGGCCAGGACCGGATTCATCCAGCGTTTTACCATTACAAAAGGCATCAGACTGTCTGTGGAGAAAGATCCGGATGCAGAAGGAGAAGTATCGCAGTTCGGTGCACTGACGACAGCACTTGCGGCAACAATCGGTACAGGTAACATTGTAGGAGTCGGTACTGCGATCGCACTCGGCGGTCCGGGAGCGGTTTTGTGGTGCTGGCTGACCGGTGTATTTGGTATTGCGACCAAGTATGCGGAATCCTATATTGCAGTCAAATACAGAGTGAAAACAGAAGACGGACGTATGCAGGGTGGTGCCATGTATGCGCTGGAACGTGGATTACATATGAAATGGCTCGGTGTGTTATTTGCATTTTTTGCAGGATTTGCTTCTTTTGGTATCGGATGCGCGACGCAGGTCAATTCCATTGCTGAAATCTGTCATACGAACTTTGGAATTCCTCCGGTTATTGTCGGAGTCGTGATCGCTGTACTGACGGCAATCGTAATCTTTGGAGGAATTAAATCTATTGCCAGGGTCTGTGAAAAGCTGGTGCCTTTTATGGCAGCATTCTATGTGATTGGATGTGTGATCATCTTATGTATGAATTACGACTACATCATTCCTGCGGTCCGGGTGATCTGTAAACTTGCATTTACACCGGGAGCCGCAGCGGGCGGACTGATCGGATCGGGAATCCGTATGGCGATCCGGTTCGGAGTTGCAAGAGGATTGTTCTCGAATGAATCGGGTCTTGGTTCTGCACCGATCGCAGCTGCAGCGGCGCAGACGAGAAATCCGGTGCGGCAGGCGCTTGTATCATCCACCGGAACATTCTGGGATACGGTCGTTGTATGCCTGATGACCGGACTGGTACTGGTCTCAACGATCATGAAAAATCCGCACATCAATGCAGATTCTGTAGATAACGGAGGACAGCTTACATCACTGGCATTCGGGCAGATCCCGGTTCTGGGACCGATCATCCTGACGCTGGGGATCATCTGTTTTGCTTATTCAACGGTGCTTGGATGGGCATATTACGGGGAACGGTGTGTGGAGTACCTGGGCGGCAAAAGGATACTTACCGGATATCGTGTCCTTTATATTGTTGTGGCAGCGATCGCACCAATCGTAACACTGGATACCGTATGGCTGATGGCAGATACATTGAATGCACTGATGGCAATTCCGAACTTAATTGCAGTGCTGGCATTGTCGGGACAGATGGCGAAAGATACGAAGAAATATATTTATAATCTGGATGCAAAAGACGACACACCGGTGCCGGTAATAAAGCAGTAGAAGGAGAAAATAAATGCAAAAGTGTCTTGTCTGCTTCTGGCGGTTATGAAATAGAATATGAAAAAGTTGAAAAAACTTCTTGACAAATCAACTTTGATACAGTAAAGTATAACCATAACAAAGCAAAACCGTTGAAAAAGAGGAGTAGCTTATACGATGACATTTCAGAGAGCAGCAGGTGGTGTGATTGCTGTATGAAGTTGATAAGTGAATGGACTTTTGAGGGCAGTCTGAAATCGAGGATTTATGATTAACAGTAATTCAAGAAAGTATGGCTTGTCGGGAACCGAACCCGTTATCAATCAGGAGTGTATGTTAGTACATGAGAAAGTGGACGATTCGTCAAGTTGAGTGGTACCGCGATAATAATAGATATTATTACCGTCTCAAACCTTAAGGTTTGAGACGGTTTTCTTTTTTATCAGAAAGGTATGACAGACGTTATCGGTGAAAGATTTTCTCTCCTAACAACTACAGGGAGCTGGCAATTGCAATCTGTAGACAACAAAATATTTCATGCAGAAAAAGGAGAAAAAAATTATGAAAAAGAAAATGGTAACAGTATTATTAACAGCAGCAATGGTAACAGCAATGGCAGCAGGATGTGGCAGCTCATCCGATTCCGGAAGTGACAAGAAAGAATCTTATACGATTGGAATTGAGCAGTTTGCAGAGCATGGTTCTCTCGATAACTGCCGGGAAGGTTTCTTAAAAGGACTGGAAGCTGAAGGAATCAAAGAAGGCGACAACCTGACCGTAAAATATAAAAATGCGGCAGCAGACATGGGAACTGCAAAACAGATTTCCGACAGTCTGGTATCTGATAAAGTAGATCTGGTATGTGCGATCGCAACACCAAGTGCACAGAGTACATACAATGCAGCAATGAAAGCAGATATCCCGGTTATTTACACTGCAGTTACAGATCCTGTGGCAGCAGAACTGGCAGACAAAGATGGAAAACCGGTAGGAGAAGTAACAGGAACATCTGACAAACTTCCGGTTGAAGAACAGCTTAAGATGATCCGTGAGATGCTTCCGGATGCTAAGAAGATCGGTATCATGTACACCACAAGTGAGGCAAACTCTGTATCAGCAATTGAAGAATACAAGAGCCTGGTTAAGAAATATGATTTCGAACTGGTAGAAAAAGGAATCACAACAACTGCAGATGTATCTCTGGCAGCAGATGATCTGTTGAGCAAAGTAGACTGCATTACAAACCTGACAGATAACACTGTTGTAGCATCGCTTCCAACGATTCTGGATAAGGCAAATGAAAAGAAGATTCCGGTATTCGGAAGCGAGATCGAACAGGTAAAGATCGGATGCCTTGCAGCAGAAGGAATCGATTATATCGCACTTGGAAAACAGACTGGTAAGATGGCAGCAAAAGTATTAAAAGGCGAAGCAAAAGCTTCTGAGCAGAACTTTGAAACGATCACAGAGCCAGGCTTCTATGTAAATAACAAAGTGGCAGAGAATCTTGGAATCACAGTACCGGAAGATCTTGCAAATAACGCAGTAGAAAGCTTTGGGGACGGGAATTAGTGGCTTTTTCTCTGTCCCCTGTGGATAATAAAAAAATAATAGTGACCAATAGGGACAGGGAAAGAGCCACTAATTCCCGTCCCCATTGGATTGGGAGGCATTTTTCATGAGTTTCATCACATCGATATTAGAACAGGGTCTGATCTATGGAATCCTGGCATTGGGGATTTATATCACATATAAAATATTAGACTTTCCGGATCTTACGGTGGATGGAAGTTTTCCTCTGGGGGCAGCAATCACAGCTGCCCTTCTTACAAGAGGAATGAATCCATACATCACACTGATCCTTTCATTTCTGGCAGGAGCAGTTGCAGGAATCTGCACCGGACTGATCCATGTAAAGTGCAAAGTCAGAGATCTTCTTTCGGGAATCATTATGATGACAGCACTGTGGACGATCAATCTGTACATAGCGGGAACAGCAAATGTTCCATTATTCTCGCAGAAGACTATTTTCAATAATAATCTGATGGATAAGATCATTCCAGATGCGCTTGCACCGTACGCGACACTGATCATCATTCTGGTGCTCGCAGTGATCTGTAAAGTCCTGTTGGATCTTTACCTGAATACAAAGTCCGGATTCTTGTTAAGAGCCGTTGGTGATAATGACGTACTGGTTGTGTCTCTCGCAAAAGACAAAGGAAATATCAAGATCCTCGGACTTGCAATTTCAAATGGTCTGGTAGCACTGGCCGGATGTGTATTTGCACAGGAAGAGAGAGTATTTGAAATCTCTATGGGAACTGGAGCCATGGTCATCGGACTTGCCAGTGTCATTATCGGAACCAGTATTTTCCGTAAGCTGACACTGCTTCGCACGACGACAGCAGTTTTGATCGGATCGATCATTTACAAGGCATGCGTTGCGATCGCACTCCGCAATTTCGATCCGCAGGCAATGAAACTGGTAACAGCAGTCCTGTTCCTGGTTGTACTTATCATCAGTATGGACAGAAAGAAGAAGGTGAACACTAATGCTTGAGTTAAAAGGAATTCATAAATATTATAACCCGGGAACCGTAAATGAGATGTGCCTGTTCCAGGACTTCAACCTGACGATCGACAAAGGGGAATTCGTATCTGTTGTGGGAAGTAATGGTTCCGGAAAGACATCGATGTTGAATATCATCTGTGGAAGTATTCCGATAGAGGGTGGACAGATCCTGATCAACGGATCGGATATCACAAAACAGAAAGAATATAAGAGAAATGAAAGAATCGGGCGCGTCTATCAGAACCCGGCAATGGGAACTTGCCCGACCATGACTATCCTGGAAAATATGTCTCTGGCGGACAATAAAGGAAAGGTATTTGGTCTTTCCAGAGGAACGAATAAGGCAAGGATCGAGTATTACAGAGAGCAGTTAAGCCAGCTCGGACTTGGACTGGAAGATAAGATGGATGTCAAAGTCGGTGCCTTATCCGGAGGACAGCGCCAGGCGATGGCTCTTCTGATGTCAACCATGACACCGATCGAGTTCCTGATCCTGGATGAGCATACGGCAGCACTGGATCCGAAGACGGCAGAACTGATCATGGAACTGACGGACAAGATCGTAAAAGAGAAGAATCTCACGACGATCATGGTTACACATAACTTAAGATATGCGGTCGAATACGGCAACCGTCTGGTGATGATGCATCAGGGAAATACGATCCTGGATAAAAAAGGCGAAGAAAAAGACAAGATGTCGGTAGATGACATCCTGACATTATTTAATGAAATCAGTATTGAGTGTGGCAACTAAAAGATGTTATACTGGATACGCCGGTAAAAAAGCACAGCTTTATAGGCTGTGCTTTTTTGGGGCATTATACTCTGGGTATAATGAAATCCGGAGCTCTACTATTACAAGATGAAAGAAAATAAAAAGAAAAGAGGATATATA
The DNA here is from genome assembly GCA_900550865.1 of uncultured Dorea sp. Taxonomy (GTDB): domain Bacteria; phylum Bacillota; class Clostridia; order Lachnospirales; family Lachnospiraceae; genus Dorea_A. The sequence goes on along the minus strand of URTM01000025.1, from coordinate 6,511 downwards.
CACATGGCAAAAAGAATTGCAAAATTTGAAAAAGTAAGCTTTGAACAGTTTAAAGAAGGTTATCTGGACGCTGTCGGACAGGCATCTGACGAAGATATCCAGAATGTATATGATGCATTGAAACTTCCAAAACGCGCGACAAAAGGATCTGCAGGATACGATTTTTATGCGCCGGCGGCGATTACCTTGAAACCGGGTGAGACTGCAAAGATTCCGACAGGGATCCGTGCGAAGATGGAAGATAACTGGGTACTTCAGTGCTATCCGAGAAGCGGGCTTGGATTCAAGTTCCGCCTGCAGCTGAATAATACAGTAGGAATCATTGACAGCGATTACTATTATTCAGATAACGAAGGACACATTTTTGCCAAAATCACAAATGATACAAATGAAGGAAAAACCGTAGAGATTCCGGCAGGAACAGGATTCATGCAGGGAATCTTCATGGAATACGGAATCACGGTAGATGATGAGGTAGAAGAAGTCCGTAACGGTGGATTCGGCAGTACGACAAAATAACCGGATACGACAGAAATGGAAAATCTGATGTGCAGATGCGCAGAGAAGGAAGCGCGAGATACAGGAAAGCTGCTGCCCTGTATAAAATTGACCCCTCGGGGCATACTGGAATGTATAGTCTATGTATGTAAGAGGTGGTAAGAGCATGACGCGCCAGGAAATTCCGGTTTTTAAGACAAGAGAAGAAAATGTAGCATATATGAATGAAACACTCCCGATCCGGGAAAGCTTTGACCTCATTCAGAGGGATCTGCTGATCGGCGGGAGAGTTTCTTCTTTTTATTTTGTAAATGGTTTTACGAGCGAAGAGACGATGTTGAAGATCATGGATGCACTTCTGAAGGTGAAAGCAGAAGATCTGCCGGAGGATGTATGGGAATTTGCAAATGCATGTATTCCGTACGTTGAAGTAGAAGTGATGTTTGATTTTGATCAGATATTGAAGAGTTTGTTGTCGGGAGAAACGTGCGTATTCATTGACGGATACCGGGCGTGTATTGTGATCGACTGCAGGACATATCCGGCAAGAAGTGTGGAAGAGCCGGATAAAGATAAGTCACTCAGGGGATCCAGAGACGGGTTCGTGGAGACGCTTGTATATAATACGGCAATGATGAGAAGAAGAATCCGTCATCCGGCGCTGATCATGGAGATGACGGAAGTGGGGGACAGTTCCAGGACTGATGTGGCACTCTGCTATATGGGCGACCGGGTGGATAAGGAACTGTTGAAAAATGTGCGTGATAAGATCCAGAGCATAGACACCGATGATCTGCGGATGAATCAGCAGAGTCTGGCGGAATGCCTGTTCAGACGGAAATGGTACAATCCATTTCCAAAGTTTAAATTTACCGAACGCCCAGACACGGCGTCGGCGTGTCTTCTGGAAGGAAAAGTGGTGATCCTGGTAGACAATTCACCGTCGGCGATGATACTTCCGACATCGATATTCGACATGATCGAGGAGGCAAATGACTATTATTTCCCGACCTTAACCAGCGTCTATCTGAAGATATCCAGAACACTGATCAATTTGATGACGATATTTCTGACACCGGTGTTCCTGCTTTTTATGCAGAATCTGAACTGGCTGCCGAAAGTATTTGCCTTTGTAGCGGTGAAAGATACGGTGAATATCCCACTGATCTATCAGCTTCTGATGCTGGAGGTGGCAATCGACGGCCTGCGTCTGGCGGCTCTGAATACGCCGAGCATGTTAAGCACGCCTCTCAGCGTGATCGCCGGTCTGGTCATGGGAGAATTCTCGGTGGCATCGGGCTGGTTTAATTCGGAAGTCATGCTTTATATGGCTTTCGTGGCGGTTGCCAATTATACGCAGCCGAATTTCGAACTTGGTTATGCGTTGAAATTCATGCGTCTGGCACTGCTGGTATTGACGGCGTTATTTAACTGGTGGGGATTCGTACTGGGGGGTGTACTGGTGGTGTGCAGCATCTGTTTTAATAAGACACTTTCCGGAAGAAGTTATCTGCGTGTGAGCCTGAAATAGTGCTGTATGTAGAAAAAATAATTCTAAATATACAAGAAGAATGAGCAAAAATGAACGTGTACACAAGAACAAGAAAATGATATAATATTTTTTACTAAAGTAAGTGTATAAGAGAACAGGCATACAAAAGAAAGATATGCGAGAGAAAGGCAGCGATACAAATGAATCACAGAGACGAAAGACTTGGAAGTGCACCGCTGGGAAAACTGATGTTTTCACTGGCGGTCCCTTCTGTGGCGGCACAGCTTATCAATGTGCTTTATAATATAGTAGACAGAATGTATATTGGTCATATTCCGGGATATGGAGATGTGGCACTGACCGGCGTCGGGGTTACATTTCCAATCCTGACGATGATCTCGGCATTCAGTGCATTTGCGGGAATGGGCGGGGCACCGCTTGCTTCGATCCAGCTGGGAAAGCAGAACAGACAGAGAGCAGAAGAGATCCTTGGAAATTCAGCAGGACTTCTGGTGCTCTTTTCGGTGATCCTGACGGCGTTCTTTTCGATATTCAAGACACCGGTTCTGTATGCATTTGGAGCCAGTGATGCAACGATCGTCTATGCAAGAGATTACATATCGATCTATCTGATCGGAACGATCTTCGTGCAGCTTGCACTGGGACTGAATGCTTATATCAGTGGACAGGGAGAGGCGAAGATTGCGATGTTATCTGTCCTGATCGGAGCGGTCTTAAATATCTGTCTGGATCCGGTATTCATCTTCGTGCTGCACATGGGTGTGCGGGGAGCTGCGGTTGCAACGATCCTGTCGCAGGCGGTCAGTGCGGCATGGGTGGTACGTTTCCTGACTTCGGAAAAAAGTGTGATGCGTCTGACACTGAAAAATATGCATTTGAAAAAAGATGTGATCAAGATGATCGCAGGACTTGGAATCTCACCATTTATTATGCAGAGTACGGAAAGTCTGGTGACGATCACACTGAATACGGGACTGCAGAGATATGGCGGTGATCTGTATGTGGGATCCATGTCGATCCTGATGAGTATCATGCAGCTGATCACGATCCCGGTACAGGGTATCACACAGGGTATCCAGCCGATCATCAGCTATAATTATGGTGCAGGGAATAAGGAACGTGTGAAAGCAACGATGAAAAGAATGATCCTGGTCTGTCTGACAGGAACACTGCTGCTTGCAGGTGTGGCAATCTTTGCACCGCAGATATATACAGGTCTGTTTACGGATAATAAGGAACTTCTGGAACTGACGTGCAAGGTTATGCCGGTATATTTCCTTGGAATATCCATCTTTGGAATCCAGTGTGCGTGCCAGACATCATTCATTTCGCTTGGGCAGGCAAAGGTATCGTTATTCATTGCGCTTTTGAGAAAAATCATCCTGTTGATCCCGTTTGCGATCATCCTGCCAAAATTCATGGGTGTGATGGGAGTCTACCGTGCAGAACCGATCGCAGATGTGATATCGGTCCTGACAACAAGTGTCGTATTCGTCATTACTATGAAAAAAGTTTTGCGTAATATGTAAGACAATGGTAAGATGAAAGGGACTTGAGGATGAGGAGGTTTCCGATATGAGTGAATATGTAATAACGATCAACAGTACATCTGATCTGCCAAAAGACTGGGTGTGGGAAAGAGAGATACCGGTAGTCCCGCTGAACTGTACGATCGGTGGAAAGACTTACCGTGATATGTATGATCTGACAGCAGAAAAATTCTATGGTATGTTAGAGGCCGGAGAGATGGCAGTGACTTCACAGCCAAGCCCACAGACTGCAATAGATATTCTGGAACCAATCCTGAAAAGCGGAAAAGATATTTTGCATCTGAGCTTTACATCAGGACTTAGTGGTACATATAACAGTATGTGTATAGCAGCGGAGGATCTGCGCGAAAAATATCCGGAGAGAAAGATTGTTGTGATCGATACACTCTGCGCAAGCATGGGAGAAGGTCTGCTTGATTATAAGGCACTGGAACTTCAGAAAGAAGGCAAGAGCCTGGAAGAAGTTGCACAGTGGGTAGAAGAGAATAAATTAAAAGTCTGCCATTTCTTTATGGTAGAAGACCTGAACCATCTGCAGAAAGGCGGACGTATCTCGAAGACGGCAGCGGTGATCGGAACAATGGTACAGATCAAACCGATCATTTGTCTGGATAATGAAGGAAAGCTTCAGATTATCAGGAAAGAGCGGGGCAGAAAGAAGGGCATGAATAAGATCGTGGATATGGCGGTCGAAGCATGCGAAGGAAAGATGCCGGATATGGTGATGATCCCGCATGGCAATTGTCCGGAAGATGCGGCTTATGTTGCAGAACTCGTCCATAAAAAAATGGGTGTGACCAATGTCGTGATGAACAATCTCGGCTCTGTGCTCGGAGGTCATACAGGCTCTGGAATGATCGCCATTGTATGCATGGCAGATCACAGATAGACACATAGAAATATTAAGAATACTAATAGTAACATGCAAAAGCTTCATTTAACAAATGCATAATTATGCTCTATACTGAAATCAGAAAGAGAGAAATAAATCATCCTGAGGAGGTGTAGAGTATGTTAAGTATCATCGGATGGGGAATCGTTGCAGTAGTAGCAATATATGGAGCAACAAGTCTTTTCGCCTAGAAAAGCATGCTTAATATACTGTGAAATAGAACAAAAGCAGCATAAAGAAGAGTCAAAGATGACAAGAAGCTTACGGGCAGATTGTCATCTTTTCTTATATTTACGCGAGCAACGAGCCAAAGTCTGTGCTTGCACAAGACCTTGGCGACTGCCGCGATAACTTGAGAAACTCGCGGAGCGTGTTTCTCATAGTTTATGCGGGAAATTCTCAAAGCACATTTCTTACGGTTTGCCCGAACGATGATTCGATACTTTATAATACAGGAGAGCGATATATATGAAACATCTGACAATTGATAAAACAATGAAAGAAATCTGGCCGGATACCAGAGTGGGATGTCTGCAGTACCGGGTGAAAGTAGAAAAAAAGAACGAAGAACTGTGGAAATATCTGAAGAAAGACATTTTCAAAAAGACAAGAGATGCTATCTTTGACTATGGGATCAATGAGATTCCGAATGTAAAAGAATCCAGAGCAGCCTACAAAGCATTTGGAAAAGACCCGAGCAGATACCGTGTGTCATCAGAGGCGCTGATCCGCCGGATCGGACAGGGCAAAGGGCTGTATGAGGTTAATACGGTTGTAGATGCCAATAACCTGATCTCAATCGAATCGGGATTTTCGGTTGGATCTTATGACGTATCTCAGATCTCAGAAGAACTGGTATTCCGGATCGGGCAGGAAGGTGAGACTTACAAGGGAATCGGAAAAGACGAGATTAAGATCGATGCACTTCCGGTGCTTGCAGACAAAGATGGAGCCATTGGAAGTTCAACCAGCGATTCGGAGCGGGCAATGATCACAGAGAACGCAACAGAAGTATTGACATTGATCTATTCGTTTTCGGGAAATAATGATCTGGAAAAGGCACTGGAATACGGCAGAAAATATCTGGAAGAGTATGCCGGGGCACAGGATCTGGAAAGCTGGATCGTGGAATAAAGGGTGAGATATTCAGAATGAGCTGCCGGTGGCAGGTTCTGTAGATTGAAAAGGTGTAGATTAAAAATCTGAAAAAGTGAGAAAAAACAGTTGACATAAAAGAAACAATGTGATAAATTATATGTTGCGTAAGGCAAAAAAAGAAAGTAGAGTATCCACTCTCACCTTAGCACAATCGGGTGACTAATGGTTTGATATTGAGTATATACAGATTTGATTATAGATCTTATGATACAGATATGCAAGTGGATAGTCTCGAACTATTCACTTATTTTTATTTTATGATGGAGGTGCACGACAATTAGCGATTTAATGATTAACGGGCAGATTAGAGACAAAGAAATTCGAGTGATTGGAGAGAACGGAGATCAGTTAGGTATCATGAGTACGAAGGAAGCTATGAAGCTTGCTCAGGAAGCAGATCTGGATCTTGTAAAGATTGCTCCAAAGGCTCAGCCACCTGTTTGCAAGATTATCGATTACGGTAAGTACAGATATGAACTTGCAAGAAAGGAAAAAGAGGCTAAAAAGAAGCAGAAGACCGTTGAAGTAAAAGAAGTGCGTCTTTCACCAAATATTGAGACGAATGATCTTAATACCAAAGTGAATAATGCTAAGAAGTTCATCAGCAAAGGTAACAAAGTAAAGGTTACACTGCGTTTCAGAGGCCGTGAGATGGCACATGTTCAGCAGAGCAAACACATTCTGGACGATTTCGCTCAGATGCTTGGTGATATCGCAGTCATTGAAAAGCCGGCTAAGATGGAAGGCAGAAGCATGAGCATGGTTTTAACTGAAAAACGTTAAAAATACAATACAAGTTGAAGGAGGAGCATATCATGCCAAAAATTAAAACTAATAGAGCAGCTGCAAAGCGCTTCAAAAAGACAGGTACAGGAAAATTAAAAAGAAATAAAGCTTACA
>URTM01000024.1 GCA_900550865.1 uncultured Dorea sp. | reverse complement strand
TAAATGGCTTCTGTCATTTTCCCAGAATGTTGATTGCTTTTTTTAATACATCAAGAGCATCTTGTGCATCCCGTAATTCACGTTTTAACCGTGCGATTTCTTTTGCTTCATCAGAAGCATAGTTACCAGAACCACGATTTTCAATATCACCTGTTTCACGAAGCTCCTTCTGCCAACGTGATAGAGATTGGTGGCTGATGCCAAGATTTGAAGCACAGCCAATTAATCCTAAATCTTTGTGATTATGATAATACTGGACTGCATCAATTTTAAACTGTTTGTCATAGTGCTTTGCCATAATGAGATCCTCCTTCAGTGCAATACATACATCATACCATGAAATACTTCATAAGGAATTCTCATTTTGACTTGTACTATTTATATTCTAGCACCAACGGGAATATTCACCTGTCACCAGTCCCATCGAAACTTGTCCACTGAATACCTTGCGGAATGACTTCTTCGCCTGCTTCGCAATCTGGTTCCTGTGTACCAGAAATAGCACTCTCTGGAATCCCAGTTCTCGCATGGCGAATAGTAAATTAATTGTTCCTTCTGTTTTCTAAGCAAAAATAAATATTATAAATTCAGGACGAACTAAATTTTGAGAGATTAATTTTTTTACTTTTCCTATAACTGATCGTATCCATTTAGTATATTATAAATATTTATCCCCTTATACGGCATGTAACGTCGAAGCTATCTCAAATAATATCTTCCATATTTATAAATGAATATAATTTTTCAAATTCTTCCGTCTTAAAGCCTTCTTTTTCTATAAGTTTAATTATTCTAAGTCTATCTATTAAATAAGTCTTAATCCGTGTTTCATTACAAAATTTCCCCCGTGAATTGTGGCATGAAAACGGAACAAACATATACTGAGCATAGTGAACTCCCAATTCAACATAAGAATTCCATAATTCCTCTCCAATGGATGTCTGTTTATCTTTCCATTTATCATAACTACATGTACATTGTGAAAATGAAAATGGAATAAATCCTGCTTCATCTATTGGCGTAAAAGCAACTATATCTATTCCTCCATCTCCTCCAAATATTGAATCGAATCTTTCCTCTTTATCAAATCTTTTTGTTGTTTCTGTTCCTAAACACTTTGCTAATTGTTTTATCCGTTCACGTAAAGAGCCCACAAAAAAACATGCTTCTCGAGAAGTTCCAAATAATTCTACTATTGTATCTTTAGGTGATAACTCTATCATTAATAATTTGCATAATTTTTCAAATGAGTTTGTATATTCATGATATGAGGACATAAAGGAGATACTCGAACATAGTAGTAAATATACATATTTTTCTTTCTTGCGATCACTTATTCCAATAAAATGCAAATAATTTCCATCTTTCACTTCAAAAGGATAGTATTCTCCACATATTTTTTGTCTAGATTCTAATATTCTATAATAATCTGCCATTCTTGCAGAAAATTTATCCATTTTTAAAGAATGATCACTTTCACCTCTTGCCGATTCATTTTCAAAATCAAACTCCATCCACTCTTCTATTACTTCATCCGTTGAAATACTCTCTTGCTTTATACATAATAATTCTATGTAATCGGCCCATCTATTTATCTCAGATGAGCTCCAATCATGCTTTTTTTCTAGTTTACTTTGTTCTATAATCATTTTAATTTTTCCCTAGTAATTCAAGCAGCTTCTTCATTTGTTCTTCCGAAATGTTTGCTAATCCATTCATTTTTTGTTCATTCAATTCATCAGTAAAATTTGCATATAATGCCCCTACTATCGTTTTTCTTAGCTTATCAATATCATTCAACAATTCATCGGATAACTCTGGCTTTTTGTTTAATTGCTCAATTGAAGCTTTTGCTTGTTCTAACTGTGATTTTGCCTTTTTTAACAATTTTAGAAAAGCTTCTTCTGGTTCCGAAGTAAACAGAACAGCTTCTGATAATGAAGCTCCTTTCTCCAACTTTTCAGTAGCTTGTCGCGATAGTAATACAGACGAAAGAGAACTTAATTCACGTGATTCAGAAATAACACCATTCTCCTTATCAAACATCCAAACAAATAATTTCTCATAGTTAGATTTATTGATTTTATCTAAATCAACATTTTTTCTATCATACCCTATATATTCTGCTATCCCTGTATATCCCAACACGGTAGTTATCCACGAAAAGTTTATATCTTTTTCTTTAATGTCTGTCTTAAAATATGCTTGATCATTTGCATAATCATATAATTTCAATGCCATATGCAAATTTTTAATATACGAAGCTTTACTTCCTATCATTCGAGCCAATTTCTTATATATATTCTCATCATCTGTATTTAAAATATGAATTCTATACAGTTGATCTAAATACCGAGCTTTTTCCAATGCTCCCCAATCTTTAACACCTGTTATATGTCTATATCCAAGATAATCCAATATTGATTCTCTCTTCTCATATATCACACAAGGAATATTTACTGGTGCTTCTACACTAGCATTTTCTACAATTTCAGAAATTACTTTTTTTCTTAACTCTGAGAGCCCTGGATTATTCAATAATTTCACTGCTGCTAATCTTCTATTACCTTCTACTACAATATATTTATCTTTTTTATCCTTAACAACCAGCAATGGTTCTGCATCAGAATATCCAGTCTCAGCTATCGATTCCATTAACTCTAATATATTGCCATATCCAACCATATATTCTATTATTTTCTTTTCATCCCTAACACCTTGTAAATTTTGAGGTAATCTTGGATTTTTTGGATCAAATATTAACTCTGAAATATTTACACTTGTTTTTTTCCCACTTTCCATTTCTACCCTCCACACTTAAGAAGTTATGTCATTTAATTTTACTGCATACTCTATTATTCTTCTCTTCTGACGAATGTCTTGTTCATCAAGAGTTAATAACCACTCACTAATATTTTCACTATTAATAGAATTCCTACGCAAAGTTTGAGCAATATCCGTTGCCGTAAGTATTAAAATTGGGTGTCCATCTTCGACGACCTCTTTATATGCTTGGGGATGAACATAACTAGTTGTCAACATCACACCAAACTGTCTATATCTTATTCTTGAAATCAATCTAGACATTTCACGAACTCCAACTGAATTTTTTTCTGAATAACATTTTGCTTCTAACGCACAATCTATTCGCAATGGAGCATTTACTTTGCCACCAGGACTTATTACATAATATCCCAATGCATCTCTGCCACCATCTCTCCATGGTCTTGTGAGCTCAAACTCTTGAAAATTATTATCTGTTTTTTCTAAAATATCTTTTGCACATTTTTCAAATCCTTGTGGAAATTTTGAATAATACTCTCTAATTATTTGTATACAATTTCGTCCTTCGTTATCACACTGCAATTGCTCATATTTAGATGGAATATTCGTAATTTTCTTCGCTATTAATGGGATAATGCCATTTCTCCCCTTTTCAATAAATTTTTTCCAAACTACCGGCGCATACTGCAAACTATTATCATGATCATATATCAACGCATGTAGCCATCTTCGATCTATTGCCCTATTAGTATCTAACACGGTAAAGTATGCTTCATAATTTTGGAAACGTTCTTCATTCATCGTTCGCCAAAATGCGACTAAATCTCTGTCCGGTGAAATTTTAGGATTTCCAGGCGCCGCTAATCCCAAAAATTTAACATCCCATCCACACCCTGTTTTTTTAAAAATAAAAAAAGGTGGAATATTTCTTATTGCCTCATCTGTACCATTTAAACATTCAAAGACAAACTCCAAAAGAAAATTTCCTTTTCTAGGAGTATCTAAAATTGTCTTTCCTGGATTTCTATTATCTCCATAATAACGAAAAATTCCTGTTTCTTCATCTAAATAATCCGGCCATTCTAATTCTTGCATAGAAGTATAAAGAACCACATATGCTGGAAGTCCTGACCCGTCTTTTCTTAAAACCTTTCTAAATCCTCCCGCATTACTGCAACCTGGCATCAATTTTGAAAGAACTTCCGATCCCTTTCCACTTACACTTCCACCTTTATATACTGTATCAACAATCAAATCTGCTTGACCAAGTTTATCAAATGCTACTTCCATTAGTTTTTCTCCTAAGCATATTAATTTTCCCACGGAAGAATTGCACTCATTACCTTTTTGGGCTGAGCCTTTATCTGAACATCAAACTTCAAAGAGGTTTTTTTAATAGTGGAATCAGCATTATGTAATCGCATAGAAATAATCCACTGATCAAAAAATATTTCTAATGTAGTTTTGCTTCTAGGTTTTATTCGTACTTCTACAATCTCTTCTGGCATTGTAACACAAGGTACTGCCTGCTTATTTTTTACTCCCTTGTATGTTTTCATCAAGGAACCATGCATATTATATGGATATACTGTTGTAGCTTTTGCCTTATCATCTTTTATAAATTTATAAAAATCTCTTGTTCCAAACATATACTCAAAGAAAAGCTTTACAAATTCTCTCGTATTTTTTCTTTGTTGTTCATCTGCGTTATTTGCTACCATGCCTAATCTTCGAATTTCTTCTACAAAAGCCTCTACAATTGGCAAATAAACTGTATCCATTTTCTCTTTAACTTCAGACCATGTGTTGTACATCTCCCGATAATTCTCAATTATCTTCTGAATTTTTTTCATCTTGTCTAGAAATTCTTTACTACATGTAAACTTTCCTTTAGTCCATTCTTTTGCAAAATCTGGATCTTCAGTAATCCTTGGATGTTTTACCGCTTCGTGGTTATTTTTACAACTTATACCCAACTCCCGAACTATTGATGTTTTTGATTTGTCTGAATATATTGTAACACAAATATCACGTACATCACCTTTTACCCCCGCGCTATCTGGCATTGCAGATAAAACAGAATACAGTTTTCCTGGTCGATTCATAATTGGTTCCGCCATTTTCAAATAAGAAGCTGCTACTTTGGCAGCTCTATCAAATGAGTTTTCTTTACGAGTAATATCTATTGTAAAAGATTCTATGTTATTCTCTATATTGTCCTCTTCATCATTTTCCATGCTTTCTATAACCTGATATGCTTTTTCAATATTTCGAAAATTTTTATCTTTTAAAATCTCAATTTGTTCATTTTCCCAACCAGAATTACTTAACTCATTATATAATGCAAGTAACGAAGAATACTCGAATGCTTTTCCATTTACAACTTTACTGGTAATTCTTCTATCTGCCTTTATTTCATCTTTCGGACTTTCAAAGTTCAAAAAAGGAGTTAAATCTTTTGTTGTTAATATTTTATATACTTCGCCGGCTATAACCTCCGCTAATTTAACTGGTACCGCATTTCCTATCTGTTTATACTTGCTGTCTAAATCACCACAAAATTCCATATTTGCTGGAAAGGTCTGTATCGCAGCCGCTTCTTTATAGCTTAATCTTCTGTTATAACCAACAAATTCAAATCTATCTACATCAGCATACACCATACCCTCTGAATCAGGACTTAATGCTACTTGTTTTGCCATAGCCGGAATCGTATACGAAACATCATCATATCCTCTTCTTCTATTTCTTGACATATATCTAGATGAAAACGGTGCTTGACACACATCATTCATATCTACAGCTGGAAGATCAGCTAAAGCCTCTTTTAATGTGACTTTTTTAGGATCACCTGCCGGAAAAATATATGCGCCACCATGACATATATCATTTCTAATCCCGATAAAAATTACCCTCATTCTATCTTGAGGCACGCCATAATTACTTGCATTAACAGTTGGAGCTGACATTGTATAATCTAAAGCTGAAAAATCATCAACTATTTTTTCAAAAACTGCGCCATCGCCTAATGTTTTTATCCCGATTACATTCTCCGCAACAATAACTTTTGGTTTTTTCAACTTCACCATTTCTACAAAATGTCTATATAATATATTTCTCGAATCATCTATTTGTCTTGGTCCCGCTACCGAGAAGCCTTGGCACGGAAATCCCCCCAGCACAACATCTATTTCTTTTTCCGGAATAACTTTGCTTAAATCTATTTTTGATATATCACCACATTCTATTTGAGTACATTCAACATCCGCTTTTCTTTCACCATTTTCATAGTAATTTGCCCACTTTTCATATGTATCACATGCGTCTTTATTAAAATCATTTGCCCATAAAATTTTAAATCCTTTATTATGGAATCCCATATCAAGTCCACCCGCACCTGAAAACATAGAAATTACATTAAACATATCTTCCTCCTTAACAACCACTAACCATCAGCAGTCTGTATCCTTCTATTTTTTTTTGTTCACATAAATATCTTAAAAGATCCAAATCTGAATATCTCAACTGAGGAAAATATAATATACAATCTTCCATTTCAATAAATGGAGAACAAATTCCTTTCTTTTTTGATACCTTACTAATAATACTATAGATCTCTTTTTTTTCTTTTCTAACATTGATTGTTACCATCTGATATTTACATTCATTTGATAATAATTCTTCAAGCATATTAAGAGATAGTTTTTTCTCAATAACTTTTCTATTTTTAAATAAATTTACTCTATATTTTTTTAAAGATTGATTTGGTATATATATTACTTGCTTATGAACTTTCTTATCCGCATCATATATACTCATTATCATATACTTTTTGACCAATTTTTCATAATAAGACCAAACATTATTTTTCATATTAACCTCCTTAGCACCCTTGTGCTTTCATAATATGATTTCTTTATTTATTGCAACATATTCAAAACTTCTCTACCGCGACCGGTAAGTCTATACCTGCCTTTTATTCTAAGCTTGTCTATATATCCCTCTTTTATCAATTCTTTAATTATTTGATTGGCTTTAACCTTGCCGCACGGTATTAAAGAAGCTATTTCATTTTGATTTAATGGACAAAACTTTTCTCCATCCATCTCAATCAAGTGTTCATTAATAACTATCATAACCTTCATTTTTTCATTAAAAAAATTGGATAACTCTCGCATACTTCCACCCATATACAAATCTATTTTGGTTTTATTTTGATACTGTTTTATTATAACATTATATTCTACATACCACAAGCAGCATCTTCTTTCTTGTAAATCAATTACAACTCTTTTTTTATAATAATTTATCAGCCATCAAATGTAGGAAGACCTTTTTACTATATCCAAATAATTTCAGCTTTTCAAAAGCTCTATATTAATTCAATATTTCTAATTACGCCTTACAATTATTTACAGCCTATATTTCATTTGATATTTTGCACTCCTAATCAAAAGCTAAATACTTATATTCCGAAATTTTTCTAACCCAGTAATGATTATCTACTTTTCCTTTTGCTATAATATAATCTACTAACTTCTCATGCCCCTGTATGTTCTGCAATCTGTTCAACACCGAAATCTTAATGTCATAAGTTTCATCATCCATCGCTTTACATATAGCATTAAGCACAACTTCTTCAAATTCACTTTCTATTGATACTAATTCCATTAAATTTATATATGACCAACACCTTATATTTCTGTTCTCATTCCGGACTCCTTCAAATAAATATTGTAAAAAACATTCTTTTCCTTCAATATGTATTTCTTTTTTTTCAATCGCCGAAAAAAATCTTCTCATAAATTGCAGTATCAAAATAGTTTCTGCATTCTGACAATCATATAGCTCTGCAAAAAATTCTATTATTTTTACTTTATCAATTTCTTTTTTCGCAACCTTTAACAATGTATATATACACTTTTGAACATGCTTAGTATAGGCTCTTTTGAAAAAAGCTTTATGACCTATTGGATATTCTTCATATTCATTTAATATTTGATTTCCCATATTTGTAATTATTGAATTATTTGAATACATAATATTAAGTATAACAACTAATTCTAATGCCGAAATTTTACTATCAATCGTCTGTGTTTCTAATTTAAGCGTTTCACATACAGCATTACATAAATTTTCAACCAATTTATTATCCAGCTCTTCCATTTCATCATTAAAAATATTCTCCAAAGTTCGATATGGATCATCCATATAGCCAGAATATTTCCCGTCTTTTCCTTGGGTATTATTTCTCTCAACTATATCATCAACACATTTCTTAATATAGTAATTTAATTCTTCTTTTTCATGAGTTAAAACATTTAATTTATATATTTTTTCAAAAAATTCCGGATAAACATTTTTTACTTTGTCATCAAGTTCTTCCGCATCTTTTAATTGCAATCTAATTGTTTGTATTGCATAAGGTAATTTATTGACACCTTCTACAATTTCATGATCTGCGAGGCACTCGTTTAGCCATTCAATATATTTTTTCAAAATTTTTAGATCTTCTTTTTCATCTATCGATATATCCTGAAGCATATCAAAAATATCATTATACCATCGTTTTAAATTTTTTTGCCGAAATAAATAAGCTACCTCCAGAGTGTCATTCAATGAAATCCTTTTTTGCAGATTTTTAATTACTTTTATATATTCTTTTGCTATTATATCTCCCGCAAATTGTTCAGCTGTCCAAATCCTAATTTCGGCTTTTACATCTGCAAAATAATCCTCAAATTGCTCATCAGAAAAATAATAACCAAACGCACCCATCAATAATAATTTCGAATTTAATTTACGATATTCGATTGGAATATTTTCTACTGTATTGATCCACTCTGAAATATCATTATTATTAATAGCATCCGTGTATTCGCCATATATATTGACAAAATTATAAAGATCTTTAGATTTTCCTTTTAATAGCAACATTTTAACTGTTGCACAATACACTCTATGGTCTCTTGTATTTAAACTCAAATATTTTAAATACAAGGATAATCTATCTCTAATACAATAAATATGCGTAATAGATCCATATACCAATGCCACGACAAACACATTTGCAATATTATCAAGTACATTAGTAACTCCTCCTATGTTCACGGTAGTAGGAGATTTTATTAATTCCTTTAAATAATCTTTAAAACAACTCTCATAATAATTACTTGTCATTCGATCCAGTACTGGAAAATAAACCGACTCCTCACTTGAATCAAGCATTTTTTGACCATCATTTTCGAAACAGATTACATTATTATATTCATCCCTTATATATGCCAAATTGCGCAAATCAATAGCAATATCATTTACCACCCACCTTGGTATCACCTTAGTTTTATTTGCTAATGCCATTGTTTCTGTTAAAACTTCAATCGCTGCTTCTATGTTCCCTTGCCAATAGTATGACATTGCTTTTAATCGTTGATTTATAACTGTTTTTAATTTTCCCCTATGCAATTTTATGATTTCTTCAGTTAATTTTTCAAAATTTTCAGAACTATACTTTATATTTCCTAAAAGTACTTCAAACAGTAGTCCCGCATATAGGTTAAAATTATCTTTTGCTTCAATTTCATTGTTAAAATTCAAAACATATTTATATAAAATATTTTTTATATATGTGAGGTCTTTATATATCGACTTATTCACCATACTATATTTTTCATTTAACTCAATATTCTCTTTTTCTTTTGATTCGCCTATATTTTCAATAGCGCCAGCTATATTTCCACAATATCTTAAATAAATGTCTACCACATCAGCTAATACACTTTTATATGCTTCCTCGGCCATATGTGAAAACTCTGAAACTTCTTTATATTTTTCTCCCTTTGGTGAATTTATTATTTCCTTCTGTAATTCCGTTATATTCTTTTCTTTTTCATTGCAAAACAAAAAAATACACTTTTTCTTTAAATCTCGACTTCTTTTTACTTCCAATAATGTTCCCGAATTAATCCCATCTTTATTGTCTATAAGAAAAACTATTAAATCTGACCTACCTACATGATATAAGTATGCTTCTCTTACCTCTGTAGATGACCCCGGTTCTTCTTCAAAACAATACACTTTGCACATACCCGTTTTTTCTAATAAAAGTTTCAAAGATTCTCTTATTAATTTATATTTATCATCAATATTGGAACTTATAAATACTTTTACCTGCTCTTTAAAATCTTCGCGTTGCATTTCTGTATCTCCTTTCTATGTTTTCATTCAACTACATTAAAGAAAATCAAAAATATCTTTCTTTCTATCTTTTTCTCCTATTTCATCAGCCCTCTCATACCTCCGCCGATAATACTCCAAACTCCTATACCCAAGCACATCTCCCATCTGCTCGCCAAACGCCATATTTCCAACAACCTCTCCAATCTCATCCCTCAACGCCAACGCATATCCATCCTTCTCCACAAAGAATCCCTTCCCTGACGCCTTCAAGAACCGAATCGGCATCCGCTTCGCCTTACTCAGATGCTGCTTATCCGTCACTTTCTTATAATCCTCATAAGTATTCACATTCGGGAAATCCTTCCAGTTCGTCCCCGTATCAAAGAATTCCTTCCAACTCTCCAATACCTCTTCATCCGTAACCGCAAGCCGGATATTTCCGTGATTATAAAAGCTGTAAAGGATCGGCATCTTATACACTTTCTGCATCTCCGTAGTTTCGATCGTCTGAATGAATTCTCGTCCGATTCCTGCATATAACTTCTGCTCTTCCTCTGACAATTCACCAAGTTCATACAGGAAATCAAGATAATGCTGAAATGGATTTTCTTTCGCATGACTGCCGCTGACACAAATCCGGTAAATCTCATCATCCATATAAGTGAATAAATCCATTCTGCTCGGCCGCTTTCCGTCCAGCAGCTCTTTTACACGATAATACTCCTGCCGGATCTGCATTTTCAGTGTTAATTTCTTCTTATCCATTTCCTTGAACAGATCGATCAGACGCATGTCAAAATCAACGATGCAGTCGTCCGGATATTCCAGATCTTGATACTCGTAAGATCCTTTCTTGCTAAATGACTGCTCTCCGCTTAACAATAGCGGTGCCTTCCCCGCTTTCTCATAATTTCCGATGAAATCCAATACGTTCAGATATTCTTTTCCTTTATATAGACGAAGTCCTCGTCCCAACTGCTGCAGGAATACGACCGGAGATTCCGTCGGGCGCAGGAACATTACCATGTCCAGCGAAGCGATATCCACACCTTCATTGAACATATCCACAGAGAAGATCACCCGTATCTCTCCGTTCTTCAATTTAAGGATAGCTTCGTTACGCTCCTTGGCATATGTTCCATTTTCACCGCTGTATACTGCTGCGGATGCGATTCCTCTCTGACAGAATTCTTTTGCCATGTCTTCTGCATGCTGTCTGGAACAGCAGAATCCGATTGCACGCGAAGAACGATATTTTCGATAATATTTGTAAATCAAGTCATATCTTCTCTCATTTCCGATATAAGCCTGATTCAGCTCCTGCTCATCATAGCGCCCTTTCACGATCCGAAGTCTTGAATAATCCGTCTCATCATACACGCCGTAATAGTGAAATGGTACAAGCATTCCTTTGTTGATCGCTTCTTTTAATGAAATCTGATATGGCACGTTATAATCACAGATTTCGTAGATATTTTTCCCGTCCATTCTTTCCGGTGTTGCTGTTAATCCCAGTAAGAATTGCGGCTGAAAATAGTCTACGATTCTCCGGTATTGATCTGTAACCGCATGATGGAATTCATCAATGATCACATAGTCAAAATAATCCGCCGGAAAATATGTCTCATTCAAATATTCCGGTCTTCCGAGTGTCGCCACCGATGCGAAGATGACGGATTTATCCGTATCCTTTTCTTTTCCGTCAAAGAATCCATAATCCGCCGAGTTCCGCACATTTTTGAAAGAAACCGCCGCCTGCTTAAGGATTTCTTCTCTGTGTGCAACGAATAACACCCGTTCATATTTTGCCGAATCAAATGCAGCAAGGTATGTCTTTCCGATTCCAGTGGCCGCATATACAAGTCCTTTCGCCGCCCCTTCCATGCGGCTTTCCTGTAACGCATACAACGCCTCTATCTGTGCTCCACGCGGGCGGTATAACATTCGGACATTTTCAGTATTCCTGTCCTCATTATCTTCTGCTGTGTCATATTTCGTCAGATCCCTGGACACCGACGGCTTCTTCCATGCCTTGGAATATCGTTTTAATTCTTCATCATCTATAATGATCGAATGATTCAGAAACAAATCTTCAAATGTAGCATAGAACAACTCATAATTCTTTTTGTCCAGCGTATCACTGAATCTGTAATTCCATTCGATTCCTGAAGTTAACGCACTTTTGGAAATGTTCGATGATCCGATGTATATTTCATTCGAAGATTCATAATGAAAGATATAAGATTTTGGATGAAATGAGCGTGATGTTTCATTATACAGGCGCAGATCCACACGGTCGCCGAGCTCGCTCTTGATCAGATATAAAGCCGACGGCTGTGTGATTCCCAGATAATTTCCCGTCAGGATACGGATCTTCACGCCCCGGTCCAGCGCCCGCTTCATATCATTTAAGAGCATCCGCACACCCGACTCCATCAGAAATGAGACGATGATATCAATCTGCTTCGCCTTTGCCATACTCATTTTCAATTGATAATATAGATACCGGCTCCGGTCTCTGTCCCCAGTCATTACATTCGTAGATTCGATCTCATATGTATCTATTCTTTCCTCAAAATTAGATTGAGCCATTTCTCTTCTCCCCGCCCCGGACGTACATCTGATGTAATCCATTGTTCTTCTATCTCTAATTCATCCATGTCCTGAATCAATTTTGCAAATGTCTCTTCTGTCATATCCGTAAAATATCTGCCATTTCGTTCCCCTTCAAATGTTCCGTACTTGAAGGATGTGTAAATGATTCCGTGGGCTCGAAGAGCGTTTGCCATCTTCTTTATAATGTCTCGCAGTTCATTTGCCGGAACATGAAGGATTGATGAGCATGCCCAGATTCCGTCGTAGGCTTCTTTTTCATCCAGGTCCCGGAACAGCTTGTGTTTTACCGAGATGCCTGTATATTCGCTTGCGAGTTTGCATAGTTCCTGTGAGCCGTCTATGGCAGTGACTTTGTACCCTTGGTTCAGGAAATATTTTGTGTCGCGGCCGGAACCGCAGCCGTAGTCCAGGATTTCTGATTCTGGATGCAGTTTGTCCAGGAAATGATTCTGTATAGTGCCGAAGTCTACGGATATGGTGTCGGTGATGAATTTTTTTGCGTTTTGGTTGTAGTAGTCTAGTGTCGTGGTTGATTTTTTAGGTTCGTTTATTGCGTTCACGCTTGCCTCCTAGAATTGCGATGCTTGTTCTTGTATCATCTTATATTCATTATACTGCATGAGAATGTTTGTATACACGAAAGAGTTTATTAATGCATAGCTAATCTATTTTTAACACAATCCATAGATTTTTTTCTAAAATCGTGTATAATAAAATAGAAGCAAATACCACAGGCTCACTTGCTGAGGGAATCATGTCGGCTGATCCGGGCACTCCCCTGTAAAAAAAATAATCGTGAACGATTGCCGGTAACAAAGCTCTTGGATAATCCCAAGGGCTTTTGTTTTACATCGTTATGCATTCTCTTTCTGTCGCTTTAACAAACATAATCTAATTATCACAGCTTATCATACTTCTCACTCTTCCCCTTAGCCTTCTCCACCGGATACTTCCTCGCATTCACCTTAATCTTCTCCCGCACGATCTCATCCAAATCCAGTCCGCAGGCATCTGCCATCAAGACGCAATAGTTCACAACATCCGCCAGTTCTTCTTTTATCTTCTCCTGTTTTCCTTCATTCGAGACATCCGCACCGCTCCATTGGAATACTTCCAGAAGTTCTGCTGCCTCCAGCGAAATGGAGATTGCCAGATCTTTCGGGTTGTGGAATTGTTTCCAGTCTCTGTCGTCTCGGAATTTTAATATTTCTTTGATTGTTTCTTCTGTCATTTTAGTTTTCCTCTTCGATATATTTACTAAAGTATTCTCTTAATTCATCATCGCATACATACAAGTATGTTCCTTTGATTCCTCTGGTCATCAACACATAATACACATTTGTAATGTATTCTTTCAATTCTTCATATGATGCCGTCCATTTACCATTTTTATCAAAATAATATTCTGGCCGGATAATAATCTGTCCTGTCGTTTTATCATATCCGATATCATTTCCAAGAATAACGAACGCATAGTTCAGATCATAACCTTGAATGGAATGGATGCATCCGACTTCATCAATCGCTTCTTCTGTGTGAACCCATCCTTCCGTACAATGATTCCACATTCGCTCCACGCCTTGTATCTCTATATCCTTTTTGCTCCGGTCATTTTTGCTGATCCATGGCCAGGCATATCCTGCTACCATCCGGGAAAGTCCTGTTTCTTCCTCTTTGGCATACATATCTTTCTCAAATTTTGAAAAATTGGAATATAGTTTCAAATCATATTTTTTCGAATGATACTCCCTGTCAACATCTCCATTCAATAATTTTTTTATAAAAGTAATATAGTCATTTCCACCCTGTACCCTCATCTGCGTCGCAAGAGTAAAATACGATATCGTATGTTTTTTATAAGGATTTCTCATTTTTTCTTCGAACCGCTCATAATCAATGCCCGACGGACCAACCACCTGATTATAATCGTAGAATAACACTGCACACTTTGATTGTTCCAATATCCAGTCTAATTCGTCTGCGTCTGTCGTCATGCCCAGCCGTTCGCAGCTTTTCTTGAAAGCTCCCCTATAGGAAATATTTTTATATTGATGAAGTCTGTGTGCTTCATCGACCAGTAAAATATCATATTTTTTCTTCGTGATATCAGACGGGGACAGTACCTGGGATGGTGTCAATCCATAAATACTTCGGAAGATGAACTTCATCGTCTTTCTAAGCGAGGTCTGCGGCACAACGAATCCAATCTTTTTCCCGGCAAACTCTTCGCTGTCTGCCAGGTATTTCATAAGATACACCGCCACAATTGTCTTGCCGCTTCCCGGCATTCCATTTACCACTACACGATTTATATTTCCACTCTTAATCTGCGCAAGTATATCTTCTACTGCTTTTCGCTGGCTGTCATTCAGTTCTTTATATGGAGAATATTTGAATAAATCTGAATTTTCAATTTCTTCCAGTGAATGTTTAACCAGCTTTTCTTTTTGCAGCTTGCGCCAAAGCAGTTCGAATTTTTCATCGTATTTTTCTTTCTGATAATACTGCTTATCTGCTATTCCGGAATTCTTATTCGTAACTTGGAATAATTCGTCTGCAACGATATACTGAATCAACTTTGATTCATAATCAAAGGTTACTGATTGATTGAACAACTGTGAATATATGAAGTGAACCTTATTAAAAATTCGCTTTTCTTCATTTGTCCCATGCTGTGTCATTCTGGTTTTTACATGATTTGATTCACCTATATAGGCTTTCTTCCCATTTTCCAGAATATATAACATTGGCCAGTTATCCAGGTATTCTTCGTTACTGTATTTATTATTTTTGAAATCTCCTTCAATGATTTTAAACATAGTATTTCTCCGGTGTATTTTTATTTGTGTCGTTTCGAATTTCTTATATATTAATTATACTTCGCTAACCATTGACGTACAAGAAGAAGTCATATTTCTACGACTTCTTCAAATACAATTGACATTTATTAACAAATAAAGTAATATTTTATAAGGAAATGGGTTTTTTACTGAGTAATGTCTTAGGACTGGAAAAGGGTGCTCGTTTCTTTTTTATATTCATCGAATTTCAAAACATCCCTCACGCCAATTTCAACTCCATCCCCGTAAACAATTCTCCCAGCGTACACGACAGATGCCCCTCCTCTTGCTCCGGCATCTCATAGTTGACTAACTTATACTCCAGATTCATTTCCAACTTTTCGATCAGATATCCTGTATTCACTGCATCATCCAGGCCATCATGAAGTCGTCCCTCCGGTTCAATCTCCGCCCTGCCCAGTGCTTCTTCCAGACCAATCTTTCGTTCTATTCCGAATCGTTTTACAAATACGTCCTGATAATCAATCCATCTTTCTTCACAGACAAAATCCTGAATCCGCTCATCACAGATTTTCTTTGCCTTGATTTCATGAAGCAGCTGTGCTCTGTCGGAACCGCTCCGGTAATCTCTCGGTACGTTACACATTTCCAAATCTATCACAAGGCAATTCATGCTGTTTCCTCCTGTTCGCTTTTCAGACTCTTTTTACAGATCTTGCAGATTGTTCCGACCGGTGTAACCAATACCACCTTCGCATATGCCGTGTCACCAATCTTGTCATACAAGCGGCCTGCACTCATAGATTCCCCGATGACTGTATAAGAACTATTTGCCACATAGCCGATTTTCCCGAGGCCTTCATATGTCACTTTGATTGCTTCCTTGTCATATTCATTATCCGGTTCTTTTTCTAATCTGATCTTCATACCTTTTTCCAGAAAATCATTTCCGAAGTAGTGTTTTGTTCCTGTCAGGGTGATAAATACTTTTGCCATTGTGTGTACTCCTTTCGCTTAAAAAACGGGTTCATCTGAATTTGATTCAGTGTCTTGTAATTACTTTTGTCTCCCGGAATTCTGTTTTATTCCCTTTGATGTGTATAGTATAATTCAATTGATGGGGCATAATATTCCCACCTTATTTTTTCTTCGAAAGGTATAAAATAAGACCCGGAAATGACGATTGTCCTCCGGGTCTGCATTGTTTTCAATATATTTTATTATATAATTTTCTATTTTCGTCTATACTTTTTATTGTTTTTTTTACACTTCTTAGTATATTATATAAATTAAGAAATGGGTTTTGTGTCGCATACAATCTTTGGATTCAAACGGGTTGCTCATTTCTTTTTTATTTCCATACAATAAATTAATCATACACCTTTTTCAACACTTCCAGATCAACCTCAAGCTCCCTAGCACCATCTCTTACCCTGGCAATCACCGGGACTCCCGTTAATCTCTCGATCATTTTCTCATTATCTTCCTGCATCGCTCCACCCGAGTAATGATTCAGAATGATTCCTTTTACATCCATTCCATGATTGCGGATGTATTCTACCGTCAGGACAACCGCATTGATCGTGCCAAGTCCGGCATCTGCGATCACTAGAGTATTCAGATGTAGCATTTTCACAATGTCTTCCAGCAGGATCTCATGCTCTTCATCCCAGCGGATCGGACATACAATGCCGCCGCTTCCTTCTACCGTGACATAATCGAACTCTTTCTTTACCCTGTCAAAATCTGCTTTTACCGTTTCCGGATCAACCGGATTCCCTTCTATTCTGGCAGCCAGATGCGGAGACACCGCATTTTGATACAGATATGACAGTAAGCTGCTGTCTTCCTGTGTGATACCGGCAATCTTCTTTACATAGCCTGCGTCACTTTCTTCTATGGACTCAGCACCTGATAATGCAGCCTTATAATAGCCTGCATGGATTCCTGCATCCGCCAGTTTTTTCACAATTAATGCTGTGACATATGTCTTTCCTACATCTGTGCCGGTGCCCGTCGCAAATATTCCTTTTGCCATAATCTCATGCCCCTTTTTTTATTAGCTCAGATAAAATCCGCTTTTCCGCATTCTAAGTCCCACACCGGCTGCCAGCAGACATAATACAAAATCTCCAGGCATATCTAATGGGAAACAGGACAAAAAGATTACACCCAATGTTGCCGGTGTATGTGCATAAAAGTTCAAGATTATGAATTTATACACGATTCCGATTGCATACGTCACAACAAATCCGGCCAGACAGGCAAGCAGATAGTTCTTGTAACTTGCTTTCAGCTTTTCACATACTTTTCCGGTTACATATGCGCTTACAATGAATCCGACCAGATAACCAAAGCTTGGACGGAATATGTATCCGATTCCTCCGCCTGCTGCAAAGATCGGTACTCCGACGAGTCCCAGTAATACATAACATCCTACAGATATTGCTCCCTTATCAGCCCCCAGAATCAATCCTGCAAGCAGTACGAAAAAGAACTGAAGTGTGAAATAATCCATATATGGAACCGGGATCTGAATAAATGCTCCTATGGCAACCAGCGCTGCGAACATTCCGCATAATACCATACTTACGGTGGATAATTTTTTTGTTTTTGTGTTCATCGAATTGTTAACCTTCCTTTCAGTTTATGGTTAACAATTTATCGTATTTCGCTTTGATTGTCAACTTATTTTCCGCACAAGTTTACAATTATGCTATTGTTTTGCTAATTCAGAATCCATTTCCTACTCCCCATACTGCTCCATAAGCCTCCGGGTCTCTCCCTTCATCTGCTCCACAACCTCATCCGGACCAATGATCTTAACAGCCTGCCCTAGCGAGAATACCCATCCCAGGAACTGTTTGCTCACATGCACATCCACATTCACCCGGAAATGCTCTTCATCTTCCGGGATCATCATTACATCTTTTCCAAACCGGTCAATGATTACACCCGCAAGACTGTTATTCACCAACATCTTTACAGACGTTTCTTTTCCCCTGAACATTCCGAAACTCTTCTTGGCATAATCCGCCATATCCAGCTTCTTGAAGTGTTCTTTTCCCTCACGGGATTCATCCGACATCCGGATATGCAGCATCTTGTCCACCCGGTAATGCTTGATCATCCGCGCCTCTGCATCATATCCGATCATATAATAATTCTCATCATCCCAGGACAATCCCCACGGGCTGATATGATACCATGCTCCTCCGTGACGTAACTCCATCTCTTTCTTCACATTCCACTGGAAATACTGGAACTTGATCTTCTTATTTTCAGAAATCGCATTGTGAATTGCATCGACAGTATAATAGATGCTTTCATTCATCGTCTTAATTCTTCCGGATACATACACCTGTCGCTGCAGTCTCTGTGCATCGTATTTGCTGACCAGCTTTTCCAGCTTTTTTATCAGTGTGTTGGTCTTCTTCTCTGTAATGAATTTGGAAGACTGGATGGAATCTACCAGAAGCTTTAATTCCGGCAGTTCGAATGGGCGGTTGACTACCCGGTAACGATAGCGGTTGCCGATCGGTTCACCTTCTACTTCAATTCCAAGCACAGACAGATCCCGCAGATCCGCATAGATTGTTTTGCGGTCCGCAGTCACTTCGTATTTTCCAAGCTCTTCCATGATTTCCGGCATGGTAATATAGTGTTCGTCATCTGTATTTTCCAGCATGATCTGTGCGAGACGGTATAATTTTAGCTTTTGATTTGTTCCTTTTGGCATAATCACATTTCCTCCACCAACATCTCCTGATACCCGGCAGTCCCATACTCTTCGATCCTATCCACCACCGGTTTCAGTCTCTCATCCGTAATCCGCTCCAGTATCTTCATACGCTTCGGCGATATCACTTCCTCTGACCTGCACTTCTCATAATCCGCCGTTTCCATATGCCAGTAATGAAACTCTCCCTTATAATACTGTGATAACTTCTGTGCGATCAATATTCCTTCCGGATCAAAATCACCCGCATAATATACCCGGATTCCAGACTCTGACAATAGATCCAATACCATAAGACCTGCCAGTCTTGGCTGTCCATTCATACACATATATGCTCTTCTTACGTTCCCTGCTTTCTCTTTTCCACACAATACCGCAAAAACAGACGGATTTTCCACAATGTAGATCTCATCTTGTGGACAATAAAGTGACTCCCACTCTGTAATCACCGCAAGCGGAACCTGCACGATATGCTGCTCACTCGCAAATCCCTCCATGCCTTTATGAAGATTTCCGTCTTTTTTAACCGCCTCTACCTGATACAACATTGCATAATTTGATATATCATCCAGCATAATTCCAGCCGTCAGGTAACTTTTCTGACGCTTATACGCCGGAAATATCTCCGAGGACTCTATCTTAATTTCTCTGATTTCCAGATCCATCTGTATGATCTGATATAGGAAATTTCCTGCTGCAGTTCCATTGTCAAATGCATGTGGATTTCCCGTCAGCATAGCTGCAAATACAGCCAGATACAACTTATCACTTTGACGATATGGCAAATGATTATACATTTCTGCGCCAAGCCGCAGCGCACGATCCCATTCTGCAAGTTCCTGACTGTCACTGTCTTTGACAATCTTCCTCAGTAATTCCGCCGCCTTCTCTATCTCAGTTCCTTTATAGTCTTTCAAAAACTTCTGCCAGGTTTTCTCTTTTTCCCGTTCTCTCAAAAGCTTCTGCTCTTGTTTTCCAAGCAAGGGTTCTCCGAAAAAGTTCTCCAACAGATATTCCGGTGTGATATCTTTATAACGGCTTGCTTCCAGTGCCTGCCGGAATTTCTCTGCAGACACTGTCACACTTTTCTGTCCATGAAAAGACTTGCCGAAGAAACCCTCCAGTTCTTCGATGTCCTGAGATTTCAGATTCTTCAGAACTACTTTCCCACCGAACCTTCCATAAGAACTGTATTTATCGCGGAACCCTTTCAAAACTTTTTTCCAAACTGGACTTTGATTGAAATATTCCAGACATTCTTTTTTTATTATCTCAAGTTTTTCTTGCTCACTCTCACTCATTGCTGTTCAATCTCGGCCCCTCTCTGCTCTACTTCCTCTTCTCGTTCCAGCAATTCTTTCTTCTTCCCATTCCACAGATACGGCATAACCGTCACAAATTTCGCATTGCCCGGGCGGATCAGCTGATAGATTGCCAGTGCATCCAGTGTATCACAGTCACCCCACAGAACCTGCGAGTTAATGATAAAGTCAAATCCGAATTCTGTCATCAGACGGAACATATCGCGAATATTCTTATTGTCCACTCCGGCAAATGCTTCATCCAGTGAGATCAGTCTTGGCGCATCTTCTCTGCCACCCTGATACTTCGCTACAACCGCAGAGAATAACGGCACATACATGGACATCGCCTTTTCTCCGCCACTGAAGGTTCCGAATACACTGTTCGTCAGTTCTTTCTGGCGTTCTCCGTTCTTCTGTGAGAACAATTGGAATTCAAACCATTTCCGGTAATCCAGTGTATCTTTCATAATCTGATAGAAAGATATCATTCCGGCACTGTCTCTTGCATTTCTTCTCGCTTCTGCTACTTTCGAACGGAAATGTGCCGACAGCCGGGATGCTTCTTCTTCGCTCATCAGACGGTAATCTTTCTTTAACAGATCCACCAATTCTTTTGTATCCAGCTGGTCTTCCTGTTCTGCCGTCTTGCTTCTCCATCTGAGGCTGAGCTTCAGACCACTGGATGTATTCATGCCATTCATCAGGGAATTCATCTTCTGTACCCAGGTGTTGGATGCATTGATCTTTCCACGGATCTTCCGGCTTACTGTATTGGCAAGAATGTCTTCGAACAGTTCCCGGTCACCGTCTTTGATCAGATTTTCCAGTTCTTCAATGTCTTCTTCCAGATGTGTAAGGAGACTTGAAAATGATATCTTTACCCCTTGATATCTGGCCGAAATATCCAGTCGTCTTGCCGGGAATTCTGTCTGCTCTGCTTCTGCGAATAATTCATTCTGCATCAGATGATAATCAGTCAGAAATCCTCTGTTTTCAAAATATACTTTATTCAGATCACGGATCACGCTGTCTTTATCCAGTGCTTTCACATCAGACTCGAGATAACTCCGTATATGTCCGGCATCATCCAGAATCTCTTCCGGTATTTCCACATAGTGCAGGCTCTTCTCCTGCTCATAGCATTCGGAAAAATATGCCGTCTTCTTTTCGTATTCTTCAATTCTCTTCCGGCTTTCTTCCAGACGCAGAGTCAGCTGTCCGACTTCGTCTTCTTCATGCGTCTGTCTGCTTACACATATGCGCAGTCTCTCTGGATACTCATGAAGCCACTTGATGCATGCGTCCAGACGGTCTTTGATTTCTTCATAATCGGTCAGTCGTAATTGTTCCTGAATGGATGCCTGTTCTTCCGTCTTTCTCCGGATTTCTTTCTGAATCTCGAACAGATCATACCGGATCTGTTCCATATCTGCATCCAGATCTTCCAGATGTTCTTTCCTCTCTTTCAGATATTCCAGACTTCTGAGGAACATTTCATGTACCGCGATCAGACTGATCAGATGCTTCCCATATTCTTCCGCTGCACTTTTTGCTTCTTTGAACACCTCATAAGAACAGGTCAGATACAGAGAATCTGCAATTTCCAGTGCTTTCTTTTTCTTCTCTTTCAGTATTTCAATCAGTTCACGAATCTGCTCTTCTAATTTATCACTTTCCCGTCTGATCTGTTCACATGCCCGTTCCTCTGCACGCATCATCTGAAGGGCTTCCCGCATATCTGTATCTTTCGGAAGATTCTCATATTCCCGTTTAAGAATGGCTTTCCTTTCGGATAGCTTCCGATGCATTTCTTCCAGTTGCTGCAATGTCTCTTCCAGTTCTTCGATTCTCTGTCTGCAGCTTTCTATCTTTGCCTGTCTGTGTTTTTCACGGGCTTTCGTTCCAAGATATCCTGCCTCGTACTCTCCGGTTACTGTTCCTGCAAGTACTCCCATCCGGTAGGTACCATCCTCTGCAACTGCAATCATACTTTCATTATCATATGCAATACTTCCAAGAACTCCCGTCAGCCGTTGATTGGAGAAAATGTCATTGACCTCTTCATTCAGTTCCAGTACATCTAACAGACTCCGCTCCGGCTGAAGCTCTTTCTGACCATTTTTACAGCTAAACAGGTAATGATCCTCACATCCCCGCTCTAATTGCAGAACCTGTTCTTTGTATTGCTCATCAATTACCAGTGCATCCAGAATCCCCATTTTCAATAATGCTTCTTCCAGATGGTTACACTCTTCTTCTTTCAGATTGTTTCCAAACTCTATAACCTTATAGAACTCCTGGTACGGAATTCCAAGTGCATCCAGTCTCTGACGGTTACGAATGACCGCTTCCGAGCGCTCCGGCTGTGGTTCCCTCTGATTCTCCCATTCCACCAGTTCTGCTTTCACTTCTTCCAGTTCTCTTTCTGCTGTTTCTTTTTCTGCTTTATTCGCAGAAAGTCCAGATTCAACGTCCGCATTTTTCCTGATCCATACATCTGCAATCTTCTGACGTACCTCTGCAAAATCAGACGTTTCTTCATAAGACTCTGCAAATGTGCTTAACTCTCTTAATAATTCTTTTTCTAATATCAGTTCCTGATTCGCACCATTCCACTGATACAGAGCTTCTTTCCATTCATTCTGTGTCTGTACGAATACAGATTCCAGTTCTGATACTTTTCTCTGCAGTGTATCCAGTTCACGGATCTTTTTTTCTCTTTCTTTGATCAGGTCGTCTTTCTGTCTTTCCAGATGATCCGTCTCTGCAAGGATTTCTGTTCCTTCATTGATCTTTTCTTTCGTATGATCAAATTGCTGTTGATGTAATTCGAACTTATATGGTTCTTCCGGATGTTTTTCCAGTTCTTCTTTCATAAATGCATGTTCTTCGAAAGCCATGGTATCTGCCTCGTCCTGCATCTCTTCTATGAGTTCTTCCAGTTCTTTTTCTTTCTCATACTTCCGGTCTTCTTCTGCTTTGATCTGATTCTGTGCATCCTGATACTGATCCTGTTTCAGTTCAAGGAAATGCTGCTTTTCTCTTAGATTTTTCTGCTGTCCTTCTAATTCTGTGGCAAGTTCTGCTTCTCTTCGTTTTAATGCTACGGCATCACTTTTATTTAGGGATTCCCTTTCTTTTTCCATGGACTCATGTTTTGCATCCAGTTCCTGATGTTCTGTCTGAAGTTTCTCGATGTTCTGTCTGCACTCAGATAATTTCTTCTCCTGCTCTTTCTGCTGTGTCTTTGCATTTTCTAATTTGATTTCTGCCTGTTCATAACGGTCTGCTTTTTCATATAATAATTTCTGATTGTATTTGGAAAATACTGCCTGAATCTTCTCTGCTGCCTGTTTTGCTTCTTTTCTGTTCTTCAGATTCATGTTCATGGTATCCATATTTTCAATTGCCTCAGACATTGGCCGCAGATCATCATCCGATAATGGCTGAAGTGAATCACTCAGGATATCATTGATCACGGATGGTTTAAAATCCTTGGAAAGCTTCGGTGTTCGAAGCTGGATCAGAAGATCGACCATTTCCTTATATTCTTCTACCGTCTCGAATCCGAAAATCTGACGGTTCACATATTCCATATAATCGGCCTGTCTGTCAATAACACGGCCGCCTGTCCCAATCCTGTTCTCCAGTTCTTTTTTGGAAAGTGTAACCTTTTCTCCCGTGTCCTTATATAAATAAAAATCTTTTCCTACCCGTCTTCCGTCCGTCAGACTGAAATACCACTTGTCCAGATTCTTTCCTCTTCTTGCACGGATTCCCATTCCGATCGTCAGATATGTATCACTGTCCTGCCTTTTGAATTCCAGATACAGATAACCGGTCCGCTCCTCACGTCCGTCATCTTCTTCCAGAAGGTAACTGCTCATCTTACGGTCTCTGGAACCGAATGGATCCAGTCGTTCCGGGCTCATATTTCCATCCAGAAGAAGCGGTACCACGCTCTGCATGGTTACGGATTTTCCCGATCCATTCGATCCACGAAGAAGCATTCTTCCTTTTACAAACGGGAATTCCTGTTCGTCATAATACCAGAAATTAATCAGTCCGATCTTATTTGCCTGCCATCTACTATTCATCATTTCTTCCTCCCGTATAATCCTCCGGATAACTTCCCTGTATCTTTCCTGTGAGCGGACAGATCTTAATCTGATGAGCCGCTTCATCCTTTCTTATAAACATCCACAGTTCCATTGCATCGATCACATTTTTTACAAATTCACCTTCCGGCATCTCACGATAATTTTTTGAAAATCCACTTCCATATTCCTGTTTCACTTCTTTTATCAGATTTTCGAACTCGATCCGGTCTGTAAGACAACTTTCATCTGCTGCCGTCTTCCACTCCCCATTCTCAATCTTCTTTCGTATTTCGCCAAAACACAGAAGTAAAATATCGGATATCGAATTATTGCCCGGAAATACCGTCCCCATTCTGCAGTCATCCCCGGATAACAGATATGCACTTCCTCTATGAATATGCACCTGGCAGTCGAAGATCTGTTCCAGTTCTTCGCTCAATCTCCGTCCGTAATACTTCAGATATTCAAAATCTTCCGGTGATCCGTCTTCCTTATACATACCCGGCGCAAAGATCAGTCTTTTGTAGACCCTGTGTCTTCTTGCAAATCCACGGTCTTCGTCCACTTCGAACCAGTCACTTTCCTGAAAATCCTCCGGTTGCGTATACTCCATAATATCCTTCGAAAAATTTTTCATAAAGTATCTGGATGCACCTGTATTTTCATAGAGTACTTCTCCGGCCTCATCATCCATGAATGCTTCATCTTTTCCGTCTGTAACATCGACTATTCCCTGATCGACTGCAAATCTCAGCACGCGGATCAGTTTTCTCCGGTTCGTATACAAGGTCCAGTCCGAGATCTCTCCCGGTAGGTTTGCTGTGATATATTCCGTCAGCTGTGACAGAATAAACTGCTCCTGTGCATCTCTGTCTTCCAGAAACATCAACAGGATACAAAGATAGGCATATTCTTCTTTTGACGAAAATTTCTGGATACCCATGAAGCTTTCCGGAATTACCGGAATCTTCTCCATCTTGATCAGGAGAGAATTATCAATGATCTGACATCCCATCTTCTCGGTAGTAAATTTCCGAAGTTCTCCGAGCGCATCTCTTATTTTGTAATATGTTTCTTTGTCTCTGGATTTTAAGATCCATCTCTTATCTAAAAGGACTTCCAGTTCCTTCATCATGCATCCTCCTGAAATACAATCGTCAATTTCGGCATCGTAAAATTCCCATCTTCACAATGTACCACACAGGTTTCTCCTGCCTGACTTCTGTCAAGTATATATCTTCTTCCGTCATCCGTCCTTGCTGAAAAATCGACCGATTCCATGGCATCCGACAGCCATTTCAGAAGGATCTCCCTGATTCTTGGTTCCAGTACCGGCAGTTTTTCGAAACGTATCTTTCCATCCACTTCCAACGCCCGCAGTTTTTCCGTCTCTTCTTTCTGCTTCTCAAGCATTTTACGTCTTGTTTCCTGCTTCTGTTCTGCCGATTCATGGATGGCACTTCTTCTGGATTTTTCTCTGTATGTACGCACTCTCGGTTTCAGCGTGATCTCCATTGGCTGCTCTTCATAGACTCCGATGTTCATGCTGTCTGTCTCACGGATCAGATCTCCTGCCAGATGCTGCGGACATTCCATGCCGAATACCATCGCCGACATCTTATGCGCCTCTTCCACATCCTGACACCGCAGGAACAATTCCGCCACCTTGCGGTATTCTTCTTTTCTGTTCGCACCCAGTGCATTCTTCTCGCTCAACTGTGCAGCGTATCTTGTAATCCTTCGGATGATATCATTGGTGGCATCAAAAAGTTTTCCCGCTTCATTCTCCTGTCCTTCACTTTCCACGAACCAGTCATAGATACTTTGATAACGTCCCTGAACTTTCTGCTCAATCATTTCTTTCGAAACTTCTATCTCCATACGCGGAATTGACAATTCATAATCAACTACTTTTTCAAATACCTGTTGTTTCAACTGTTCGTCCTGTAAACGCAGATTTTCTTCGATCACTCCGACATTTCTCTGCAGTCCTTTAATGAAGCTTCGCAGATATTCAATCAGCCGGTCCTTGAACACCAGAAATTCTTTTGTATGCATCATTTCTTCTGCCCGGACGCTGTTCAGATCCCTGATATAATCCTGATAATTCTGATTCAGCCGGACAAAATCATTATTCAGATCTGTCCACCATGTGTATACTTCATTCTTATCTTTTCCTGCCATGTCTGGAAAACGCTCTACACTTCTCCGTATCCGTTCCAGAAGTGTCGGTTCTAATGACGCACCCTCAATGAACAGATTTTCTAACCGGATTACCAGACGTTCTATCTCCACACTGTACTCCGTCATCTGATATCGGTACTTTTTGTTCTTGAATTCTTCGATGGATGCGACCTTTTTTGTATCCTGGATTGTATTCAGATTCTTCCATTCTGTCAGCATTGTGAGATCCTGCTGGCACTGTTCCGGTCTGTAATCCGCAAAAAGCGGGTCCTGTATCATTTCTTCATAGACCTCTTCCTGATACAGCCAGTATTTTAATTTCTCATAATGCTCGAAAAAGATACGCATGATACAACGGTATCTGCTTACGTTGTCGGCATTTAAATATTTTGCTTCTGTCAGCGGCTTAATTAATTTGTCTGATACCTGCATAGAACTTCTCCTTCTGGTTAATTAAGTTCAGTATAGCACATACATTGGAAATATATTCCACATATTTCCTGTTTTTTAATCATTTACATAATCATAATAATCCGCTTCGCTGGCAAATAAGATATATTCGCCATCTACCATTCCCATGTAACCGTCACCTGTGTTAAAACCTTTCATTGCCAGTTCCTCCATTTCTTTGAAAATAAATGATCTGTTTTCCCTTTTATGTCTATAGTTTATAACACTAGATGGGTTATAAAATTACCACGTATGTAATTCATCTACAGAATCTGCCACCGACAGCTCCTTTCAAATGCATTCCCCCACAAAACAGCAACAGGACACCAGATAACCCTGGTGCCCTGCTGCTGTTATACATTTTTTTACATTGGAGGTTTTCCTAATTTCCGAGTATGTCTTTTACGGTACCGACAACCGGTGTCAGATTCTTAATATCGTTATTTACATCCGGTGTCACCTCAAAATCTTCTGTCAATGTTGCCTTGAATGTAAGTGTATTGGTTCCTACACCGCCTTCGTATGTAACATTTCCAAGCGGCATTCCGCATGATGAACTCAAGCTCACGTCTTCGGCCGAACCGATTACTTCGTCATAGACTACCGTGATCATAATCTCATCGCCTGCCTTGTACTGTCCCAGTGCCATGTTGTCAACGCCCTGCTGCTGCGGTGCTCTGCTGTCTAATACTTTATAATGCAGTTTCGTAGTTCCAAGATACCATGAGTTCTTTCCCTTTCCTTCTGCCGCTGCATCCATTGATACTCCGGCATCGACATTGATACGTGCATAGGATGGTGATCCCCATGTGATCATATCGTTGGTATTATAGCCGCTGTCTTTTCCACTCTTGAATTCTGCTATTCCCTGCCATTTTCCATTGAACGGGAATGCTACATTACACCATGATTTTCCATCGGTATCAATCTTGTACTCGCAGATATATCTTCCGCTGTACAGTCTGATCCAGAAGTATCCGTCATCTTTTTCCTTCATGTCCATATCCATATAGAATCCGGCATTTGTTGCGGTCTTCTGTATGTAGGCGATCTTATTCTGATCCATTCCCTGCTCACTTAATACCTGCAGTAATGACTTGAAGTAATAGTGATTATTATATCTCTTCTGCGTGATCAGCGGATCTCCTGTATTCCATGTATAGCTGAACCACTTGTCATAGAAATCCTTCACCTCGTAGTCACTGATTGCCTGTATGGTTCTCGTCTGTCTTCTTTCTTCTCCTAATACACCTCCACAGGTTCCTACTGTATCCACGATCTTATAAATTTCAACATTGTAATAACGTGCTGTATTATCTGTATGGAATGCGCCTGCCACATCATCTGCAGTAAATGCGCCCCATTCTTCAATGGTAAATGTCTTTTCCATATCATTTGCTCCAAATGTCAGGTAGACATCTTCGCCGCCCGCATGTTTGAAGTGATATTTGTCTTTTGCAATGTCGATATCAACCGTAGATCCATAAGCGGTTCCATTTAACGTACGGTAATATACATGCTGTGGGTTCGGTGTCGCCACAGTGCCTTCCGGCAATGTTCTGGTGACTTTATAAGTAAGTTTTGTTCCTTCGGATCCATCCTTCAGCGAGATCTTTTCCGCTCCCTCATAAGAAAGGGTAAATGTTCCGCCGCAGCCCCATTTTGCCTTCAGCTTATAATCTTTCTGTGTACCTTTTACGATCTCAGATACCAGTGTCTCATCCTCATACCAGCCAAGGAACTGATATCCTTCTTTTGCTTCCGGTGCTTCCAGTTTCACATCATTATCTTCAATGCTGTAACTTTCCGGATTGTTGTGACTGATGCCGCCTGCACCCAGATCATACTGAATGGTAAATACATTCAGATCCCATACTGCGTATAATGTCACATTTCCTTCTCCTGCGAGATTCTTTACATTCTGTCCATCCGTATAAACTACCGCCCCATCCTTCTCTGTAGACCATCCGGCAAATGTATAGCCTGGTTTCTTAAAGTTTCTCATTTCGGACACGAATGTCAGATTTGCAGATTCATCATACATCATCAGCTGCGTCTCTACCGGTACGGTATCTCCGAGACAGCTGTCGTATGTGATCGTATATGGATTTGCTTCCCATTTTGCATAGAAGATCCAGTCATGTGCCACATTCAGTGTAAGCATTCCGGATACCGGTTTTGTAAATGCAGAATCCATGTACCAGCCGCCAAATGTATATCCGGTCTTTCCTTTTGGATCATGCAGTGTGATCACGTTATTTTCTACCGTGAATTCTGTCGGGTTATCTTCTGCATTTTCCGCATCTTCCATATTTTCATATATGATCTGGTAGATCTCCGGCTGCCATACAGCATACAGATGAACCTCTGCGCCGTCGGTCTCTGCCAGACGCTCTACTTCTTCCTGATCTTTGTATGTAACTGTTCCGTCCGGTGTCAGTGCCCATCCTGTAAATGCATAACCGGTACGCTCGTACTGATTTTCTTTCAATGCTTTCTTTTCGGTATAGGCAAATTTCTGACTCTTCACCTCTGCATTTTCATCATTGGAATGGAAGATCACTTTATAATGATTTTCACTCCATTTTGCATACAGCTCGATCTCTCCGGTACTTCCTGCCGGGATTGCCTCCACGGCTTCTTTTGTCATCTCTTTGTCGCTGTACCATCCGGCAAATGTATAGCCGGCTTTTTCTGCTGCCGTAAGGATGATCGGAACAGACTCAATATTGTATTCTGCCGGGTTGGTATTTTCCGCATCTTCCACACCATGGTAAATGATCTTATAATTGATCGGTGTGAAATGTGCAAAGATCGTATGATCCTGCTGGATCGATACTTTTGTCTTTTCTGTAATCTGCTTTCCTCCGTCGGCATCTGTAAACCATCCGTCGAATACATAACCTTCTTTGATCAGATCCGGAAGTTCTCCATATGCTGCATCGAATGTCACTGTCTTGGTCAAAAGCTGTCCCTCTCCTTTTACGCTGCCTCCGTTCGGCTCCATCGTAACTTTGTAAGTATTTGCATCCCATAATGCCTTGTAAGCCAGATCCTCTGCCGGCATTTTCTGTACGACTTCCAGGTTCCAGGTGTAAGAATATCCTTCCTTCACCGGTACCGGTGCCGTTACCGGTGCATCATAGTAAATGCTGCCTTCCGTGTATTCGTTGTCTGCTTTTCCTCCTGCCAGATCCCATGTCAGCGTATATTGATTTCTTGTATAGTAATAATCAACTACGTTCTTACTTTCATCTGCACTGATCGTAAGCTTCTTTTCTTTATCTTTTGCCGTAAATCCGGTGTATTCCTTCACCTCTGCTTTCTGGCTGCTGTCCATTGCTGCAGTTCCGTGAACAGACTCTTTTAATGTATAATTTTCTGATCCATCCACATTCTGCTGGTAGTAATTAATAGTGTAACCATACTGTCCCGCTATCCATTTTGCTTTCAGTGTAATGCTGTCGGCCGGCATGGTATTTCCTGTGAACTTATCTTCTCCGTTATACCATCCGTCAAATCCGTAGCCTTCTCTTGTCGGTACCGGAAGCTGGATCTCGAATTCATATTTTCCGGTCATCACAGAATCTGTTCCTTCCGGAAGTCTGCCGCCATCCACATCGAATGTGATGCTGGTCTCTTTCCGCCTGTATTCGTAACGTACACAGGTACTTCCATCTGCCTGGATTGTTACATTCTGAGCTTCCGGTGCAGTAAATCCTGCGTAAGATTTCACTTCAGGTACTACTTCAGCATCTGTTGTTCCGGTCAGATTCTCTGTCTCCTCTAATACGAAACTTCCGTCTAATGCCTCTTTGTAGTGCTCTACTTTATAAGGAGTATCGGTATTTGCTTCCCATTTTGCAAACAAAGTCTTATCTCCTATAGAACCTTTTTCAATCTTCGTTACCGCTTTTCCTTCAAATTGCTCATTATCGTACCAGCCTTTGAATGTATAACCGTTTCTTACCGGTTCCATGAGTGTTATGGTCTCTGTCTCTACATTGTAGCTTTCCGGATTCGTATTCGTTATACCTTCGGTTCCTATATAAATGATCTGATAATTCTGAATGTTCCATACGGCATATAATGTGATCACAGCTTCGTTTTCTGCAGTCAGATTCAGGATTGTTTCCTGATCCCGGTATACCATTCCACCGTTCTTCTGTGTTGCCCATCCTGCGAATTCGTATCCGTCTGCGCTAAATGTATTTTCTGCGAGATCCTGTTCAACATCATATGTAAATGTCATCGCACTCATTTTTCCGGATGCTGCTGAATTATTCTTATTGAATTTCACCTGATAGGTATTGGCTGTCCATAATGCCTTGTAAGTAACATCTCCGGTTCCCATCTTCTTCTTTGGTTCCACAACCGTCTCTCCATCGATGCTCCATCCGGCAAATGTATAACCTGTCCGGGATGGATTCTCTGGGATATGGAGACGTTCTCCATAATATGCTTCCTGTGTACTGGTCCTTTCTGTTTCTCCTACATTATATCCGTAGGCAAATGTAACACTGTGTTTCTCACGTTTGTAATGAAGCTTGATGACCGTCTTGCCACTTCCGCCGATTACTGCCGTGTCTTCTGCGATTCCGTTAACCGTCATATTTTCGAAGGTGACACCGTTTTCAACTGCGAACTTCTGATCCGCCGTCATTTCGTCTTCGATCGTAAGATTTCTGAGACTTTCTGCTGTTAATTCATCTTCTGTGAATCCCATACCTTCGTAAATGTGCTGCAGTTTGTATTTACCGTCGGTACCCTGAATATAATATTCCACACGGTACGCTGTATCCGGATTTCTGGTCCACTGTGCAGTATAAACGATATCTTCTGTTCCCATATACGGAACCACTTCCTGATCCCATCCGTTGAAGGTATAGCCTTTGACTGCCATTAACGGTGCAATAACGGTTCCACCGTATTTCAGTTCATAAGAGATCTCATCTCCGCCGACTTCTCCCGGGTTAAATGTTACTGTATGTTTTTCTAACGGATAATAGTAACGTAATACTGCACTTCCGTCTGCGCTGATCTTCAGTTCTTCTGCCGGCGGTGTCTGATAACCTTCATATTCTCTTACTTCCGGCGTTACGGTCTCACCCGTTGTTCCGGCCAGATCTTCCGCCTCTGCCAGTTCATATTCTCCGGAGCGGAGCTGCTCTTTATAGTATTCTACCCGGTACGGAGTATCCGTCTTCGGTGTCCATTTTGCGTAGATATTGGTATCTTCTGCCGGCATCTTCTCCGGGAATTCATAGATTTCCGTTAATGCCTCATCTTTATACCATCCTGCAAAATCGTATCCCATCTTCACCGGATCTGCCGGTCTTTCTACCGCTGCCTCGAATCTTGCATTAATGATATTGATATAACTTCCGCCATTTGTGTACGGTACGATCACATAACCATCTCTTAAGTTATCCCAGTAAAGAGAAATCGTTCTCTGGATCGGTCTGGATGAGAATGACAGTGGATAATGGATCCATGTGATGATCATTTCTCCTTCCAGTTTCTTATCACCTGCTGCCGGATTCACGCTGACTGTATTTGTCTTCGGATCGTATGTAAATTTATCATTTGTCATACGGATATCGAAGTTCTTGCTGCTTTCTTTTCTTCCGGCTACATAGCCATCCTCATAGATTGCCAGCTTTTCTTTTCCGTCTTTCAGGTCGAGATAATTCATGGCAAATACACTGTCCGGAAGAACCGCATCCCTGACATGCTGTTTTAGCTTAATATCCGGCATGTCTTCCTGTGCCGTGGCAAATTCCAGAACATTGTCCTGCCTTCCCACAGTCCATAGCTGCCATTCATTATCATACAATTTTAATTCTGTCGAGAACGTATCTTTCAGCGCCTGTGCCTTCAATCCGACTTCCAGATAAGCACCAACATCGATCAGCAGCGCGCCATTATATTTCTGACTCCGTCCCGCACTGTCCGTATATTTCAGTTCGTAATAGAAATATCCCCACAGTTTACTGTATGCACCGGCTTCTGCCCGGAATCCGACCGAGGCCAGATCTGTAGAGAAGAGTCCGATCTTGAATTCAAATTCCAGTCCGGCTCTTACCTCTAAGCGTCCCATCATGTAGAAATCAAACTGATACGTTTCTTCCAGAAGGGACACGGTATCGTTATACACTGCTCCGGCGAATACATCGACTGTGTAGGTATAACGTTTTCCGGTCATGTATTCGAAATCGAATCCAACTGACATACACGCATCCATCTTGATGACAAAGTCAATTTCCGTATTTACGGCAATGATCGGGAACGGAGGTGGGATTCTCTGTTCTGAATCCACGATATTCTGCTCCACAATACGTACCCAGTCAGAATCCGCATTCATCATATCGCTGTATTTCTTAACCAGCTCACTCTTCGTATTTTCAGAATCTTCGTCTTCGCCGTCTTCTTTGCTCTTATCGATCAGATCTTTGATCTGTCCCGCAATCTCAACACCTTTATCGAATTTCTCATTACCAGTCTCGTCATTCGAACCTGTCGTCATCGTCGCATTGACTTCTACACCGGTATAATTCAATACATCCACGTTGGCTGTTACACGGTATTCTGCAATATATGGGAAAATTCCCCATACTTTCCATACTGCCTTACTGCTGACGCCAAGATCCATACCCACTTCTTCTACAAAGGTTCCGGTTACTTCTATCTTGACCTGATTGTCAGAGCCTTTCTTGCCCATGGTAATATTGGCTTTTACTTCCAGCTGTACACTTAAACCTTTGTCCTTTGCTGCTGTATCCTGTGCATCTCCAAGCTTTGTCGGCTTAGTCGTGATCTTTGCTTTCGGATATCCCTTTTCCATCTCACACTGAGCGGTATAATTCGCTGACAGAAGCTGGATCTCTTCCGGCGATATCGGTGTTCCATCTTCTAATGTCACCTGATAATCTGCAACATTGATATTCTCATTTAATTTCGTAAAGTTATCGGTAGACAGAGCCAGTGCACCGAGATACTGTGCTGCTTCTTCTGCAAATCCACTGTCCTTTGCCTGTTGTTCGATCTGTTCTTCCAGTACTTCCGAATCTGTTCCATCCAGCATGTCTTCCCCGGACATCGTCTCTTTTGCATAGATGTCCATTGCCTGCTGTACTTCTTCCCAGCTTACTTCTTCATACTCGATCGTGGTTGTGTCATTTTCCCTTTCTGTCACACCCGTGATCCTGCCGTATGTTTTCAGTGTAGCGGCATCCGTTCCGCTTCCTTTTCCGAATTCTCCGCTGTAGATCAGCAGGAAATCGCCTTCGTCCACTGTTGTCTGGCTGTCCAGGTCAATGTTGGCATAGACGTCATCTGAATAATCCAGATATTCATCTTCCAGTGTGATTGTATCATCGGCAGTATCCAGATCTGCATCTTCCGGTACCGGCAGTACATCCGGCTCAAAGATAATGTCTTCCGGATCTGCATTCTTATATGTATAACGGTTGCCATTTCTTGCAGTGATCTCTACATATGCAATATCACCATTTTCTTCATCCGGTGTATCCAGTGTACGTTTATCCGGTCTTTCTCCTGCATAGATTGATACGATATCGCCAACCTGCAGATCTTTTTCCGCATAATCGAATTCGCCCTGTGTCATATCTGCAGGACCAAGTGTCCCATCTTTATCTGCCTGATATAACGCAAGACTGAGTGAATCTACACTCTTTCCGTCATTTGTTATATTACTGATATTGTTTCCCGGGATGAATATGATCCCGTCCTTCAGAGAAGTATTCAGAACTTCTTTTTTCTTCGTGGTAAAATTATACTCTCTTGCATCTTCCGGCTGGTCTTTGAAATTCAGTCTGTCATCATTCAGAGTAATGCGGTAAGTACTTCCGGCTGCAAATCCTTCCTCGGATTCAGCATCGCTGTCGTCCGATACCGGATTCTTTCCCGTAATCGTAAAGGAACCGTTCTTTCCTGCAATGTCTATAATATCGGTCTGTTTCGGATCGGTAACATTCACTGCTTTGATACCGGCTTTCACAGTGTCCAAATCCATATCTTTATCTTTTGTCAGGACTTCTATCTGAAAATCTTTTCCTACATCTGTTGCACTTGTAAAATTGACTTTCTCTACATTTTCTAAAGGCTCCTGTGCGGCATACTCAGCATATACATTGATATCCTTATCGATCGTATCTTTGCCGGATGCAAGTTTCGTACGGTCTTTGTCATAATACCAGCTGACAAAGATATAATCCTCTCTGTATGGTGTCGGAAGGCTGTTGATCAGTGTTCCTTTTTTTACCTTACGGGATTCCAGCTTACTTCCTCCTGCTGTATGGAAGGTTACTGTATACTGCTGCTCTTCCTTATCCGTGTCATTGGTATTATTATTGTTATTATTGTTGCTATTGCTGTTATCATTATTACTGTTGCTGTCATTGTTTTTATGACTGCCATTATTCCCTGTAACCTTATCTACGATCTGATTCCAGAGACCGGTTTTCTTCGTATTTCCGGCTGATTTTGTCTGGTTTTGTCCGGACTGACTGCCCGCTCCTTTCCCTGAATCCGCAGATGCCGTCTGATTTGCAGAAAATCCGTCCGTCGAATCCGTGTTATCCGTCTGCTTTTGCCCGGATTTGCCTTTATCCGACGTCTTATCCTGATCTTTCCCGTCTTTTTTTGTCTGCTGTCCGGTCACTTTGTTCTGACCTGTCTGTGCAGTTTGTGCGCCGCTTTTATTCCTTACAACCGATATCCCGGCCGCTGAAGCGATTACGATCACTATTACTGTGATAAGAACCAGCAGATTTCTCTTTTTCTTATCCTGTAGCAAATCATGAAATAAATCTTTCCTCATACGCTTTTCCCCCTGATATTTTATCTGAACAATCGTTACACATTCATCATCTACGGAACCTGCCACCGGCAACTTCTTCCGAACATTTGGCGATTCGAAAGTGCCTGCCACCGGCCATCCCTTATGAACGCATGGCAATATAGATTCTTCCTACTTTACATATTACAAAATACCAGTCTGTTTGCGTGACAGCCTGCACGAATTACAGTTTTTTCGACATGAATGACAAGTCCTGTCTCTAGCATTTTTTTATTTTTCAAGTTATAATTACTTTAAAGTAAACATTGGGGGACCTTATCATATGAAAATTGCGGTGTGCGACGATGATCAGATGGAATTACTTTACATCTTATCGTTTTTAAATGACTATTCCGAAGAGCGGAATATACCTCTGACATACAAGGAATTTCACAGCGGCTTTGAGCTTGCCTCCGCTGCCAGAACCGACGCTTTTGATCTCTATCTGCTTGACGTGATCATGCCTGTATTGAATGGCATCGAACTTGCACGGGAGATCCGTTCATTTGACAAAGCAGCCGACATCGTTTTTCTGACCTCTTCACCGGAATTTGCCGTGGACAGTTATACGGTCAAAGCAGCCAATTATCTTGTAAAACCAATACAAAAGGATGCCTTTTTTCAGGCACTGGACGATGTTCTTGCTACACGGCACAACGAATCCGGCAGATCGATCATTATAAAAAGTACTTTAGGTGTCCATAAGATCCATTTATCCGGTCTGATCTATGCAGAAGCTCTGAACCGTAAAGTAATTTATCATTTAAAAAATGGAGAACAGGTCAAAAGTACGGAACGCTTTTCTTCTGTATGTGATACTCTGATGCAGTATCCCGAATTCATACTCCCTCATCGTTCTTTGCTCGTGAATATGAATTATATCCGTTCAATCACTACTGCGGACATGCGCCTGATAAATGGACGTACAATTCCACTCGCACAACGCAGAGTGTCGGAAATCAAGAAACAATACCTTGCATTCCAGATGGAGGAATTTTTCTAATGACGATAAATGATTTTCTTAACTTTGCAAATTATGTGTCTGTTCTTTTTTTCGGAGTCATCGTATCTTTATATCTGGCTGACTTTCCTTTTAAAGAACACAGACAATTTTACTGTCTCACCCTGTCCGGATTCGGAATTGCACAGATTATTTTCTATCTTATAATGGGCGAGTCTTCCTTATATAAATGCTATCCTCTGCTGATTCATCTGCCACTCATTCTGTTGATTCGTTTTGTTCTGCACCGGAACTTTTACGTCTCTATGATTGCGGTATTATCAGCGTATCTTTTGTGTACTCCCCGGAAATGGTTCGGCACTCTGATTTCTTCGTTTTTTGACTATAATCCGCTTGCCGCTAATACCGCAACCATTCTGATCACCATTCCGCTTCTGTTACTGGTGATAAAATATATCGCACCTTATGTAATCAAGCTGAATCAGGAGAATAAAACAATTCTGATCTTATTCTTTATGCTTCCGTTATGCTATTACATACTGGAATATACCTTTACCGTCTATACGGACCTTCTCCATACCGGCGGTGCAGTTGTCATTGATTTTCTTGACAGCTTTCTTGTTCTGCTTTATTTTATCCTTTCCATGCTTACAATTGAATTTTCAAGCCAGCGGAACAGGGCTGAACGAGAGAATCTGCTTCTGTCAACGGTCTCTTCCCAGGCCAAAAAGGAGATTGCCCAGCTTTCAGAATCCAAAAAGCAGGCTGCGATCTATCGTCATGATCTGAAACACCATATGAATTTTATCCAGCACTGTATCCAGGAAGGACATACCGAAGAGGCCCTGGCTTATATTCAGGAGATCTGCACGACCCTGCAGCATCACACCATCAAAACTTACTGTGAAGACGAATCTATCAATCTGATTCTTTCTTCCTATGCTGATAAAGCAGAAAGCCAGGACATACACATTTCCTTTTCTGTAACTGCAACCGACTTTTCGAAATTCCAGATTACGGATCTGTGCAGCCTTCTCTCCAACGCTCTGGATAATGCAATCCATGCCTGTTCGAAGATTCCATATCCGGAAGGACGCTACATTAAGCTCCGTTTATATGAGAAAAATGAACAATTATGTATCAATCTCTCCAATAGTTATGAGGAAGCTCCTGTCTTTGAAAATGATGTTCCTGTCTCTCATAAGATCGGACATGGTTTTGGTGTGCAAAGCATCATCTCCGTTGTAGATAAATACAATGGAATCTACGGATTTTTTGCCGAAAACGGGGAGTTCCGCTTTCAGGCAACTTTATCACTATTGCAGATCCGTTCCTGACAGATGCCGCTGCAGTTGCAAAATAACATCTAAGACTTACGAAGATGCCAAAACAACCAGCTTGGACTCTACCAACTGTTTTCTGATTTAAATCAGGCACAGCTCTATAAATCTTTCGTAGAAACCCA
The DNA here is from genome assembly GCA_900550865.1 of uncultured Dorea sp. GTDB lineage: Bacteria > Bacillota > Clostridia > Lachnospirales > Lachnospiraceae > Dorea_A. Next base: position 5,434 of record URTM01000024.1, on the reverse strand, counting down.
ACTGGGTGCGCTTATCCACTATGACGCAGATAACCACACCCGGTTCGTTGAAACATTATCTCTTTATTTACAAAATAACTGCAATATTCTACATACCGCTGATGCTGCTTATACGCATCGAAATACGATTAAATACCGCATCACAAGAATTGAAGAACTGTTACATGTTGATCTGCAAAATGCTTCTGCCCGTTTGAATCTGCATCTTGCACTATATTTATATCACTTCATTTTAATGAATTAAAATGTGATTGTGCTCATGGTAAGAACACTTTACATCCGGATTGTAATCAAGTGTTTCATTGACAAGTGCTTTTACTGCCTCATCCGAATCCCCTGGACCGTAGTTCTTGCAATCTGCATAATATGATAATGCCATTAATGGCATATGTTAATAACTCTTCTTAAGTGCCACATAGGAAATCAGAAAATTTGCAAACCAGCCAGCCGGTACAGCAAGCCAGACAAATGCAATGCCAAACCGGGGTGCAAAAATCAAAGCAACCGCCAGGCGGATCGCAAGGTTTACCATATTGGCGATGAGAAACGGGCGCATGATTCCAAGTCCACGAAGTACTCCATCGGTTGCCATCTTGATACCCATGAAAATGAAAAAGTAACCGATCCATCTCATGTAATCCCCTGACACCTGATATGCCAAGGCGGATCCATCTTTCCCCAGGAATAATGAAGAAATCTGCGTATGAAGTGTTTCAATGACTACAAAAGCAAGGACTGCAAAACACAGATCTAACACCAATGCCGCGTGATATCCCTTTTTGATACGATCCATTTTCTTTGCACCAAGATTCTGGGAAACATACGGTGAGACTGCATTTCCGATAGATACAAATATTAATGAAAAAACATTCTCTACTCTCATCGTTGCCGCATAACCTGCAAGTGCCTGTGTACCGAATGGATTTACAACTGCCTGTACAATCATCATACCGATTGACACTGTAGACTGCTGCAGAACCGAAGGTACAGCAATCCGCAGTATGGAATACAATTCATGCCTGTCAAACCAGTCAAAATGACTTTTATACCGGCGCATCCGGCTAAAGAAGATCAAAAGTGAAAACACGGCTGAAATCCCCTGTGCGATAAGCGTTGCAAGTGCTGCACCAAATACTCCCAAACCAAGTCCCGCCACCATCCAGAGATCCATAAAAATGTTCAAAACAGAAGAAAATATCAAAAGTCCCAATGGAATCTTGGATTCACCGATCGAAGTGAACATTGTTGAAAGGATGTTATACATAAAGAGAAATGGAAATCCCACAAAATAAACACGGAGATACAGTACTGCTTCCTCCAGTATATCAGCAGGTGTCTGTAATAAACTCATCATCGAATGGGAAAAACAAAATCCAAAGACACCCAGCAGTATGCTTAGAATCAGGAAACTGATCAATGATGTTGACACAATTGTTTTCATTTTACTATAATTTCTGGCTCCAAAATAACGGCTCACAAGTACCCCTGCACCTACGCCGGCCCCCAATGCTATACAAATGAAGACATTCGTAAGTGCAGCACAGGCGCCGACTGCCGCAAGTGCAGATGAGCCAACAAACTGACCAACGATAATAGAATCAGCCATATTATATACTTGTTGAAAAAAGCTGCCTAAAATCATAGGCATTGCAAAAACAGTCAGCGCTTTAAGAGGCGCATCTGTAATTAAATATTCATCTTTTGACATTCGCTAACTCCTTCATAAATTCGCTTATTTTCTTTCCGTAGACATTCATTTTATATCTTTTAAATGCAGAATGCAAATTTTCCAAATTCCTCCACAAGTCCCATATGTCTGAAAATGCAGGCAACAAAAAAACATTAATTCATTTGCTGATCCGTCGTCTCGTTCCTGTGTCACCATAATTAACAGAGAGCCGTCATCTAAAAGCTGCATGTCTTCCAGCCATGGATAGCTGACACCGAATATGTCATCTGTAGAAATTGCACCTATGTGTGTTCCATCTTTTGCCCCAAATTGTATTTCACGCATATTTCCATCTGCAGCCACAAAACCATTTTCTATTTCTGCCATGCCCGTAATGGAACCGAGCTTGTCCTTAGTATTCAAATATCCATCTACGGTTGTCTGCATTGCCTTTTTCCCATCTTTTACGCCAATTACATGATGTCTTTGTAATCTAACTGCATACATTATCCTCCTTAAAAATGATGTATTCACCATCGCTCTGATGGCTACCATCATTATATCGGAGTAGTTACCTAAACATCATATATATCGGCCGTTTAGAAACAGAATGCGGCCGTTCTGCTCCGCAAAACCGACCGTTTAGCTTCGCAATATGCAACCAGTCCTAATTTGTAAAAGCTGCCATTTTTTTGCAGCAGAAAAGAGACTGCGCCCTAGAGCAACAGCCTCTTTTTTACGTTCTTAATTCTTTTATTGCCAGATTTATGATATACTTTGTGTATCTCTTATAGACTTCCGGGAGGACACAGCTATGAAACATACAATTCCCGATGAAAGATATTCCGTGGCTAACGAGGCCATTTTAGGTGCTTTTTTCAAATTGATAAAAGAAAAGAAGCCCGACAGGATCACGGTATCCGATATCATTAAAACAGCAGGTATTGCCAGAAGTACCTTTTATAATCACTATCAAGATATCCCTTCACTAATCTCTGCAATTGAGGATAAAACAATTCAGGATGTTTTTTCCATGATGGAAAACTTCCATCCCAAAAACGACCGGGAGATCTGCCGTTCCTATTTTCTGACCCTGTGCCGGTACACTATGGAAAATCCTTTTCTGTCCGGTCTTTTGAGCACGCCTCATGGCAATCATCTGTTTGAAAAAATGCTAACCATGCTCCATCATTATGTCACAGACACTACATCTAATTCCAGGCCTTCCGAACGCACAAAGGAAGAATTTTCTTATGTGCTCACCTGCGCCATCGGTAGTACGGTCGGCGTTCTGCACAAATGGACCCGGGATAATTTTAATCTGGCACCGGAAGTGATCGCCGATATTCTGTCTGAGATTTTTTTATCCGGTATGCTGCCACTATTGTCTTAGTCCTCTGTCTTATTTCAGAGGCTCATCAATCAGAACATCCTGTCTCCTGATCTTCTTTGTTGTGCTGCGGACAAATGGATTTTTGCGGACAACCAGTCCTGTAATGCGGCGATAGGTTGGCTGTTTTTTGTTATATTCATCCAGAAATGCCTGAAGCTGTGTCTGAATTGCCTCTGCATCCAATGCTTTTGCTTCCACAACAGCCTGCTCCGGATAAATGCGGGCAGTCAGGCCATTATCCTCACCTGTTACGATCACTTCGCCTACCAGCGGATTAAGCGCCAGCTTATTCTCAAGCTCTTCCGGAGATATATTTTCACCGTTGGACAGAATAATCAGATTCTTCACTCGTCCATTGATAAACAGATAACCGTCTTCATCCATATATCCCTTGTCCCCGGTGTGCAGCCAGCCATCCTTCAAAGTCTCTGCGGTCTCCTTTGGCATCTGATAGTATCCCTTCATAACGCTGCTGCCTTTTACCAGGATTTCACCATTTTCAAATCTGATTTCTGCATTCTCGAGTGGTTTTCCGATAGAACCCTTTTTATGGTTTTCTGGTGTATTATTGCTGATAACAGGGGAGCATTCTGACATTCCATAGCCTTCCAGCACTTCAACGCCATATTCTGCCAGACGGTCAATATAATACGGATCCAGATGCGCACCGCCTGTAAAAATAGTATGCAGTTTTCCACCGAATACCTTTTCTGCCAGAACCTCCTTCGGGATTGACGGATCAGCAACAGACAGCCTCTTGTAAATCGTCTCGATCATCATTGGAACCATAAGCATAATATCCGGTTTGAAAATACTCATATTTCTTACCATATGGAGCAGGGAATCATTGATGCAAAGAGTTGCACCCAGGGAAAATCCCTTCAGCCAATCCATAACAAGACAGAATGCATGATGGATTGGAAGCACACTGAGCATGGCAGTCCCCGGTTCTGCCGTAATCTTTACTGCCTCAACGTTGGAAGCCAGATTGTTCTGTGTCAGCATAACACCTTTGCTCTTTCCTGTTGTTCCGGAAGTGAAGATAATAGTCGCAACACTCTCTGCCTCCGGGCAGGCAGAATCTGCTGATGCACTCTTTCCTGCATTTCGAAGCTCATCAATACCATATACCTTTGCCGGCGCATCTTCTACCTCTTCCTGAAGCATCCATACCTTCTGAAGTTTCGGGCAGTTCGCAAGAAATGCTTCCAGATATGGTCTGTGTTTCGGACTTAAGAAAAGTGCTGCAGAATCGGAACGATTGAGCAGGTCAATCAAATCCTCACAGGGAAGTGCTGCATCCAACGGTACTGCTGTGGTACATCCGGTAATGATTCCCAGATAGCTTTCCATCCATTCTACAGAACTTGTTCCGATCAGTGCAATGTGTTTTCCTTCAAAGCCCTCCGCAAGAAGACCTTTTCTGGTGGAAACTGCATTTTCCATCAGCTCTCGATATCTTCTTTCCATAATTTCCTTTTTATTAAGCCATCTGACCGCTTTTACTTCACCAAATTTGCATACACTTTCTTCTAATATATTTCTGATCAGCATATCTGTTCCCCCATTATTTTTTGAACCGTTCAATTTATAAGTTATACTTCAAAAAAGATTACCGAAGCTCATCCAGCAGATTAAGAGCTTCGCCAAGAGTTGTGATCTTCAACACTTCGCCCTCGTCCAGTTCAATATCAAAAATATCCTCAAGCTCACCTAAAAAAGACATAAAATCCAGAGAACTGAAACCCAGATCCTCGCGAAATCTCATTTCATTTTTCATTTCTTTCGGTGCTACCTTACTATACTGTGCTACAATATTTTTAAATTCCATTTCCTGATTCATTGCGATTCCTCCTGCTATTGATTTTGTTAAACCAGTTCCATAATTTCGCCGATACTCATATCCGGCTCTGCAATTCCTTTAAAAAGGATGCGCATCATATAATAGTAGAGCAGTTCCATGTCATGCTCCTCCAGATGAGCAGTCTGGTAATGATAGGAGAAGTTCATGCCGCCATCTTCCGTATGGGATACAGTCAGATACATCTTCTTAGTGGCTGCACCATTTGCAAACCATTTTGCATGCTGACGGATGGTTCCAAGCATTTCATTCTCCACCTTTACAGGCATTGGCTGATAAGTCAGATAACAGCTCTCATAACCGGTATGCTCCGGTGTATTGTATCTTTTTCGCATCTCATCCATAATAAGTGCCGGATCGTAGTTGCTGTGCATGTAAATACGATTCTGCATATTCTGGATCTCGTAAGCTGCAGAAAGGAAATCTGTCTCCGGTGCGATCACGGTTCTGCATGGAAACATGATGGTTCTGCTTCCTCCGGAAGTCCACTCATCATGAGTAGAACGTCTGG
>URTM01000023.1 GCA_900550865.1 uncultured Dorea sp. | reverse complement strand
AATAAATATTATATACTATCCGAACAAGGTGTTACAAATTTAGTTTACCACTACAGAAGAAGGAACCGGATTCGAAGATCATTTTGACGGAGTACGTTTACTGACGGTCGGACGCCTGACTTATCAGAAAGCATACGATATAGCGATCGATGCGATGAAACTGATCAAAGACCGGGGATATAAGGTCAGATGGTATATCCTGGGAGAAGGAAGTGAAAGACCGGCGTTAGAGAAAAAGGTAAAAGAACTCGGTCTTGAGAAGGAGTTCCTGATGCCGGGGGCAGCGTCAAATCCATTTCCATATTACAAGCAGGCGGATATCTATGTCCATGCGACCAGATTCGAAGGAAAGAGCATTGCGATACAGGAGGCGCAGACACTGGGATGTGCGATCGTTGCGTCCGATTGTAACGGAAACAGAGAACAGATCATACAGGACGAGGACGGACTGCTGTGCCAGCTGAATCCGGAGAGTATTGCTGAGGCAGTGATCAGTCTGGCAGAAGATAAAGAAAAGCGGATACGACTGGGGAATGCAGCAAAAGAAAAAGATATCGTACATAAAGGAGAGATAAAACTGCTGTTGGAACTGATGCAGTAAATGAGGTGAGTGGGACGAATGAAGAAAAAGGAAGTGCTGGTAATTATTCCGGCATATAATGAACAAGATACAATTATGAATGTACTGGATCAACTGGAAAAGCCTGAGATCGCAGAGATTGCAGACGTGCTTGTTATGAATGATGCGTCATCGGATGCAACGAACTGGATTGTAAAAGCGAGGGGGCATGCGCTGGTATCTCATGTATTCAATCTCGGATATGGAAGCGGATTACAGCTGGGTTATAAATATGCGATACGGAAAGGCTATAAATACGTGATCCAGATGGATGCAGACGGGCAGCATGACGTGTGTAATATACCGGTGATCTATGAGCGGCTGAAACAGAAAGATGCAGATGGAAAATATCCGGATATTGTGCTGGGATCCAGATTTCTGGACGGAAGCAGTCCGTTCCATGTATCGTGGGCAAAGAAGACCGCATTTCATCTGTTCCGGTTCATGATGAAAGCTGCGACCGGCAGGACGCTGGCAGATCCGACAACGGGACTGCAGGGATTAAGCCGTAAGGCTGTACTGTATTATTCCAAATATAATCATTTTGATGATAAATATCCGGATGCCAATATGATCATACAGATGGTACTCCTGAAATTCAATGTCGTAGAGATCCCGGCAGTCATGCATACAAGAGAGTCGGGCGTCAGCATGCATTCCGGATGGAAACCGGTATGGTATATGTTCCGTATGTTCTTCAGTGTTCTGGCCGTGATCTTCCGGTGCAAGGTGTTGAAAATTGACGAAGGAGCTGGATTAAAGGGTGATCTTAAGGAAGAACAGGAAAAGAAAATTTCAAAAAAACAGACCGCATGAAAGTTATGAGTACAGGAAGAATCCGGGAAGAGGCTGGTATCATATCTATACTTATGATCTGTCACAGAGACTGCCGGAACTTTATATTGCCTGTGAAGAAGAGACGGTAGTACTACTTCTGCTTGATATCGGACAGTATCAGACAGAACGGATACCGGAAGATGCGCTGGAGTATCTGAAAGAAATACTGGAATTTTTCCATAGGCATGAAAAGAAGATGATTCTTCGTCCGGTTTATGATACAACCGGAAATGGTATGCGAACGGAGCCGTCAAGTGTACAGCTGATAAAAGAACATATGAACCAGCTGGGGGCTGTGATAACACTTTTGGCAGAAGACGTTCTGGTAGTGCAGGGAATCCTTGTCGGGGACTGGGGCGAGATGCATGGATCAAAATTCCTGTCAGAAGAGCGGCTGACAGAACTTGCCGGCGCATATATGGAGGTCATGCATTACACTTGCTATCTTGCGGTGAGAACTCCGGCACAGTGGAAAAGTATTGTGAAGTCTTCGGATAAACGGATGAAAGAACGGCTGGTACTTTTCAATGATGGGATCCTTGGATCGGAGACAGATCTCGGCACGTTCCGAAGCAGTGAGGAACGGAACGTGTGGCTGGAAACACAGGCGGAAACGATGAGTGCAGGACCGGTGGGAGGAGAGGTTGTTTCCTGTCAGGAGTATTTTGATCCGGATGACTGCCATCAGGAAAAAACAGACGATAAGAAGACAGAATCACGGACAGATATAGCAGATATGAAGAGGATGCATCTGACATATCTGAACAGTACACATGATCAGAAACTTCTGGATAAATGGAAAAATCAGATAGTAAACTGGGATGGGCATCAGACCAGTATGTATGATTATGTTGGATTACATCTGGGATACCGGTTTATAATTCGGGATATCGTGTGGAAAAAAAATAAATTTCTGGAAGTAAATGTGGAAAACTCAGGATTTGCAGATATATACGAAGAGACGGAGTGTCTGCTCGAGTTCCGGACGGCATCGTCAGATCCGGAGAAAGCAGAGAGAAATATATCAGAGTGCATAAGTCTGGATTGTGATGCAAGAAACTGGAAAAGTGGAACCATGAACAGGATACAGATTCCGGCAGATATAGTCGGCAGCTATCTGCAAAATTTGGACAGACAGAGCTTCTTGTACAATTCAAATACAGGGAATGCTGAGAGAAAAGAAGAGATAGAAGTCTTTCTGCAGCTGTGTTGTAAACAGGATGGAAGAAAAATCCTGTTCGCAAACACAAGCGCAGAAAATGGTGTGTTACTTGGAACGTTCCGGTAAATGAGACAGGGAGATATCTCCAAGAAGATATCCATATTGGTTATGAGAGGAATCTGATGCGATCAGAATCTCTCTGTTAAGATCCGGATCCGATATTTTTACATAGATCTGGTATTTCCCCGGTGTATAATTGCTGATGGGTAAAGAGGCGGTTAAGGTAGTTTTTTCTCCGGCGTTCCATAAGCGGGTGTCAGTTGTTACAGGAATGCTGTCCAGAAGTTTGCCGTTATTGTTTACGATAGAGAGTTTTACATCAAAAGAACGGTATGTATTAGAAAAGCCTGTATTTTTCAATGTGAAAGAAATACGGGCATTCCGGTCCAGCAGTGAGGAACGTGAAATTCCGGATTTGGTCAGTGTATACCGGTAACCGAGATGGTTTGCAATATATTCATATCCGGAAATATCGGAGTACAGGGTGTCTTTAACGGTGTATGCAGTCTGTTTCCATTTATCCAGTACGGCAGTATCATAGTCTTTATTAAGATAGGATACATGCATAGTCTGAAGATCAGAAAGTGCCTGCTCCAGATCATTGTAAGGATTATCAATGATCACTTCTCCGCCGTTAGGTACATAGCGGCAAAGCTTGTTCTGATAATTCAGTTCATCCTTGCGGGACCAGAGTTCCAGAAATTCATCTGTCGTATGAGAACCATCTCCGTAGGTTCCCGTGTCGTTGGCAGAACCCAGCATACCATCGTTGAACAGTCCGAGTCTGGAAGATAAGCTTCCATCAAAGGCAGAAGTTTCAGACGGTACCTTTGCGGAATTCAGGATCATACGGCGGTGGCGTGGTGTCCGGACGGAAAGGTAAATGGATGGATCAATGTTGGAATCCAGAGTGTTCATAAGCGTTGTCATACTGTCCTGATCCAGATAGTTACTCTGGTTCATCTCACCACAGTTTCCAACAAAAATACCCTGCAGGAGATAGATGGTGTTCTTGTACCGGTTGATCACGGGTGCAACCTGCTTCATGTGTGTCATGATTTGTTCGAGCGAGTCCGGTTCACTGGTCAGATTATTGCCATTCCAGTCATAAAGAAAACGTACGATCAGCTGATGTCCGGAAGCTTTCCATTCGGAGAAGTAGCTATCCAGATTGGAAAGAGCGGCATTGCTGATGTCGCAGTCTCTGTATGGAAGAAGATTAATCTCCAGCATTACCAGCTGCGTGGATGTGTCTGCTGATTGCAGCGTATCCGGAATAGAAGGAACCTCCGTATCCGACAATGTGATTCCGGTCATAGTGTAAAAGCCTATGTAGGGATTCGCAAGTGCATCGGTTGATTCACGGCTGTCTTCCGGTGTATAATCTAAGAATCGTATCTTCCTTACACATAGTGTAAGGAGAATGATACAGAGTAACAGCAAGATCAATTGCAGCAGATGGATCAGATGTGTGTGTGCGTGTGACGGGTGTTTTTTCATATGTGTCATCTCCTGATATGGCGGAAAAAGCCGGCGGCTTTGTGAGCAAGTGGACGGAAGGGGCGAAAAGCTAACCAGAAGCCTGCGAGCATCCGGTAGAAAGGATTCCTCGTGCTGAATTCCCGTCCGTTACGGCAGCAGGCGATGAGCCGGCCGCGGATCTGGTCCGGACGGAGAGGCCCCTCGATCACAGTCTGATTATCACCGACCATATAGAATCCGTCTTTTTTGATCTTCCAGATGCGGTGCAGAACCAGTATACTCTGGTCTCTCCGGTAAAGGACGACATCGCCGCGGTGCAGAGAATCGGTACTGCAGGGGGCGATGACAGCTTCATCACGGCCAGGAATGAACAGAGGATACATACTGTATCCCTGCGGCTTCAGACGGATGGGATGACCATCACGCAGAAGTTTCTCGATATCTACAGGATAAGAACTTCTGTCTGTTGTATGTGACTGTTGTGAATTTGTATGATTCATATATACTTCCAATCCGCGCGGCAGGAAGTGCTGCGCTGTTCAATGATTAATTTAATTCAGGATACATTTTATTATAACATCTGTAATAAGGAAATACCATAATTCCGGAAATCTTCAGAAAGGAATGAAAGCATGATAAAAAGACAAGAGGGATATCAGTTAAAAAATATAGAGGGAGTTTATCATCTGCTTCCATTTGGTCAGAAGGTAGCGGACCAGAAGAGAGGAATTACAATGAATGAGACCGGTGTATTTCTGTGGAATGCACTGGAAACACCGAGAACGGACGAAGAACTGATCTGTCTTGCTGCAGAGCACTATGGCATTACAGAGAGTGAAGAAAAAGAGCAGTTGAAGAAAGACATCCTGGAATTCGTAAGCCAGCTGCAGAATCTTGGAATCTTGAGGAGAAATTTCACAGAGCATCTGTCGGCTGTAGGCGAGAGATGTTGTGCCGGGATGCAGATTGCCGGAATCGAGGTTGGCTTTCTGGGAGCGGAAGAGATGATACCGGAGAAGTTTCATGATTTCATGACCAAATTTCCGAAAAAAGATGGAGGTGAAGAGACTGGCACAGATGGTATCAGAGAAGAGGATAGAGCCGATAACTGGGATCAGATCATCGAATTTACAGAATATCCTCCGGAAAGCAGACAGAATGGGAAGGTTCTGCTCCGGAATAAAGAACTGACCGTCAGTGAGTGGGAAGAGGGATATATCCTGACATTTCCATCGATGAGCAGCATATATGAAGCCTACATGACAGAAGACGGGAGTTATGTGAGAATCTACTGCAGACGGTCTTTTGGAGATGAAGAGGTGGATCAGCTGTTTCACGCAGTCCGCATGTTCTATCTTTATCTGGCGCAAAAGAAGGGCTATTATGCAGTGCATTCGGCATCGATTCTATATGAAGGAAAGGCATGGCTGTTCTCCGGGCATTCCGGAATGGGAAAATCTACGCATACGGCGATGTGGCATGAGCAGTTAGGTGTCCCATATCTGAATGGAGATCTGAACCTGATCGGAAGAAAAGACGGGAAAATGATCGTACGTGGAATCCCGTGGTGCGGGACATCTGAGATCTATACCACAGAGGATCATGAACTTGGAGGTATCGTGTTATTAGGACGCGATACGAAGGATCATGTAGAACCGCTTAGTACGTATGAGAAGATCATGAGGGTAATGCAGCGGATGATCTCCCCGGTATGGAAAGAAGAACTGCTGGAGAAGAATCTGGAATTCTCGAAAGGGCTGGCGAAAGAGATCCCTGTCCTACATCTGTTCTGTACGAAAGAGTTCAGTGCGGTAGAGACGGTGAAGAAAGAGATAGACCGCCTTGGAAAAGAAAATGGCACGGCCGGTACGATACAGGGAGTGCAATATAAGGAGACGGAAGGTTAAGATGAAGGATAAAGTACAGCTTATCAAAAAACATCTGAAAGATGGAACGCTTCAGAAGATGTGGATACAGACCCGCTGGATCTATCAATACGCCAGAAGGTACTGGAAAGCGATGGTTCTGTATACGGTACTCGGACTTGCAGGAACAGGAGTATCACTGGTTTCCAGTATGATCTCAAAAGATCTTGTTGATATCATTACCGGACACCAGACAGGAAAGCTTCTGAGTACATTTGCGGCGATGATCGGTTTCTCGGTGGCAAATATTCTGGTAGGACAGGCATCCGGTTATGCTTCGACATTTATCAATCTGAAAGTCGATGCAGAGATAAAAAACGACATATTTGCCAAGATGCTGGTCACAGACTGGGAATCACTCACGGCATACCACACGGGCGATCTGGTCACCAGGTGGAGTTCGGATGCATCGAATATCTCGAGCGGCATCCTGAACTGGATCCCGAACCTGATCATCTATACGGCAAAGTTCGTGAGTGCGTTGTGGGTTGTGGTCTATTATGATCCTACATTTGCAATCTTCGCGCTGCTTGGAATTCCGTTCAGTGCATTGATGTCGAGACCGTTATTACGACGGATGCGCAACAACAATGAGCGGAGCGCAGCAATGAATGCAAAGCTTTATGGTTTCAACCAGGAAGCATTCTCGAATATACAGACGATCAAGGCATTTGACATGATACATTTCTATATCGACCGGCTGAAGAATCTGCAGAAAGACTATATCGATATGAGACTGGAATTCCAGAAAATGTCGATCCTGACCTCTGTGCTGATGTCGATCGTTGGATTTGCGGTATCGTACAGCTGCTACGGCTGGGGAATCTACAGAGTCTGGAGCGGAGCGATCAGTTACGGTACGATGACGATGTTCCTGTCCTTATCCGGAACGTTGACGGCATCTGTAAACTCTCTGACAGGGCTGATCCCTACGGCCATATCACTGACCATATCTGCGGGTCGTCTGATGGATATTGTTGAGATGCCGCAGGAAGACTACAGCCAGGACAAAGAAGTGCGGGGATTCGAAAAAGAGCACCGTGCAGAGGGTGTGGGACTTAAGATGGAGAATCTGGAGTATACCTATCATAACGGAACGAATGTATTCGAACATGCAACGGTGGAAGCCTATCCGCATGAGATCGTGGCATTAGTAGGACCGTCGGGAGAAGGAAAGACGACGATGCTGCGGCTGATCCTGTCACTGCTTCGTCCGCAGGAAGGAGAAGCCTGGATCTGTGCGGGAGAGAACCGGAATCAGAAAGTGGAGATGTCGCCGTCGACCAGACGCCTGTTCTCCTATGTGCCACAGGGCAATACGATGTTCTCTGGTACGATCGCAGAGAATCTGCGGAATGTAAAACCGGAAGCGACCGATGGCGAGATCATAGAGGCATTGAAACTTGCCTGTGCATGGGAATTTGTAGAGAAGCTTCCGGATGGAATCAACAGTATTGTAAAAGAACGCGGAGGCGGCTTCTCGGAAGGACAGGCACAGCGTCTGTCCATTGCCAGGGCACTGCTTCGGAAGTCCCCGATCCTGCTGTTGGATGAAGCAACTTCGGCGCTGGATGTGGCGACAGAGCGTAAGGTGTTGAAGAATATCATGATGGATACTTATCCACGAACCTGTATTGTGACGACACATCGACCAACGGTATTAAATATCTGTGACCGTGTGTATGCAATCCGGCAGAAACGGTGCAAGGTGCTTGGACAGGATGAGATCGATCAGATGGTGAGGGATTTTTAGGAAATGGGATATGGATGAGAAGAAAATAGAGATATAAAAAGAAGCTGCGGTGGGCAGCTTCTTTTGTGTTTAAGACAACTTCTTTGAAGTATTAATCTGTGATGGATACACCTGCGATTGCGAGTCCGGAATCGCTAGTAACGACAAGATCACCTAATCCGATATTGTCATTTGGGTTCTGATGATAGCTATATCTAACTTTAAGAGTAGTTGTTCCATTACCAGAGATTAATCCGCCCTGACTAGATACGTAAGTTACATTCTGGTTGAATGAAATTGTAAGAACCTGTGCATCATTGGTGTGATCTGCACTTGCACTGTGATGTCCATCTACATGAATAACGTAGTTGGGACGACCTGTTTCAGGAGACTGGGTAATGTATGCCTTTGCAGTATAGCAACCACCACTTGCAGTGTAAACGCCTTCCGCCATACCATCATCGATAGAAATTACTGGTTTTGAATAGTTACTCATAATATGTTCTCCTCCTTTGTAATTTGATAAATTAATTGTTTGAATAAGCGTAGCCTGTACATTTTAATTGTGTAATATCACCGTCTGCCTGAAGCATAATTTCTGCTGATTCAGGTGTACTGGACCAAGATAAAGTAAGTGAATTTCCTGAGACAGATGCGCTAGCTCCACCATCCCATCTAGTAAGCCATCCACTAGCAAGGTTCATATTGAAATTCAGTACAACCTTTGATTGAGAAGAAGCTATTTTTTTAAGATTTAATGTAATTTTAACCTCTCCGCGTCCGCCCCAGTTGGCTGTAATGTCTGGTACGGAAATGGTTATATCGTCAGAAGCACCACTTGCAGCATAAACGCCTTCAGCCATACCATCATCAATAGAAATCATAGGTTTTGTATATTGTTTCATGAATATAATTACCTCCTTTGGAGACTATTTTACAGAGTATGTAAATCCTGTCATCTGTAAATTATCAATGCTTGTTCCGTGATTCAGATGAACTCCAATCGTAAGTGGACTCTCTGTTTTTTCAGCATCAAATGTAAAGGTTGCTGTATTACCAGAGCAGGAACAGTTGGCAGAACCGGCTTCAGCCTGATCAATTGTATCGTTAAATGTTACATGTAATGTAATTGTTCCTGATAAACCAGACCAGTTCGCCAAGGCAAGTCCCTTACCGCCATTTGTACCCCAACGATCCCATACACCATAATATGCCCTGAGAAGCACCACTTGCAGCATAAACGCCTTCCGAAAGTCCTGTATCTATAGAAACAACCGGCTTTTTGTAAATTTTTTCCATGTTATTACCTCCTGTTTATCAGTTTTTATTTTAACATAAAATCTTAAAAAATAAAGGAAAGATTTCCATTTTTTGGTAAATATTTGAAAGAAATTCTTTAGCAAACGCTAAAACCACAAAAACTTTTTTTATAGATATGCCGGATTTACTTGAAAAGAAAACTCAACTATTATAAAATAAAAGAGACTAACAAAGAATCTTTGAATAAAATATTTATGGGCAAAGCTATGGAAACATAGTGGCGCAAAGCTATAGGGACCGGGAGATGGTCAGCCAGTTGCAAGACGAAAAGGACAATACTTTTTCTTCTTGCTTTTTTTTCGCTCAAAAAGAAGCAAGTGGTTGGGAATTGTTTATGTCAGAGGAGGAACGTAATGACGAGGAGACATAGCAAGGAAGAAGTGAAACATAAGCTTCACCGGGCACTGTTCCGGGTCGTGAAGGAAGAAGGAATCGAGGGAGTGACGGTCAGAAAGATATCGAAGGCAAGTGAACTTTCGGATCCCTATATTTATCAGTGTTATAAGAATCTCGGGGAGATGATGTCCGATGCATTTCTTAAGATTGACGAAGAAGTTGCAGAGCTTGTCGGAAAATTGCTGCAGAATACGGAAGGCTCGGAAAAAGAAACAGCGAAGCTGGATGAATCCTGCAGGATCATGTGGAGGGCATACTGGGATTTCTTAATGGAAGATCCGGAGAAAACGGTTTTTTACTGGAGATATTACCAGTCTGCACGATATACCAGGGAATTTCTGGAACACAGAAGGAATGTACTGCATCAGTTTGCAGAATACATGGAAAAGGCAGGAAAGGATTTTGAGATTACAGAGATTATGGATCCGGAGGTGATCGTATCGAATATTGTAGATAGTACGGTATTGGCAGCGGTCAAAATACATCTGGGATATATTGATCGGACAGAGCTTCCGACCCGCACCGTGTATCAGTCGGTATTTGCATTATTGTTTCATTTACTGCATCAGGATGTCTGGGATGCGTCTTATATGTAAAACGCTAAGGAAACAGTTCTTTTTGGGATTATATATTGCTTTCTGAAATTCAGTCGTATAAACTTATAAATAAGAATACGATTTTTGATGTAAAAGTAAGAGGGAAGGGACTGAAATGCAGTGGAACAAAAGACCAGAACCGAATATTCTGTGATGAATGCATCTGTGGCAATGCTTGCGCAGTTTCTGGCGATTTTTATGGGATTTATAACCAGAGTTGTATTTACGAGAACTCTGAGTGAAGGATATGTCGGAATCAATGGATTATTTACAGATATTCTGAATATACTTTCCTTGTCAGAACTCGGGGTAGGAACTGCGATTACCTACGCACTCTATGAACCTATAGCGAAAAAGGATATCAGACGTCAGCAGATCCTGATGCGGATGTTCAAAAATTTTTACAGAGGAACAGCCGCTTTCGTGCTGACTGCCGGATTGATGCTGATCCCATTTCTGGATGTACTGATGAAGAACCGTCCGGATGTTGATCATTTAATCCTGATCTATCTGTTGTATTTATTGAATTCGGTTGTTTCATATCTGCTGATCTATAAGAAAACGTTAGTCGATGCACATCAGCTGAATTATCTGACCGTGATCAACCATAATGGATTCCTTGTTTTGCAGGATATCTGTCAGATCATTATTCTGCTGGTGACGAAAAATTTTGTTGTATTTCTGCTTGCGGCTGTACTGTGTACATTTTGTGCAAATGTAACCATGTCGAGAAAAGCAGATGAACTGTTTCCATATCTGAAAGAACCCTGTAAAGATCGTCTGCCGGAAGAAGAACATCAGGATATTGTAAAGAATGTAAAAGCAATGTTGATGCATAAGCTTGGAACCGTAGTAGTCAGTAATACCGACAACCTGTTGATCTCAAGTTTTGTCGGAGTTATCACAGCGGGAATATATTCCAACTATTTTCTGATCATTGGTTCGGTGAGACAGGTATTGGAACAGGTGTTTCAGAGTATTGCAGCGAGTATAGGAAATCTCGGTGTGATGGAAAAATCAGACAAGGTGCATAAAGTTTTTTTGCAGCTGTTTTTTATCGGACAGTGGATGTATGGAGTGGCAGCAATCTGTCTGTTTGAACTGTTGAATCCATTTGTGGAACTTGCATTTGGAAAAAAATATTTGTTTGAATGGCAGATCGTACTGGTTTTATGCATTAGTTTTCTGATAAACGGAATGAGAAGAGCGGTGACAGTATTTAAAGAATCCATGGGATTTTTCTGGAATGACAGATATAAAGCGGTGGCAGAAGCTGTATTGAATCTGATCATATCGATCGTTCTGGTAATGAAGTGTGGTGTTGCAGGAGTATTTATCGGAACCATTGCAAGTACTCTTTTAACGACAACGTGGGTAGAGCCGTATATTATGTATAAGCACTGCTTCAAACGACCGGTCGGAAAATTTTTCTTTAGATATCTGTGTAATATTCTGATCATATTTCTGGTATGGTTATGTACGGATTATTGCTGCAGGGTGTACGATGGCGGAGCGTTCTTTAATCTGTTATACAGACTTGTTATATGTGCAGTTTTGCCAAATGTATTGTTGCTGGTAATTTACAGGTGGACTGAGGAATGGAAAGAATTATGGAAACTTCTGAAAAAGATTGTAGAGAAAATATTAGGGCTGAGAAGAAAGCATCGGTAATTATTCCTGTATATAATGCAGAAAAATATCTGGCAGAAGCGATCGACAGTGTGATCGGGCAGAGCTATCAGCCGATGGAAATACTTCTTGTGGAGAATATGTCCGGTGATCATAGCATGGATATCTGCAGAAACTATGAAAAGAAGTATGAAAATATTCATGTATATGAAGAAAAAAAAGCCGGATGTGCATGTGCAAGAAACAGAGGAATGGAAGAAGCGGAAGGAGAATATATTATATTTCTGGATGCGGATGATTACCTGAAGAATCCTGATATTATAAAAAAATGGATAAATGCGTTGGAAAAAGAAAATGCGGATATTGTAATCGGAAATTATGAGCGGTTATGGGATGGAAAGCTGCTTCCGGCAGCGGGCCATGAGACATTTTCAAAAGAAGACAGGGAATCGGAAGAATTCCGTTTTCAGGGATTCTTTTCAACAGGAACGCTTTCTTATGTCTGGGGAAGAGCGTACAGGGCATCTTTTCTGAAAAGACAGAAAATACAGTTTTATAATTGTTCCTATGCGGAAGACAAGCTGTTCAATATGGAATGTTACATAAAACAGGCACGCTATGCATTTATCAATGATACAGGTTATGTATATAGAAGCAATGAAGAGTCTATATCTTACCAATACAAACCGGATTCCTGTGAATGCTGGCTGAAGATCGCACATAGAACGGAAGCAGAAGTAAAGAAAAGCAGGAACGCTGCCTATTTGGGAATGGTACGGTATACGATTGCATTTGCAGCATTTTTTGATGCAAAAATGGAGTATGTTGAGAAGAAAAAGTCTCTGAAAGCAGTGATAACATTACTGAAGAAATATAAAAAAGATGAACTTGCAAGAAGATGCCTGAAAGACCTGGCGCATGGAAAACAGATCCGTTATATAAATTCTAAAATGTGGAAGCTGATATTGGAAGGATTTTCCTTTGCCATGAATATGAATTTATATTGGGGACTGGCACTTGGGATCAAGCTTCTGGCGGATCTGCGGATTGATGAGAGATTATCAGACACAGGTCTCAGAGAATGAGAAAGGGTAGAGATAGAAACAGAAGAAAGCCTGCAGGACAGGTATAATTGAGAAAAGATATTCATATAATGAATTGACAAGAACAAATGCGTTTAGTAGAATCCTAGTTAGATAAGACTAACCAGGATTCTTCATTTATACCAAAAGGAGTTCTTTCATATATGAATAAATGTTTAAAAAATCCGTCAAAAAATAAAACTTTAAATTTCCTGCGTTATCTGGGACCGGGACTTCTGGTAACGGTTGGATTCATTGATCCGGGAAACTGGGCATCGAATATTGCGGCAGGGTCGGGTTTCGGATATGAGTTATTATGGATGGTGACATTATCTACATTTATGCTGATCGTACTGCAGCATAATGCCGCACATCTGGGAATTGCAACAGGACTTTGCCTTTCAGAGGCGGCAAGCAGATATATGCCAAGGCTGTTAAAAGACCTCATACTTCTGACGGCAATGCTTGCAGCAATAGCAACGGCGATGGCAGAGATACTTGGTGGTGCGATCGCATTACAGATGCTGTTCCATATACCGGTCAGACTGGGAAGTATGCTGATCCTGGTGCTGGTATTATTCTGTGCATTTACGAATGCATATAAGAGAATTGAAAAACTGATCATATTATTTGTATCATTGATTGGATTTTCTTTCTTATTCGAAATTGGGATTGCGAAGATCGACTGGGGAGCAGCCGCGGTCGGATGGGTGAAACCTTCGTTTCCATCGGGAAGTATGCCGGTGATCTTAAGTGTATTAGGTGCGGTAGTGATGCCGCATAATCTGTTTTTGCATTCGGAGATCATACAGAGCAGGCAGTGGAATCTGGAAGATGATGAGGTGATCGAGCAGCAGTTGACATATGAATTTAAAGATACTCTATTTTCCATGATCATAGGCTGGGCGATCAACAGTGCCATGATCCTGATGGCAGCGGCGACGCTTTATCAGAATGGAAGCGGAAAACAGGTTGATGATCTGGCTGTTGCGGGAAAGATGCTGTCGCCTTTGTTGGGGAATGCGGCGACGGTTGTCTTCGCACTGGCACTTTTGCTGGCGGGTATCTCATCCAGTATCACTGCAGGAATGGCCGGTGGAACGATATTTTCCGGAATCTTTAACCAGCCATATGATATTAAGACAAAGGAAACCAAAAGAGGAGTCCTGCTGACGATGATTCCGGCAGTGGTTATCATCCTGTTTATCAGCCAGCCATTCGAAGGTCTGGTATATTCCCAGATGCTGCTTGCTGTCCAGCTTCCGGTTACAATTTTCACACAGATATATCTGACCTCTTCGAAAAAGGTGATGGGGAAATATGTGAACAGCAGACGTTTGAATTTTTTGCTTCTGGGAATTGCTGTGATTGTAACAGGGCTGAATATAGCATTGCTTTTATTCGGTTAAAGCAGAAGCGGCAACATTTTCCTTCTCAGGGAACATCTTTCTGAAGATCAGACGGATGAATGGTCCGCAGTAGAAGATCTGCCAGAAGAGAGCAACCGGGAAGTTCATGAATGTTGTCTGACACCAGATAGCGATCACATTACTTCCTGCGTTCTTGAACAGAATCGTTGCAACAAGACTCATGCAAGGACACATAATGCATACGATCATGGAAGAGATTGCAAGAGTGATGAAGATTGGTCTGTCCTGTGGTGTAACGATACGGAAGGCAAGCATATGTGCGAGTTTGTCAACGAAAACAAATTCCAGAACAAAGGCAACCGGCCACATGATTTTCAGTTCGCCGAAAGCCATCAGGAATACATCGTTACTCATTCCTCCCACGTTCAGGCAGATATTGTAACAGATCATGATGTAAACCATCAGAAAAGACATCATCAGTGTGAAAATAACATTTTGAAATAAAGTTTTTGGCATAATTTTTGTTCTCCTTTTTTATGAAATGTTTAAAAATGGGTACAAAAAAGACACTTGTGTTGTTCGTTAATCAAGCATACACTTGTGTCGTTTCCAATTAAACCAAAATCATCTTATGTTTTTGTCCGAATATGGATTATACATAATGCCTGTCTCAAAATCAAGTATTTTTTCAAAAACATGGCATCTGGCAGGAAATAACAGGTGATTTTCTTGACTGGAACAGGCATTGCAGTTAAGATGTTTTAGGAATATTTTTACGGCTGAAATATGCCGGGATTTTTTATATACCAAAGTATGCAAGAGTAGTTGCCGGTGGCAAGTTCTCTGCATTAAAATTCAATTGCTCTCTTAACGGCTTCAATATCACCCGTAAATAAGATGCTCTCCATTCCAAGTTCTTCACTTGCGATCACATTTTCCGCTGTATCATCGATAAAGAAGCATTCCCCTGGCAGAAGGTCGTATGCATTGAACAGGTGATAATAGATGTCATGTCCCGGTTTTGCCATCTTAAGTGGTGCGGAGAAGACGATGCCATCGAATTCTTTCAGGATCGGATGATCTTCCAGTGCACGTTCCGCAAATCGGGTGGAGGCGTTGGAAAGCAGGTAGATCGGAACGCCACGGGCTTTTAACTCTCTGATGAACTCCCATGTCTCAGGAAGCGGATCGACATATTGGAACCAGTTCTCGAAGAAATCGCGGGCAGTATCTTTCAGACGATCCGGAAGTTCTGCAATCGTGTCTTTGGCATTCTGGTCATAGTCGATGGTTCCGGCATCTAAAGCTGCCCAGTTTTTGAAGATGGCATCAGCAAGAATATCATAATCTTCCGGTGTAGAAGCAAATTTTCCAAGGATATAGTCTCCTTTAAATTTTCCGATTACATTTCCAAAGTCAAAAATAATATTCTTGTATTTCATCTCAAGTTCCTCCCTGTATTTTTCACTGCCTGTTTTATATTATAAATACTATTATAGCCTTATAGATAGAAGGAAGCAATATATGAATGATAAATAACATGTCAATATAAGTATAGTTAATAGAAGAATGGCAGGCTTTTGCGAGATTGACAATCAACAGGAAAGTGTATATGATTTTCGGTAGGACTGTAAAAGGAAAGAGAGATTATTATGGAAATCAGTATACTTTTAATGGAACAGATCGTAGAATTGTTCCTTATGATCCTGATGGGATATATCATTGTAAAGACCGGATTATTAAAGGGGGAGGACAGTAAGGTTATTTCTAAAATTGTATTATATCTTGTCATCCCATGTGTGATCATTAATGCATTTCAGGTGGATTATACAAGTGAAAAGGTGAAGGAACTTTTGCTGGTATTTGCCGCATCGGTATTATTACAGGTTATATTACTGGCAGCAGTGTGGGGTGCCGGAAAGGTATTGAAATTAAATGAAGTAGAGGCAACATCCATCTATTATTCGAATTCGGGCAATCTGATCGTACCGCTGGTGACTTTTATTCTGGGAAAGGAATGGGTATTATACGGTTGTGTGTTCATGAGTGTCCAACTGGTATTTTTGTGGACGCATGGCAAGAATATGATCAGCCGGGAAGGAAAGTGGGACTGGAAAAAGATTGTCTTTAATGTAAATATGATTTCGGTATTTGCAGGAGTCGTATTATTCTTTACAAAGATCAGACTGCCGGAAATCGTAGATCAGGCATTGAGTTCTGTGGGCAGTATGATCGGTCCGGCGAGTATGATCGTAACGGGAATGCTGATCGCGGAGATGAATCTTAGGAATATATTCGAAAATGTAAAAGTGTATTTTATTTCATTTCTGAGACTGGTCGTGATACCAGTGATATCATTGGCAATTTTAAAGATAAGCGGACTTGTGAATATGCATCCGGATGGAAAGAAATTACTGTTGATTGTATTCCTTGCGGTGATCACACCGTCTGCTTCAACGATCACGCAGATGTGTCAGGTGTATGGAAATGATTCGAAATATGCCAGTGCGATCAATGTTATGACGACATTGTTATCCATTGTGACAATGCCACTCATGGTGCTCTTGTATCAGACCGTGATGTAGAGGGGAGTAGAGATGGAAGGCGTAAATTTAAAAGCATTAACAAAGACGAAAATATTTTCCGGAGCGACGGAAGAAGAAGTATCTTCTATGTTGAATTGTCTGAGTGCCAAGAAAAAGAAATATCAGAAAGACGAGATTATTTATCATACCGGGGATACAGTCTCATCGATCGGTGTTATGTTAAAAGGAAATGCCCTGATCGAAAACGATGATATCTGGGGGAACAGAAGTGTCCTGGATTATGTAAAAGAAGGGCAGATCTTTGCAGAGACATATGCCTGTGCACTCGATGAGAAGCTGATGGTTAATGTAATTGCGATGTCGGACTGTGAAGTATTATTCCTGGATGTGAGAAAGATATTAAAAGTGTGTCCGAATGCGTGTGAATTTCATCAGAATCTGGTGCAGAACCTGCTTGCGATATCGGCACAGAAGAATCTGAGTCTGTCCAGACGTATCTTTCACACTTCGTCGAAGACAATCCGGGGGCGTTTGCTGTCTTATCTGTCTTATCAGGCAATGGAGAGTGGAAAAGAAGAGTTCGATATTCCGTATAACAGGCAGCAGCTTGCCGATTATCTGGGCGTGGACCGTTCGGCAATGTCAAATGAATTGGGAAAAATGCAGAAAGACGGGCTGATCGAAGTGAAGCGGAATCATTTCCGGATATTGGATGTGGATTGATTCTTTACAAGTTTACAATTATATCCGTTTTCTAATTGAAAGCGAAGCAAAGGTAAGATACAATGGAGATACGAAGGAGGGGAGCGGAAGATGGCAAAATTACTTACGGCGGCAACACCGATATCGTATTATCTGATAGTAGTAAATATTGTTGCTTTTTTATTATATGGACTGGATAAGACAAAGGCGGTACGGCATCAGTGGAGAATTCCAGAGGCAACCTTGCTTGGCATTGCATTTGCGGGCGGAGCATTTGGAGCATTTGCAGGGATGATCGCATTTCATCATAAGACAAGAAAGATGAAATTCCGGATATTAGTTCCGATCGCTATTATCATCTGGCTGACCCTTGGCGGATTTCTGGCAGAACGTGATGTGGTAGGACTGACGAAGACAGACCGGCCAAAGAATGAATATAGTGGCACAGAGATTACATCGTATCATAGCAGTGTAGATAAAGATGGTGACGGTACGGATGATCAGACCGATATTTTGAAGAATGCACTGGCTTACGTGAAGAAGCGCCCGGTTTACAAGAGCAGATATTATAAGACCGGTTATCCGAATGACAGATATGGTGTCTGCACAGATGTTGTCGGATATGCGCTTAAGAAAAGCGGATATGATCTGCGGGAACTGGTAGATGAAGATATCAGAAAGAATCCAAAAGATTATGATATCGATCAGCCGGATAAAAATATTGATTTCCGAAGAGTAAAGAACCTGAAAATATATTTTGAACATACAGCGATCAGCCTGACCACGGATGTGAATGATATAGAACAATGGCAGGGCGGCGATATTGTAGTGTTTAAGAATCATATCGGAGTGATTTCTGACAGACGGAATGCGGAAGGCGTACCGTATGTGATCCATCACAATGATCCGTATCAGAAGAATTATGAAGAAGATATCCTGCAGGACAGGACGGATATTGTCGGTCACTTTAGAATATCGTAGTAGTAAAGCGTTGTGAAATATTACCAAATTTCACAGTGCTTTTTTGTTGCATTTTCCAAACTTATCATGTAGATGACAAAGTACAGGCAGAAGAGAGCAGACTGGTGATCAGCAACTATGCGGATGCGCCGGAGACATTTGCACATGAGATGACACTGAAGCCTTATGGAGCGTATGTATACAGCGTAAAATAAAGCGGATATAAAGTGACATTAATGATAAAGCAACATTAATTATAAAAAGAGATAATGCGTATGGTCATGAAGTACAGGATTCCCAGACTTCATGGCCATATTCTCAAGAAGAGGCTAAAAAGATGAAATTATTGTTCTTAGATATAGATGGTACATTATTTAGTACGGATGGGAAGATTCTTCCGTCATCGATCCTGGCAATGAAACAGGCACAGGAAAAAGGAGTTACGATTATTCTTGCATCGGGAAGGGATTATACCAGTCTCCCGTGGGATCAGTTGAATGAGCTAGATATTCCATATGTGATTACATGTAATGGAAGTGCGGTAGAGGAAGCAAAAGCTGCCGCAGATGATATCACGGCATCAAATGATGAGGATGGAGTTGCCAAAGCAATTGAAAAATATCTTCTGTGATGGAATGCTGAAAGGGAATTCTGTAAAGATAATAGTATTGTATATAAGAGTCTGAAATAGCAAAATGAAAGGACATATTGAAATCATATACAGCCGGGATAGTGGCAAAAATGATTTCAGTATGTCCTTTCTATAAGTTTTATAATATTTCTTCCAATAAGGAAGGACGCTCATCCGGTGTGGCATTCTCAGCAATTACATCACGGACATTCTGCATCCGCATATCCAGATCGGCACTGATCTGTGCACAGGCAAGCATCTCATCTTCCAGATATTTGACCTTGTCAGCCGGGATATCTTTTTTGTAGCGCAGCTTATGTTCCAGACTTGCCCAGAAATCCATGGCAATCGTACGAAGCTGCACTTCTACAGTCATGTTACGTTTTCCGTCCTGTAAAAAGATTGGTACACTGACGATCAGATGAAGACTGCGGTATCCACCCGGTTTCGGATTCTTGATATAATCCTTTTTCTCAAGAAGTGTGATGTCATCCTGAGAAAGCAGGCAGTCTGCGAGCATATAGATATCATCCGGAAAAGAACAGATGACACGGACACCGGCAATATCATGGATATTTTCTTCAATAGAAGAAAGGGTGAGCGGTATATCCTTTTTACGTATCTTTTTGATCAGACTTTCCATGGATTTGACACGAGATTTGATATCCTCAATCGGATTGCGGTCATATTCCAGAGAATACTGTTCATTCAATACTTTGAATTTCGTCTCCACTTCCATGATGGCACATTGATAATAGGACATCTGTTTCTCTATAGGTTTCATATTTTTATTAACAAAATCCAGAAATTCGTCAGACATCAGGCTGTTTCTGACGAAGCGTTCTTTGCGTTGTTCGATAAATGTCTCAAGGGGTCTCATGTTACCTTTCTCCTTTCATTGAAATATTTTAACATATCTGTAGTTGAAATTCTATCAGCAGATAGGTGCGTTTATGAGGGAATGCGACAATGTAAAAGAATTGTAGCAGGTTGTACAAAATCAAGTCCAACTGTCGGATATATTCACAGTTAAAATTTTTCGTGGTAAGATAAATGTCATAACATAAGATATAGAAACAATAAATCATAAGGAAGTGTAAGTTTATGAATTCCAGATACAAGGGAATATTTTTTATTACATTATCAGCACTGTCATTCGCATTCATGAATGCTTTTGTAAGGCTGTCCGGTGATCTGCCTTCGGTACAGAAGAGTTTTTTCAGAAATCTGGTCGCTTTTTTTATTGCTTTGGTAATGATTTTAAGAAGTGGAGACGGATTTAAGATTGAAAAGGGCAATCTGAAGTATATGATCCTGCGTGCAACATTTGGGACGGTAGGTATCCTGTGTAACTTCTACGCGGTGGATCATCTGGTATTATCAGATGCGTCAATGCTGAATAAGATGTCGCCATTCTTCGTTATTATCTTTTCCTTTTTATTACTGAAAGAAAAGATGACTCCGGCGCAGGGACTCGCGGTTGCAGGAGCATTCATCGGAAGTCTGTTTGTGATCAAGCCGACATTTACGAATATGGCACTGGTACCTTCCCTGATCGGTCTGTGCGGCGGAATCTGTGCAGGTATCGCTTATGCGATGGTGCGTATCCTGGGACAGAGAGGGCAGAAAGGATCTTCGGTAGTGATCTTCTTCTCTGGATTCTCCTGCGTGGTTACATTGCCATATCTGATCCTGGATTTCCATCCGATGAGTGGATTGCAGATTCTGACGCTTCTTGGTGCGGGACTTGCGGCTGCGGGTGGTCAGTTCGGAATCACGGCGGCTTATTATCATGCACCTGCGAAAGAGATATCCATTTATGATTATTCGCAGATTATCTTTTCGACAATCCTCGGATTCTTCCTGTTCGGACAGGTGCCGGATCGGTATAGTGTGCTTGGTTATGTAATTATATGTGCGATGGCACTTTGGATGTTTATTTATAATAAGAACCGGGAGTGAGTTGCTATTTAGTTGCTTAACTTCCGCAGCCAGTCTGATGAACTAAATAGAAAACTGATTTAATAATTCCTCAATCTTTGCCTGCAATTCCTCCAGGGAATGCTTCCGTGACCGTGCACATTCCTGTGCCTGGCATCCGCAGATGATGCATTTACGGTAGGTGCCGCGGGATAACTTCATACCGTCAGTTCCAATGACATCCATATCAAAGAGCCGTCCGAGAGGATGGCTTTCTTCAATTTCAGTAGCAAGCGTCTTGATATCTTCGGCGGGTGCGTCTAATGCCATAATCAGTTCATCACCGGATGGTTCATGGAATTCTTCGGTGTGAAGGATTGCTATATTGTGAGCAGAAAGAGCTTTTAATAATTCCGTTTTCCCGGAATCAAAAGCTTTCCGGATCTGTTCGTTGGTTTTTACCGGACCTGGGATGTTCATGCAAAAAGACAGGACTGGTTTATCATATTTACTGATCAGTTCGTTCTGGATGCTTACACGCCGGTCGCGGCAGTTCATCATATCTGTGATAGTTACATTTATTCCGTTCATGGTGAAAGAACTCCTTTCGTATCAAAAGTGTATATTTAAATTGATTTGGTATGTTATTTTCTATGTAATCATTATAAGATTTTACCAGTGGATTTTCCAGAAAAAGAAAATAAAGAATAATTGAAATATAAATATGTATAGTATATACTATGTATATACAAAAACAAAGGCTGCAGCTGTTACATGGCTGCGGCCTTTTGCGTACCTTAATAAATATTAAGAAAACCCCTCTCTCTCCTGTAAGGTTCCAGGTCTATGATAACCCCATAAAGAGATAAACAAAGTCACAAGATAAATGAAAGAGGAGGATACAAACATGGAGATCAAAAGACCTGCAATAGCGGGAACATTAGAATCCAGTGACTGTCAGGTAATGGTAGAGGCCGGGGAAGGAAAGATCGACCTGTCATTAGACAGTGCAGTAATCAATCAGTATGGCAATCAGATCCGTAAAGTTGTCCTTGAGACACTTGAGAATCTTGGGGTAGACGATGTGAAGATTGCGATCGTTGATAAAGGAGCACTTGACTGTACGATCAAGGCAAGAGTAGAAGGAGCGATTTTCCGTTCTGTAAAACAGTTAGATAATCTGCCATGGGGAGGTGCGATCAGATAATGAATCCAAATAAGAAACGTTTAAGAAGAACCATGATGTTTTTGAATGCCCAGAAGCCAGGACTTATCAAAGATCCATATATTTACAAACCAGATTCGATTATGCTGGATCTGGAAGATGCAGTAGCTGAGAACCAGAAAGATGCAGCGAGATTCTCACTGTTCCATGCACTGAGAAGCATTGATTACAGAGGATGCGAACGTGTTGTACGTATCAATGGTCTGGATTCTCCTTACTGGAAGGAAGACATCCGCTGTTCGGTAGCCGGCGGCTGTGATGCGATCCGTATTCCAAAGACAGAGACAGAAGAAGATGTCAAACTGGTAGAAAAAGAAGTCGTAAGAGCAGAGCGTGAGTTCGGACGTCCGGAAGGAAGTGTCCTGATCATGGCAGCGGTAGAATCAGCAAGAGGTGTGATGAACGCTCTTGAGATCTGTGAAGCTTCTGACAGATTATTCGGAGTTGCGTTATCCGGTGGAGATTATACAAAAGACTTACAGACACACATCACAGGAACTGGTATCGAGCTTATGGGAGCAAGACAGAACCTTGTGATCGCAGCGAGAGCAGCAGGTGTACAGTGCTTCGATACTGTATACACAGACCTTGATAACATGGAAGGGTTCCGTCAGGATGTAGAGACAATCCATCTTATGGGATTCGACGGAAAATCCATCATCAATCCAAGACAGATCAATACTGTACATGAGATCTATACACCAACACAGAAAGATATCATTTTTGCAGAAAAGGTTGTAAAAGAGATTGATGAAAAGAAAGCACAGGGAATCGGTGTGTTTACAGTAGATGGTAAGATGATCGATATTGCATTCTACGACGGCGCAAAGAGAACGATCAGTCTGGCAAAAGCCTCAGGCGTGTACAAGGGGGATTTATAAGATGATTAATGCAGTTGGAAGAGATATTCCGGAAGATATTCTGGAAGCTACAGGAAAAGAAGTATTTCAGGGGACGCATCATTTTGATGGATATGAATATAGAAAACAGGGACCGATGACAAAGTGTGTTATCAACTCCAATGGAAGCAAACTTGTGGATAACATTCGTGACGTGCTGGGAAAATGTGGAATAAAAGACGGAATGACCATCAGTTTCCATCATCATTTCCGTGATGGTGACTATGTTGTAAATATGGTCATGAAAGAGATCCATGATATGGGAATTAAAGATATCACAATCTGTGCAAGTTCTCTTGGTAAGGCACATGCACCGCTGGTTGAGTACATTGAAGATGGTACCATTACAAATATTGAGTCTTCCGGTGTACGTGGAGCGATTGGAGAAGCTATTTCCCATGGAAAATTAAAAGGGCTTGCGATCATGCGTTCTCACGGTGGACGTGTCCGTGCGATCGAAAGCGGTGAGACCCAGATCGATATCGCATTTGTTGGAACTCCGACAGCAGATGAATATGGAAACTGTCGTGGTATCGGCGGAAAGTCTGACTGTGGTGTGCTTTCTTATGCAATGGCTGATGCTTATCATGCAGATAAGGTTGTAGCGATCACAGACTGCCTGGTTCCATTCCCGAACTTCCCGGCTCACATTTCCATGACAAAGGTGGATTATGTCGTAGTTGTAGATGAGATCGGTGATCCGAAGAAGATTGCAACAGGAGCAGCAAAACCGACTACAGATATGAGAAAACTGATGATGGCGGATTATTGTACACAGTTTGTTGTAAATACACCATATTTCAAGGACGGATTCTCTTATCAGACAGGTGTCGGCGGTGCATCTATCGCATCTACGATCTCACTTGCCAAGATCATGAAAGAGAGAAATATCCGTATGAGATTCGGTGTCGGCGGCTTAACAAAACCAATGTGTGACCTTCTGATCAACGACCAGGTAGACGTACTTCTGGATACACAGGACTTCGACCTTGCAGCCGTAGAATCTGTAAAGAACCTGAAACATTTCCGAATCAGTGCGGGAGAATATGCGAACCCATTTAATAAGGGAGCAGTTGTAAACAAACTGGACTTCGTAATCCTCGCAGCACTGGAAGTAGACGTACACTTCAATTGTAACGTAGTTGTGGGATCAGACGGAATGCTGACAGGAGCACAGGGCGGACATCCGGATACTGCAGCAGGAGCAAAATGCTCTATCGTTATCGCACCACTCCTTCAGGGAAGGATTCCGGCTATCTGTACAGATGTAACAACCGTTACAACACCTGGTGAGACTGTAGACGTAGTCGTAACAGATTATGGTATTGCCATCAACCCGAGAAGACAGGATCTGATCGAGGCAATGAAAGACGTGGATCTTCCATTCAAGACGATCGAAGAGTTAAGAGACATTGCTTACTCTATCGCAGGAGAACCACAGAAGGTAGAATTCGGTGACAGAGTCGTAGGAATCATCGAGAGCCGTGACGGTACGATCATGGACGTTGTAAGAGAAGTAAAACCATTTGAGTTCTCAGAGGATTAAATAAAGAAGACATAAGGTATACAAAACGCAGATGAAAGGAGTGGGAAAGATGGAAGCAGTCAGCCAATACGGCAGCAGGGAAGATGCGCAGCACATCGGGGCGCTCGCATACCGTGCACTTCTGGAAGAAGTCTATACCACTCCGAAACCGGGACTCGTAGACCTTGCGACGACCGGCGCACATACCGATATGGATGTGCATACATTTGAAAGAAGTGCTGCGGCACTTTGCCCCTGGTTTGTGCGGATGGCTCTTGAAGGAGAGACCTTCCAGGGGACACCCCGTGAGCTTTTTCTGAAGATCAGAACTTATGGGATCGCAGCGGAACAAAAGATGTACCGGGCAACCGGCGGCGTGAATACGCACAAGGGACTGGTCTTCACTCTTGGCATCTTCTGTGCAGCAGCCGGAAGACTGAAAAAAGAAGGAAAAAGTATAACTGTCAGGGAGCTTGTGTATATGGAACAGCTCATGACAGCAGAAATCTTAAGAGAAGAGATTCTGCGGCTGGTTTCGCCGTCAGAAGCAGAAGAACGGATGGAAAGATTTCAGACAAACGGGATAAAGAACCTGCAGGCTTATGGAACAGCAGGCATCAGAGGAGAAGCACTTCTGGGATACCCTTCCGTCACAGAAGCTGCCCTTCCGGTATTGCAGCAGGGGAAGAAAGAGGAAAGAGACTGGAATCTTGTGAAACTCCAGGTACTCATGACATTGATGAGTCAGGTGCAGGATTCCAACATTCTTTCAAGGACTTGTCCGGAAGTATTGGAAAATGTTCACAAAGAAGCAGAAATGTTTCTGGATGCAGGAGGTGCCTATCAGAAAGACGCCATACAGATATTACTTCAGATGGATCAGTCCTTTATACAGAGAAATATCAGTGCGGGAGGCTGTGCAGATATCCTTGCAACAGCGATTTTTCTTGATTCTCTGGTTGAAGAGGGAGAAAACGTATGATATTAGACGGAAGAACAGAAATGTTCAATTTTATGTGATTTGCTTATCGAGAATAAAAAAATACAGGAGCCTTTTCCGGCTGATATCCGGAACGGGCTCCTGGGTACATCAAAAGATGTATGTATAAGACAAGGTTTAAGGAATAAACCTGTAGCCAAGCCCGCGGATCGTAATGATATGCTGCGGGCTTTGTTTATTTTCTTCAATCTTTCCGCGCAGACGATTGATGTAGACCATGATCGCATTGTCATCAATGGCAACCGTATTGCCCCAGACATGTTCATAGATCATATCTTTGGTAAATACCTGCTGCGGGTGTTTCAGGAAGAGAAGAAGAAGTGCACTTTCTTTGGCAGAAAGAATCAGCTCTTCCCCATTTTTATAGAATCGCATCGTAGAAGAATCATAACTGAACGGACCGGCTTCCAGTATGTCGGAACTGTCCAGAACCAGATTCTTGTTTCTGCGGATCAGCGCTTTTACTTTGGCTCCGAGAACCAGAGGACGGAAAGGCTTGGTAATGTAGTCATCGGCACCGAGGGAAAGACCGTACAGGGAATCATAATCTTCATTTCTTCCGCTGACGATCATGACCGGCGTGCTGATCCCCTGGCTGCGGATCTTCTTGATCACTTCGAAGCCTTCCATATCGCCGAGCATAACATCCATTAAGATGATATCAAATGTGTGATTTTTTATGGTGTCCAGAGCCTCCTGACCGGACATTGCGATCGTAGGATCAAGCTCATTACTCTTCATAACTTTCTCTAATAATTTGCAGATAGCAGGATCGTCATCTACAATCAGTACTTTATCAGCCATTTCAGGAACCTCCTTAAAACCTGTTAAAACCTTCTGAAAAGGCTATACAATCATATGAAAACATTATAATATTATTCTATATTGAAGTCAATCTGATATGGTATGCAGAAAGAATAAGAAAAGAATAAGGAGTGGACACAGAGGATGCAGGAACAGAAACAATCTGGGAAAATGAGAAAAAAATGGATCATCGGGGCGGTGCTTCTATTGGTTGTTTTTTCTGTATTTGGAATACATATATGGAAAGATTACCGGGACACGCTGATGGACAATCAGATCAATCAGCTGAAAATCACTACCCGGATCCTGAGTAAAAATATAGTATCTTCGATACAGCAATATGAAGATGACCTGGACTTTTTTGACGGTATGAAAGATTCAGAAGATGCAAAAGAGGTTTTTCAAAGTTATATAGAGAAAAAAGAAGTTTTCGTGGAAGATATTTTCTGGGAGAAGCCGGATGGGACATTTCTTGGAAGTATATCCGGCAAGAGATATAATGATGAGATCAAGATCGCACAGATGGATGACGAAAAAAGTATGTACCAGATGAAAGGGGAAGGTTCAAAACAGGAAAGATATCTGGTAGTCAAGAAAGTCATGGCTGACGGGAGCAATCTCTGTCTGGTTGTAAATGAAGAGAAATATTATAACAAGATTATTTCGGATATTAAGATCGGAAGTAACGGTTATATTGTGATCAAGTCCTCGGATGGAAGGATCCTTATGCATCCGGATAATGAACAGTGGGGAATCGATGTGATCGCAGGCAGAAAGGAGATGTACCCGGAGCTTGATTTTTCCAGCCTGGAGAAGATGATCGAAGATCAGAAAAAAGGAAAAGAAGGAGTATCGGTGTACTATTCTTACTGGTGGACGAAGGAGGATCTCCCGAGGGTAAAGAAGATCAGTGTGTATGCGCCGGCGAAGATAGGGAATGATTTTCTCGTGATCAGCAGTGTGACAGACTATACCGATTTCTACCAACCGATCCGGGAAGGATTTACCGGATTGTTATTCTTATTTACAGGGATTCTTGCAGTGTGTATGTTAGTATTCTTTCTTGCAATGAAGCTATTCCATCAGAGGAAGCAGGTA
The DNA here is from genome assembly GCA_900550865.1 of uncultured Dorea sp. Lineage (GTDB taxonomy): Bacteria > Bacillota > Clostridia > Lachnospirales > Lachnospiraceae > Dorea_A. The sequence continues at coordinate 17,041 of URTM01000023.1, read as the reverse complement.
GAAGCAGAAAATACTTATCTGAAAGAATTAAATGCGCTGTTAGAGGAGGTGCATCAGAACGAAGAAACGATCGCACATCAGCAGAGATTACAGATCATGGGGACCATGACAGGTGGAATTGCGCACGAATTCAATAACTTTCTGACTCCGATCATGGGGTATGCGGAGATTCTGATGATGGAACTTCCGGAAGATTCGGAAGCATATGATAATGCTGCAGAGATTTATGAAGCTTCGGAAAAAGCCGGGGATGTGGTACGTCAGATTTCAACACTCAGCCGTAAGAATGTCGAGACAGTATATAAAGAGGTACCGGCAGCGCAGATGTTAAGAAGGGCTGTGAAGATGGCAGATTCTGTATGTCCGTCAGGTATCCGGATAGAGAATCAGATTACACTTTCAGACCAGAGTATTCTGGGAAATGCAACGCAGATCCAGCAGGTGTTCCTGAATATCTGCGTCAATGCGGTCCATGCGATCGGAAAGAAGAATGAAGGAAGAAAAAATGAAGAGAAGACGGAGGGGAAGATTCAGATCAGTGGAAATGAGATGGCGTATCAGAAGATGGATGAGGAAATTAAGAAGCATCTGAATGATACGTGGGAGCATTATATTCATATCCAGATTCGGGATAATGGATGTGGTATGGACAGTGAGACGCTGCGCCAGATTTTCAACCCGTTCTTTACAACGAAAAAGGGAGGGGAAGGTACCGGTCTTGGTCTGGCACTGGCAGAACAGATTGTTATATCTCATAAAGGATACATTTATGCGGAGAGTGAAAAGGGAATTGGCAGTACCTTCCATATTCTGCTTCCGGTTATGGAGAAGAATGTGGATATGGAGTTTGCAAAGGCAGAAGAGGCACAGAATATCCGGATCGTGGCAGCAGATGATAATGTAAAGGTATTGAAGCTGCTTCAGAAGAATTTTTCCAAACTGGGTGTCGAAATCCGGATATTTACAAATAAAAAAGATTTGCTGGACGATTTGAAGACGAAGGGTGCGGATGTATTGTTCGTAGATGAAAGTATGGAAGGAATCGGTGGGATTGATTTCTGTATGTCCGTGCAGGGCAAGTATCCGGATATGAAGAAGATCCTGATGGTGAGTCATATCACACGTGAGATTGCGGAGGCAAAGAGGCGGGATATCATTGATGGATATGTAGAAAAACCGGTGTCGGTAACAACGCTGCTGGAAGCAGCAAGAGAGATGTAGCTGCCGGTATATCCGGAAAATGTTCGTAAAAAAGAACAGTTTCTTAATGGATTTAAAGAGGAACCTTAACAGACTGTAAGATGAAAATCTTAAGTATGTAAGGTTCTTTTTTTATACTTATATCATCAAGAGGATAACGAAAAAGTACAAAGGAAAGGATGGAAGAAGAAATGAATGAAACAATGCTTGCAGTCCTTGGATTTGCAACGGTTATAACAATTATTGTTCTGCTTCTTAGGAACGTTACGGTTCCGGCACTGGCATTCGTCGGTGTCTCAACAGTGACCACGGCTATTCTCGTGGCAACGAAAACATTTACAATTAAAGAAATGGGTGAATTCATCCAGGCTGGTGTAGAAGGTGTTCATGGAACCGCTGCACTGTTTATTTTCTCGGTGTTGTTTTTCGGAATTATGACCGATGCGGGAATGTTTGATAAGATCATCGGAAAATTGATGAAGAAAGTAGGAAGTAATGTCATAGGAGTTGCAGTGATGACCTGCCTGATCGCTATGATCGCACATCTGGATGGTGCAGGTGCCGCTACATTCCTGATCACAGTCCCGGCTATGCTTCCGGTCTACAAAAGGCTCGGTATGAGACCGACAACACTGATGCTGATCTGTGTATCTGCCATGGGTGTTATGAACCTTCTGCCTTGGGGCGGACCGACAATGAGAGCTGCAACTGTTCTTGGAGTTGAGCCGAATAAATTATGGTTACAGATTCTTCCGATGCAGATCGTGGGTATTGTAATTGCACTTGCAACTGCATTTATCTGGGGAAATATTGAGAAACGCAGAGGTGCAGGAACAGAAGAAGTGATGGCAAAAGTTGCACTTGAGATGCAGGAAGAAGAGGAAGAAGCGGGAATGAAAGAAAGTGATCTGGCAAGACCACAGAACTTTATCTTCAACCTGATCCTGACACTGGTTGTAATTGCATGTCTGATCTTTGTGAAAGTACCAGCCTATTATGTATTCATGATCGGTTGTGTCATCGCATTATTTGTTAACTATCCTGGAGCAAAGCTTCAGAATAAGATTATTAAATCGCATTCTGGACCTGCTATTATGATGGCTTCAACCATTTTATCTGCCGGAGTATTCTTAGGTGTTATGGAGCAGTCAGAGATTATGATGCATATGGCTAATGTACTGGCCGGACTGATTCCTCAGTCCATGGGAAGATTCCTTCCTGTTATTATCGGAATTCTGGCTGTGCCGCTGACACTGTTATTCGACACAGATTCCTTCTTCTTCGGACTGATGCCGATCCTGATCAGCATCGCTGGAGAATTCGGAGTCGAAGCAACACACATTGCGATTGTTATGGTTGTATGCCGTAACTGTGCAACATTCATCAGCCCTGTGGTACCTGCAACCTTCCTTGGTATTGGTCTTGCAGGTGTTGAGATCAAAGATCATATTAAGAGATGTTTCTTCTGGATCTGGGGTGTCAGCATTATCTGTCTGATATCCGGATTGATCCTTGGAGTGATCAAATTATAGACATTATCAATTATATTGTTATTCCTCATAGAGTTTTACCATTGCAGGACTTAAGGGTATGTTCTGCAAAAAGGGACCAGTTCGTATGAACCGGTCCCTTCTCTCTTGTATTTGGAATTTAATTAGGATTTAATAATGTATCACATTCTCTGCATGCCGTATCCGTGCGATAACCTCATTTGCTTCCTCGCTTTCAAAATACCGTAATGTGCTTTCCGGAACGAGTTTTTTCAGGGTATCCATGTCGTTGTCTTTGATTGCCTGACGGACGGTGGAAGCGCTGATAGCTTTTTCACCATCGGTTTTTCTTGGGACGATTACGCACTCAATGTTATTTTCCGGCAGTTTTTCAGACATGATCTGGTTATAGATTCCGGTGACCAGACTGGTTGGTTCTTCGCCGACGTAACGGCGGTTGATACCGAGTGTCCGGGCAATTTGGGTGAAGACTGTCAGATCCAGCAGGGCATGGCTTTCGATGACTGCATTTTCATCTTTCTGGAAATAACTCGGGAAGGTTGCATTACTGATAATATACGGGCCGCTGTCATGATAACAGATGTTATCGAGCTGTGCGGTTCCTTCCATTACAAGTTGTTTTCTGATCTTGAACGGAACAAGACTTGTATCTTCGCTTACAATAAAAAGATGCAGAAGATCATTTTCGTGGGCCGCTTTTTCTACCAGATACTGGTGGCCGAGGGTGAACGGGTTGGCGTTCATGACTAGAGCTGCAATCTTTTGATCTGTTGTGAAGGCGCTTTGTGGATGTTCCAGTTTCTTTAGATAATTTTCAAATCCGGTCCGTCTGTTTTCCATGAATACAATCTGTCCGTCGATTCTTGCAATTTCGTAGAACCCGAGGTCACCGAAGAATTTGGCGGAAGAACATTTGGTATAGAGGAACAGGTGTGTATTCCCACGGTCAAACTGTACTTTGATCAGATGTGAGATGATCTGGTTCATAAGTCCTTCACCCTGGTGGGCAGAACTTACGGCAAGGCAGCGCAGTGTGTTGCCAAAGCAGCTTCCTGTAGCAATGATGTTCATCTCTTCATCATACATACCGCAGGTATAATCAAGATTGGCATCCAGGCGGATTCCCTCCGCCTGAAGAAGGGAAGTGACACCCTGGATTGCGGTTTTATCCGAATATGCAATTTGAGAAATATAGTAATCAGACATAGTGTTTCCTTTCTGTATATATGTATAGAGTTGCTTTCATGCGGATGTAAAATTATCATATAATAAAAAGATAAAGAGGGAAAGTTTTCTTAATAAATTATAAGAAAAATCTTTCCTGCTTTTCAGATTCCGGGTGTAAAATATAGCTCAAATACAAAAGGAGAGATGACCATGACAGAAGAAATCCTGGAATACAACAGAAAATTCGTAGAAGAAAAAGCATATGAGCCTTATGTGACAAGCAAATATCCGGACAAAAAGATTGCTATTCTTACATGTATGGATACCAGACTTACCAGCCTGCTTCCGGTAGCACTCGGATTAAAGAACGGGGATGTCAAGATGATCAAGAATGCCGGTGGCGTGATCACACATCCGTACGGGAGTGTAGTAAGAAGTCTGCTGGTAGGTATTCTGGAACTTGGTGTAGAAGAGGTGATGGTGATCGGTCACACAGACTGTGGTGTGCAGGGGATGGATCCTAAGGTATTATTACAAGACCTGGAAGAACGCGGTGTTGAGAAAAAACATATGGATATTATCCGTAACAGCGGAATTGATCTGGAAGGCTGGCTTGCCGGATTCGACAGTGTGGAGCAGTCGGTGGAAGATACGGTATTTGCACTGCATAATCATCCATTGATACCGAAAGATATTAAGATATATGGCTTTATTATGGATTCGATGACAGGAGAACTGTCTGAGGTTCCAGGAGCAGGCGAATAGTAAAACATAAGAGCTTCTAAGACGGGTATTACAAACTGTTATTACATTTTACAATAATTATGTTGACTTATAGAAAATCCATGATATGATTCAAATGTTAGATTTAGAAAATGGAAATTTTATGAAGAGAACAAGGGGTAAAAAAGATGAATTATAACAAGATTGTACAGGGAATCCTGGACATCGGAGAAGCGATGCTTCAAAGTGGTGCAGAGAATTTCCGACTGGAAGACAGCTTTTACCGCATGTGCAGAAGCTATGGATTTAAGAGATCGGATGTATTTGTCATTCCGAGTAATATACAGGTGACGGTAGAGACACCGGAAGGTGAGATCATTACGCAGATCCGGCATATCGAGTCATCGGAACCGAATTTTGACCAGCTGGATTATCTGAATAATCTGTGCAGATATGTCTGTCAGCATACACCGGATGAAAATGAGATGCGTGAGAAATATCTGGAAGTTATCAACCGAGAGCCACAGAAGCGTATTACAAGATATGCGGCAGGAATCATGGGTGGAACAGGATTCGCTGTATTTTTCGGGTGCAACCTCCGGGATGCGGTCATTGCATTTATAGTATCGGTGATGATCGTTGCAGTCGGTGACTGGCTTGCGAAGCGTGAAAGCAACTTACTGGTTTACAATGGTATTCTTGCGTTTATATCAGAAGTGATTATTATCGGGGCTTTGAAGATGGGAATTGCAGAACATCCGGACCGTATTATGATCGGTATCGTCATGCTTCTGATCAGTGGACTGAGTACAACGAACGGAATCAGGGATCTTCTTCAGAGAGACTTCATTTCCGGATTCATTAATATTATGAATTCGTTCCTTGGAGCAGCGGGAATTGCATTTGGAATTGGTCTGGCGATCATATTATTCCATGAGGGATATTCCGATCATTTTATTCTGAATCACAGTGTACCGATCCAGCTGCTCTCCTGCACGGTTGCGTGTACGGGATTCGCTTTATGGTTCAAGATCCGTGGAAAACAGGTATGGTATAACAGCATCGGAGCATTTTTTACATGGGCGATCTATGTTGCGGTATATGCTGTGAGACCAAGTAACTTTCTGGCAACGATGATTGCTGCAGTATTCGTTGCGTTTTATGCATTTATCATGTCCAGAGTAAATAAAGCACCTTCAACGATCTTCCTGACAGCATCGGTATTCCCGCTGATTCCGGGACCGAATCTGTACTATGTAATGTATGGATGTGTCAGTCAGGACCCGCAGCTTGTCTTTGATGAGACGATTATTCTTCTGGCAACCTGTCTTGCGATTGCATTCGGATTCATCATCGTAGATGTGGCATCCAGAAGTATCATGCATGCGCTGAAGAGAGAATATCATATAGGTAAGAGTGCATTAAACCTTCCTCTGATCGGTGGAAAGAAATAATAATTAAAATCTATGAATTATGAAAAGTTAGTACAGGGAATCTTGAATATAGGAGAAGCAATGTTACAGTGCGGGGCAGAGATCTTCCGCGTGGAAGACAGCCTGTACCGTATGTATAAGAGCTACGGTTTTGTAAAATATGATGTATATGTGATTCCAAGTAATATACAGGTGACAGTGGAGTCGCCGGAAGGTGAGATTCTCACACAGATCAGGCATATAGCGTCTACAGGGGCAGATTACGACAGACTGAATTATCTGAATGCTCTGTCACGGTATGTCTGTGCATATAATCCGGATGACAAAGAGCTGGTCCGGCGCTATAAAAAAGTAATGGCACGACCGGATCAGAGTGAACTGATCACAGGGATCGCACAGATTACAGGTGGAACGGCATTTACCGTATTCTTCGGCGGAGATATGCAGGATGCAGTTGTTGCATTTATTGTCTGCCTGATGATCGTTCTGTTAGGCAGATGGCTTGGTAAGCGGGAGGGCAATCCGATGATCTATAATCTGATTCTGGCATTTTTGTCGGAAGTTGTGATCATCAGTGCTGCCAGGATCGGACTGGGAGATCATCCGGATCGTATCATGATAGGGATTATCATGCTGTTAGTCAGTGCGCTTGGCGTGATCAATGGGATACGTGATGTGATGCAGAGGAACTTTATCTCAGGAGCGCTGGAAGTAATGAATTCGATGCTCGGTGCATTTGGTATTGCGTTCGGTATCGCTCTTGCAATGATGCTGATGGGAAATATATCGGCGGAAGGGTTCGATGTGAACAATAATACTGTGATCCAGCTGATCTCCTGTACGATAGGATGCACCGGTTATGCAAGCTGGTTCAAGATACGGGGGAAGAAGATATTGTATTCCAGTGTCGGAGCGTTCCTGACATGGGGAATCTATTTACTGATGTATGCATGGTATCCGAATAATTTTTTTGCAATAGTAGCTGCATCCTGTTTTGTGGCAGGCTATGCATTTGTCATGTCGAGAGTCAATCATGCGCCGTCCACGGTCTTCCTGACAGCATCTGTCTTTCCATTGATGCCGGGAGCGAGACTGTATTATCTGATGTATGGTGTAGTCAGCAGGAACTTTCCGCTGGCAGCAGAGCATGCACTTGTACTGCTGGAAACATGCCTTGGAATTGCATTTGGATTCATCATTGTGGATGTGATCTCAAGAAGCATTATGCGGGCGCTGGGAAGAGAATATCATATGGGAAAAGAATCTACGGTTATAAAAAAGCGGAAAAATAACGGCTGTGTTACGATGATCCGGGTGAATTTTCCGGATTGACAATTCTGCATCCTTATAATATAGTAAAAGACAAAGAGAAGATCTGATGACTGACGGATAATGTGGAGTACCACAGGGGAATCAGATACTTGTTAAGAGCCGACCGTCTGGGCAGCATTTATCCCGAAGGGGATGAGTGTTGTCCTTTTTTACATCGTTATGCATTTGAAAGAAGCATCAGAGTGTGATGTATGAAAAGGACTGGAAGAAAGAAGATATACGAGAACAACATACGATCAGGAGGAAATGAATGATGAAAACAGATATTGAGATCGCACAGGAATGTACCATGGAGCCTATCGCAAAGGTGGCAGAAAGAGCAGGAATTCCAGAAGAATATCTGGAACAGTATGGAAAATATAAAGCAAAGATTGACTATAACTTTTTAAAGAAATCTGAGAAAGAAGACGGAAAGCTGATTCTTGTGACAGCGATCAATCCGACACCGGCAGGAGAGGGTAAGACGACTACCACGGTAGGTCTTGCAGATGCCCTGCAGAGAATGGGAAAGAAGCCTATGGTAGCACTTCGTGAGCCATCCCTCGGACCGGTATTCGGTATGAAGGGCGGGGCAGCCGGCGGCGGATATGCACAGGTTGTGCCGATGGAAGATATCAACCTTCATTTTACAGGAGATTTTCATGCAATCGGAGCTGCGAACAACTTACTGGCAGCCATGATCGACAACCACATCTATCAGGGAAATGAACTGAACATCGATCCAAGAAAAATTGTATGGAAGAGATGTGTCGATATGAATGATCGTCAGCTTCGTTTCGTCACAGACGGACTTGGCGGAAGAGTCAATGGTGTGCCGAGAGAAGACGGATATGATATCACCGTTGCTTCTGAGATCATGGCAATCCTCTGTCTGTCAAAGAATATCGCAGATCTGAAAGAAAGACTTGGAAAGATCATCGTTGGTTATACTTATGGTAAGATCGCAGATCAGAAACCGGTAACGGCACATGACCTGCATGCAGAAGGCGCGATGTGCGCACTGCTGAAAGATGCATTAAAACCGAACCTGGTACAGACACTGGAGCATACACCGGCGATCGTACACGGCGGACCATTTGCCAATATCGCACACGGCTGTAACTCTCTGACTGCAACCAGAATGGCAATGAAGCTTGCGGACTATGCCATCACAGAAGCAGGATTCGGAGAAGACTTGGGAGCAGAGAAATTCCTGGATATCAAATGCCGTATGGCAGGAATCAGACCGGACGCAGTCGTGATCGTGGCAACCGTAAGAGCTCTTAAATATAATGGCGGTGTTGCAAAACCGGATCTGAATGAAGAGAATCTGGAAGCGCTGGAAAAGGGTATCCCGAACTTAATGAAGCATGTGGATAATATCAAGAATGTATACGGACTTCCATGTGTCGTTGCAATTAATGCATTCCCGACAGATACCAAAGCCGAGCTGGATCTGGTAGAAGAGAAATGTAAAGAAGTCGGAGTCAACGTGGCACTTTCCGAAGTATGGGCAAAAGGCGGCGAAGGCGGTCTGAAGCTTGCGGAAGAAGTCGTACGCCTCTGCGACGAACCAAGTGATTTCCACTATGCTTATGAACTGGAAGGAACAATCGAAGATAAACTGAACCAGATCGTGCAGAAGATCTATGGCGGTAATAAAGCGGTACTTACGGCAGCAGCCCAGAAACAGGCAAAACAGCTGACCGATCTTGGATTCGGCAATGCACCGATCTGTATGGCAAAGACACAGTACAGCCTGACTGATGATCCGAAGAAACTGGGAGCACCGACAGACTTCGATATTACAGTCCGTAACCTGAAAGTCTCTGCAGGAGCAGGATTCATCGTAGCCCTGACGGGAGATATCATGACGATGCCAGGACTTCCGAAGGTTCCGGCAGCAGAGAGAATTGACGTAGATGACGAAGGAAGAATTACAGGATTGTTCTAGAAATGAAAATCCGGGGATTTTATATGTATTTAAAATCCGCCGGATTTTTTTATATACCAAAGTATCCGTGATGAGATGCCGGCGGCAGGTATGCCGTATTTCGACAAGATTTTACATAAGATTTACCGGATTTTGAAAAACTGCCAGGAGAATATGTGCTAGAATTCCAAGTTAGTGCTATAATGCAAGAAGAAAAACAGGATGAACAAATGAGGATGGTGAAGGCATGAGATACGTATTAGGAGAAACGCTGCAGGAATATCAGGAAGAGACTATGGATAAGGACAGACCATCCATATTTCTGGCGACGTCACAGACGGCCAGGGACTGCCTGGAGCAGGCCGAAATGCAGTACGAGGGAGAGATCAATCTGAAAGATGTGGGATTTTGTAAGATGGAGACCCAGCAGGAATGTCTGGCAGGCTCGCTTTGTATTCCGAAGCTTCTGGATATTCTGGGAGAACGATATCGGATCTTATTCTTCATCAACCGTCACCATATCGTGATCGTGGATGACGATGACTTTTCTTACCGACTGATCCGCAGGATTAAGAGAAAGAAGACGAGACAGGGAAAATCAAAAGAAAAATTCATCTATAATTTCATGCTGGAGTTCATAAGCCGTGACCTGGAATTACTGGGACATTATGAGAAACGGATCATGGATCTGGAAGAAGATGTCATGGATGGAAAGATCCAGGGATTCCAGAATGCGATCATGCCGATCCGCCGTGAATTACTGACGCTTCGAAGCTATTATGATGAGATCATGGACATGGGAAAACAGCTGGAAGAGAATGAAAATGGTTTTTTTGCGAAGAAACAGGTGAAATACTTCGGTGTTATCTCAGACCGTGCGGACAGACTGATGAGCAAGGCATCACAGCTTCTGGAATATGCCCAGCAGGTAAGAGATGCCTATAAGGCGCAGGTAGATGCCCAGCAGAACAACAATATGCAGTTCCTGACGGTAATATCGACCATTTTCTTCCCGCTGACCCTCATCACAAGCTGGTATGGAATGAACTTTCACAATATGCCGGAACTAAGACATGGATATCCGGGAGTCATTATCTTAAGCATTGTGGTCATGATTACTTGTATTATTATATTTAAAAGAAAGAAAATGTTATAATCTGCAGACAGACGTTACTGCAGCTGTGATTTGAAAAGGAGGAATGCTTATGCGTCAATGCCCGAATTGCAAGACTAACAATCCAGACGATGCCCGCTTCTGTAATTATTGCGGAATGCGTCTTCCCGAATCAAAAGAGGAAACATTATATAGTGATCTGGAAGGGCTGAAAGAAGCCCCGAAGGTAGAATTCTCCGATCGGGAGATTGCAGAAGAGTCGGAGAAAGTGATCGATGAAGCAAAGAAATTATTCGAACCGGAACGGGAAGAGGATAAGTTAAAAGAAGATCCAACAGAAAAAATAACAGAAAACATTACAGAGAATATAACAGAGAATATAACAGAAAAAATAACGGAGGATCATACGGAAAATATCGCAGAAAAGATACCGGAAAGCATATTGGAAGATTGGAAGGAAAATGAGAGCCTTCATGATGAAGAGGAAGATGGGTTGAAAAGACAGCTCACGATTCCTGACAATCTCGGCCGCATGATCGAAGAAGTGACAAGAGAAGAACTGGAACAGGAACTTCACAGAAAGATCAAACTGAGAGAAAAGGATCTGAAAGAAAAAGAAGATTCTGCAGGAGAATCTGTGGATGAGCCGACCAGAATGATCGGAGAGGACAGCAAAGAAGAGGCAGATGAGCCGACACGTATGTTCACCGGGGATATCGGCGATTTCGTCAAGAAGAAAAAGGATTATGAAGATGTCCCGGAAGAAGATGCATATGAAGAAATCCTTCAGTCGTGGGAAAGAAAGCGCAAAGAAAAGAAGATAAAACGCGAAAAAGAAGGCAAAGATCCAAGCCGTGTGCCGAGATTCATCCGGGAAAAGCGTTCGTGGTCAGATCTGACAGCTGCTCAGAAGAAAGCTGTTAAGAGAATCGCAGCAGGGGTATTTGTATTCGCTGCATTTTGTATCATAGAAGGATATCACGGCCGTCCGGAAGCGGTGGCGGAACGTTATTGTAAGGCGTACATACAGGAAAACTGGAAGAAGACAGGCCGTCTGTCGGACCTTCCGGGAGACGGATATGCAACACAGGATGAATACGTAACTTATATGAAGAAAAATGCGGTTACGGGAATCTCAGATTACAGGATAAAGGAGACAAAAGAAAACCGTCAGACAGAAGTAGAATCCGGTGGAAAACAGCGTGCATTTACCGTTACATATAAGACGGAAGAGAAAAAAGAAAAGACAGAGACACTTATTGTGCAAAAGCAGAAGAGCCGGAAACTCCTGTTTTTTACAGACTGGAAAGTGTCCTCAGATCAGATGATCGCGAATGATTTTAATCTTTATCTTCCGGCGGGTTCAAAAGCCTGGATCGACGGTACAGAGCTTACGGAGGAATATAAGGTAAAAGCGGATTCTGATAATCTGGAACAGTATAAAATATCGCTGTTTGAAGGAAAACATAAGATCAAGGTGAAAGTTCCGTGGTTTCAGACATATCACTCTGAATTCCAGGCATCAGACAAAGGAAATGCGACGATCTCCAAGATGCAGATCTCAGACAACGGAAAGAAGACACTTGACAGGAAGATGCAGAAAATCCTGAAAACATATGTGAAAGCTGCGAAGAAAGGAAAATCATTTTCAGAAGTAGCGGGACTGTTCGAGAAGAATTCTTCTTACGAGAAGGAGAATAAAGAATTCTATAATGATCTGAAGGAACAGCTTACTTCCGGAGACGGTTATACCACCGGAGAGGTAACACTTGATAATTATGAAGAAAAATATGTGATCAGCGGCGTAACCGGAGTAGTCAGAGGTACGCTGTCTTATGATTATAAAGTTACTTATAAAAAAGAAAAGAAGACTGAGAATCAGTCTGTGTCAGGAACAGGTACTGTAGAAGAAAGTGCGGACGGAAGCTCGCTGATGAGTGCTGAATTTGTATATAAGAATGGAAATTATCAGCTGCGGTCAGTCAATCCGGGAAATATCTGGTACAGAGAATCACAGTAAAAAAATTGTAAATAATATAGGAAAAAGCTTGCTTTTTAATCCCGGATATGATACGATATTCGGGCGAATGGAAGTAGGCTTTTTTTTTATGCCTAAAATCGGGCAGCATCGCAAGCTGCCACGAAACACGTTAACTAAGAATATAAAGCGAGGTGGAAGTTGTGCGTACAAGAATCACATTGGAGTGTACAGAATGCAAGCAGCGTAACTACAACATGACAAAGGATAAGAAATCTCATCCAGAACGTATGGAAACCAAGAAGTACTGCAGATTCTGTAAGAAACACACATTGCACAAAGAGACAAAATAATCGCCGCAAGAAGGAGTGAATGTCGATGAGTAGTAAGAAAACTCAGAAAGAGAGCTGGTTCAAAGGTCTGAACAGAGAGTTCAAGAAGATCGTATGGCCAGACAAGATGACAGTTGCAAAAGAGACGGCAGCGGTTGTTTCTGTATCCGTGGTCCTGGGAGCGATTATCGCACTTGTTGATTTTTTCGCCCAGTACGGAGTAGATTTATTAATTAAATAACTCAAAACGGACAAGAAAGGTGAGATTATGTCAGAGGCAAAATGGTACGTAGTTCATACCTATTCAGGGTACGAGAACAAAGTAAAAGCCAACATTGATAAGACAATCGAGAACAGACATCTTGAGGATCAGATCCTTGAAGTAAGAGTACCGCTGGAAGACGTTGTTGAGATGAAGAACGGAGTCCAGAAAGTATCTCAGAAGAAGATGTTTCCAGGCTATGTGTTGATACACATGATTATGAACGATGATACATGGTACGTTGTTCGTAATACAAGAGGTGTGACAGGATTTGTCGGACCTGGATCTAAGCCGGTGCCGCTTACAGATGCGGAGATGGCTCCTCTGGGAATCCAGAGAGAGGAAGTAGTCATGGACTACGAGGAGGGCGACACAGTCCAGGTAATCGCTGGAGCATGGGCAGATACGGTTGGTGTAATCCAGTCTATCAACATGCAGAAGCAGAGCCTTACTATTAATGTTGAGCTCTTCGGCCGCGAGACCCCGGTTGAAATTGGTTTCGCAGAAGTTAAGAAAATGTAACAGTAAGTGGGAGGGGCGTTGTATGTTCCCCGCCATCACCACAAGGAGGTAATTGAAATGGCAAAAAAAGTAGAAGGTTATATTAAATTACAGATCCCAGCCGGCAAAGCTACTCCGGCACCACCGGTTGGACCAGCTCTTGGTCAGCACGGTGTAAACATCGTTGAATTTACAAAACAGTTCAACGCTAAGACTGCAGATCAGGGAGATATGATCATCCCTGTAGTTATCACAGTTTACAATGACAGAAGTTTCAGCTTCATCACAAAGACACCACCGGCAGCAGTTCTGATCAAAAAGGCCTGCAACATCAAATCTGGTTCAGGTGTACCTAACAAAACAAAGGTTGCTACAATCACAAAAGCTCAGGTTGAGGAAATCGCTAAGACAAAGATGCCAGACCTGAACGCTGCTACAATCGAGAGCGCTATGAGCATGGTAGAAGGTACATGTCGCTCTATGGGTGTAACTGTAACAGAATAATTGATGAAGATTAATGTGGGAGGGTTATCCCGCCAATACCACTAGGAGGTTTATAGAATGAAAAGAGGAAAGAAATACGTTGAAGCTGCGAAGACAATCGACAGAGGAACACTCTACGATGTAGCAGACGCAGTATCATTAGTTAAAAAGACTGCAACAGCAAAATTCGATGAGACAATTGAAGCTCATATCAGAACTGGATGTGACGGACGTCACGCTGACCAGCAGATTCGTGGAGCAGTAGTTCTGCCACACGGAACTGGTAAAAAGGTTCGTATCCTTGTATTTGCAAAAGATGCTAAGGCTGAAGAAGCAAAAGCAGCTGGAGCAGATTTCGTAGGAGGAGAAGAACTCATTCCTAAGATCCAGAACGAAAACTGGTTTGAATTCGATGTAGTAGTAGCTACACCAGACATGATGGGTGTTGTTGGACGTCTCGGACGTGTACTCGGACCTAAGGGATTAATGCCAAACCCGAAGGCTGGTACAGTAACAATGGACGTTACAAAAGCTATCCAGGAAATCAAAGCTGGTAAGATCGAGTACAGACTTGATAAGACAAACATTATCCATGTGCCAGTAGGTAAAGCAAGCTTTACTGAAGAACAGCTTACAGACAACTTCCAGACGCTTATTGATGCGATTAACAAAGTAAGACCTGCAGCAGTTAAGGGACAGTACCTTAAGAGCGTAACACTTACTTCTACAATGGGACCTGGTGTAAAGATCAACCCAATGAAGCTTGTTTAATCCGCAAGATAATAATGAATAAAGAACTCTGTATACAGATGTGATGCTGTATACAGAGTTTTTTTATACTAAAGTATCCAAGAGAAGCTGCCAGTGGTATGTTTCGCAGATGTGTGTTGCTGAGTGAAATAGTAGGAAAATAAAAAAATAGAAAAAATAAAAAAACCTCTTGACAATAACGTATGTATATGATAATCTACTACAGGACTGCCGAAGACAGTAGGTGCTTGAAAGAGCGTAAGAACACATTTTATGCGGACGCCTACCGAGGAAAGATCGATACTAAAGTATGACTTATCAACCTCTATGTCTTTGGATATAGAGGTTTTTTTACATTTATATCTATCGGCGGTGTAAACTTACAAATCTACAAGGAGGTGCACCATTCGTGGCAAAAGTTGAATTAAAACAACCAGTTGTACAGGCTATTGCAGAGGACGTGAAAGACGCAACAAGCGTTGTCCTTGTTGACTACCGTGGACTGACTGTTGCAGAAGATACAGAGATGCGTAAACAGTTAAGAGAAGCAGGCGTTGTCTACAAAGTTTGTAAGAACACAATGATGAAGAGAGCTTTTGAAGGAACTGATTTCGCAGCATTAGATGAGCACTTAGAAGGACCAAGCGCTATCGCAATTTCTAAAGATGATGCAACAGCTCCAGCAAGAATCCTTTGCAAATTCGCAAAGAATGCAAAAGCCCTTGAATTAAAAGCAGGTGTGGTTGAAGGAACATTATATGATGCAGATGCATTAAATGAACTTGCTAAGATCCCTTCAAGAGACGAGCTTATTTCCAAATTACTTGGAAGCTTACAGTCACCTATCACAAACCTGGCACGCGTTCTTAATCAGATCGCAGAAAAAGGTGGAGCAGATGCTTGTGAAGCAGCTCCGGCAGCAGAAGAAGCTGCAGAGGCACCAGCAGCTGAATAAGCTGATGGCAGCGTAATAATTTTATTTCAAAAAGAAAATAAGAAAAATGGAGGAAAATAAAATGGCAAAGTTAACAACAGAAGAATTTATTGAAGCTATCAAAGAGTTATCTGTATTAGAGTTAAATGATCTTGTAAAAGCTTGTGAAGAAGAATTTGGCGTATCCGCAGCAGCAGGTGTTGTAGTAGCAGCAGCTGGAGCAGAGGGTGGAGCAGCAGAGGAGAAAGATGAGTTCGACGTAGAGCTTGTATCCGCTGGTGCAGCTAAAGTTAAAGTTATCAAAGCAGTTCGTGAGATCACAGGTCTTGGACTGAAAGAAGCTAAAGAGTTAGTAGACGGAGCTCCAAAGGTAGTTAAAGAGGGTGTTTCCAAAGCAGAGGCTGAGGACATCAAAGCTAAACTTGAGGCTGAGGGTGCAGAGGTTAACCTTAAATAATTTCAGACTTCAGAATTTTAAAGGCCGTTCCGAAAGGGGCGGTCTTTTTTTGTGCAATTCAGGGAAATTTTTTTGCTTTTCTGGAGATTTATAAATACAAAGTCTAGCTACAATTCTGACTATATTAATCTGTAAAAAATATCTAGACATGATATATCAACTATGGTACAATCTTTTCAAGCATTATATTTCCAAGATCTTGAAGGTTTGTACCATTTCTATTTTCAATATATTTTCTAGGAATTTTCAATGCTTGAATTACCACGATGAACAAGCAGAAGGGATTCTTAGAAAACTTAGAAACAGTCAGGAGGAGAGTCCTTTCGAACACAGAAGAAGGAGGATACTGAATGACAAAAAGTATGAAAGCAGTAAGGGACAGAAAAACGGACAACAGAAGAATCTCACAAAATATGGAGAAAGCCTTTAAGAAAATGGCGCAAGTATTTGGATATCCAAATCGCGAGTACAAAGACCGGGTGTTCCGAATGTTGCTGAAGGAACCCAAAGTAGCACTGGAAGTTTACAACGCTATGAATGGAACTTTGTACGATAATCCAGACGAACTGATTATAACAACGTTGGAAAATGCAGTTTATTTAGGTATGAAGAATGATGTGTCATTTATATTGGGAACACAGTTGGTTTTATATGAACATCAATCAACGCCGAATCCTAACATGCCATTACGGAATCTGGCATATGTGGCTTGTGTTTATATGGCGTATGTATTTGGGGATAATCTGTATGGACGGAAGTTGATTAAGATACCAGAACCGAGATTTGTAGTATTCTATAACGGAACAGACAAGATGCCGGAACAAAGTGTTTTACGTTTATCCGATGCTTATGAAAGTAAGTCTGAAGAATTAGATTTAGAGTTGAAGATTCGGTTTGTAAATATAAATCCTGGATATAATGAGGAAATGGTAGAAAAAAGTCCGACATTATA